>NZ_JAXOJN010000002.1:0-615449 GCF_036663715.1 Sphingomonas arabinosi
GCATGCTTTTGCGATCCGCCCCGACGACAGCACACGCCCGCCGCTCGCTCATCCCCAGCGCCGTCTGGAGATGCGCGACCGCTTCCCGCTTCGCGGCAGGCGTCACCATTTTTTTGAAAGCAGGTCCTTCAGACCTGCGTTGTCGAGCATCGTGTCCGCCAACAGCCGCTTGAGCCTCGCGTTCTCCTCCTCGAGCGCCCGCAGACGCTTTGCATCGGACACCTCCAGCCCACCAAACTTGGCCTTCCAGGCGTAATAAGTCGCGCTCGACATCCCGTGCCGTCGGCACAGATCCGTCACCACCGCGCCAGCCTCGGCTTCCTTCAGGATGCCGATGATCTGCTCTTCCGAAAACTGCTTCCGCTTCATCTGTCCGTCCCTTTCCGGGGGCGGACTCTAGCTCCAACTGGAGGAAAAAACGGGGGTCACGTCAGCGCCCTTTCATCCGACCCGTGTCGGCGCAGCCGCGACGGCTCGCGCAATTGCGTCACGGATTAACACGTAATGCGGTCCAAGTATTGGTCATTGCCCAAGCGCAGCCTACCGAACCAGACACGATCCGCCTATTCTCGCTTCCAAGCATCAAGCGTCTCACAAGGGTCCGTTTCTCGCTTAGGTAGACCAGCCATGCGCAGAATGCCGTTATGCATGTGTCCGGTGGTATAATATAAGCGTGTCCTTCGCCTGCGGAAACGTGATGCGCAGGCACGTTTAAGGCAGTTGCGCTCCACCGACGCCCAACTCTAGCTAGCGGTTCGTCGCAAGCCTGAATTTAGATGGCTGCTCGCCAAACATTCGGCAGGATGAACCAACGGCTGAAGTTGGGAAGCGGGTAACCCCCGACGAACGTCCGCTACTGGGAAACAGGAAAGGGCCCGTGAATGTCCGTGTATGGTTCGGTCCCGCCTGTCGCGGGCGACTATGAAGCGCTACCGACCATCAAGTGCTGCTGGCCGGTCGAACGACGTAACCGAACGGCTCGCCGATACCATCGACGTCTTACGCCAATGTTGTTACTACTGCCTTCATTGAGCTGGCAAGTTCGCGTTCAACTTCGTGGGCCATCATGACAAGAAGGGAGTGATCAAACTCCCCCGCCAGCGGCTCGCTGTCCGCGACGCATATCGCGCCAAGCGCCATTCCGGTGGGATCAGTAATAGGTGCGCCAGCATAGAAACGGACGAACGGATCATATCTAACGCTGTCGAACTCTTCGAAGCGCGGATCGCTGCTTGCATCGGGGATGACCAGCATTCGCCCGCCTTGACGAATCGTTACGGCGCAGAAAGCTGTACTTCGCGGCGTTTCTGTTACACCGAGTCCACGCTGCGCCAACAGGGTTTGCACGCGTTTGTCGATGATGGAGATCGCCGCATACTGCGTCCGGTAGTAATCGCGAACGACGTCCACAATGCGCTCGAGCTTCTCGCTTCCGCGCATTGCTAGTGCTCCGCTTTGGTCCACGGCAAGCTGCCGCCTCTGCTCGTGAGAAAAAACATCGAACCATGAACTGACGTGCGCCCCGTACACATCTATCTCCGCAACAGTGTCACGCGGATATAGACTGGCTTCAGATCGTAGACGCAAGGAAATTATTAAACAAAAGAAACGTCATCTCATGGCCCTAAAGGTAATCGCCACGTCGAACTGACATCAATATTGCTCGATTAACGATTGTTTTTAACCATACTGATATGTTCGGCGACGATGGAAGGCGACCTCTATCAGGGTTCCGTCGGCTCACGCACGTAGACCGAACAGATCGGCCCCCATGCTCCCCTTTTGATAACGGGCCCTGTTCTGACCAGAATGCCGAGCTCAAGGAAGCGGCTTGCGACTTCGATGGGGCGTGTCGTTCAGAAAGCAGAGATCGTCGCTGCCTGAGGCACGCATGCGCGCCGTGAACCAGGCTTCCCGCGAGGCGGACATCGGCCGCAGATTGATCTTGTTGTCATCGAATATCATGCTCCTGCGAATTGAATCGCCATGCAGGGACGAAACACGCCGTTACATGCCGAGCGCCTTCTCATACCGCTCCGCCGAGGCCTCTACGTCGCGCACGTCGGACACGACGTGGTCGACCGCCTTCATTTTCATCGCGTGCCCTCGACCGCCGCCTCGGCGTGAAGTGGTTGAAGTTCGATCCGACCTACCTTCGCCGATTAGCCTGCTCGCGCGCTAGGTTGATGATTACGATACCGAGCGGCGGCACTCCTCGATCGGCTACACCACACCAGCGGCGTTCGCCGCCGAACTCGAAAAGCAACGGGCGGGCTTAAAGTCGTCCGTTGCTTCACCCGCGCTCCTGCGCGAAACAATGGTCGGTCTCTGGTTGCCGCTGGATGAAAGGCGGGGGGCACGTCAGTATCACAACTTTATTCTTCGATGACGCCAACACATTCGGAGTGGTCCCCCCAGGACAATAAGTCCTATACGAAGTCTAGTGATCGATGCTGGTTGGGTTCCTGCTGGGGTCGCCATCGGTGCCGCGTGCCCAGTGCGCGCTTCCGGCCGCCACGCCGGTCTAACATTAGGCACCCCTGCGATATAACAGATCCACCTTCTTCAGACCCATTCCCGTGCCGTCATGGGACTTCCGTGAAGATGGGCTTCAAGTTGTTGTATCAGATGCGATCTTAATTTTGGCGTATGCCGATCCAGTATGTAATCTTAATGACGATGGTCGACTAGAACGATCCTTGGTGTCGGACGAAAAATGATGTCTTTGCGTGTTTTGCCCGTCGCCACGCGGCACCTTTGTCATCAAGGTTCTTGGATACGCATTCGTTGGCCATCGCGTTTCTTCTTGCTGATAGACAAAATCTAGCCGACAGCCGTTTGCGCGGCTTTTGGCACGCGCGCATCGCTGACAGAAAGTCTGCAGGTAACATCGAGAATAACTATGTTAGACGCCCGCCCCGCCGGAACGCCGCATATCGCCACGGCTGATATGCCGGTCCCAAACTGGGGGCGACAAGTTGTATCTGAATTCGGTACGGCTTCGTGGAACCGGCGAGACGCTGACGAGATCAGCCAGACGATCCCTCACCATATCGTGCTGCTGTCGTTCAAACCTATCAACAACCGCGAGTCACGGCTTGGCGGAACACGGCTGCGCACGGCTTCGGCCGCAAGCGGAGCGTGTGAAATCATCCCGGCGGGCGCAGATCATTGGGCGCGCTGGCATGACCCCAAGGAAGTTGCCGCATTCTCACTGTCGCAAGTCTGGCTCGACCGTCTGGCACAGTCCGATCTGGATCTGCCGGGCGCCACCGTGAACTCGGACGCATTGCCCCTCGTCGACCGTCGCGTGGCATTGCTGGGCGCCATGGTCCGCGACGAACTTCGTACAGGTTCGCACGCGACGATGGGCACGCTCGAGCTGGACTCGCTGCTCAACTTGGTGGGCATTCACCTCATCAGGCAATATGGCGCCATCAGGCCGCAAAAAGATTTGGGCGGGCTGTCGGACCGTCAGCTCGGCAAGGTCCGCGACTATATGGCGGCGCACCTTGCCGATGGTGTGAAGCTCGAAGAGGTGGCCGGTTTGATCGGACTCTCCTCAAGTCAGCTGATGCGTTCGTTTCGTCGCTCAACGGGCACCAGCCCGCACCAGTATTTCATGCGCCTGCGCCTTGATCAGGCGCGAACGATGATCATCAACGGGCCGCTGGCCCTAGCCGAGATCGCGCTCGAAAGTGGCTTCTCGAGCCAAAGTCACCTCACCTCGATCATGCGCCGGGAAGATGGTCTGACCCCGGGAGCGTTGCGGGGCTGATCAGGTCGCGATCCGCCAGCTTGGTCCTTGGCAGCATCGGCCAAGTCGCGCTTGATATCGATATATCGTCATTCTCCGCATTGCTTGCGGATTTTCTACCAGCGATGCGCGTATCCTGAAAGCTGCGTATCTGTCTGCCAGCTACCTCTTGGTCATCAACCAGGAGAATAGCGATGACCACGGACGATTGTACCAAAAACCTCGACGGCCAAATTGCGGTAGTGATGGGCGCGACACGCAACCAAGGGCGCGCCTATGCCGTCATGCTGGCACGAAACGGCTGTCGTGGGGTGGCCGTCCATTATCACGACGAGGTGTCTCGGGGTGAAGCGGAAGAGACCGCCGCCGAGATCGCCCATCTCGGTGCCGAGCCGCTCCTGGTCAGCGCTGACCTGACGCATGTCAGCGAGGTGGTTAAGCTGTTCGACGCCGTCGAGCAGAAATTCGGCCACCTCAATATCGTGGTCAACACGGTCGGCAAGGTGGTGAAGAAGCCCTTCGTCGAGATCACCGAGGCTGATTTCGACCAGAGCTTCGCGATCAACAGCAAGGCTGCTTTCTTTTGCATGCAGGAAGCGGCGAAGCGGATCGAGGACAATGGCCGGATCATCACCATCGGCACGACGCTGCAGGCGGCAACGACGGGCCTCTACGCGGTCTATGCCGGGTCCAAGGCGCCGCTCGAACACTTTACGCGCGCGCTTGCCAAGGAGATCGGCGATCGCGGCATCACGGTCAACACCGTTGCGCCCGGACCGCTGAACACGTCCTTCTTTTACCCGGTGGAAACGGCCGAATCCAAGGCGTTCCTCTCGCACATGGCCCCGCAAAACCGTCTGGGCGAGATCGACGAGATCACGCCGCTGATCGAGTTCCTGGTGGGCCCGGGCGGCAGCTGGGTCACGGCGCAGACGCTCTTCATCAACGGCGGCTTCATCGCTCGCTGACGACGTAGCGAGCAGCGGCTGACGGCTCATCGACCAGGCCGTCAGCCAACCCTCCCGGCCCGATTTCCCGCATACTTTCCCTCCCGGAGACCTGTGATGCAATTCCTGTCCGTTCTTCCACCAAGCGTGTACATGAGCGTTCCACCATCCGCTGCAACGATTGACGGACAGCTACACGGATTTACTGCGCGTGTGCTCCGCTACGCCAACCAGTCATGGGTGACCGGTCTGGCAAGCTTCGTGACGACGGCAATCATCCTGTTGCCGGTGGAATATGAAACGCCGATCCGCAGCCTCATGCTGTTCCTGTCGTCGCGGCGCGTCTGATGCACCTTCCGATCCCAAAGACACGACGCATCATCGTCCGCTTCCCCTGTACCGGATACCTCCAAAGGAACGAACCATGATCGTGACACGACGAAGCGTCCTGGCAGCCGGGGCGATTGCCGCAACCGCACTGACCAACAGCCGGAGCTTCGCCGCACAATCGACCGCCGACGTCGTTATCGTCGGTGGCGGGTCTGCAGGAGCGGTATTGGCCGCGCGCTTGAGCGCGGACCCGCGGCGCCATGTCGTTCTGCTGGAGGCGGGGCCCGTGTTCGCGCCCAAGACCTATCCCAGGCCGCTGACCGATCCCGGCATAGTCGGCACCCCCGACTTCAACTGGAACTACAAGAGCGACGACACGGCGAAACTGGGACACGCCATTCCTTTGCCGCGCGGCAAGGTCGTGGGTGGAAGTTCGGCGATCAACGCTGCGATAGCAATACGCGCCCGTCCGGCCGACTTTGCGCGCTGGACCGCGCGCGATATCGAGGGATGGAGCTGGGACGACGTGCTGCCCGCGTTCAAGGCGCTCGAAAACACGCCGACCGGTGCCGACGCGTGGCATGGCCGGTCCGGCCCATTCCCGATCCGGCAGCGCACGCTGGCCGAACTGTCGCCGTCGACACGCGCCTTTGTGGCAGCAGGGCGCGCGACCGGACTCGGCAGCGTCGACGACTTTAATGGTGAGTTCGTTGATGGCGCCTGTGCGCATTCAATGAACGTGGTTGACGGCGTTCGGATGAACACCGGCATCGTCTACCTGACCGCCGACGTCCGTGCTCGCCCGAACCTGACGATCCGCGGGAGCGCCGAGGTCGACTGCCTGATCCTCTCTGGCCGCCGCGCGACCAGCGTACGGCTCGTGACCGGCGAGAGCGTGATGGGCGGCGAGGTCATCCTGTCGGGCGGTGCATTCGGGAGCCCCGCGATCCTGATGCGCTCCGGGATCGGCCCCGCCGCCAATCTTCGCGCACTCGGCATCCCGGTCGTTGCCGACCTTCCCGTCGGACGGCGTCTCCAGGATCATCCGTTCTTCTTCAATATCTACGCTTTGAAGCCGCCTTATACATCCATGTTCCCGGCAGCGGGGTCGATGGCCTGGACACGCTCCAAGGCCGCCACGAACGGCGATCTCGACCTGCAGGTCACCGCGACGCATTTCATCGATCCGAAGGCAAGCCCAACCGGTGGCGCGATCGTGCTGGCCGCGGCGGTGACTCTGCCGAAGTCGATCGGATCGTTCGAACTCGTCTCGCGCGATCCACGGATCGCGCCCCGCATCCGCGCCAATTTCTTCGACCACCCAAGCGATCTCGACCGGATGGTCGAGGCGGTGAACCTGTCGCGCGAGATCGGACGGACGGCACCTTTCGCGGGCATGGTCGATCACGAAATGGCGCCGGGCGTGGGGGTGACGAGCGATGCCGCACTCCGCGCGAACATCGTCGCCAACATCGCCTCGTATCAGCACCCGACGTCGACCGTCCCGATGGGCGCCGACGCAGATCCGACCGCCGTCGTCGATGCCTGGGGAAACGTGCGCGGCATACAGGGCCTGCGCGTCGTCGATGCCTCGATCCTGCCCGAGATTCCGTCGGTGCCCACCAACGTCACCACCATCATGGTGGCCGAGCGGATAGCGGCACGGATTACCGGCGCTTCGTCCGGCCTCGACCGCATAGCGGGCGGCATCGGCGGGTTGGCGCAGCGTGCTTGACCTTAACGACTTCCGATATTTCGTCGGTGTCGTCGATGCCGGCGGGCTGACGGCCGCCAGTCGGACGATGAACGCGCCCAAGTCGACGCTGAGCCACCGGCTCCAGCAACTCGAAGGCGCGCTGGGCGTGCGTCTGCTCAACCGCACCTCACGCAGCCAGAGCATAACCGATGCGGGGTCGCTGTTTTACCGACATGCCATCGACATGCTGCAGCATGCGGACCTCGCCGAAAATGGCGTGCGCCAGCGGCTCGCGGCGCCGATCGGCGTCGTCAAATTCACGATCGGTGTCGTCCCCTCGCTTTTCGCGATGCGCCACATCATGCCGAGTTTTGCCCAGGCGCACCCCAAGATCGAGTTCGAACAGCACACGAGCGACGATCAAATCGACATCATCGGCGGTGGCTACGACCTCGCGATCCGATCGCACATTGGCGCCCTGACCGACTCCAACCTCGTGCAACGCGTGCTTGCCCATGCCCCGTGGCACCTGTTCGCGTCGCCGACCTATATCGAACGCCGTGGGCTGCCGACCGCACCGGAAGATCTGGCCAACCACGATCTGCTTGCGATCCTGCGGCCCGGACATGCCACGACTTGGAAGCTCAGCCATACCGAGAGCGGCGAGCGCATCGTTCCCGTGAAACCGCGGTTCACGGGAAACGATCTGCCGATGCTCAAGCAATTCGCGCAGGATGGCCTAGGCGTCGTCGCCTTGCCGGGGTGGATCTGTCGAAGCGAAGAGCGCAGCGGGACTTTGGTCCGGCTGATGCCCGACTGGATTGCCGGAAAGGCGGCGATCACCGCGGTCTATCCGGTCCGCGACGGCATGATGCCCGCGGTTCGCCTTTTTCTCGACCATTTGTCCCGCGAGTTTCCGAAGATCGTCAACACGTGACCGTTGGCATTCGGCTACGCCGGGGAGAGGCGCGCGATTTGCTCTTCATCTACCGGCTCGAGCGAAAATACATGGAGGATCTGGAAAACGACCAGCTCCAAGGCTGGCAGAACAGTATCGAGCATCATCTTCGCCAATGGGTGGATGACCTCCCCCGTACCAGCGTTGCCGAGTACGCAGGCGACCGGGCCGGCTATGTATTCTGGGAAGTGCGAGAGGGCAGGGCCGTGGTTGCCTCCGTCAACGTGGCACCCGAATACAGGAGGAAGGGCGTCGCCACGATCCTGTTGAAAAGGTTCGAGGACGAGGCGAGCGAGGCCGGATTGCTTATCGCCGAAATCGGCTTCGTCCGGCACAATCCGGCGAGGAACCTCTATGATCGGCTCGGGTATCGCATGCTGTCGGAGGACGGCCGTTACGACACCATGATCAAGCCCCTATAGAAGACGCCCGAGACGGGTCGACGTCAGCGACTATCCGCGCTCCCCGCGCGGCGTCTTCGCTGCTCGAGTGACCGAAGTTTCATACTTCGTTTCAACGGTAACATTACGCGGCATATCGTTGCAGTAAAGACCGCCGGAAGGTAGCGGAATCTTGTAGAGATTGGGTGAGCCGTACAGAAGGATCAACTTAGTGGCGTCCTGGTGAAAGCTTTGAACTCCGTCTCAATCGGGCGAAGCGTTCGATAGATATCGGGCTGCGTCAGAGAACAATTGAGGCGGTCCTAGTGAATCCAGTGAAACGTTTTAATTCTGTGCGACGCGGCGTGCTGCTGTTCGCAGGGACGGCTTTGACGGGAATACCCGCGACCGCGCAGAAAGCGCCCGCGACGCTCGCTCCTAGGCTGCCGGCCCCGCAGGGGGTTTCCGTGACCCCGGCTCCAGGTCCGGCGGCGAAAGCCGACCAGCCGTCGGTAGGGCGAACGATAAAGACTTTGCGCGTCGAGGGATCGCAGCGCATCGAAGGCGAGACGGTGCTCAGCTATACCAAGCTGCGCGTCGGCATCCCTTACACCGCGGAGACGCTCGACCAGGCGCTGAAGGACCTGCAGGCGAGCGACCTGTTCGCGGATTACTCGATCGCGGGCGTCGAGACCGGCAACATCGTCTTGCGCGTGCGTGAGAACCCGATCATCAACCGCGTGATCATCGAGGGCAACAAGGCGCTGAAAAGCGACAAGATCACGAAAGAGATCAAGCTCGCGCCGCGCCGGATTTTCACGCGCACCGCGGTCCGCCAGGATATCGCGCGGATCATCGAGCTGTATCGTCGCCAGGGCCGCTTCGCCGCGGTGATCGACCCGAAGATGGTCAATCTCGACCAGAACCGCGTCGATGTAGCTGAAGGTCGTGAACGCAGGATATTCCGGCCCGGCGATCGCGTACCTGCCCGCGCGCAATGTCGCGAGATCCTTCGCGTCTTGTCCCGGTTCGACGTGCGTCACTTCGATCTCGATGTATGGGCGACGGATGGCGGCCAGCTGTTGGTGGAGATTACCGACGATCTTTCGACCGGCCAGAAGATCGGTCATGGCAAGGTTGAGCTTGGCGGCGGCCTCGGCCGCGACGGGTGCGCCGCTCGCGGTACCCCAGGAGCCGGCCGTGGTATGCTGCGGGGCGACCGACGTGTCCCCGATCGCGAGCTCGAGACCTGCCGGATCGATCGCCAGGTCACGGATCAGCATCTGTTCGAGCATCGACCGGATCCCTTGGCCCATCTCGTGCCCGGCAACCGCGAAGCGCGATGTCCCGTCCGCGCGGACGCGCAATGTCGCGATGCTGGGATGCGTGAGGACCGGATAGGCGCCGCACCCCATGCCCCAGCCGATCTGCGTGCCGTCAAGCAGGCGCATCGAACCCGGGGCTGGGGTGCGCTTGGCCCAACCGAAGCGTCGCGCGCCCTCCGTGATGCAGTCGTTGAGGAAGGTGGAAGACAGCGGCTTGCCGTTCAGCGGATCGATTTCGGCGTGATGCTTGAGCCGGAACGCGACCGGGTCCTCGCCCAGCTTAAACGCCAGTTCGTCCACCGCGCTTTCGAAGGCTAAGGCGGCCGGGTGCGGATGCGGGCAACGCATATAGCCCGGATCCTGCGTATCCAGCCGGATGTCGGCGGCGGTCCCGAGATAGTCGGCGACGCCGTACATCTGCGGCACATGCTCATGATAGTCGGGGCCGAACTGACTGCTTCGGGATGCCTGGTGATCGACGTCGTACCGGATCGCGCTGATCCTGCCCGAGGCGTCCGAGCCGAGCTCGATCCGGTGCCGGCTTTTCTGACGGAAGGTCGCGTTGTGGAAAACCTGGCCACGCGGCACGACCCGTCGTCCCCGGACCAGCCCGCTGGACCGCGCGCGGTCCAGCGGGCGAAGTCGGACGGTCTGGCGCGGATCGCGACGGTTCCGTTCACCGCCGAACTGCCGCCGAGCACTTTTCGGCGCGGCAGGGGAATGTCGTGGCCCAGCCGGGTCTTGTCGGCGCTGGTGTATCCCCAATCGAAGTCCGGCGTTCCAACCACGCCGGGATTGGTTAGCACGTCGGGGTAGCCGTGCGGTGCGAAGCTGGGGCCAGCCTCCAGTAGCAGGACTCGGCGCCGGGGATCGGCGCTCAGCCGGGTAGCGAGAACCGCGCCGGCCGAACCGCCGCCGACGATGACGACATGGGGGATCGCCCCGGCTGCGAAGACGCGTCCATTCGCCAACGATGCCGTAGCCAAAGCGCCAGTCCCAATGAGGGTTCTTCGTGTCACGTCCATGGCCATTCCTTCGTTGCGCCAGGGAGCTGGCTCTAGATGACGGACCGGATCATGGGTCGATCCAGTCTCGATCCGCTTGGTCACCGATCCCTTTTTCCAATGGCGAAGACGTACGTGAGAGAAGCTCGCTCGGCTTTCAGGATGCGCGCACTCCTGTTAGAAAACGCGCATCGCGGAAGGCGATGGTGACCTTGATCGGCACTTGGAATGTCGGGCTGGATTGAAGCAGTGATGCCGACCAGGGCCTACGCAACCCGTGCTAGACCCAGGATTACCCTCCGCTATGGTCGCGACGCCGGCCTTTCCCGCTGGAACGGTCGCTGCTGAACGTTAACAGGCAGCATTGATGACGAAGGCGTAGAGATGGGGCGGCCGGATACGCGATGGCAGCGCTCGCCTGGCCGCTTCATCATAAGCCATTCAAGCAAGCCCGCCGCACCGCAGTATGCGACCGACGGCAGCGTGTGGACGATCTCCGACGCCGGCTCCGACTTCCTGCGGCTCGGCAAGCTGCGGGGAGGGGCCTTCTCGCCGGTCAGCCGGGAGCCGAAATGGGATGTCAGCGACTATGCGTTATCCGCCGACGGCAGTTTCGCCGCCTATGCCACCAACGAGGCGGGCGTCAGCCGCGTTCATGTGCTCGACACCGCGACCGGCGCGTCGCGCCTCGTCAGCGGCCTGCCTGCGGGCGTTATCCAGTGGAGCATCGGCCCCGCGATCCAGATTTCACCCTGGGGCGAAATCGGGCTCAGCATGTCGTCGGCCAAGGTCGCGGGCGATGCCTACGCGATCGATGCCAAGACGCTGGCGGTAACGCGCTGGACGCAGAGCGAAACTGGCGGTCTCGATCCGCAACTCAACGCCGAGCCGACCTTAGTCGAGGTGAAAAGCTTCGACGGGGAGGCGGTGTCAGGCTTCCTCTATCGCCCGGATCCCAAGAAATTTCCCGGTAAGCGTCCGCTGATCGTCGACATCCATGGCGGTCCAGAAGGGCAGACTCGTCCCGACTTCCTCGCGGCGACCAACTACGAGATCAACGAGCTCGGCATCGCCGTGTTCTTCCCCAACGTCCGCGGCTCGTCGGGGTTTGGCGAGCGCTTCATCAATCTCGACAACGGGCCGTTCAAGCGCGAGGATTCGGTCAAGGACATCGGTGCGTTCCTCGATGCTCTGCAGAAGGACCCGATGCTCGACGCGAGCCGCTTCGCGGTTAACGGCGTCTCGTACGGCGGCTATATGTGTTACGCGACCGCCACGCATTATTCGGACCGGTTGAAAGGCGCGAACTGCTATGTCGCGATTTCCAACTTCGTGACGTTCCTCGAAAACACGCAAAGTTATCGTCGTGATCTACGTCGTGTCGAATATGGCGACGAGCGCAACCCGGCGCAGCGCGCGCAGTTGATGAAGATCTCGCCGCTGACCAGCGTCGACAAGATCCGCCTGCCCCTGTTGATCGCCACCGGCGGCAACGATCCGCGCGTGCCCGCATCCGAGGCGGAGCAAATCATCAAGGCCGTGCGCGGCAACGGCGGCACCGCCTGGCACGTGCTCGCGCAGAACGAGGGTCACATCTTCCACAAGAAGGAAAACGAGGACTATTATTTCTGGGCGTCGATGCTGTTTTGGCAGAAGACGCTGCTCGGCGACGCGCGCGAGTGATGGTCCGGTCGGTCCGTGCGGGCGCGGCGCTGTCGGCGGCCGCAGTGTTCCTTGGCGCAGCGCCAGCCGCCAAGCCGGCATCGGTACGGGTCGACCATCACGTGCACCTCCATTCGCCTCGCCGCGGTGTGGAAGGCTGACACGAAACCGGAAGACAAGGTAGCGCTCGTCGCATTGATCCGTAGGATTGGTCTCGCACCAAGGGGCGTTTTGTGTAGTGTCTATGCGGCTTGGGGGCCGGGCTGCTTCGGATCCACGGCAAATGTGGCGAGTGTGCTGAGCGCTCCCCCAGGCGTGTCGACCTGATCGAGAACTTTTACATCGGCGAGCCATCGATCGGGGGTGACGGTGAACAGTTGGTAGCCGCGCTGGTTGTTCAGCAGGCGGACGTTGGGATTGTTCGACAACATCTGGGTTTCGCCAGGGTAATGCAGCCCGCCCGTACCGTTCGATGAAATCGACGTGGCGTGGAATTCGGTCGCGATGGCCGGTCCGTCGAGATGCTCGATCCGGCGGGGCACCGCGCCGACGACATGCTGATGCATGTCGCCTCCGCCGATCACGACATTAGTGAGATTGCGCCGATCGATACTGTCGAGCAGGCGCTGTCGGGCCAGCGGATAGCCGCCCCAATTGTCCGCGCCGACGACCGGCGTGACGGCCCCGTCCTTGCGCGGGTCGAAGGGCATGAGCATCACCTGTTGCGCGACGAAGTTCCAGTGTGCGTCGTTGGCCAGCCCGCGGTCCAACCAGGCCTCCTGCGCCGCGCCCATCATCGTCCGCTCGGGGCGGTCGACGGGCTTACAGTCCTCGGGCTCGGATCGGGGGCGGTTCGGCCGGCACAATTCGTCGCTACGATAGGACCGCGTGTCTAGCACGTGCATCCGCACGAGGCCGCCATAGTCGAACCGCCGATGCATCCGGACGCCATCGGGACCCGGTCGCTGCGCGGGGCGCACGGGCATGTGCTCGTACCACGCCTGCAGCGCCGCGGCTCTGCGCCGCGCGAACACGGCCGGCGGATTGCCGTCCTTGTCGAACACGCCGGCCCAATTGTCGTCGATCTCGTGATCGTCGAACGAACTCACGAACGCCACCGCGGCATGCGCCGCCTGCAGGTCCGGGTCCGCCTTGTACTGCGCATAGCGGCGTCGATAGGCATCGAGCGTATAGATTTCGTCGCTCAGGTGCTTGCGCGGACTCGGTGTCGCCCGGATCCCCATTTCGTAGATATAGTCGCCGTAATGGTACACCAGATCGAGGTCCGGCTCGCGCGCCAGATGCGCGTAGGCGGTGAAATAGCCCGTCTCGAAATTCTGGCAGCCTGCCATGGCGATGCGCAGTCGATCTACCGGGGCACCCATAGCGGGCGCGGTGCGTGCAGTGCCGATGGGGCTGGCATCGGCACCGGCCACGAGGAAGCGATACCAATGCGGCCGGTGCGACTTGAGCCCGCCGACTTCGACATGGACCGAGTGCGCCAGATGGGCCTCGGCGACGGCGGTGCCGGATCGGACGATGCGACGGAAGCCCGGATCTTCCGACACTTCCCATCGCACCGGGACATCGCGCACCGGCATGCCGCCGTCCGGCGTTTGCGGTTCGGGCGCCAATCGCGTCCACAGCACGAAGCCGTCGGGCACCGGATCGCCCGATGCAACGCCGAGCGCGAACGGATAGTGCTTGAAGCGAGGCGCGGCCAGCAACTCGGTCGGGATCGCCCCGCCCAACAGCACCAGCGCCGACCCTTTGATCAGGTCGCGGCGATCGATATTGGTCATGGGTCACGGTCCTTCTTGGCATCGGCCAGTCCGGGGAAGACGCCGCACGTGCCACGAACCCGACACCGCGACGGCGATTTTCAGGTGCCCTGGCGGTCGCGCGATGGGGCGATCAGAACTGCGCCGCGATCGTAGCGTATGTCGAGCGCATAGGCGTCGCGGATCGCGTCGAACACACGCGCCGGGTCCGATACACGGAACCGACCGCTGACGGGCAATGCGCCCAGCGCCGCATCCCGCAGCAGGATCGTCCGGGCCGAATGGCGCTGCACCTTGGCGATCAGCACGCTCAGCGGTACGTCGGTCGCCTCGAACCATCCGGCGGTCCAGTCCGGTCTGGCGGCGACGATTGCGCCAGCCGTCGGATCGGGTGCCTGGGTGGTAATGCGATCGTTGACCACGCGGGCGCGGTCACCCTTGCGCAGGACGAGGTGGTCGGATTGACCGGCGTCGAGCGCCACGGCGCCGCGATACACTTCCACCGCAGTGCGCGTGGCATTCTGGCGATCGACGTTGAACGCCGTACCCAGCACCGCCACCGTCGTTTCGCCGCTGTGCACGTGGAACGATCGCCAGCGTTCGTGCGCCACATCGAAGAACGCCTCGCCGCGCACCAGCGTCGCTGTGCGCCGCCACGGCAGCACCCGCACGCGCAGCTCGGTATTGCCGCTCAGCGCGACATGCGAGCCATCGGCTAGGACGACGGCTCGGCCATTTCCAATGCCGGCCCGGTACGTGATCGAGGAGAAGGAAGGTAGCATCACGAACAGCGCGGCCAGTACGGCGCAGGCCGTCGCGGCCAGCCAAGCCAACGGTCGCCGCGACCTTGCATGGCGCGTCGCACCGATCAGGCCGATCGGCGCGTCGGACACTGCCGGGGCAGCGGCCGCCTGACGCAGCGCCTCGGTGAGCGCGTCGGAATGCCACAGCGCCTGCAGGTCGGTAAACTTGTCGCGATGCGCGACATCGGCCGCCATCCATGTGTCGAACGCGCGACTGGCCGACGTGTCGATCGCGGGTTGGTCGAGGCGATTGACCCACAAGGCAGCGTCTTCCGCGATCTGCGTCTCACGCGTCATCCGCCGTCATTCCCCGCGTCGTTGGCCAGCATGACTGCCCGGTGCAGATCCGCCAGTCCCCGCGTGATATGTTTCTCGACCGCCTTGAGGTTGAGCGCAAGGTCCCGGGCGATCCCGGCGCAACTCTGACCCTGGAGGCGGCGACGGGTGAAGACGTCGCGGCGCAGCGGCGGCATCGCGTCGAGTGCCGCGGTCAGCGCCGCCAGCTCCTGTCGTCCAGCGATCACACGATCGGGCAAGGGCGCATCGCTGGCATGGTCGATCTCGGTTTCGTTCGAATACCGACGATCACGACGGTGGTGATCGACCAGCAGGTTGGCGGCGATACGAAAGCCGAACGCATAGACGCTGACCAGTTTCTGTTGGCGGTTTTGCTGAACGAGGCGCGCCAGCGTTTCCTGCACGACGTCCTCGACCAGATCGTGCCGGTTAGTGCGGGTCCGAACATAGCGGGCGAGCGTAGCGGCGACCGCTTCCCAATCTTGGTCGGGAACGTCGGTGTCGCTCTCGTCGATCTGGGGCAGGGAAACAGGCATGGAACTCCGCAAGGTCGGTCCGGTGCCTCTATGATGACATTGTTACAATCTGACGGAGCGATGGGATGACCTGAGGAGGGATCGCGCAGTCCGATATCATGCCCGTTTATTCTAACTGTTGATATCAAGGATTACTGACGGGTATATTTTTTCGATAGTTGAACAGGCCCATGGTCTAAAATAGCAAAGTCAAAAACTATATAATTAACAGCTTTGCAATCGACTGAGTATTATAGTCATTAGTGGCGATGCATTACGCATTAAAACTGTAATAAATATATACTCAAAAAGTCATTAAACTTTTAATGTCGGGTTGTGCTTGATGCGCCCGTCTTCCCCGCAATCGATGAAGCTTTCGGGGGTAATGATGGTACGCACGGGTCGCCTTTCGCATCTGCTGTTTTGTTCGGTGGCACTGGCCAGCGTCGGATGGTCGCCATCCATGGCGCAGCCGAGCGTGTCGGCAAAGCAACGCCAGTTCGATTTCGACCTGCCTGCGCAATCGATGACGAAGGCTTTGCTCGCTTTTTCTCGCGTCACGGGGCTGCAGGTCGCCACGTCGCCGGCCAAGTTGAATGGCCTTCAGGCGAACCGGCTGCGCGGCCGGATGCCAGCCGAGGCAGCGCTGCGGGTGCTGACCGCCGGCACCGCGATCGATGGCCGCATCGTCGGCGATACGGTCGTGGTGGAGCGGCAGGACCGCACCGATTTCGCACAAGCCACGGATGCCGCCGGCACGGCATCCGTGGCATCTGACGACCAGAATGGCGGCGAAGAGATCGTCGTGACCGGCTATCGCGAAAGCCTGTCGCGCGCGGCGCAGTTGAAGCGGTCGGCGACCGGATCGCAGGACGTGATCGTGGCGCAGGACATCGCCGCCTTTCCCGACCAGAATTTGGCGGAATCGCTGCAGCGCGTGCCTGGCGTGGCGATTACCCGCGATAGTGGCGAAGGCCGGCAGATCTCGTTGCGCGGCCTTGGTCCCGATTTCACGCGTACGCAGCTGAATGGCATGGAAGTGCTGACCAATACCGCGTCGGGGTTGGACAGCCGCGGCAGCGTGAGCCGCTCGCGCTCCTTCGACTACAGCATCTTCGCCTCCGAGCTGTTCAACCAGGTGACGGTCGTAAAATCCTATGCCGCCGAACAGGACGAGGGCGGGATCGGCGGCACGATCGGCCTGCACACCGCCAAGCCGTTCGACTATCCCGGGCTGACCGCAGTCGTCTCAGCCAAGGGGCAGGTGAACCAGTATAGCAAGACGCTGACGCCGCGACTGGTCGGGCTGATTTCCGATCGGTGGGGCGATTTCGGCGCGCTCGTGTCGGTCGCGTACAGCAAGGCCGAAACGATCGAGATGGGCTATCGCAACTGGAATTGGTCGCAGATCAATTTTCGCGCCGCCAATGTCGGGCCAAATGTCTCCGCCGCCGATCGCGCGCTGTTGGTCAATGCCACCGGCGCGAACCGCGTGTGGAACAGCCGCGCACAGACCTATGCCACCTGGTTCAACGAGCGCGAGCGACTGGGTGTGACCGCGGCGCTGCAATATCACCCCAATGATCGTACCGACGTGACGCTAGACGTGCTCTACGGCAAGCTGACCAACAACCGCGAGACCGACGTGCTGGGTGCGGGCGGCACCAATGGGGTGGCGGCCAACGACATCACCGGCACGCAGGTGCTGACCGACGTCACGTTCGACGAGCATAACAGTATCGTCGCGGCATCGTTCGACGGCGTCGACATGCGCACCGAGACGCGCAACACGCGCGACACGACCGATTTCTGGCAGGTGGCACTCAACGGTCGCACGGACATCACCGATACGCTCAGCGCCAAGGTCCTGGGCGGCTGGTCGCGATCGAAATTCCAATCGGGCTACGACCAGGTGTATCTGGAATCCGTCGGACAGAGCTACAGCTTTTCCGGAATCAACGGCGACAACCCGACCAACAGTTACGGCTTCGATCCGGCTGATCCGGCGCAATGGGGCGTACAGGGCGCGGAGACACGCGAGGACGGCATCGATAGCGAATTCTACAATGCCAAGGGCGAGCTTGCCTGGCGCGTTGCCGAGGATTCGACGCTGAAGGCTGGGGCCAGCTACAAGCATTTCGAGAATGGCGGACTGCAGCGCCGCGCGCAGTTCAACTACGATGGCAAGCCTGGCCTGCCGGTGGTGCCGACCCGTGTGATCCCGTACAGTAGCCGAATACCCTACATCATTGCCGATATCGACGGGGCCTACAACGCGCTCGGCCTCAGCGGTATTGTCGATGCAAGCAATGCGATAGCCGGCGCCGATTACCAACTGCGGGAGAAGACCTTCGCCGCTTATGCGCAATATGATCTCAACACCCGGTTGGGGGAGGTGGGCGTGCGTGCCAATCTCGGGCTGCGTTATTATCGGACGTCGCTCAATTCGTCGGGCACGGCGCTGACCGGCACGACGCTGACGCCGGTGGATATCACCAACAGCTATGACGGCTTCCTGCCGGCCGCCAATCTGGCGTTCGACCTTGATCGTTCACTCGTGCTGCGGGTGAGCGCCAACCGCAACGTCAATCGCGCGGCGCTCAACGACATGCGCGCGGCAGCGACGATCAACACCGCGGCCTTTGGCGGCACGATAAGCGCAGGCAATCCCAACCTTGCACCGTTCATCGCGGATTCCGTGGAGGGATCGCTCGAATATTATGACGGCAAGCGCGGATCATTGGCGGTCGGGGTGTTCTACAAGAAGATGAAGTCGTTCATCACCACCGAGACGACGCCGGTACCGTACAACACCACCGGCTTTCCGCTATCACTGTTGCTCCCGGGGCAGGATCCGGCGATCGTGTTCAATTATACACGGCCGGTGAACGGGCCTGGCGCTGCGATCAAGGGGATCGAGATTGCCGGCAAGCGCGACTTCGATTTCCTTCCCGCGCCGTTTGATAGCCTCGGCGTCCTAGGCAATGTGACGCTGGCGGAGGGCAAGACCGACGTGCTGTTTTCCAGCACCCCGGTAAGCTTGCCGCTCACCAACCTTTCGAAGGTGTCGACCAACGCCACGATCTATTACGACACCGGTCGCTGGGGCGTGCGGGGCTCGGCGGCGATGCGCAGCAAGTATCGTTCGGGCAGCGGCGGCAACGGCAACATCGGCGAATATATCAAGGGCACGACGAATTTCGACGCCTCGGCCTACGTCAACGTGACGTCGCAGCTACAGCTGACACTAGAGGCGATCAACATCGGCAACGAACCGATCGTCCAATATGCCGACAAGGATGCCAAGCGTATGATGACCAACACCGTCAGCGGGCGCACGGTCCTGTTCGGCGCGACGATGCGGTTCTAGTAAACGGCGCCGGCCGTCTGGGCATCCGACGGCCGGCTGTTCGTAGTGTTCTCTTCCGAGACCGCTGGGCAACCGGTGGGAAAATTAAGTCGGCAGTGTTAGGCGCGCGGTCTGATCCTGATCGACAGTCCGCTTATGCGCCTCGAACAGCCGGCAATGCCTGTCGCCACATTGGAGTTCACCGTTCGCGCAATGCATTCCACCGCGCTGTCTTATTGCGCGAATTATGGATCGCGCCGGACTGAGATCGGGGGGGCTTAGCTTATCGCTCCGCGTTCTGCGCCGCGGCATGGTGCGGATCGTCGCGAGGTACATCGTTACCCATGCCGCCGCCTCCAACCCCGCTACCGCCACCCATACCACCGCCACCGCCGCCGCCGCCGCCGCTTCTGCCGGCATTGTCCTTGTTGCTACCACCTCTGCCGCCGCCAGACGACGCCGGACGCGTGGGCCCCTGCATCGCGATGGTCAGGTCGGTCGGGATCGGATCGAGGTCGAGGGCGTCGCGCACGAACGCGCGCAGCGACACGACCAGCTCGTGCGTGTGGACCGGGTGGCCCGCGACCAGCTCGCGAACCGCCCTGTCCGCCAGCCGAACATGCTCCTCGGTACCGAGCAGGATGATGTCCGACAGCGCGGCCTCGACCGCGTCGCGGATGCGGCGCGTGCGGTCCGACCGCGCCGCGCCCTCCGCACTGAGGTCCAACGCAGCCATGGGCTCCTCTGCGCCGCCGTCCTGCTCCCGCCGCCGCAGGTCGCGCAGGTGGGCCGGATCGACGGTCAGGTCCCCCGTGAACGATCCGCCGAGCACCTTGTAGGCGGCGATGAGGGTTTTGAGGCGCTCATTGATCTGCCGGTTCATGCGCTCGCGGCGCTGTTGGAACGTCATTTGGGTGAGCAGACGGATGCCGACCCCCAACAGCGTAACTAGCGTCAGCCCCAGGATGGTAACCAGCAGGCTCTGCCAAGAACTGAAATCGAGACCGCGCAAGTGCATTCCCCCTAATTACCGTCTACGCAACGCCCGTCGATCCTGCGGGTGCCGCAAAGCGCCACGACGGCGAAGATAGCTCGTGCAATCTCTTCCGTTGATGCAGCCGAACAGCTGTCCGAAGTCGAGAGGCCGCAAAGCCGCGTTGAATGTTACCTGCTCTGCGTCGGCAGTTATGCCTGCTTCTGTCGAACCCAGCTGTCGCGCTCGACGAAAATCTTCTCCATCTCGGCCATGTTTTTGGTCCCCCAGATGCATAACGGCTCGAGCGCCCGGGCGAGGCTCTCGCCAAGCGGCGTCAGCGTGTAATCGACGCGGGGCGGCACCTCCTTATAGTCGTTCCTGCGCAACACGCCGTCCGCTTCCAGCTCCTTCAAATGCTGAATCAACATTTTATCGCTGACGTCGCGTACAGCGCGCTTGAGCTCACCGTAGCGCGTCGGCCCTCGCAACAGGAAGTACAGGATCAGCGGCTTCCATTTACCGGAAATGACCTTGAGGGTCGCGTCGAGGCCGCAAGTGAACGCGGGCGCGACGGGAGGCGAATCTGAGTTGGCGGATTGGAGCTCGTTGGACATTCTCTATACTTACCAAAAGGTGCATACTTGTCGATAGGTATGTCGCGAGCCAGCTACGTGCGACCAAGAACTGGAGGCATGTATGAACCGATTAGAAGGCAAGACCGCGATCATCACCGGCGGTGGCACGGGCATTGGCCTGGCTTCGGCGAAGCGCTTCATCGAGGAAGGGGCGTTCGTCTACATCTTCGGCCGCAGGCAGGAGAAGTTGGACGCGGCAGTGGCAACGCTCGGCGCGAACGCGCGTGCGGTGGTGGGATCGGTCACCGATGCCGACGATCTCGACCGGCTGTTCGATACGGTGAAGAAGGAACGCGGTACGCTCGATATCCTGTTCGCCAATGCCGGAATGGGCGCGTTGGTGCCGCTTACCGAAATCACGCCGGAGCATCATGACGAGACTTTCGCCATCAATGTGAAGGGCACGATCTTCACGGTGCAGAAGGGCTTGAAGCTGATGGGTGAGGGTGGTTCGGTCATCCTTACCGGCTCGACCACCGGGGTGATGGGAACGCCCGCGTTCAGCATCTACAGCGCTTAGAAGGCTGCGGTTCGCAACCTCGCGCGCAGCTGGGCGCAGGATCTGCGCGGTACGGGTATTCGCGTCAACGTCCTGTCGCCGGGACCGACGCTGACCGAACTGGCGGCCGAGGTCGTCGGCCGCGATGCGATGATCGAGATGGGGTCTACCACGCCGATCGGGCATGTCGGCGACCCGTCCGAAGTCGCGGCCGCCGCAGCGTTCCTCGCATCGTCGGATAGCAGCTTCATGACGGGCAGCGAGCTGTTCACCGATGGAGGCTTGGCTCAAATTTGACGAACGAAGTCAGCGGGCGGAAACGCCCGCTGACTTCAATGCGTACCGGTCAATCTACAAACTCGAACTCAGACGTACCGTACCGCGTCAGGCTCAAGACGATCTTGGCGCGAAATGAGCGAGCGGCTCGGGTTGGAAAGTGGGTTGCTGCACGGATGACTTCGCCAAGCAGAGGGCTTGTCAGCGAACGTCATATCACGCAGGCGCCCCTTGCGCTGCGGGCAGGGTCGCGATGTCAGACGATTCCGACCAGAGATTGATGCCACCGTCGTCGGCTGCCTTGTCGATCGCAGCGAGTTCGTCGGCGGCGAAGTCGAGCCTCCGTATCGCGTCCAGGGAGTCGTCGAGCTGTTCGATCGTACGGGCACCGATCAGTGCGGAGGTGACTCGCGGATCGCGCAAGACCCATGCGATCGCCATCTGGGCGAGCGTTTGTCCGCGCGCACCTGCGATCTCGTTCAAGGTACGAATGGCGGCGAGGTTCCGATCCGTGAGCAAGGTCTGCGACAGCGACCCGTCACGGGTGGCGCGCGCATCTTGCGGTACGCCGTTTAGATACTTGTTCGTCAGCATCCCCTGCGCCAATGGCGAGAAGGCGATGCAGCCGACGCCCAGTTCCTCCAGCGTCGCCAGCAGGTCCTGTTCGATCCACCGGTTCAGGATCGAATAGCTGGGCTGGTGGATGAACAGCGGCACCTTTTCATCGGTCAGGATCTTGGCCGCACGGCGGGTCAGCCCTGGCTCGTAGGAGGAGATGCCCACATAAAGTGCCTTGCCCTGTCGATGGAGTTGCACCAGCGCGCCCATCGTCTCTTCGAGCGGGGTCGCGGGATCCACGCGGTGTGAATAAAAGATGTCGACATAGTCGAGGCCCATCCGCTTGAGGCTCTGGTCGCAACTTGCGATCAGGTATTTCTTGGATGAGCCGACATCGCCGTACGGCCCGGGCCACATGTCCCAGCCCGCTTTGGTGGAGATGACGAGTTCGTCGCGGTGGGCAGCGAAATCGGCTGCGAGGACGCGTCCGAAATTCTCTTCGGCCGAACCGTATGGCGGGCCGTAATTGTTGGCGAGATCGAAGTGAGTCACGCCACGATCGAACGCCCGGCGCAGGATGGCCCGCCCCGTTTCGAACACATCGGCTCCGCCGAAGTTCTGCCACAGACCCAGGCTGATGGCCGGCAGCCTCAGCCCGCTACGGCCGGTGCGTCGATAGGGCATGCCGCTTTCGTACCGGAGCGGCGAGGCGACGTAGGGGTGTGAAAACGACATTGCTGCCTCCTAGTGAACCTTTGTAACGCGTAACACGCGAACCGTTTCAGCCGCAGGGTATATTCCTTTTACCCAATTGCATCGATTGAGCGCGGCAGATTGCGCGATGCGGCGATCAAGGTGAGGGGACTGCCGCCAATATCGTGTTGGAACACATGCGGCATGCCGCGGCTCTGGCAACACCTCGCAGCAAGCGTGCGTAGACCAATGTCGCGCGACCACCTGCTCGAACGAAAGACGATGCAAGTTGCGCGCGCGGAGGCGACCGCACAGGGTCTTTGAAAAAGTCGAACGATCTGGCACCCGACCGGCGGGATCGAAGCATCGCTAAGCGAGTAGGTGCACCTTCTCGCTTGGCCGCGCGGCAGGTAGGCCCCAGGCGGCTGCCGCCGTCAGCCGCAGGTCGCGCGCCTCCGCGGAGGTTATGGGGCGATCGCGACCTGCACACTTGATGACCAACCCTTCCACCTCAGCAGGATCAAGCGCGGTGAATGCCTGCACCATCTGGGCGAGCGACCCGGATGCGATCGGTTCGTTGTCCTGCGAGGCGTCGTCGTTCTCGTCCGCTTCCCGCATCAGCTTGGCGGGCATGTTCAACATGGTTTTTAACACGCTTACTATCTCCGAGCCCCCGGTAGATCGCAGACGTGGAACGCGGCGCGCGCTGCGTCCAGACGGAATGGGTCGGTTTGCGCTCGCCCTACAGTGGCACGCGACGAACTGCGCTCGGGCCGCGCGCGGCCTGTGATCCCCGGCAAGCGATTGCAAGATGCTCACGCTCCATCCTGACCGGAACTGGCACATCGGTCACTTTTTCGCGGCTATCGCTCCCACCGTCGATCCGGTCTGCTTCGGCTTGACGTAGCGGTCCAGCCAGTCGGTCATTTGCCACAAAGTCTCCTCGGTCGATTCCAGCGCGCGATAGCCGTGCGGCTCGTTGGGCAGAACGACGTAGCGTACCGTCGCGCCGTTGCCCTTCAGCGCCGCGTACATGCGCTCGGACTGGATCGGGAAGGTGCCGCTATTGTCGTCCGCGCCGCCATGGATCAGCAGGATCGGCGCCTTGATCCGGTCGGCATAGGTAAACGGGCTCATCTCTGTGTAGGTCGGCGTCGCCTGCCAATAGGTCCGCTGCTCGGCCTGGAAACCGAACGGCGTCAGAGTGCGGTTATAGGCGCCCGACCGCGCGATGCCGGCGCGGAACAGATCGGTATGCGCGAGCAGATTGGCGGTCATGAACGCGCCGTAGCTGTGCCCGCCGACGGCCATGCGGCTGCGGTCGCTGACGCCCAATTTGATCACGGCATCGATTGCTGCCTGCGCATCCTGCTGCAACTGCTTGACGTAGGTGTCGTTGGCCTCTGCGCCGCCCTCGCCAATGATCGGCATCGACGGGTTGTCGAGGATCGCATAGCCCTGGGTCAGCAGGAACAAGTGGCTGATGCCGCGCGGGCGGACGAACCGGTTGCCCTGATCGACCGTCTGGCCGGCGACCTTCGCGTCGGTGAACTCCGCCGGATACGCCCACAGCAACGTCGGCAGCGGCCCGTCGCGTTTCGCGTCATAGCCGGCGGGTAGATACAGCGACCCCGACAGCGGCAGTCCGTCGGCGCGCGGATAGGTGATCGTGCGCTGCGTGACGCCGGCGAAAACCGGGGCGGGATCGGCGAAGGCGGTGACGGCCTTGGCGCTGCCGCCCTTCACGCTGCGGATCATGTAGTTGGGCGCTAGCTTCGCGCTCTCGCGCCGCGTCAGGATGCGCTGCCCGCGGTCGTCGAGCAATGCGACGACCGTTTCGTAATAGGGCGCCTTGGCAGTCCACAGTCGCGTCTGTTCGCCCCCGGCCAGCGGCATCGCCGCCAGGAAGGGGAATGCCCCAGCCTTGGTCGCGCCGTCGCCGGTGACGTACACGCCGTCATGGGCTGGCGTGAAGCGCATCACCGGCTTGCCAACGGCATTGTCTTCGACGATCGGTTCGCCGGGATCTCCATATTGATCCTGATAGTTGAGCGTCGATACCGTCCGTGTCTGGCCCGGTCGCGATGGCGCAACCGCCAGGCGATGCTCGGTGCGCGATCGCCATTCGCGGTCGATCACCATTGCAAAGCCATCATCGCCCCACAGCGTCTCCGAATAGCGGGCAGGGGTCTGCGCCAGTTCCACCGGTGCCGCAGCGAACGGCGCGGCCTGCATCATAACCTTGTCGTGGAACGCGATCTTCGCGCGCGGATTGCCGCCGTCGAGCGCCTCGGCCCAGACGAGTGTCGCCGGTGCATCCGACCGCCAGACCGCCTCGCGCGGCCCCTTGACGGTGGCGTCGAAATCGACCGGCAGATCGTCGGCGAGCGGGCGATCGACCAGCGTCTTCACTGCTTGGCCGGCGATCGTCGATACGGCGATCTCGGTCGGGAAGAACCGGGCGGGCAGCAGATAGGAATAAGGCCGCTTGAGCCGTTCGGTCAGCAGGTAGCGGCCGTCGGGGGAGACGCTGAACTCGGTGATCAGGCCGGGCGTTCCGATCGGCTGCTTAGCGCCGGCGAGATCGATCCGAGCCAGCTGCCCGGTAAAGTAATGGTCGAACAGCGCCTCGTCATGCGCATCGCCGAGTAGATCCTCATAGGTCCGCGCTGCCGAGGTGCGGCCGGCGCTTTCCTGTATCACGGGGCCGGCCGGCGTACTGCTCGCGACGGGCGCCGCGCCGCGACCGGCGGGCACCGTATAGGCGACCAGCGCCTTGCTATCCGGCATCCAGGCGAAGGGCGTGCCGAAGGTGCCGTTCAGCCCCCGGGCGACCGTGCGGGCGCTGCCGTCGCGCTCGGCGATCCAGAGCGACAGGCCGTCGGCGTCTTGCGCGTAGAAGGCGAGGCGGGAGCCGTCGGGCGACCAATTGGGCGCGGCGAAACGCAGACCGGCGGGCAGCTTGACCGTCACGGTCCGCCCCGAGCCCACGTCCTTAAAGCTGAGCGCGTTCAGCCATTGGACGCGTACCTCGGCCTGACCGTTGGTGGTAGGATCGATGCGGTAGCCGCTCAGCCGTAGAATCGGCTTCGACAGATTGGCGATCGACGGTAAATTCTCACGCCCCAGGATGGCGAGCGTGCTGTGATCGGGGCTGACGGCAACGCCGGGGGTAGGCGGCGTCTCCAGTGCCTTGGCGATCGCATCGGGCGCGCGGTGATAAGCGCTGCCGCCGGGCGTCTGAGCGGAAGCGGTGGTGGTGAGGAGCAGGGCAATCAGGCAGGCACCGGCGCGCATTCGCATTCCTTTGTCTCTATCGTCAGGTCGCCTGATGCGGGGGTTCATCAGGCGCCGACAATACGTCAGAAGGCCGGAGCTTACGGGAGTTTCGTCGTGGGGCAAGTCGCCGAACGGCGCCTTTGTATCTCTCCAGCTCCAACCTGAACGAGCGCCGAAAGTCGGGAAGGCTGCCCGCCCTCCCAGCGGTGGTTGGGCTATCCTTCCATGAGTTTAGGAACCAGTGGTCGAACCCATGCGCTCCAGGCGCTGCCACGGAGGGAACAGCGATGGACGAGTTTGCGCGCATGATGAGTATGGAGGGCGTGCGTCCTCTCGATCAAAAAAAGGAGGTATCCCGCCGTGTCGTCAAACAGCCGTCTCCAGTCCCGAGCCAGCCATTAGTAGCACCGCCTGAATTGGGGCCGGCTGGCTACGCATGGGTGACAGGATCTCGTGCGCGAACAGCGCTCGAGACGGCACTGGAGCGCCTTGCCAACGAGATCCGCAATGGACGGCGTGGCTGGGCAACAGGCATTCTCCAGGATGGCAGGACGGTCACGTTGCCTGCTTCGTCGGGAGCGGCATCGCTGCTTGGCACCGCAGATCGCCAATCGCTGCGCCTCATGATTGTGGGCGGGGACGGCTGGACCTTCGTAATGCACCCACTGATGGGAGTCGCTACGCTCGATGACGATCCCGCTTGATCCGGATGAACGAGCGGCGGGAGATGGAATGCACTGATGGACGACGCGGAGAACGGCAGCGCGGTTGCCGCCAGACAGCGAATAGCTGGTAGCCTTGAAGCACTCTACCGATTGCTATCCCGCCCGCGCTCGCGCTGCCCTTGGCTAGAACGTGAAGCCGATGCCGCCGACCGCGCTGTGGTTGCGGACGTCGAGGTCGACGCGGATGTCGCCGGTGGTGCCACGGATCCCCATCACGTCGCCACCGATCCTGCCGGCGACCGCGCTCGCAGAGACGTTGGTGTAGCGATACTCGCCGAACAGCGACACGGCGCGCGACAGCGGCAGTTTCAGCCCTGCACCGGCGCGTAGGCCCCAGTCGCCGCTGATGTCGGAATCGGTGACCAGATAAACCGGGCCGGCAAAGGCGTAGGGCGTAACGCGCGTGCCGGGGGTCGGTGGCAGGCGCAACATCGCGAGCGCAGCGAAGGTGGCGGTAGTTGGTACCGTTACGCGCGGGATGTCGACGGCGACCGACCGCCCGGGATCGATCACCACGCGCTCACCGAAGACGTCGTCGTCGAACCGCAGGTTACCCGTCGCGCGTATCGTCTGGCGCTTGACGTCGGGATCGAGTGTCGAGGCATCCACCGCGATACCGACCGCGCCCGACCAATAGCCAAGCCGTGCACCGAAGATTGTCGAATTGGTCGGCCGTAGCCTGTCGATGTCGATCCGGAGCTGGGCGGGAATGACGGTGTCGTTGACCCGCGCTTCGTCGGCCCGGAGCGTGGCGGCGGTGTTCTCGGGCATCGAGCGTCCAGTGAAGAGGTCGACGTACACTTGCGAAGACGCCGGGGTGACCGTCGCAGCCAGAGTCAGCGTTGTAATGATCGCATAGAGTGCCGGTCGCATCATGTTCCCCCGAAGCAATTGTAAGGGTAATGAAGTGGGGCCGATACGGTTCCGTTGAACGGGAGTTGCAGGCGTTGATCCTTTGCGGAGGCACGAAATTGTCGAATGTGTTTAGGGACCGTGGGGCGTCGCACCAGCTGCCGGCCGGGATCCCGAGTACGGTCGCCTCACTTCCCGGGGGATGGATGGGCATCAAATGCCGAGCGGGATCGGCGCGGTCATCATCCCGACCAAACGGGGGCTGAAATCGCAAGAATGTCATCCACGCGTTGCCGCGCCGAGCTATGCTAACATCCGCAAATCGAAGACGAGCAAATACGCGGCATCAGGTCTGTTTGCCCCCATATCGGTCGACCGGCTGTCGTTAGGATTGGCAGATCAGGGGTGCGGCCTGCGGGTTGCACGGTGCGCGCGTGCCTCACGTAAAGTCCCATTGGGGGTCAAGCCGTTCGCCGGCACCTTGGGCACGGCGAGCCGCTGCGACAGGTAGATGCCGTTGTGTCCCGAGCATAGGTAAGCGACGAAGCAGGCCACCGCGATCGGCACCGCATAGGTAGCGCCGAACAGTTCGATGCCCATGAACGTGCAGGCGAGCGGCGTGTTCGCCGCGCCCGCGAATAGTGCGACAAACCCGATCGCGGCGAACACGTCGGTCGGGACGCCGAACATCGGGGCGAGCGCGTTGCCGAGCGCCGCGCCGATGAAGAACAATGGTGTGACCTCGCCGCCTTTGAAGCCGGCGCTGAGGGTCACGACGGTGAACAGCAGCTTCAGCGCCCAACTCCACGGATGCGTGTCCGGCCCGAAGAAGCTGTCGATGGTAAGTCCGCCCGGCGTCGCCGCGAGCGTGCCGAGACCAAGATAGTCGCGCGTGCCGAACAAATAGACGAGCGCGATGACCGCGCCCCCGCCGATCACAGGTCTTAGCGGGCCATAAGGAACGACCCGCTTGAGCCATCCGCCCAGCGCGTGGTTGGCTTCGGCAAAGGCGAGACCTGCCAACCCGAATGCAACGCCGGCAATGCCGGCCTTGACGACGAGCAGCGCATCGACCGGCACGAGTGCATCAACCCGGTAGACGCCGTGATGGATGCCCCAGGCAAGACACGTCCAATCCCCGACCAGCGCGGCGGCCAGGCACGGCACCAGCGCGCGATACTCGACGCGCCCGATCGCCAGCACTTCCAGCGCGAACACGGCCCCCGCGATCGGTGTACCGAACACCGCGCCGAACCCGGCCGCGATACCTCCCATCAGCAGGATGCGGGTGCCGTCCGCGTCGAGCTTGAGCGCGCGGCCGAAGCCACTGGCGAGGCTCCCGCCCAACTGGACGGCGGTGCCCTCACGTCCGGCCGAACCGCCGAACAGATGCGTCACCACCGTGCCGAAGAAGATCAGTGGTGCCATGCGCAACGGCACCCCGGCTCCCGGTTCATGTATCTGCTCGACGATGAGGTTGTTGCCGCCCTCCACCGAGCGACCCGCCAGATGGTAGAGCAGACCGACTACGAAACCACCCAGCGGCAGCAGGTAGAGCAGCCAGGGCAACGCGAAGCGCAGTCGCGTGGCGGCATCGAGGCTCCAGAGAAATGCCGCACACAGCGTCCCGACAAGTGCTGCCATCGGCACCAGGATCAGCGCCCAGTGCACCACGGATACGGCATGGGCGTGACGGTTACGGGCGAACGCTGCAACGTTCAGACCATCGAAGAGATTACGAAAGGTAGCGCGCACGTTTCCTCCTTGCTGCCTTGCGGCGCCAAGTAGGAATCATCAGCTCTTGTCAGAGCGGTTCGGCGAAATGCCCGGCGGAAATCCATCGCCGTGCCGCGGCACATGGGGGAACGAAGTGAACTCGTCAACTCCGTCCCGCACTCCTACCCATAATGGGTCGCGGGACTATCGTTGAAACCGACGTTTCTATCGCGCATCGGGAAGGCGGGTGGGGGCGTGAAAGTCGGGAGGTTTGTCTGCGATCCAGCGCAGGAAGCGACCAATGTCCGGGCGTGCTTTCAGGGCATCTAAATCCGCGAATGTCGTGGCGAGATCCTGATTGGACACGCTGGCGTGGATGATACGGTGGCAGATCGGGTGAACGGGTATGACCTCGGTACCGCCGCGGCTTTTCGGAATCCGGTGGTGCCATTCCACCTTTCGACCCAGGGTTCGCTCGCATAGCCCGCATTTTCTGGCGTCTTCGGTGGCGATTGCCCGCGCCATGGCCTGCTCAAGCCCCGCCAGTCGCTTCACACGTCCGCCCATCGCCCAAATATGGTGTATTGCGAAGGAAATAACAGCAGTTCGGGACAGCACTAGCCGCGCGTTAGCGCATCGCTGGTGACCGGTACCGGCGCAGGTTCGACCACCAGTAGGCGGCAAAGCCCCTCGCTTTGTGGCGGAGGCGGAACCAGTAGAAATGCTTGATGCCCACGTGCGTGGTGACGGGCCGTATCACGTCCAGGTGAACGTCGAAAATATCTGCGGCGATGGCGAACAGCGCGCGCCGGTCGGAAAACAGATACTTGGCGTACAGGGCGCCGTCACCAAAGCTGTAGCCCGCCAGCAATCGGGTTTCCTCCACCGTATCACGACGCCCGTGATGGTGATCGACGACGATCCGCGGGTTGTAGAGCACCGCGACACCCGAACCTGCGGCACGGAACAGAAAATCGGTATCTTCGGCCGCCACGAACGGAGCTCCAGCTCCGAACCGTTCGTCGAACAGTCCCGTCAACGTCACGACATCGGCGGTGAACGCGAGGTTCGCCCCCATGACGAAACCACCCAGGAATCCGCCCGATGGGGCGACCATGTCATGGTCTTCGAGCTTGATGGTGACGGGAAGATCGGCGGGGTTGCCGAGAAGAATACGGCCGCCGATGATCGTCGGTCCGCCGACACTTTCGAACGCCGCATGAAGGGCTGCGAAATAGTCGGCATGGAGGACGCAATCGTCATCCGTCATGGCGATGATGCGGCCCCGACACAGTCCAAGCCCCGTATTGCGGGCACACGCAAGCCCCGGCCGCGGCTCTCGGACCAGATGGACCGGGAACGCCTGCATGCCTTGCCACCCCACCAGTCGTTGCGGCGTATCGTCGACGGAGCCATTGTCGACGAGCACGACTTCCACCGTCATACCGGCCGCGTACGCAACCGCCCGCCTGACAGAATCGAGCGTCGCCGTGAGCGAGCCGGCACGGTCACGCGTACAGATCAGCAGGCTGACGTCGATGGCGGTAGTCATCTTGCGGAAAGAAGCCCGTCGGCAAGACTCAGGGCTTCCTCCATCGTCGCAGCCTTCGTCACGATCCCCTTGGGGGAGGACCAGGCGTCCAGATACTTGGCGATCTTGCCGTACTCATTGTCCAGTACGACATGCGGAATACCCAACAGGTCTGAAAGTATGTGCCCATGCAGTCGGTCCGTTACGACGACCCGGCCTTGTGCGAGCAACCGCAGCCCACGATCGACGCGTGCAACGGCTTGAGCCTCGCGTGCTCTGGCGTCGACGCCGACCGGTAAGTCTGGATCGTCCTCCAGCCAATCTGCGACGATCGCTTGGGTCGTCGATGGCATGGCATAGCCCTGCCGCTCGTCGTCGGTGCGCATCAGCATCAGCAGGTCGCACTGTAGCGCGCCTGCCGATCGTTCGCCCAGTGCATACGCAGAGTCCGGAGCGAGGTGCGATGGGCATGACAAATGCTTCCGGGCGAAGTCCAAGCTGCGCGTATCGCGGACATACAGGACGAAGTCCGGATGGTCGGCGACGAGCGCGGCGAACCGGTCAACCTGCGCAGGTACGCGAAAATGTATCGACTGGGGGAGCTGCACGACCGGTCGATCGCGGACCGTTGCAAGGATATGCTCGCGAAACCGCTGGTGATGCGGCCAGATGTCGCCGAGGTTTCCGCCGCCATGTAAAAACAGGATGCCGTCGGGGCAGGCGTCGCGAAAGGCATCGATCTCGAAATCGTGCCAGGTCGAAACATAGCACGGATCGCGCCCGGTTACCTGCCGTAGCAAGGCAAGCTCGCCGAGCCAGATCGCACTGTCGCCGACGTTCGCGTGATCCGGAAAGTCGACCAGCGCGTAACGCGAACCGGGCGCTACGTGCGTCCGATAACATGCAGCCAGAATGATCTGCTGTGCCGCCAAGTAATTACTGGCCGTCATGCACGCTGTCCCAATCCGTGGCCGATGACATCGCGGTAGAGGCCTTCGCATCGGTCGAGCCAGCGATCACGCGTGAACGCGGTCTCGACACGATCACGCTGCGGTTCGCGGGGGCGTTGGACAGCGTCGATGATAGCGCGGGCAAGGGCTGGAACGTCGCCGGCCGGTGCGAAACATCCTGTCTCGCCGATGATCTCCCGCAAGGCGCCGCGATCGAACGCCGCCACCGGCAGGCCGCACGCCATCGCCTCGATCGCGACCAGTCCGAACGGCTCGTCCCAGCATGGCGTGAAGACGAACACAGAGGCGCGGCCCATTTCCCGTGCCAACGCCGCGGCATCCAGATGGCCGCCATATCGGATGCTACCGTCGATCAGCGGCGCGACGTCGGCGTCCCAATAGTCGCGATCCTCGATCGGTCCGAACAGGGTCAGCGGGACGCCGGCGATCCGGGCGGCTTGCGCTGCCAGATGCGGCGCCTTGTCCGGCGTCATCCTTCCGCACCAGACCGCACTGCCGTCGCCTCGTCCGACGAAGGGCCATGCGTCTGGGTCAATGCCGTTATGCAATACCGAAGCTTCGCGTGGCGGTCCGTCCGGCCACCAGGCGGCAAGCTGGTGCGCAGAAGTCGTGGTAAGGTGGTGGGTCGGCGCTGCGCTGGCGTGCACGAACCAACGGAGCGCATCATAGGGCGGGACGTGCAGCGACGTGACCGTCGGCACCCTTGCGGTCCGCGCGGGCTCGAGCGGAAAGCGATGCAGACTGTTATTGTGTGCCACGTCGAAGCCACCGGCGGCGATCCGATCGCAAGCGGCGGCATAGCCTTCGTCGAGATGCGCGATCAGCGGTGGATGGCCGCGATGTTCGGCGTCCGGAAAAGTGCGGTCGTAAGCTTCGGGGATCACGGCATCGATCGCGAACCGCGGGTCGCTATCGCCCGAGGCGAACAACACGACATCGTGTCCGCGAGCCTGTAGCCCCGCCGCCAGATGCCAGCATTGCGATTCCATCCCGCCGGCAAATGGCTGGGCGATCGGCTGGCGGACATGGCAGAGAACGGCGATCCTCATCGGGCTCTCATTCGGCCGCCGCTGCTCTCTCGGTCGCCGCCAGCCGATCTTCCAGGAGACGGATGACGGTCGCGGTATTGGCATAGGGCTGATGGCTTTGCTGTCCGGTCAGCGCAAGATCGGCGGCGTCGGGGCGTCGCAGGATGCGGATCGGCCGACCCGGGGTCGGGTCGATCAGGCCCATCAGGCGGAATGCCTGGAGCCAGTGGCCCATCGTCCGATAGCCCCACTTGGTTTCGAACAGCTCGGCATTGCGCACCACGCTGTCGAGATGGTGCACCGGCGGCATGTGGTGCGGATGATATTGGTGATAGGCCAGACCGCCCTTGATCCACGCGATCGCCACGCCGGCCTCGTCGAGAGCCTTGCCGAAATCGGTATCCTCGCCGCCATAGCCGACATAGCGTTCGTCGAAGCCGCCCAAGTCGAGGAACGTCGTCCTTCGCATGGCGAAGTTGAGCGACCAGAAACAGCGATAGTCGGTGCAGATCTCGATGCCCTGCGGCGGTGGGCCGCGGCGGTCCGAATGCTTCACCGCGATCTCGGCGAACCGGTCGTACTGCCAGTCGCCGTCGGTCGCGCCGCCCGGCAGGTACAGGACTTCACCCATCAGCAACCCGTCGAACGTGTCGAGGAATCCGGCATAATCGGAAAGCAGCGTGGGCGTCGGGATGCAGTCCATGTCGAGAAACACGATGACGTCGCCGATCGCCGTGCGCGCCGCAGCGTTACGCGCCGAGGCGAGCGGCAAGGCGTCGGCGACGACCTGCATCTGGCGGATGGGAAAGGGCGCCGCCGGCAGGTCGTACAGATCGTCCTGCATTACCGCGACGATCAGTTCGGCCGGCATCAGCGTCTGGCGTATCAGGCCGCGGACGACGTTGACGAGGTGGTCGGGACGCCCCTTGCCCAGGGTGACGACGGAAACTTCGGTCATGGCGATGGCTCTGCTTGGAATAGGGGGACGCGGGGCGGCGGTGGCCGGTCGCTCAGTGCGTGTGAAGCGGGTAGAAACGTTCCTCGACGATCCTCGCGGTCCGCTCGGTCATCGCGTCGACGCCGCCGAACTGGAAGCCCAGTTGCGACCCGTATGCGGAACAGGCGGCAATACGCCGCGCCCGCGTTTCGGGGGTAAGGCGTTCGGTCAACGCCGGCATGGCGGCAACCCGGTCTTCACGATCGGCATAAGGCCAGTCTTCCCACAGCAATACTGTATGATCGGCACAGGATCGCCGTATCGCATCCAGAACGACGTGATGGTCGACATGGTTGCCGAGGCATAACGGCCCAAGCACCAGATCCGGCCGTTCCGCCGCGAAAAGATCGGCCAGCGCGGTCGCGACATCGCCTATGATTCGATCATCGGGCAGCCGTGCCTCGAACAACATCTTTGCCGAGGCGTAACCGCGATGCGGCGCTTCCAGAAATGGGAGGTGGATCGCGCTCGCCCCAAGTGCCTGGCACGCTGCGACATCCTCGGCACGGCGCAGCGCCATGTAGTCGACGTCGGCGCCCAGGCCCTTGTCGAGCTGGCACGCGAGAGCGAACCCGGTCGGCTGCGCGACGTTGCCGGTGAAGCAGGTTGCGACGGTGACGTCCCAGCCCTGGTCGACGCGCGACCCCAGCAGCCCGCCGGCGGAGAAAGCGGCATCGTCCAGATGCGGCGATATCGCGAGCAGCTTCATCGATCGCTCACAGCAGGTGCGGCTCGCTGCGGAAGCGGCAGGGCGTCATCGGCAGGTCGGTATCGAAGGCGGTCTGCGGACGGCCACGCAGGTCGCGGTAGATCCCGACGATCTGCTGTCCGACAGCGTCCCAGCTATACACCCGGCGGCATTCTTCGAGCGCCGCCGTGGCCAGGTGCGCGCGCAGGCTCGTATCGGTGACAATGCGGGTCAGCGAGGCAGCCAGCGCTGGCACATCGCCGGTATCGGTCAGCAGGCCATTCTCGTCGTCGCGCACGCAGTCGACGACACCCACGGCATGGCACGAGACGACGGCCAGCCCGCATGCCATCGCCTCGAGGATGGTGTTCGAAAACCCCTCGGCATAGGTTGGCGACACGAACACGTCGTGCGCGCGGTACAGTTCGGGGACAGAGTCATAGTCGGCATAGCCGCTGAACGTCACGCGGTCCGTAAGTTCGAGTTCGACCGCAAGCGCCTGCGCGGGTTCGACGTCCGGACCGATCCCCGAGATGGTCGCGTGCCAATCCCCCCTTACGTCCGGCAGCGCCTCAAGGAAGTCGAGCACGCCTTTGCGGCGGTCGACGCGGCCATGGTAGAGCAGGCGGACCGGACCTTCGGGCGCGGCTTTCGATGCCGGCGTAAAATGGTCGGTATCGACCGCCCCCGGAACGATCGTGAACCGGTCGAGCGGGGTGCCGAGTCGGTCGTGGACTTCGCTCGCGAAACTGTTGCCGCCGATCAACAGCGCGCCCGCATGGTCGAGCACGCGCACCATCGCGAGCCGGTGCGTCTCGCAGCACGAGCCGACCCAATGCCCGTCACCGCCCTGGATCGACACGACGCAGGGCAGGCCGAGGCGCCGGGCTGCGATCATCGTCGCCCAGCCGGTCGGATAGCCATATTGCGCGTGGAGCATGTCGAATGGATGCACCGCATGGTCATGCGCGATGGCCTCGACCAAAGCGTCGATATCGCGTTCGAAATCGCCGCCATCCTGTTCGCCCAGCGCTTCGAGGCCGACGACGCGAACGCCCGGCACCTGGGGCGGGGGACCGCCGCCATAGACGCGGGCGCGTGCGGGATCGCCGTAATATTGGCTGATCATCGTCACGTCGTTGCCCCCCGCGACGAGCTGACGCAACAGGTTGATCGCGTAGATCGACATACCCGATATCGCAGGGAAAAAGCGACGCGAGACGAAGCATATCCGCATCAGGACATGGCCGCCCGAAGATAAGCGATCGATTCAGGAATGGCCTGATGCGCGCGCGGGCTTTCACGCGACAGTTCGACGCACACCAGCTTGTCGAAACCGATCGACTCAAGCGCGGCGAGGATGGCGGGAATGTCCATGTCGCCCTGACCGAAGGGGAGATGCGTGTGATCGCCGCGACGCATGTCCTCGACCGCGACCGTGCCGAGGCGGTCGGCATAGGCGTGCACCGCAGCGTCGGGCGCGATATCCTGCGTGACGAGGCAATGGCCGGTGTCGAGTGCGAGCCGAAGATCTGGGTGCCGGATAGCGAGTCGCGCGTAATCCGCAACGGTCTCGATCAGCATGCCGGGCTCGGGCTCCAGGCTGACGGGGATGCCCGTGCGCGCCGCGTGCTCGACGACCTTGCCCAGCCCCGCGTCGAGCCAGTCGAGTGCATCCGCGTGGCGCACGTCGGGCTTCGGCACACCCGCCCAGAACGACACAGTCTCCGCGTTCAGGATCGCGGCAATTTCCAGTGCACGGGCGAGGAATGCGACGCGCCGGTCCCGGCCCGCGGGGTCGGCGGTGACCAAAGTCGGCTCATGCTTGTCGTGCGGGTTGAGCAGGTAGCGCGCGCCGGTCTCGATCACCGACCCCAGCCCGAGCGACCGCAGCAGCGCGCCGACACGCTCCGCCTCGCGTGCCCAATCGTCAGCAAAGGGATCGAGGTGGTGATGATCCAGCGTCAGCGCGACGCCGTCATACCCCGCATCCGCAATCAGGTGCAGCGCGTCATCGAGCCGGTGGTTGGCCGCACCGTTCGTATTATAAGCAAATCGCAGCGTCATCGTGCCGACTCAGTTTCAAGGCTCTGTTCTGACCACGCGACGTGATGCGCTTCAGGCTCGCGGTAGAGCGGATAGAGCCGTCCGACGATCGCGTCGGCCAGCGCGGTATCGAAAAAGGGCTGGCCGCCCAGCCGGGTCAGGGCTTCCTCGGTCAAGCGGACGGGCCGGCGCGTCGCACTTGCCTCGCCACCGAAGCTGACCAGCGGGCTGTCGAGCGCGACCAGCTTGGCGACGTTGCGCTCGCCGATCCGGTAATAGCTCATCGTCTCGACCTCCATGCCGGGCACGATCACCTTGACGACCGCGACACTCGCATCCGCGGGGGACATGTCGACGTAGAGGATGTCGAACCCGGCTGCCTCGACTGCTTCCCTCGCCAGCCGCCCGCGAGCGCGTGCGTCAGGTACGTCGGCGCGCGGCAGACCGGCGAAGGCGCGGCGGCTGCGCTCGGCCAGCATCGTGTCGGCCAGCCATGCGCGCAGCGTCGCGGCATCGACATCGGTCCAGCGCCGCATCTCGGAGAACGCGCGACCGTCGCTCGATTTCGCGGCACCGCCGGCTTGCGCCATGAACCGGTCGATATAGCCGCGTGGAGCGATCGTCTCGGCGAGCGCCATCGGGCCGTGTGCGAACGCTTTCCGTGCACGACTGGCGGCGTATTCCGCGATTGCCTTCGTCAATGCCTGCGCCGCGTCGGGATGCGCGGCCTCGCCGCACGCCGTCGCCATGATCGGCACGGCGGGCTCGTGCGCATCGACGCCGACGCAATAGACGTTGGCCATCCCGAATTCGTCGGTCGCGAATTTGGGGATCACGCGGATGCCGGCCGCGGCGAACCGGTTGATCAAGTCGCCGATCTCGCCGGGCAGGCTTTCCGGCAGGTCGATCGCGACGCCGCGGTCGAGCGCGCGGAACAGCAGCCCGTTGCCGTCGCGCTGGAGGATTTCGCACAGCCCGTGGCCGATCGCCCAGTCTAGGTCCGGCCCTGCGCCCATCCCGTTCGAGATGATCGTCGTGAACGGGACATAGCCGGGGTCGAGTTCCTTGGCCGAATAGGCGGCGAGGTCGATCGGCACGAGGACGCTGGACCCGTCCGCCCACCGCCGGGCCTCGACCCAGTCGAGCGGCGTGTCGCGGCCGACCGGCGAACCGGCAGGCAGGCATAGCGTCAGCGGATCGGCGATGCCGCGCACGCCGCGTTCGCGGACGAGGTCGGCATAGCTGCCCTGCGTCTTGCCGCGCGCCGACAAGGTGAGCGTCGGCCAGACCATTTCGGCGATCTCGCCCAGTGCGCCCAGGATCGCGGCCTCGTCGGTCGCGCCATAGCCGACGCCGTACGGCATGATGCCGTCGAGGTCGGCGGTCTCCGGGAACAGCGCGACCACCCAGACGGGTATGCCCACGCGGTCGATGCCGTCGATCGGGAATGCGACGATATCGCCCGCGGGAAATGCATCGAGATACATATGGCAGGCCGCGCCGAGTTGCTCGGGGAGGCCGGTAATGCTGCGTGTCATAGCGGGATCCTCTTCACGCCCGGCGCGCGGGACAGCGCCTCGTCCAGCACCGCCACGGCGACGTCCCGGCCGACTTCGGGGGCATATTCGAACGGGGTCAGGACGGCGTCGAACGCCAACGGAGCGATCACGTCTCGATACTGGCGGATCTCGCCATGCGTCAGCGGGATGTCCTTGTGGAACGCCTTGTGGCTCGAAATCGCTTGGCTGATGCCTGCTTCGTCCTGGTCGATCTTGAACATGTCGCCACAGAACAGGCGGCGGCCGACCGCGTCGTGGAGTGCCGCCTGTCCCTCGTAATGCCCGCCGACATGATGCAGCGTGTAACCCGGTGCGATCTCCAGCACGTCGTCATAGGGCGTCGTGACGCGGAACGCCTTGGTCATGCCGAGGTCATCCTTGTGGATCGCGAGCATCGCAGGCGCGCACTCGCGCTGGAGCTGGAACAGCGCGCCATAGCTATGCGCATGGCTGGCCGCGAGATAGCGGATCCCGCCGAGCCGCGCGATCTGTGCGAGCATCGCCGGCGAGTAATAGGGCGCGGCTTCGAACGCGATGTTGCCGCCCTCGCGCACGATCAGCCAGCCGGTGCCACCGAGCCCAAGGTGCGGCGTGGTGGTGAACGCCCAGAGATCGTCGGCCACCTGTCGCCAGCTGCCGTCGTGGCTCGCGGCGACGTCGCTCTCAGGAAGGAAACACCAGCCATCCTCGGGCAGGTCGTTGCGCGTATCATTGCATACCGGGCAATCGGCGGGCGCGAAATGGCGCTGCCAGAAGCCGCAATGCGCGCAGGCATACCAGCTCAAAGGCATGATCGCGCCTCGGTATAGGCGGCGTCGAAAAGGCGCATCAGCGACAGGTCCCTGTGAATCGAAAAATCATGCGCCTCGCCGCGGACCGCGGCGGCGAACGCGGCGGCCTGTGCGGCGAACGGCGACAGCGCGGCGTCGAAGGGCAGGGCGGTTTCCTCCCCCGTGCGCGCGCAACGGCGGATCACGGTGCCGCCTTCGGTCTGGCCCATCGTGTCGGTCGCGATCAGCAGGCCGTCCTCGCCGAGGATCTCCAGCCGGCGGCGGGGCAACACTTCGGGGCAGTTATAGGCGACGTGGCTCTGGACCAGCACGCCGCCTGCGGTGCGTCCCGACAGGATGCCGCCATCGTCGACCGGATAGTCGTGGATGCGCCGTTGCAGGTCGATATGCAGGCGGTCGAGCGGTTCGTCGACGAGCATCGCCGCAAGGTCAAGGCCGTGCAGCGCGAGATCGATGACCGCGCCGCCGCCCGCCGCTGCCGGATCGGCGCGCCAGTTGCAGCCATCGCCGATGGCGGACGGCGACCAGCTTGGGTCGACCCAGCAGGCATAGACGATCCGCACAGCGATCGGCCGTCCTATCGCCCCGTCGCGGATCGCCTGCGCCATCGCCCGGTGCGCGGGGTGATGACGCTGGTCGAACGCGGTGCCGTAGAGATGTCCCGTGACTGCCGCGCCGATCGCCTCCGCGTCGGCGAGCGTCGCGGCGATCGGCTTTTCGCACAGCACCGGCACGCCCGCCGCGACGGCGGCCCGCACCGGATCGGCATGAAGATTGTTGGGCGTGGCGACGTAGATGCAGTCGAGCGCGGCATCGGCCAGCATCGCTTCGGCGGTATTGTAGGCGAGGATGCCACCCGACATCGCGCTGGCCTGCGCCATCGGCGACGGGTCGGCGATCGCGACCACGGTCCCTCCCGATGCCGCGATCCCCGGCGCCATGTAATCTCGCGCGACCCAGCCGAAGCCGACGATCCCCCAGCGCATGCTCACCACCGCGCCGGCAGGTCGAGCACGCGGCGGCTCCGTGCGTCGTCGCCGTCGTCCGACAGCCATGTGCACGTATCGGCATATTCCGCGCGGTAGCGATCGGATGGCCAGCGCGGGGTACCGCCGTCGAGCAACGGATTCGGCCTTAGCACCGCATCGGCGAGAGGCATTGCCAGTCCGCCGGTAAGGGCACGCGCCGCGCCACCATCCGCCTCGACGATCGACCATGCCTCGATAGCGGGATCGTCGGACCACCGGGTCGAGGCAGGCGCATCGGCCGCGAGCAGCGCGCGGCGTAGCTCACGCTCGTCATAAGCGGTCGCATCGGGGAACAGCGCAGCCCATTCGGCCCCGGCGCGCGCCGGTCCCATCGCACCGCCGGCGACCGCTGCATTGTGGAGGTGGCTGACCGCTAGCACGCCACCGGGCGTGACAGCCGCGCGCAGCAGCTCGGCGACCCGTGGCTGATCGGGCAGGAAGTAGAAGGCGTCGTGGCACGCGACGAGATCGAAGCGCTGCGTCTCGACCGGCCAGCGCGCTGCGGCGTCGAACACGACATAGTCGGCCTCGGGCGCGACCCAGTGCTTTGCCAGCCAGCATTTCGAGAACACGACGTCCGCGCCGACGCACGCAACGCCGCGTGCGGACAGTTCGCGCAAATAATGCCCGATCCCGCAGGCCAGCTCGAACGCGGTATCCGGCTGCCGCCAGTGCGCCTCGACTAGAGCGAGCCCGGCGAGGTACGTCGGGTCGCTCCAGCGATGCGCGAAATAATCCGCCACCGGTCCCATCCGCAGCAACGCCATCGCCGCGCGCAACGACAGCGTGTCGCGCTCGCGGACGAGGCGTTTCAGCTCGCGAAGATCGGTCGCCGGGCCGGTCCACCACGCATCCTGGTCGGTCAGCAACGCAACCAGCGCGTCGTCCGGACAGTCCGCATCGAGATGGTCAAGCGCCACCGCCACCAGCCCCTCGCTGTCGGTCCGCAGATACGGGATGCCGTCGACCACCGGCCAGCGCTCGCCAGGTGCGGCCAGCGAATGCGGCGTATCCGCGACGAGCGGCCGTCCGGTGACGGGCGAGCGGTAGGTCACAACAGGCCGAAATCCGCCAGAACGCGGTCGTGGAAATCCTTCACGGGACCCGCATGGACGAGTTCGTAGGTGTGGAGGACCGTGTCCATCGTCGCGGAGGCAGCGCGCGTGTGCTGTTCGATCTCCAGCACCCGGTCGAGCACGTCGGCGGCATGGAACGCGCGCGCCGCCGGAGTCGCGTCGCCGGCGATCGGCGCGATCGCCGCGCGGACCTGCGCTGCCACCGCCGGATCGAGCATCGCCATCGCCTGTTCGCGCGCACCGTCGATCACGCGGTCGAGCAGGTCGCCGAGCAGAACCTCGCCGGTGAACCCCGCATCGGGCATCGCCGCATTGTGGAAATGATGCGCCATCGACGCGAGGAACACCTCCGCCGGATCCGCGCCGTACGAGGGCGCGGCGAGCACGCCGTACACCGCGACGATCAGGCAATGCTCGGCATGGTTCTCGGGCGGCTGGAGCAGCAGGCGAGGCCGGCCCGGACAGGTGACACCCGCGCGCGGCTGGCCGGCAAGCTGCGCAACGAACCGCGGCACCGGTCCGGCCGCCGGTGCGCCCTCGGCCAACGCTCCGCGCAGGTCGGCCGCCAGCGCCAAGTCGATCTGCACCGACACCTCGTCGAACCCGCGTTCGAGCACCGCACACGCCTCGGCATCGGACAGCCCAAGCTCGGCCAGCGTGACGCGGTCGAGATCGCCCAGCCGTGCCGCCGCGAGTGCAGCGGCGACCGTCCGACGCATCACCGCCACCGGTGCATCGCCCGCCGCCAGCGCCGCCCAGCCGCGCGCGAACAGCCGTTCCGCGATCGACCCGTCGCGATCCGCTGACCGGATCCGCTTCAGGTCGCCAAGCTCGCGCAACAGCGGCAGATGCGCCGCGCGAAACGTCATCGGCGATCGAGCCACGTGTCGAGGATCAGCTGCTGCTCGCCGAACGCGTGAATCGGCTCGCCGCCATCGGCGGTCTGCGGCATCTTGAAGAAAATACCCATCTGATCCTGCACGCCGCCTTCGCCACGCGTCTGAGCCAACGCCAGGCACCGCGCGATCTCGATCGCGAGCGGGGCCGCCAGCACCGAATCCTTGCACAGGAAGTTCAGCTTCAGCTGCATCTTCTGGCCGAGGAAGCCGGTCAGGTCGATGTTGTCCCAGGCTTCCTTGTTGTCGCCGCGCGGCTTGTAATAATGGATCATGATGATGTGATCCTCGACCGGGTAGCCGAGGATCTGGTCGAGCACCGACTTCTTGGTATCGACCTTCGAGGCGAGACTCTTTGGGTCGTCGAGCGCGAGGCCATCCGAATTGCCGAGGATGTTGGTCGAGAACCAGCCATCGACGTGCAGCGCCCGGTCGCGCAGCGCAGGCGCGATCACGGTCTTCAGCAACGTCTGGCCGGTCTTGCCGTCCTTGCCGGCGATCGGCACGCCGCGCTGGCGGGCGAGCTCGGCTAGCGGTGCGACATCGGCGGCGACCGACGGCGTGAAATTGGCATAAGGGGTGTCACTGGCGATCGCGGCATAGGCGTAGAGCATCGCCGGGCTGATCGCCGCATCGTCGCCGTCTAGGCCACGTTCGAAGCCCTCGACGCTGGTCAGCGCGTCCGCCCCGAGATCGGCCTTGCGCTCGGTCGAGGCGAGATTGACCATCACCACCCGGTCGAGATTCTGCTCGGTCTTGAAGCGCGCAAGATCGTCCTGGATGTGCTTGACCGCCGCACGGTGACCGGGGGCGGCGATTTTGTTGGCGCCGTCGATATTGGCACAAAAGTCGGTCGACCCGACCGCGGGCCAGGGCCGCATGTCCGACAGGCTTGCGGCACCATTGGCAAGATCGCTCTCCGTCAGCACGCCATGCTTCAGCGCGGCGGTCGCGAGGTCGTCATGGCTGAGATCCCAACCGCCGAAATGGAGGTCGCGGTATGCGGCCATTCCCTCGACGTCGCGGCTCGCGAGCGGCAGGCCCGACAGGTCGTTCGATCCCGCGCGAATCATCGCAATACCCGCGGCTGCGGTAGTGGCCACCGCGCCATTCAGCCCGATCACTGCGATCCCGACCCGTTCGCCCATAACTACGTCCTCTCAAAACAGAGGGCGTGGCTAGCCAACCGATAAGCAAAGTCCACCGATGTCTGCGTAGGCAGCGGCTAAAGTGCTCAGGCGATTACATATGTTGCCGTTTTTGGTGGCAAGATGATGAGGCTCGGCAGGAAAGCCCTCGTGCCGCCATCAGCGTAACGGTCAGCGTATTTCTCTGATCGCTAGCCTCTATCGGAGGCCACTGATCGGTGGATCAATCATGCCAAACTCCCGACCAACCAATGGGACCGTGTTCGGGTGGTTCCGCACCGACCGTCCGCATCACTTTACACCCTTGACGAGATCGCCGCAGCCCCTGGGGGGCGGAAGTGATTGCAGCGCGCGATCAGACCACCGGGGGAGCGCGACGTGGTAACTGCCGGGCAGCCGCGGATCGGGCTAGAGATAGTCGGTCGAGATATACTGCGCGCCATCCGCCAGCGCGGTATCGCGCGGGCGGTGTCGTTGGCACGCGCTTCCCGCGTGTCCGCCAGCACCGCGTCACGCAACGTCGGATAGCGACCCTGTACGACGTCGGGCACGATCAGCTTGCCGGACGGCATCACCGAGCGGATTTCCGCATCGAGCGCAGTATATGCCGCCGTGTCGAGTCGATACCCGCGAGCTTGGTCGCGATGGCTGCGCGGCAATGCTCAACGATCCCCGCCGCCCAAGTCGCGCCGCGGTACCTGTCTGGAGCGGATTACCAGAACCGCTTCGAACCCATGAGCCGCTCGTAAGCGTCGGTCGCATCGGACAAGATCGGCTCCCCCTCCGCGACCGGCAACGCCGTTTCGTGGTCCAGACCGAAACGGTCCAGCAATGCAGGGGCAGTCGCCAGATCGTTCAAGATGCCCAGATGGTCCTGCAAGGCTTCCAGATGTTTGGTGAACGCCTTGAACCGCCGACGCGACCGTTTGTCAGGGTACAGGCTTTGGAAGAATCCAGTCGCATACCGCAGCTTTTTGGCAGTGATCCGCACTTGGTGACGCGGCTCGTCGTCGAGGTGGTCGAGATCGCGACCGCGTCGCTTGATGCGCCGACGTAATTTTCGCAATACCTCGCTGGCAAAGGCAACCGCAGGCGCTTGCACGCTCTCCGGATCCAGCGGCTGAGTGCGCCACGTGCCCAACGCCGTCCATTCGACCACGTCGATCATCAGGTCCCGCGTCCGCTTGGAGTCCAGCGCAGCTAGCGCAGTCGTATAGGCGTCCTCGTGCGCCGCCAGGAGTGCTGGATGCGAAGCATCGCCAACCCTTTGCCGCAGTACATCCAGGTCTCGCGCCGCACCAAGCGACCCGGCCAGCCATTTGAGCTCACTTGCGAAATGCGCAAAGCGGTCGTCGGCAACGATCGGCTTGAAGATCGACAGCGCAGACCGCAGCCGCCGCAAGGCAACCCGGGCCTGATGCAATGCCTCGGCTCCGGGATGGCTGCGCAGGAGGTTCTCGTTCAGGCGGAAGTGGCGCAGGCACGTACCGACGATCTGCGCGAAAGCTTCAGCCGTGGTGGTGTCCGGCGCCAGATCCAAACGTTCGGCCTTGATCGCGTCCGAAATCGCCGCGTCGATCAGCCGATATCCTCGCTCCCCCTTCGTCAGGACGCCGAGGCGAATGGGAATGTCGACTCCCAGCTCGCGAGCTAACGCGAATATCGCGCTTGGCTGGCCGCCCTTCAGTTCCAGCTCGAGTTCGGAGACGGGCGTGACGCGGTCGCTTGCAGAAACGGCGCCCGTATCTGCGACGAGTTCCACCGTCCCGCCGTGATGCACGACGACCCACTGCTTGCGCGTTATCGTGACGGTGAAAGCCTGCCTGACCTTGCCAAGCGTTTTGCCTGCGATCAGCGTGTGTATCGGCGATCCGGTTTCTATCTCAGGCTCGAAGCCGGCGACTTCATGCTCCCATTCCGGGCGGGCAAACAACCCAGCCGCCGTCCCCCCGCTGACCTTGATCGTCTGGACATGCTTGCCGCCGGCTGTCCGTACACGCAGCGATACGCCTGCCGCGCGCAGATCTTGTTTAGGCGTATCGAAATAGGCCGAGACTTGATGAATGACCTTGGGCGTGGTGTTCCTCATTATCTCGGCTGTGGTCAGGCGATCCATTGCCGCCTGGTCTATTTCGAGCTTCAACTCGATTTCGCTTGCCGCGTCGCCTGACGACAGACGGTCTGTGGTTTCGATGGTCATCGATAGACAATCGTCGACCCGCGATATCGATCCGAAGGCGTCGTGGCCGATCCGATCGACCGAGCGGTTAGGCTGCTTCCGGCGCGACCGTCTCCGTCATTTGCGGCTGGGCGCGATTTCCCTGCTTCCGCACACTCACGATGACCGCGACCAAACCGAGCACCGAGGCCGCAGCACCAGCCAGCGCCACGGCGGGGTAACCCAGACCAGCTGCGATCACGCCGCCGCCCACCGCTGCGCCGATCGCATTGCCAAGATTGAAGGCGCCGATATTCATTGCCGAAGCGAGGTTGGGCGCATCGGCGGCCGCGTGCATGACACGAACCTGAAGCGGCGGGACCAGGGCGAAGCTCGCAACGCCCCACAGGAACATCAGGATGGCTGTCGGCGCCTTGAAGGGCATCAGCACTGCGAAGGCTATCAAGATCAGTGCGAGCAAGGCCAGCGTAACGATCAGCGTGCGGTCGACCGAGCGATCGGCGAAGCGCCCACCCAGCCAATTGCCGACCGTCAGCCCGACGCCATAGGTCACCAGCATCGCGGTGACGAAGCCGAGCGAGGCATGCGTTGCGTCGCGCAGGATCGGCGTGATGTACGTGAACACCGTGAACATGGCGCTCGCCCCGACGGCGGTCAGCCCGAGCGCGCCGAGAACCGGACCACGCGTGAGGACGCGCAGCTCGGCCATCGCGTTGCTATCGGACGGTGCCGGCAGTGCGGGAAGCGTCAGCCTGAGCGCCGCCATCGTGACAACGCCCAGCAAAGAGACGCCCCAGAAGGACGAGCGCCAGCCGAGGTGTTCGCCTGCCCATGTCGCGAGCGGCACCCCGACGACATTTGCGATCGTCAGGCCCATGAACATCGCCGCCACAGCGCCTGCGCGCCGCTCGGCCGGCACGAGGCTGGCTGCCACCACGGAGCCGACCCCGAAAAAGGCCCCATGATTGAACGAGGTCAGGATCCGTGCCGCCAGCAGCATGCCGTAGCTGCCCGAGAGCGCCGCCAACACGTTACCCAGCGTGAAGATCCCGGCGAGCAGGATCAGCAGCGTCCGCCGCGGGACGCGCCCCGTCGTCAGCGTCATCAGCGGTGCGCCGATCACGACGCCGAGCGCGTAGGCACTAATGAGCAGTCCGGCGCTCGGGATCGACACGCCGAGATCGTCGGCAATGACGGGCAGCAGCCCCATCGGCGCGAACTCGGTGACGCCGATGCCGAACGCGCCGACCGCCAGCGCCAGCAAGCCTGGATTGAGTTTCATCGTGTGCGTCCTCAGACCAGTGGCGGGTTCAGGCGGGCAAAGCCCTCCTGCTGATGATAAGGAGTATGGGGGTAGGGCGGCAGTACTGCGCTGGCCGCATCGAGCACCGCGACCTGATCGGGCGACAATGCCCATCCGACTGCACCCAGATTGTCGCGCAGCTGCGCTTCGTTACGCGCGCCGATGATGACGGACGCGACGGTCGGACGGCGCAACAGCCAGTTGATCGCGACCTGCGGCACGCTCTTGCCCGTCTCGGCGGCGACGGCTTCCAGTGCGTCGATCACGCGGTAGAGATGCTCGGCCTCGACCGGCGGCGCGAACTGCTCGGTATCGTGCAGCCGGCTGCCCTCGGGGATCGGCCTATCGCGCCCGATCTTGCCCGTCAGCCTGCCCCAGCCGAGCGGGCTCCACACCAGCGCGCCGACACCCTGATCGACGCCGAGCGGCATCAGGTCGGCCTCATAGGCGCGACCGATCAGCGAATAATAGACCTGGTGCGCTACGAGACGCGGCCAGCCGTTGCGGTCGGCGATGGCTTGCGCCTTCATCAGCTGCCAGCCGGGATAGTTGGAGACCCCGGCATACCGGACCTTGCCCGCGGCAATCAGGCCGTCGAGCGTGCCCATCACCTCCTCGGCAGGCGTGGAAGCATCGAGCGCGTGGAGCTGCAATAGGTCGATATGATCGGTCCCGAGCCGGCGCAGCGAGGCCTCTACGGCGCGGATGAGCCGCGCGCGCGACGCGCCCCAGTCCTGTGGCCCGTCGCCCATCGGCAAACCGGTCTTGGTCGAGATCAGTACCGCATCGCGTCGCCCCTTGATCGCCGCGCCGAGCACGGTCTCGGATGCGCCGTTGGAATAGACGTCGGCGGTGTCGAACATCGTGACGCCTGCCTCCAGGCAGATATTGACCAGCCGCCGCGCTTCGGTCTCGTCGCTCTGGCCCCACGCGCCGAACAGGGGCCCCGTGCCCCCAAAGGTGCCGGTGCCGAAGCTCAAGGCCGGCACGCGTAGTCCCGAAGATCCCAATTGCCGATAGTCCATGCGCGCTTCCCTAATTCATGTCTTGGGGCATAGATGGCGGATATTGCTGCACCGGATAAGGCTGTGATGCCGCGAAGGACTTTTGACATGGACGCAAAGGTAGGCATGGACGCTGATCGTGCACGAGCGCTGGAGATCTTCGCGGCGGTGATGCGCGAGGGTAGTTTCTCCGCTGCCGGAAGAATGCTGGGCCTGACGCCGTCCGCCGTCGCGCGGTCGATCGATCGGATCGAGGCGCGGCTCGGCGTGCGCCTGCTGTTGCGATCGACCAGGGCGCTGACGCCGACGGCCGAGGGGCAAGCCTATCTCCAGACCGCGCGGCGCATCCTCGCGGACCTCGACGATGCCGAACGGCAGCTTGCCGACCAGGGGGCCCCCCGCGGCCGGTTGCGGATCAGCGCTGCGCTATCGCACGGGCGGCTCTGTATCGTGCCGCTGCTCGGTGAGTTCGCCGGGCTGTACCCGCACATCCTGATCGATATCGCGTTGAGTGATGGCATCGTCGACATCGCCGCCGGACAGGCGGACGTCGCGATCCGGTTCGGCGCGCTTGCCGATAGTTTGCTGACCGCGCGCAAGCTCGGCGAAAGCGGCCGCGTGATCGTCGCGGCCCCCGACTATCTGGCACGATACGGTACACCCCTCGCGCCCGAAGACCTCCACGCGCATAACTGTCTGAACTTCAACTTTCGCCGTGCCGAGCCGATCTGGCCGTTCCGCCGGGGCAGCGAGGACATCGTGCTGTCGGTAAGAGGGAATATCGAGGCGAACAATGGCGAGACGCTCGGCCAACTTGCGGCTGCCGGCGTCGGCGTGGCGCGCGTCGGCGCGTTCAGCGTCGTCGACGACATCGCGGCTGGGCGCCTGGTACCGATCCTCGAAGACTTTAATCCGGGTGACGTCGAACTCATTCATGCGGTCTTCGTCGGCGGCAGCCAAACCCCCGCGCGAGTCCGTGTGTTCGTCGACTTCCTAGCCCAACGCCTTGCCGAATGATCGCTAGGTCTGGGAAAAAATAACCGCCTTGGGATGGCCGGCTGCGGAGCCGAACGCGAGCCATTGCCGTGTACGGCACAATGATTTGCGTCGCGATCGTTCTGGGTTCGCTCTTCAGGTCGTCGCTATCCCGACTAGACCATCCTCCAGGTGCGTCAGCGTCGGTCCATTTTCAGTTTCCCCGCCCAACTGATCGCGTTGACCAGAACGCGGTGATAGTTCGGATCGTCGTATGCCTCCGCTGAGTGGCCTAGCGCGGAGTAGACGACACGGCCTTTTGTCGCAGGGTTGGTCCAGATGACGGGATGCCTACCCATCGCCAGCTTGGCGCCAGGACGGTAGCTGGCCTCGTCGATCCGCGCGAGCACGGTCATACCGCGGGCCGTTGGATTGGCGTCGAAGGAATACCATTCGTCGACCGGCGACCACGGCAATTTGACGCCGGCCATGACGGCATGGTCCGGTCGATCGACGATGATCCGTGCGGGTTGAAACTGGTCGCTCCCGCCTGGATGTCCGACGAACTTGGTGCCGATGATCGTGTCGCTATACCAGGCGTCGGTGTGACTATCGTCGCCCGCGGCGTGCAACGCCACGACGCCGCCACCGCGCGCCACGAAGCGGGCGAACGCAGCGCGTTGATCGGGCGTGAGGAAGTCGCCGCTCGCGCTGTTGAGCACGACGACGGAGAAGTGCCGCAACTGTTCGTCGTTGAAGACCGCAGCATTCTCGGTAGCATAGCTCGCCCGCCCCAAGTTCTTCGCGATATCGGCAAGCACGCTGTTGGAGTGTGGGATATGCTCGATGTGGCGCCAACCATTGGTCTTCGAAACGATCAGCACTGCGTTCCGCAAGCCCTTGGGAATCACGGGGGCGACGCTGTCGTACGTCGCCGCGGGCAGATGCGGATTGGGCGCGGCCTGCGCCATCGTCAGTAGTGCGACCAGCGCCAACATCTTGTGCATCGTGCAATCTCCTGCCCGGTAGATAGCCCAAATGGCAGGAGCGCGCGAGCAAACACCGGCGATGGTTTTAGCAGGCCGAATAGCGGCGAGCGCCACGATGACCCGAGTGTGCACAGACCGACGTTCAATTGGTATCAGTAAAGCGCTAGGCTATCGAAATGATCGCCGGTCGGGCGACGGTTGAGGGGCGAACGGATATGTGGTTTGATCGAGCAATGGTGGCGCTTCTGGTGGTGTCCGCCCCCGCGACCGCGCAAACGTCGAAGGATCGGGCACGGGCTATCGCGGGCGAACCGGCAAAGGCAGCGCAGCGGCTGACGCTGACGGACATACCCGTGCCGACCGGCAAGCCGACCGCGTTGTTCGACGGGCGCAGCCTGAAGGGCTGGGCGCCCTGGCTCGGCTATGCCGACCCCTCGATCACGTATCGATCGAACCCTGGCACGTCGCCGATCGGTACCAGCCGAGACACAGGCGGCGACTTCGCAGTACGATCCGTCGATGGCGCTCCCGCGATATGGGTAAAGGGCGAGACGTGGGGCAGCCTCGTCAACAGCGCCGACCTCGGCGACTATCACCTGCGGTTGCAGTTTAAATGGGGCGCAAAGACCTGGGCACCGCGCGTGACGCTGCCGCGCAACAACGGGCTGCTCTATCACACCCACGGCACCGCTGGCGAAGTCTTCGGGACATGGCGTCCGTCGGTCGAGTTCGAGATCATGACCGGGTCGACCGGCATGATCGTCGCGGTGGGCGGCAAGCTGCGTGGACGTACCAACGTGACGTTCGATCCGTCGTTGGGCGAGCCCCATCTCCGTTTCCGTGCCGGGGGGCGCGACATCGACATCGTCAACGGCACCCCGACCTGGAACGTCGAAGCAGCGACCGATGCCGAGCGTCCGATCGGTGAGTGGAACACGCTCGACCTGTATGTCGTCGGCGACCGCGCTGTGCATGTCGTCAACGGCGTACCGGTTGCAGAAGTGCACGACTTGGCGACGATCGCGCCAGACGGCACCCGGCGTCCGCTGACGCATGGCCATATCCAGCTACAATCAGAAGGCGCCGAGACGTGGTTCCGCGCGATCACGGTCGAACCCATCACGACACTCCCGAAGATCGTCGTCGCGGGTAAGTAGATGTCGCCGGTTTACCTGGGATGAGAATGCGATCGAGACGTCGCACCGGCGTCTGGCCACCGCGCGCTCACCATATCCGCACGCGATCGGCGGGCGCGAGATACTGTTTCTGGGTCGGGTCGATTTTCCATGCGGCGTACCAGGCGTCGACGTTGCGCAGGGGGTTCACCGCGCGGATCTGGCCCGGTGAATGCGGATCGCTGACGAGCTGCTGGCGAAGTGCCTCGTTGCGGAACAGCGTCCGCCAGACCTGTCCCCAACCCAGGAAGAAACGCTGGTCGCCGGTGAAGCCGCCGATCACCGGCGCGGGCTTACCGCCGAGCGAGGTATGATAGGCGTCGAGCGAGATCAGCACCCCGCCTAGGTCGCCGATGTTCTCGCCCATCGAGGCGCGGCCATTGATGTGGAGACCGGGCAGTCCCTCGAAGCTGTATGCCTCGTACTGGCTTCCGAGCCTTGCCGCCTGCGCCTCGAACTTGGTTGCGTCCTCCGCGGTCCACCAGTCGCGCAGAATGCCGCGACCATCCGACTTTCGACCCTGGTCGTCGAAGCCGTGACTGATCTCATGGCCGATCACGCCACCGATGCCGCCATAGTTCACCGCGTCGTCGGCCTTCGGGTCGAAGAACGGCGGCTGCAGGATCGCCGCGGGAAAGACGATCTCGTTCTTGACCGAGTTGTAGTAGGCATTGACCGTCTGCGGGGTCATGCCCCACTCGGCCTTGTCGACCGGGATTCCGATCCGCCGCCGACGATAATCCCATTCGAAGCGCTGCGCGGCCTCGGCGTTGCCGACGAGGTCGCCTGGCTTGAACTGAAGCGCCGAATAGTCGCGCCACTTGTCCGGGTAGCCGATCTTGACGTTGAACCCCTGCAGTTTCCCGAGCGCCTGCTCCTTCGTGGCCGCGCCCATCCACGTCAGGTTGCGGATGCGCCCTGCCAACGCCACACGCAGATTGCCGACGAGCTGGTCCATCTTGGCCTTGGACGCGGGCGGAAAATAGAGCGCTACATAGTCCCGACCGATTCCCTCGCCGACGCCGTTCTCGGTGAACGCCACCGCGCGCTTCCAGCGCTCGCGCTGCTGTGGTTGACCGTTCAGGAACTTCGAACGAAAATCGAATTGCGCGTCGACGAAGCGTTTCGAGAGGAGTGGCGCGACATCGTCGGTGATGCGGAACGCCTCCCACGCCTTCAGCGTGGCCAGATCGGTCTCGGCGAACACCTTGGCGATGCCGGGGAAGGCGGTGTTCTGCGCGACTATCGCGCGGTTGGCTGCGTCGACGCCGGCGGACTTGAAGAACGTCGCCCAGGGAAAGCCCGGCGCCTGGCTGGCCAGTTGCGCAGGCGTCGTCGGGTTGTAGGTCTTGTCGCGGTCGCGGCTCTGCGCGCGCGTCCAGTGTACGGTGGCGAGCTTGATCTCCATCGCCACGACGTTCCCCGCCGCGGTCTCGGCGTCCGGCCAGCCGGCAAGGGTCAGCATCTGAGCCACGTACTGTCGATACCGCGCGACCTGCGGGGCGAACTTGGCATCGAGGTAGAGATCACGATCGCCAAGGCCCAAGCCGGACTGGCGCAGGTAGAGCGCGTATACGTCTGGCTGCTTGGCGTCGTCGTTGACACCTGGTGCGAAGAAACTCGCGCCGAAGCCTCCGAGCGAGCGACCCATGAACCGCGCGATGTCGTCCTTGGACGTGGCGGCTTTCAACGGCGCCAGTCGCTGGATCAGCGGTGCGGCATCCAGCGTCTCCGCAGTCCCGGTGTCCATGAAACCGGCGTAGAGGATTGCCGCCTTCATTCGATCGGGGTGGACCGTGTCGGAGGCGCTGTAGCCGCCGATCAGGCTGCGCAACCGTTGTTCGGAGATGTCGCGCAAAACGGCGAAGGCGCCGTAGGACGAGCGATCCGGCGGAATCCGCGTTCGGTCCACCCAGGCGCCGTTGACGAAGCGGAACCAGTCGTCACCCGGCTTCACGCTGCGATCCATCCCGGTCATATCGAAGCCCCAACTGCCGTAGCTGGTCGCAGCCGCGTCGTTCGTCGTCGGCGCTGCCGCGGTCGATTGCCGGGTCTGGCCAGTGACCGAACTCCCGATCGCGGCTGCACCGAGTAGGGTAGCGAGCGGTATATGCTTCAATACCAACGATCTTCTCCGTTTAAGGTCACCGCACCTTACCTTTAAGATGCTCTGGCGCTAGCGAAAAAGACGCCGCGGCGTGAGCTCGACGGTCCTTGCGCTCGGGCACCTCAAAGACTGGCGGATGTCAGCGTGTTTTCTCGGCCGCGATCCACTTCAGCATTTCGGTCTCCATTACCGGCAGGGGCACGGAGCCCATGTTAAGCAGGGTTTCATGGAAGCGCCGCTGGTCGAAGCGATCGCCTAATCCCGCTTCCGCCTTCGCGCGCAACTCGCGCATTTTCATCTCGCCGAGCTTGTAGGCGAGCGCCTGGCCCGGCCAGCTGATGTAACGGTCGACCTCGATCTCGACGTCCAGCTTGGCGAGTGCAGTGTGTCCGGCAAGATAGTCGATCGCCTGCTGACGGCTCCATCCCATAGAATGGATACCGGTATCGATGACGAGACGTGCGGCGCGCCACATCTCGAAGGTCTCGCGGCCGAATTCCTCATAGGGTGTGCGGTACATGCCGAGCTTGGTGCCGAGCCATTCCGAATAGAGCCCCCAACCTTCGCCGTAGCCCGAGAAGTACGTCTCCCGGCGAAAGGCGGGCCGGTCCGGAGCTTCCAGCGCCATCGCGGCTTGATGGCTGTGGCCAGGAACGCATTCGTGCAGCGTCAGCGCGACGATGTTGTAGAGCGGGCGCGACTTCAGGTCGTAGGTGTTCATGAGGCATGCGCTGAGCCCACCGCGACCCGACGTATAGACCGGCGCGATAGCGTCGGGCACCGGTTGGATGGTGAAGCGGTAGCGGGGCAGGGTAGTGAAGACGTCCTTCAGCCGACCTTCCATCCGCTTTGCCACATAGGACGAGAAGCCGAGCAGCTCGTCGGGGGTGCGGGCGTAGAATTGCGGGTCGCTGCGCAGGAAGGCGAGGAAATCGGCGAAGCTGCCCTTGAAGCCGGTGGTGGCGATCGTCGCCTTCATGTCGGCGTCGATGCGCGCCACTTCCTTGAGGCCGATCTGGTGGATCGCCTCCGGTGTGACTTCGAGCGTCGTGTATTCGCGGATCTGACTTTTGTAGAACGCCTCGCCGTCTGGCAGTGCGGCTGCACTGACCGTCGCGCGGGTTCCGGGCAGGTAGGTGTCGCGGTAGAAGGCTAGAAGCTTCGCATAGGCCGGAGCGGCGGCCGTATCGACGGCAGCTAGTCCTTCGGCGAGCAAAACAGCCTGTTGGCTTGCCGGGATCGAAGCGGGCATCGCCCTGAACGGTTCGGCGAGCGGGTTGTCGGCACCCGGCTTGGTAAATGCGGCGATGGTCGCATCGCGTCCGGCGAGCGACACGCGCGGGGGCGTGAAGCCGCGCTTCAGTCCGGCCCGCATGTTGGCGATGTTCTGGTCGAACCAGCGCGGCAAGTCCTTCAGCCGTCCTATGTAGCGGCGATAGTCGTCGGCAGTCTCTAGCGGGGAATACGGCTTCACCCCGCCCCAAAAGTAGGAGTCGCTGTTGAGCGGCGCCTCGTAGGTGCGGAAGTCGATGTTCGCGACCTCGGCGCCGAGCGATTCCTTAAGGACCGCGGCGTTGAGGTGTTCCTCGGGCGAAAGTCGCGCCGCCGGAATGCGCGCGATGCGATCGAGTACAGTGTTCCAGTATGTGCGTCGGCGCGCCCAATCTGCGGGGGCGACGGCGGGAAAATGATCGTCGGGCTTGCTGCGCAGGCCGTCCGCGATCTGGGCGAATTCCTTCTGCCGCCAAGCCCATTCGGCTTCGTAGATCGCCTTCAGCTGCGCGTCTGCGGGGGCCGGCTGTGCCAAAGCCGTCGCGGGTGCGAGTGCGAGCAACGCCGTCGCTACCATGTATCCGAACCGCATCTCGTCTCCCGTTCCTGCCCCTAACGAGATTCTTACCTGCGCGGGCTGGTAAGGGAAAGGCGCACGACCATCGCATCGACCAACCGAAGCGTAGGATGAATTGACCTCATAATTACGGGCCCGTAGCGAGAATATCCCGGTTTCGACGTTTATGGAACGAGGACAGGGCCCCTGGGATGATGCCGCCATCGCTTGGTAGTGCCGCAACCGCAAGTTGCGGCACTACCCGGTTACGCCGGTTGACCGTTTCCGCCAGTTGAACCGAAGATCTGGCCTGTCGAATAGCTCAGGGACGGATCGGCCGCGGCGACGTATAGCGCTGCGATTTCGGCGGGCTGGCCTGCTCGTGCCATCGGGGAGTCTCCGCCGAAGCTCCGCAGCTTTTCAGGCGTAGCTCCACCGCTGACCTGCAGCGGCGTCCAGAACGGACCTGGCGCGACTGCATTGACGCGGATGCCGCGGCTGGCCAGTTGCTTGGCCATGCTCTTGGTGAAATTCAGTACCGCTGCACGTGTCAGCGCATAGTCGACGATGTCAGGCGATGGATTGCCCGCCTGTTCGGAGGACGTGTTGACGATCACCGCGCCTGCACTCATCCGTTCAAGTGCTGCCTTGGTCAGCCAGAACGGCGCGTAGACGTTGGTTTTCATCGTATCGTCGAAATCTTGGCTCGAGATATCGGCGATACCGGGACGCGTCTGCTGACGTGCAGCGTTGTTTACCAGAATATCGAGCCCGCCAAGCTGCTCGCTCGCTTGCTGCACCAGCCGGCGGCAGAAGCGCTCATCGCGCAGGTCGCCGGGAATCGCGACCGCCTTGCGACCCTCGGCCCGGATTAGCGCGACGACTTCGCGAGCGTCGGGCTCCTCGGCCGGCAGATAGTTGATTGCGACATCCGCGCCCTCCCGCGCATACGCGATGGCCGCAGCGCGACCGATACCACTGTCTCCACCGGTTATCAGGGCCTTCTTGCCAGCGAGCTTGCCCGAGCCCTTGTAGCTTTTCTCGCCATGGTCCGGTCGCGGTGTCATCTTCGACGCAAGTCCCGGCCAAGGTTGGCGCTGTACGGGGTAGGGGGGCTTGGGATAGGCTGCGGCGGCAGGTGTCGTCGCGGCGTTGCCACCAGCGCTTTGCGTCGCGGCGTTCGCGGACGTCGCAGCAATGGCGCCAGCGGTAATCGCTGCGCCCGTCACGAATGTACGGCGTGTTGTATCGGTCATGGTCATGGCTCCCGGAATGATCAAAGCTCCAAGCGCTAAACAATTGCTTCTGTTCCGAAAATCGCTTGGTCGGTCGCGGCGATCTTCGGAAGCTGCTGAAGGACGCTACACCGGCGTCATCAGATTGCCGCTGCGCTAAACTGCTCGATGCCACGACGAGGCGGGGTCGATGACCCGGATTTCGCCCCGGCGGACATCAACGAGTTCATTGTCTGGCTAATTCGAGCAGACCTTCAATCCGTCCAGAGACGAATGAACGAAACTACATAGTTCCGCGATCGACTCCTACTGTTCTAGGCAGAACGCTTTGGCCCGCGGGTGCCGATTTCGACCAGGATCACGCCCGGCACTGGCCGGTCCAGGACAGCCGGCCCAATCTGGAAAACCCGCTAAGGCCTTGCGCGCAATCATGAATGCCGCAAGGTCTGACAGGAAGTGGTGGTCATCGCTTTCTTCTAGCCCGCTCTACCCGACGGAAAGGGGGGCAGTAAGTTACGTCGCCATAATTCAAGTCAGTGGAACGGCGATTTATCGTCAAGCTCAAGGAAACCGCCATGGCCCCATCGTCACGTATCGCCATTATCGGCGCCGGTAATGTCGGGGCTGCAGCGGCCTACGCGTTGATGCTGCGTGGGCTGTTTGCCGAAATCGTCATGATCGATGCGGATGCCGACCGCGCTGTTGCCGAGGCAACCGACATTGCGGACGCCAACGCGATTGCGCGTCCGACCCGGATCTGGGGTGGCGACTATGCGGATGTGCGCGATGCGACCATCCTCGTCATCACCGCCGGTGCAGCCACAAAGGACGGGGAGCCGCGCACGGCAATTGCCGGCAAGAGCGCGGCGATCGTGCGCGATTGCGTCGGCCAGGCGATGGCGGCGGGTTTCGACGGCATCCTCGTCGTAGCCTCGAACCCCGCCGACGCCATGACTCAGGTCGCTCAAGCCGCCAGCGGCCTGCCGTCGGCCCGTGTGATCGGCACCGGCACGCTGCTCGACAGCAACCGCTTTCGCAAGCGGATCGCCGACCGGCTCGGGATCGCCCCCGGCGCGGTGGAGGCCTTGGTACTGGGCGAACATGGCGACAGCGAGGTCATGGCTTACTCGACGGTCCGGATAGGCGGCATGGCCCTGGACGCCTATCTCGACGGCCAAGGCTTCGACCGCGCTGCGATCGCGCATGACGTGATGCGCGCAGGCTACACGATCGCCGATGGAAAGGGGTACACCTCGTTTGGCGTCGCCACTGCGATCGTCCGTATTTGTGAGGCGATACACCGCGACGAGCGCATAGTGTTACCCGTATCGACGCTTGTGGCAGGGCAGTACGGGATCGACGATCTGTACCTCAGCCTGCCCTGCCTGATTGGTGCTGGTGGCGTGCTTCGCATCCTGACACCCGACCTCGACGATGACGAACTTGCCGCGCTGCATGCTTCGGCCGAAGCTCTTCGCGAAACGCTAAAGAACACCGCCTAAGTAGGCAGCGATTTTTGGGGTGCCGTTAAAGCTTGGAATTTCCGATCAACTGCCGGGTTCGGATATCTTCTCGATGTCCTTGTTCGATAGGCCTGAACTTTCGTCCCGCAGGAACTGCAACAACTCGTCAACCTCTGTGGAATCGAACTTGATATCCATGGCATCCATCTGAATACGCACGGCAGTCCGCTCTTCTTCAGGGAGTTCGGCGATTAGGTCGGCGCATTCGGACAGCGTCCCCCGTCCCAGGATCCTGGCGTCCTTGGCATCCTCGTTACCGTCGGCATAGATGGTAGCCGGTTCGCTCAGCGGATAAGTCGTCATGGATTTCCCTTTGTTGCCAAAAGCCACAACGTGCGATTGCAGATAGTAGACGCGCGTATTTTTTACGGCGTAGAATTTCAGCGATTGGCGATCAATCGGGCGCAGAACCCGTTTCGGAATTAAAGCGCGGGTTCGCGAAATCGATCGGCGAGGGGCTGACCTCCGCAGGCGCATTGGCGCTCTCCGTCCACGCACGGCAGAGCATGTCGCGAAGCATCGCCGCGCCTGCCGTGGTCTGTGTGTAGATGAGCGCGCGCACGTCCTTATCCGCGAAATTGGCGAAGCCGTTCCGCTTTTCCAGGGAATAGACGCGCTCCATCTTGTTGCCCGCGTCGTCGAGAAAGGCGAGGACCGCGTCGAACATGTCGCCCTCGCGGTGGCCGGGTGCGCCCATCCGCGGTGCAATGTCGGACGCGGTCAGTTTCATGCCGTCGACGAAGCTGCTTTCGAACCGGCCGTGGATGGATCGGTCGGTGGTGTAGCCCTTGGGATTGGGTCCACGCCAGCCATCGCTGTTGACCGAATCGTGCAGCGGCTGTGCGCCGTCGCCGATATAGTGACCCAGGCGGATGACGTCGAAGGCGCAGTGCTGCTCGGCGAACGCGGGGTCCTTGCCCGTCGCCTGGGCAGCGCGGACATCGCGCATGCAGACGACGATGCGGTCATAGGCTTCGATCGCTGCGTAAGGCAGCGTGCCGGTCCAGCGCACGTTCGTACGCGCCGCGCTGGCGGGATCGGTGCGCTTGATCTTCTCGTGCTGCTTGAACACGGCGATGACGAATTCGTAGCGCGATCGGGGGATCGGTTTCAGGAACGTGAACTGCTCGCGAAACCAGCCATGGTTCGGATCCTCCTCGATCTTCGAGAAGTTTTCCGACGAACCGCGCCACGCGTCGGGCAGCGAGGCCGATCCGGCGATATAGTCGACATGACGCCGCAGGAAGACCGGGCCGTCGTCGGGGATCGCCTCGATCGCCGCACGGTCGATCACGGCATGCGCGGTGCCGCCCCATGCCAGCGCCGAGGATGGCATCCAGGATACGGCAAGAGCGGCGATCGTGGCTAGCAGGGCAGGGCGCATCACAGGCTCCAGACGGGATCAGGGATCGAGGGGATCGCGCGGATCAACGCGCAGCGACAGGGGCGAAGGCCGGAACTCGACCTCGGTCGGGGACAGTCGCCCCCCGACCTTCCCGGGAGCATAGCCCAAGTCGGTCAGGTTGCGCTGTACGAATGCAGCGCTGGCGATCGCCTCGCTTTGCCCTGGATTGCAGACGATCAGCGTGTCGCGGTCGAGCGGCGCGCCCAGCGTGACGAGCAAGCGGGCTGCGTTGCGCAGGTTGGTCGTGGTGTGCCGTGCATAGGGTTCGATGACGATCGCGTCCGCCGGTACGCCGTAGCGTTCGATCAGCGCGGCGCGCATCTGCTCCGCTTCGGTAAACCGGGTGGCGCGGGGATGCGCGCGCCCGCCGGTCAGGATGATCAGCGCGATGTCGCCGCGCGCGAAGCGATCCGCGGCGAGGCGGACATGGTATTTGCCGAAGGGGCTCAGCGCAGAGTCGGGTGTCTCGGGTCCGACGCCGGTGACGATCATCGCGGTGTAGCGCCATCGCTTCCAGTCGAGCGACCGCGCGCGCTTCATCGCGACGGCGTTCAGGCCTGCGGTCAACGGATCGAAGCCGATCGCATCGGTTCGGTCGCTGACGTCGAGCAAGGCCAGCGCGAAGTCCACACTCGGGTCGAGCGCCTGGACGGACTGCGCGCGAGGCGTGCGGGACAGCCAGTCGGCCGCTTGCAATCGTGCGCGTGTCTCCAGCGGATCGATCGGCCCCGGGCCGTCGATCTGCGGGTACCGCGGCACCTGACTGAGACCGAAGGTGCGGAGGATGACGTTGATCCCCTCGATCTCGCGCCTGGCCTGCGCCGCAGCGCCGTCGTCGGCAGATGACATGCCCTGCGGCATTGCCTCTGCGAGGATAGATGTCTCGGACGGCGTCCAGACCAGCGCCTGCGCGATGCAGGTCACATCGTCGGCACAGGCGGTCCGCCGCCCGGCGCGCGCTGCCAGCATGGTAGCGACACCGGGTTTTGCTTTCACTCGGTTGAGGGCTGCCGAATCTCCCCCGATCGTATCGAACAGCGGGAACAGTCGGCGCGACAATGCAGCGATAACGCGGTCACCGACCGGCTTGGCCATGGCCTGCGCGACGACCGGCTCGGCGCTGGCAGGCATGCTCGCAAAGCCGACGGTCGCCGCGGCAAGGGCCAGGCCGTATCTCACCAGGATTTGCCCACCACCAGACGGACGTTGCGACCAAAGATCGGACGGCCGTAGATCGCTTCGGAACTGCCCTGGCCGCTCAGCTGGTCGGTACGCGTATTGCCTTCGGTCAGGCCGTGCGCGTTGAACAGATTGTCGCCGACAACCTGCACCTGCCACGTGCCATGCCGCAGCGTCACGCCGGCGCCGGTCGTGCCGTACGCCGGTAGCGCAGTGTTGTTGTAGAGGTCGACGAAGCGCTTCCCCATATACGTGTAGCGACCATAGACCGAGACGGCATTGTCGCCGAGATCGAAGTCGAAGCTCGGGCGGATGTTGCCGTAGATCTTGGGCTGGCGAACGATCTGCTTGCCCTCGGCCTGGACCGGATCGGCGCCGGTAGAGCTCTGGAAGTTCTTGTATTTGGGATCGCTGATCGTCAGCGCGCCGTTGAGCGAGAACCACGAGGTCAGCGCCAGCGATCCGTCGAACTCGATACCCTTGACCTGCGCTTCGCCGATGAAGGGGATGTTCACGTCGTTGCGCCCCGTGCTCGGGTCGAACGCCAGGAACGAGGCATTGAGCGGGTCGAAATTGGTATAGAAGCCCGTGACGTACAGATACGAACGGCCCGCCGCCAGCTTCAGCCCGGCTTCGTACTGATCGGCGATCGTGGTCAGGATCGTCGGGTTGATGCTCATCACGGTCTGCACACTTGGTGGCGTCTCGAGATGCGAGGCACGACCGTAGATGCCGATATGCCGGTTGAAGTCGTAGTTGGCCCCCGCGGTCCAGTTGGTGACGTGCGGCTTGCCCGTTTGGTTGATGATATTGCCGGTGAAGGCGCGCGTGGTGTCGTCGGCCAGCGTCGTCGGGTCGCCGAGATTGACTTGGCCCGTCAGCAAGGCAAAGCCCTTGTAACTGTAGCGCTCGTGGCGGATGCCTGCGTCGAACCGAAGGCCCGGCAGGATTTCCCATGTGTCGTTGGCGAACACCGCGATCATCTTCGCATCGGAATTGCCGCCGGTCAGCGTCGCGGCATAGTTCAGCACGCCGTTGTCGGTGACACTGCCGATCCGCGTTCCGGCGGCGTTATACGCGATCAGGTCGAGCGTGCGCGGCTTGCCCGCAACCTCGATCAGGTAGTTCTGGTAGATCGTCCGGCTGTCTTCGCCGTAGAGGCTGCCATAGACGCCGAGCTTCAGATCGTGGCTGCCGAAGCCCGTCTCGAACTTTTTGGCGACCGACAGATTGACCTGGTTGGAATAGAATTTCGACTGGACGTCGCGATACTGGCCCTGCACGACCAGGCCGGAAGCGGCGTAGGGGTCGTAGACGGTGTTGGTGCCGGCGAGCACATAGCCGAACGACGCGACCGGACCGAACGCCGCATTAGCCCTGGTCCGATAGTCGTTGGGAGCACCCAGCGTTGGGAAGGCGTTCGCGTCGACCGGGTTGGTGGTCGAGTAAAAAGCGTTGAAATCGAGTTTGCCCATCGTGAAGCCGGCCTTGGCGGAGACCAGCCAGCCGTCGAAATCGGCATCATATTGCGTGCCGATGTTGATCATCCGCATATGGCGACCATCGGCAAGATCGCTCGACTGGTTCTGGACTACGCCTGCTCCGTCGCGGTAGCGCAGGTCGACGTTGCGCAACGCTGGCGAGTTCATCGTGCCCGAGAAATAGTCGATGTAGCGATCCAGCGAGACGGCCGGATTGCGCGGGTCTGCGGTCGGGATCGGCAGATAGAACACGTTGTGATCGTTGACGTAGTTGACGCTGAGCCGGAGCGAACCGTTGTCGAGGTCGTGCTTGATATTGGCGCGGAACTGCCCGCCCTTGTCGTTGGGGAAGCCGTTGTCGCGGTAACCGTCGTGATAGCGCACGAAGCCACCGACTGCGTAATAGGTCTTGCCGCCGAGCGGACCGGACTGGACGATATCTGCGCGATAGAGACCGGTATCGCCGATCGTCGCCTGCGCCTTGCCGCGCACGTCGTCACGTCCCGTAACCTCGATCGCGTTGATGATCGCGCCCGAATAGCTGGCGTAGACGGGGGCGGGGCCGCCCCGGACGACCTCGACGCGCTCGGTCATAAGGTCGGGCTTCAGGATCGCGTCGCCGCGGAAGAACACGCCGTCATTCTCATGGAACAGCGGCAGGCCATCCTGCTGGAAACTGACGAAGCCGCCGTCGTTCGGCAGGCCGCGGATACGGTAGATGTTCTGCACTTCGCCGCCGGTAATCTCGGTCTGGAAGCCGGGGAGCTGGCCGATCAGGTCGGCGAAGTTGACCGGGGCGATCTTCTCGATGTCGGCCTGCGAAACGACGTTGATCGCATAGGACGCGTCGAAGCGGCGCTGCGCGCGCGTCGAACCAGTGACGATGATGTCGCCTTTGGCGTCGTCGGGACCCGCGGCCGATCCATTGGCCTCAGTCGGAACGACTTCGGTTGCCGCAACAGGATCGGCGGTCTGAGCATATGCAGGCGCAGCGATTGCCGCGCTCATTGCGATGAGTGCAGCACCGCTTGCGAGAATGGATTTGAACATGGACCCCCCACAGGACTCTAACTTGGCAGAATGGCAATCCGGCTCCGTTGGAGGGCAAATGTGACAGCTTGAATTACAAAACCAAAGAAATACCAATTCCGTCGTGTTCTGAGATCGATGAGCGGTGGGCAAACTCGCTGTCGCCTTGCTTGCCCGTCGGCTCCCTCTGCCAGCTCCCCCGCGCTACTACCGTGTGAGGGGGGCATTGCCCACGACCGTGGTCGTGGGCAATGCTTCGCCCGATGCGGGGGCGAACCGGCACCCCGGTGCACGCCGGGCGTGACGCGAACCTCTACGTAGACAGCTACTAGATCGTGATTTTACCGCCGCTTAGTGGGGCACGCCTGTCGCACTGACGCGTGACTACCCTGGCGTTCGATTTCGTCTATCGGGTCCCGGACGCGGCTTTAGCCGGTGCCGCAAAGTAGCGATCCAGGAACTGTTGGTGCGTCGGCATGCCCGCGACAGTGTTCGCGATCGTGCTGCGGATGTTGGTCAACACGCTGGCCAGCTGCGGGCCACCCATGATGCTGCCGAGGCGGTGGTGATCGCGTGGCATGAGACGCTGGCCGAGCATGACCTGCACCCAGCTCGCGACACGGAACAGGTCCTCGCCGCCCTGATACGCCTGCGCTCCTTCGACGAACAACGCGATACGCTCGATCAGGGTGTCGGGGATGGGCATGTCTCGGCGCGCCGCCCAGAACGGCTCGGGACGTTCGTTGAGGTAATAATGAAGGATGATGAAGTCGCGCACCCGCTCTAGCTCCGCCTGCGCCTGATCGTTGAACCGGCTGACCACCGACGGCGCGATGCCGCCGAACGGAAAGGTCTGCATCAGCCGCGTGACGCCGGTCATGACGAGATGAATGCTGGTTGATTCGAGCGGCTCCACGAACCCGCTGGCGAGGCTGAGCGCGACGCAATTGCCCACCCACACCTGCCGCCGGCGACCGGTGCGGAAGCGGATCAACCGAGGCTCGGTGAGCGGTTCGCCGCCGATCGATCCGAGCAGTCGGGAATGCGCCTCGTCGTCGGAAAGATGCTCGTTGGCATAGACCAGCCCGTTGCCGACGCGGTGCTGCAGCGGAATGCGCCAGCGCCAGCCCGCGTCATGCGCGATCGCGCGCGTGTACGGATGCGCCGGACCGGTCGAAGCAGTCTGCACGGCCAAGGCGCTGTTGGTCGGCAGCCACTGCGACCAGTCCTCATAACCGGCGGCATAGGTGCCCTCGATCAACAGCCCGCGAAAACCGGTGCAATCGATGAAGAGGTCGCCTTCGACGCACTCGCCGGAATCGAGGACGAGGGAGCGGATGAAGCCGGTTTCGCCGTCGCGGTCGACGCTGGCGATCCGTCCCTCGATCCGTTTCAGCCCGTTCGCCTCGCTGCGCGCGCGGAGGAACCGGGCGTAAAGACCCGCATCGAGGTGATAGGCGTAGTTGATCGTGCCCTCGGTGGGGATTGCGAACCGCTCTTCCTTGGCCGCTTGTAGCTCCAGGCAATAGTCGCCGATCTCGCTCGTATCGCCTGCGGCTTTGGCGGCGAGCCAGAAATGGTGGAAGTCGCCCATCCAGGTCGACTTGCCGATGTCGCCGAACGAATGGATGTAGCGATCGCCGTCGCGTGCCCAGTTTTCGAACGAAATGCCCAGCTTGAACGTCGCTTGCGTCGCGCGCATGAACTCGCGCTCGTCCAGTCCCAGGATCGCGTGGAAGGACCGCATCGTCGGGATCGTCGCTTCGCCGACACCGATGGTGCCGATCTCCTCGGACTCGACCAGCGTGATGTCGAGCAGTTGTCCCAATTGCCGCGACAGGGCGGCGGCGGTGAGCCAGCCTGCGGTGCCACCGCCGGCGATGACCACTTTCTTGACGCGCTGCTCGACCATGATCGGTTCCTATCGGTTGATGCGCTGGAGGATTTTGGCGCGCAACCGCCGCGCCGACATCGCATCCAAAGGCGCGAGTTCGCCGCGTGCGTGCTCAGGCAGGTGCGCACCGGCCTGCTCTGCCGGGCTGAAGATGTAATAGTCGAACATCGCGCGCCACGCCCGCTTCTCGTGCTCGGGCCGGTCACGCAGCGACAGCAGGCCATGGAGTAGCGTGTTCATCGGCGTATCCATGAACCGCGGCACCGCGTTCCACCAATAGTTGATCATCACGTTGAAGGCGTCCAGCGCCTCGACATTGTGCCACCACAGGGCAGGGTAGAGCAGCACGTCACCCGGCTCGAGCTCGGCAACCTCTGCGTGCGCCAACGCCTCGGCAAAGCGCGGGTAACGGTCGAGATCGGGTGCGCCGAGGTTGACCATGCTCACCACCTGCCCGCCAGGCGTTGGCTCCAGCGGCCCGGGGTAGAGATTGGCGACCTGCTCGGGCGGGAAAAGCGTGAAGCGCCGCCGGCCGACCATGCAGCACGCCAGGTTGTTCGACATGTCGTAATGCGTCGAGGCGACGGTGCGATTGCCGATCCAGATACTGACCAGCGGCGGGTTCTCTACGAGTTGCGCGTCGCCGAACGGCAACGCCGCCTGCGCACGAAGGCCAGGCAGATACAGATCGATGTCGGTCGAGCCGATATAGATGGTGGGTGCATCCGGATCGTCGAGGCTGGCGAGTAGCTGATCGAGATAGCCGGAAAGCGAACCGCTCTCCCGCTTGAAGTTTAGCCCAGTGCAATCGTCCGAATAGCCGAAGCGGCCACCGATCGTCGGATCGCCCAGATACGCCGTGACCGGACGACCGCCATCGAACTGCTTGAGCCACGTCATTGCCGACTCCGCGCCTTCCAGCCCGGCAGCGACCAGCGGCAGGTCGCGCGCGATCCCGCGTAGAATCACCGGGCGGCCGTCGGCGATCAGATCCGCCACGGGCGCGCTGACGGCGCTCGCCCCTTCGATTACACGCGTGCGGCGCGTAATTTCCGGCATCGCGTTCAACCGGCCTGGCTCAACAGCGTTTGCTTGCGGGCGATCAACTGCTGGACATTGCCGAGCGATGCTGCGGCGAGGATAGCAAGACGTAGCACGCCCGATTTATGTAGCCGTTCTAGCGGTTCCCCCGTCAGGGCGGCGAGTTGCTCGATGTCCACGACCAGTACGTCGGGCACGGTATAGCGACGCTCTTCGCTGACATCGACGGTGAGCGTTACCGGCGTAAGGAGCGCAGCCTCATCGAGCGCGGCATAGGCTGCCGGCGCGGTTTCGATCCCCTCGTACAGCAGGCGCAGCACGCCGGTAATATGGTCGAGGTACGGCGTATTACCGCCATGTTCGAGGAATAATGGTAGGCCCGCAGTATCGCCCACCCGTGTGTCGTCGAAATCGACATGCAGCATAGGCTCGCCAATTTCGTCATCGGCAGCTCGGGCCATCCCGATCGAGAAGGGGCCGCGCTGGTGACTGGCGGGCACATAGCGGCTCGTCCAATAGTCGTCGGAGAGAAATAGATTCTCGTCGCGGTCGAGTCCTAAAAGTGCATAGGCTTGTAGGCCGTTTTCGCGGTGGCGAAATATAATGGCAAATTCGCGTTGGATGTCCTCGAACTCGGCGGGGAAGATCAGCGCCTGGTTGGCGGCGTCGCCGAATGCGGCGCCTGCGCGCGGGCTGACGCGCAAATCGGCGTGGTCGACATTGTTGATCTGTACGGGGTTCATCCGCTCCGGTCCGGTCCTGGTGTTGTAGCAGGTCTATCAGCGCGATGGCGGCCGACAAAAGAAAAAGAAAAGGCCGCCGCACGGCATGGCGGCGGCCCTTCAAGTGGTGGCGAAGGGAGTGGGCCAAGATCCACCCACCCCCTTTCGCCATCATCAGAAGCGGTAGCGCGCGCCGAGATAGAAGCGTGGCTTGAGCTCCTGGACGTAGACCAGATTCGTCTCGGTCCGCGCATATTGACGGAACGGTTCGCTGGTCAAATTCACCGCCTCGAGCGAGACCGAGAAGGCGGGCGTGACGTCGTAGCTTATGCTGCCGTCCAGCGTACCGAACGCCGCCGTGAACAGCGGATTGCGGTTGTCGCCCTGGTTGGTCGCGGCAAGATACTTGTCACGCCAGTTGTACGAGACGCGTGCCGAGATACCGTTCTTGTCGTAGATCGCCGTCAGGTTGGCGCTGTCGCCAAGCCCGGTGAGCGCGAAGATGTTGACGTTCGGATCGGCATACGGATCGACATTCACGTCGCCGCTGACCTTCGTGTACGAAACCGCGAAGCCGAAGCCGGTCTGACCGAAGAAGTTGGTCCAGGCGACTTCGAAGCCGTGGATGTTCGCCTCTCGGTTGTTGATCGGCTCGCTGATCGCGAAGTTGACGAGCGGATCGGCGGCATCACCGACGAGGTTAACCGCGAGGGCAAGGTCGGTGTAGAACGTACCGCGGAACGTACCCGTGGTGGCATCGAAGCCATTCTGGAAGGCTGCCGTCGCTGCCGCCCGGTTGCCGCCACTCTGCTGCAACAGCGCGGTGTAGGCGAACAGGTTTTCGTCGGTCGTGGCGATATTGTTCGTCCGGAGATAATCCAGCGCAGTGCCGGACCGCGACCCCGCCGCGCCCGAACCCGGATCGCGCAACCCGAACAGGTTGCCGTTGCTGACCTGGTTGCCGACGAAGTTGCGCACGCTCTTGTTGAAGAAGCCAGCCGAGACGAAGCTCGTAGGCTTGTAGTACCACTCGACCGACACATCGAAATTGTCCGAAACCAGCGGCAACAGCCCTGGATTCTGCCGGTTTGCGGGAGCCGATCCAGATCCAAGCGCGGTTGGACGGGTCGGCGCGTTGGCCGTCACGGACGCGAACAGGCTGCCATAATCGGCACGTGCCAGTGTCCGGCTGAACGAGGTACGTGCTACCACATTGTCGACCACCTCGATGTTGAAGTCGAGCGATGGCAGCAGGTTGTCATACTTCGACTTGACGCTGACTGCGCCACCGGCCGCGCCGCCGAGGATCGCAAAGTCGTTGTCCGACTGCCACTCCAGCGCCGACGGGATCGTCTGGAGCGCAAGCGAATTGACCCGGGTCTGCTCGTAGCGGGCACCGATAAGGGCATTCGCGCTTCGTCCGCCGATGTCGCCGTGCCAGGCCATCTGGCCATAGATCGCCCAGGTCTTCTCGCCGACCCTATTGTCCGACGAGCCCTGCACAATGCGGCCGCGCCCAGGCACGTTCTGGTAATATGGCGAGAAGATATCGAGCAGGTCGACCGCATCCGCGCGGAAGGCAACCAGCGCCGACCCGGTCGAGTTCGGATTATACTTATCGAACTTGCACGTCATGCAATAGGTACTGACGAGGTCGCCTGCGAGCCGTTCGACGATGCCGGTGTCCGTGATGCCCCAGTCACCCAGAAGCTGCTGCGTGTTGGAACTCGTCGAGTGGATCTGAGCGTCCACAAAGTTGCCGCCGACCACGAAACGGCTCTGGTTGCCCAGGTCCCAGCCCAATTCGGCGTTGTACTGGTTGACCTTCGACTCCTGCTTGGAGAAAATCTCACGCGCGATCTGCGTGCCGAGATCGCCGATGTCGAGCAGGTTGTTGCAATTGCCGCCGCGGCCGCCGTTGGTCGCGTTGCAATCGTTGAGCGTTTCCGACTGCTGCGGGAAGCCGTTGGAGAAATCGACCTTGTGGGTCGCACGCACCGGTGCGCCAATCGAGATCGTCGTCGCCGAGGTGCCGTTCGCATTGTCCGGATCGGTGGTCGACTTGGAGTGGTTCGCGTCGAGCTTCAGCGACAGCGCGTCGGTGAAGTTCCACTTCAGATTGCCGCCAACCGAATAGAGCTCGGTTTTGGTGGCGAACCGCTGCTGCTCGTAACCCTTGTCCGCCTGCTTGGCCTCGGCAAGGATGATCGCGGACTGCATCTGCTTGTTGTCGTCGAACGTGATGTCGCTGAACGGCCGCTGGAACCAGTTGGTCTGCTCGCTGCGCTCGTCGCTCAGCTTGTTGCGGGCGTACAGGCCGTCGACGGTGATCTCCAGCCGGTCCGTTGGCTTGAACTGGATGTTCGCCTGGCCGTTAAGGCGCTCGCGACGGTTTTCGGAGAACTGGTAGCGGCTGTCGTTCGGGATCTGAACGTACGGCGTAGTCGGACGGTTCGTGATGTTCGTCGTCGGGCTGATATACGTCGTGGTATTCAGGAAACTGTCCAGCGTAACGATGTTCCAATAATTCGGATTGGACTGGACCGATGCCGATTCACGAAGCTGATAGCTGCCGAACAGGTTGATGCCGAAGGTTTCGGAAGGGTTTTTCCAGTTGATCAGGCCCGAAAGCTCAGGGGTGACCTTCTTGAGATTGGCCTCTGCCTTCTCGACCGAGCTGTCGTAAAGCGCCTTTGCGCCGATCGAACCGGAGAACCCGTCCTCGCGGGCGTCCAGCGGCCGGCGGGTGACGACGTTGATCGCCGCGCCGATGCCGCCCGACGGGATGTTGGAACGGCCGGTCTTGTAGACCTCCAGCGTGGCGACGCCTTCGGACGCCAGATTCTGGAAGTCGAACGAGCGGCCGGTACCGACCGCGAAAGCGTTGCCGGTGCTGGTATCGATGCTGGTCGACGCGAGCTGGCGACCGTTCAGCGTAACCAGGTTGAAGCCGCCGCTGAAGCCGCGGACCGCGACCTGCGAGCCTTCGCCGTTGGCGCGGGTGATCGACACGCCGGTGATCCGCTGCAGCGACTCCGCGAGGTTGGTGTCGGGGAACTTGCCGATATCTTCGGCCGAGATGGCGTCGACGACGCCCGCGGAATTACGCTTGATGTCGATCGCGCGGCCAAGGCTGGCGCGGATGCCGGTAACGACGATCTCGTCGGTCGGACCGTCTGGGCTACCTGGGCCAGCACTGAGGCTGTCGGCGACTGGAGCCGTGCCGGGTGCCGTCTGCTGTACGGTGGTGGTGGTCTGAGTGCCTGGGACAGCCGGAGTAGTGGCCGTCTGCGCGGTGGCCGTCGTCGCAAAGCATGCCACTACGGCGATAGTCGAAACCGAATACGCGAGCGCGCGCGGAAATTTCATCATTAATCCTCCCCTATTCCCGGCCGCCCTGATCAGGCCGGAGTGCACACGGTCGTTGCCGCATATGATAGGGCTACCATTTGCCGAGCTAGTGTCAACAACAGTAACGCGTGCCTGTGCGGTGGGTTAACTTCTGTCCGAGCGGGACACCGTATGAGATTACGAGAACGGCTTGTCTTGCAGAGGCTTACACAGCGATCTTATCGCTAGGCATCTTCTTATGCTCGGAGAAGCTCATGGCTGTCTTCGTAACAATGTTCCCAACGTGTGATAAATTCGGCACTATTATGACAGGAAATCTGCCACTCGTAGACGCCAGAAGTCATCGGTCTATTGGCGAGGGAATCGGACGACGAGACACCGATCATATCCGATCGTTTTCTTGAATCGGAGACTTTGCCGACAACCCTACTGGTGAACAGCTACGTGGTCGATTGCTGATGGGCTGGCGAGGATTGCCGCTTCGAACACGTCAGCCAAAGCCGTGGCTCGTCCCTCTGCTAACACGCGGCGTACGATAAGGTCAGGCCGTTCGATTGCCCATCAGTTCGCCCAAGCGCACCTTACGTTCCGGCGCCCATTCTTCGTTGAACATGATAGTTCCGTGTCCGAACATCATCACGATCGTCGAGCCGAGCAGGAAGCGGCCCATTTCCTCGCCCTTCTTCAACCGGACGTCCTGATCGGTGTACGTCCATTCGGAGATCTTGCCGGTGCGCTTCGCGTTGACCACGCCGTGCCACACGGTCGCCATGCTCCCGACGATGGTTGCGCCGACGAGCACCATGACGAACGGGCCATGGTCCGCCGATTCAAAGACGCAAACCACCCGTTCGTTGCGCGCGAACAGGTTCGGCACGCCGCGCGCCGTCACCGGGTTCACTGAGAACAGCGTGCCCGGCACGTAGATCATGCGCGTGAGCTTGCCGTCGCAGGGCATGTGCAGGCGGTGGTAATCGCTGGGGGACAGATACAGGTTGGCGAAGCAGCCGTGGCGGAAGTGAGCGGCCAGCGTGGCGTCGCCGCCGACCAACTCGGTCGTGGTGAACCGATGTCCCTTCGCCTGCACCATGTGATGATCGTCGATCGCACCGAACTGGCTGATCGCGCCGTCGACCGGGCAGACGAAATCAACGGTCGCGATCGGACGGGCGCCGGGTTTCAGGGAGCGGGTGAAGAAGTCGTTGAAGCTCTTGTAGCTGGCGATGTCCGCATTTGCGGCTTCGCTCATGTCGACGGCGTATCGACCGACGAACCAGCGGATCAGCCGGGTGGTCATCGCGCCGCGCTCGGCGCTGGCGATCCGACCGGCAAAACGGGTCAGGCGTTGCTTGGGCAGCACGTGCTGGAGCAGGACTGTCAGGCGATCGGACATCAAAACCTCGAAACCATTTCTCTATGGTCATGAACCGGCGGGTCGCGTGTTGAAAGTCCGTTCAGTGACGCGGCATCGTGACGCACTTACGAGCAAACCGCCAGTACGACACGATTTTCGAGCATGAACGAGCGTCCGGCCGAGACCGAGCAGCCTCGTTTAGACCGTGAACGCTCGGCGAGCGACGCCGTCGCCGGGGTGCGGCCTGCGTAGTTCCCGAGGGTCACTCCGCGGGCTGTCGGCCGGTAAACCTCTCCGACTAGATACCCTGGAGGACGAAGCTGCTCTTCGCTGCAGCTTGACAGGGATCGTGACGCTTTGGCGAGGATCAAACGATGGTGGGCGAGCAAGCTACGACACGAGGGCGCCATGCGGTGATCCTGTGCCATCCCGATCCGTCGAGCTTCAATCATGCGATTGCCGGGGCCTATTGCAATGCCGTCCGTGCGGCGGGGCAGGAGGTCGTGCTGCGCGACCTGTATGCGATCGGGTTCGATCCCGTGCTGAAGGCGGCGGAGCGGCCGACCAATGTCGCTGCGGTATATGGGCCTGACGCCATCGCCGAGGTGGATGCGATCGCAGGGTGCGACGTGTTCGTATTGGTCTACCCGATCTGGTTCGGGACGCCGCCGGCGATGCTCAAAGGCTATGTCGAACGCGTGTTCGGCGCGGGCGTGCAGCCCGAGGCGATGCAGGACCGCGCGCGGACCGACCTGCTCGGCGGCAAGCGGCTGGTGAGTTTCTCGACCTCGGCAGCCAGCAAGGTCTGGCTCGACGAGCAGGGCCAGGGGCAGGGGCTGAACAGCGTGTTCGACCAGTATCTGGTGCACGCGTTCGGGATGCGATCGCAGGAGCATCGTCGGTTCGCGCATATCGTGCCGGGGCTGAGCACGCGCTTTGCCGACCAGTATCTACGCGAGGTTGCGGTCCAGGCGCAGCGGACCTGTGCGCAGATCGCGTTCGGGGACGAGGCGCTGCTGGCGGACCCTGCGCTCGTCGCTCGGATGGGGAATTGAAGATGGCTGATACCGCAATGCTCGCACCGACCAAGACGCACCCCTTGTCCCACGACATGCTGCGCCGGATGGACGCGTATTGGCGGGCGGCGAATTACCTGTCGGTCGGGCAGATCTATCTGCGCGACAACGCGCTGCTCGAGCGGCCGCTGACGATCGCCGACGTCAAGCCGCGGCTCCTCGGGCATTGGGGGACGACGCCGGGGCTGAACTTCCTGTACGTCCATCTCAACCGGCTGATCGTCGAGCACGACCTCGACATGATCAACATCATCGGGCCGGGGCATGGCGGGCCGGGGCTGGTCGCGAATACCTATCTGGAGGGCTCGTACACCGAACGCTATCCTGCGATCGAGCGGAGCCGGTCGGGCATGCACCGGCTGTTCCGGCAGTTCTCGTGGCCGGGTGGTATCCCGAGCCATGTCGCGCCCGAGACGCCGGGGTCGATCCACGAGGGCGGTGAGCTCGGTTACTCATTGGCGCACGCGTACGGCGCGGCGTTCGACAATCCCGACCTGATCGTCGCGTGCGTGGTCGGCGACGGCGAGGCGGAGACCGGCGCGCTGGCGGCGAGCTGGCATTCGAACAAGTTCCTCAACCCTGCACGAGACGGTGCGGTGCTGCCGATCCTGCACCTCAACGGCTTCAAGATCGCCAACCCGACGATCCTCGCGCGGATCGACGGGCATGAGCTCGACGCGTTGCTGCGCGGCTATGGGCATGAGCCCTATTATGTCGGCGGGAGCGATCCGGCGGCGGTCCACCAGCAGCTGGCCGCGGCGCTCGACAAGGCGTTGGCGAAGATCCGGGCGATCCAGGCGGCGGCGCGGATCGAGGGCGTCACGCCTGAGCGGCCGCGCTGGCCGATGATCGTGTTCCGCACACCGAAGGGCTGGACCGGGCCGAAGTTCGTCGACGGCAAGCCGGTCGAGGGCACGTGGCGCGCGCATCAGGTGCCGATCGCGGATTTCAAGGATCCCGAGCATCTGCGACAGCTCGAGACGTGGATGCGGAGTTATCGGCCCGAGGAGCTGTTCGACGCGAACGGCAAGTTCCTGGAGGAATACGCATCGCTCGCGCCGACCGGGCATCGGCGGATGGGCGCGAATCCGCATGCCAATGGCGGCGAGCTGATGGTGCCTTTGTCGCTGCCCGACTTCCGCAGCTTTGCAGTGCCGGTGGACGCGCCGGGCACGGTGAAGGCGGAGGCGACGCGGGTGCTCGGGCGGTATCTGCGCGACGTCATGAAGCTCAATCTGGCGAGCGTGAACTTCCGCCTGTTCGGGCCGGACGAGACCGCGTCGAACCGGCTTGCCGACGTGTACGACGTGTCGGGCAAGGTCTGGATGGCGGAGATCGATGCGGTCGACGAGCATCTGAGTACCGATGGCCGCGTGATGGAGGTGCTGAGCGAGCATCTCTGCCAGGGCTGGCTGGAAGGGTATCTGCTGACCGGGCGCCACGGACTGTTCTCGTGCTACGAGGCGTTCGTCCACATCGTCGATTCGATGGTCAACCAGCACGCCAAGTGGCTGAAGACGACCAGGACGATCCCGTGGCGGCGGCCGATCGCGTCGCTCAATTACCTGCTGACCTCGCATGTCTGGCGGCAGGATCATAACGGACTGTCGCATCAGGATCCGGGGTTCATCGATCACGTCGCGAACAAGACCGCGGACGTGACGCGGATCTACCTGCCGCCCGATGCGAACTGCCTGTTGTCGGTCGGCGATCATTGCCTGCGCAGCCGCGGCTATGTGAACGTGATCGTCGCGGGGAAGCAGCCTGAGTGGCAATGGCTTGGGATCGACGCGGCGGTGCGGCACTGCACCGCGGGCGCGGGGATCTGGGAATGGGCCGGCAACGATGCCGATCCCGACGTGGTGATGGCATGTGCGGGCGACGTGCCGACGCTGGAGACGCTGGCGGCGGTGACGCTGTTGCGGGAGTATGTGCCCGACATCCGTATCCGGGTGGTGAACGTGGTCGACCTGATGGTGTTGCAGCCGCGCTCCGAACATTCGCACGGGCTCGACGAGCGCGAGTTCGATGCGCTGTTCACGCGCGACACGCCGGTGATCTTCGCGTTCCATGGTTATCCGGCGATGATCCACAAGCTGACGTATCGGCGGGCGAACCACGCGAACATCCATGTCCGCGGCTACAAGGAGATGGGGACGACGACGACGCCGTTCGACATGGTCGTGCTGAACGACCTCGACCGGTACCGGCTGGCGCTGGATGCGATCGAGCGGATTCCGCGGTTCAAGGACCGGGTGCCGCGCGAGACGGCGCGCTATTGGACGACGATGGAACGCCACAAGCTGTATATCGCCGAGCAGGGCGACGATCTTCCGGAGGTGCGTGACTGGCAATGGTCGAGGTGAAGGGGGCCGCGGTAGTTCTGGCGCTCAACAGCGGGTCGTCGTCGCTGAAATATGGGCTTTACGCAGTCGATGGCGATCCGGTCCTGCTGGTCGGCGGGACGATCGAAACGACGGACGACCACGGGCGCTTCTTCGATACGATCGAGACCGCGTTGAAGGGGGAGGCGACACCTACCGTGATCGGTCACCGGATCGTCCACGGTGGGCCGCATCGCGACGCGCATTGTCGGATCGACGATGCGGTGATGGCGGATCTGGAAGCGGCATGTGCGTTCGCGCCACTGCACGGGCCGGCGTCATTGGCGCTGATCCGGGCGGCGGGGGCGCGCTATCCGGGCGTGCCGCAGGTCGCGTGCTTCGACACGGCGTTCCATGCGGGGATGCCCGACGTCGCGAGCACGCTGCCGATCCCGCGCGCGTATCGGGCAGGCGGGGTGCGGCGCTATGGCTTCCACGGGCTGTCCTGCGAGTCGATCGTCCGGCAGCTCGGCGATGACAGGCCCGCTCGGCTGGTGATCGCGCATCTCGGCAATGGCGCGAGCGTGACCGCGGTGCACAATGGCGGCTCGATCGACACCAGCATGGGGCTGACCCCGTCCGGCGGCGTGATGATGGCGACGCGGACGGGCGATCTCGATCCTGGCGTGCTGTTGTATCTCCTGCGCGAGACCGGACTGGATGCCTCGGCCTTGGCGACGCTGGTCGATCACTTATCCGGCATGGCTGGCGTATCCGGTCTGTCCGGCGACATGCGGGTTCTTCGCGCCGCCGCGACCGACGAGGCTGACCTAGCGCTTCGGATGTTCGAGCGGTCGGTGTGCAAGCAGGTCGCGGCGATGATCGCCTCGCTGGGCGGTGCCGACATGCTCGTGCTCACGGGCGGAATCGGCGAGAACGATGCGGCGACCGGTCGGGCGATCCGTGCGGGTCTTGCCTGGTTGCCCGGGCTCGACATCCGGATACTGCCCTCGCAGGAGGACGCGCAGATCGCGCTCCACGCCGCCGCAATCGCCTGACGACCTCCGCGAGGTACGTGCTTTCCGAGGCCCGACGGCTTCGTTCCCGCGCGCTACTGTCTTGATACGGACCAGCCCTTAGATACCCGCATCATGCGGTGGCGATGGCGAACCGGGGGGACTTAGTCATGAACGCTATCCATACCGAGATGCTCTATTTCCAGCGTCGCCTGGACGCCACGCGCGCGATGGCCGACGCTGCTGTCGGGCCGTGCGCGCGCGCCGCGCACGAGACGCTCGCGCGGTTGTATGGCGAGACGCTGGCGGCACTCGGCGCAACGCTGCCCTGTCTGATCGCCGAGCCCGTGGGTGGGATCCCGCGGCGTATGATCCGGGTCGAGCGCGCGGTGCCGCCGCCGGCGCTGCGCAAGGCAACAGCCCGGCCTCGCCTCACGCTTAAGCTCGCTTGTTGAGGCGCCAAGCGACGTGGAACAGGTGAAGGCCGGGGGTATCCCCGGCCTTTCGTTTCAACCCTGAGCGTTCCAGCCAGACCAGCCGCGGTCGATCGAGGCGGCGATCGCGGTGAGGAGGGGGGCGTCGCCGGAGGCGCGGTCGAGGATGCGGTCGCCGTGGCGTTCGGCCGCGTGGACCAGCGCAGGCAAGGGCGGTCCGCTGTCGAGCAGGATCGCCTTCCCCCGCCAACCCGAGGCGCGCATCGCGTGGAGCGCGGCCATGCCGCCCCCTTCTGCGCCGCCGCTCTCTTCGCCGTCCCCCACGACATCGATGACGATACACGAGACGTCGCGCGATCGCGGGTCGGCGAGCAGCGCGGCGCAGGTCGCGTAGGAACGGACGTCGTAGCGTTCGGAAACCAGCATGATCTGGCGTGCGCGTCGGATCACTGGGTCGCCGTCGACCAGCGAAACGCCGATGCCGTCATGGGTGAAGGTGGGCTGGTCGATCATCGGGCGGTCCTTTGTCCAGACCGTGGATGACATGCGTACTGCGCGGCGTCTGTACGTAGAAGGCGAGGGTTGGGTGCGGGGCGTCAGGCGGGCTCGGCGGTCTCGCCCAGCCCCGCCGCGAACGCGATGCGCAGGACGTCCGACAGGCTGCGCGCCGCCAGTTTCTCCATCAGATTGGCGCGGTGGACTTCGACGGTGCGGGTGGCGATGTCGAGGTCGTAGGCGATCAGCTTGTTCGGGCGGCCGAGCACCATGCCGTCGAGCACGTCGCGTTCGCGCGGGGTAAGTGCGGCAAGCCTAACGATGGCGTCGGCGGCGGCGAGGTGCTCGCGGTCGGACCGTGCGGCGTGGGCCAGTGCGGACTCGATCGCGGCCAGCAACGCACTACGTTCGAACGGCTTTTCGAGGAATTCGATCGCTCCCGCCTTGATCGCGCGGACCGCGAGCGTCACGTCGCCGTGGCCGGTCAGCATGATCACCGGCAGCGCGATGCCGGTCTGCGCAAGACGCGCCTGAACCTCGAACCCGTCGAGATCGGGCATCCGGACGTCGAGCAGCACGCAACCCCGCGTCTCGCGCGTGACGGCCTTGAGGAAATGCGTGCCGGCGGGATAGGTCTCGACCGCGTAGCCGGCCTTGCGCAGCAGGAAGCCGACCGACTGGCGGATCGCCTCGTCGTCGTCGACGATGTGCACCGTGCGGTTTTTGTCAGTCATGGATTTCGCTTTCGGGCAGTGCGGCCAGCGGCACGGTGAAGTGGAACGCGGTGCCGCCGGTGGCGACGCCCTCAGCCCAGATTCGCCCGCCATGCGCCTCGACGATCGTCCGGCAGATCGATAGGCCGAGGCCCATGCCGTCCTCCTTGGTGGTCGCGAACGCCTCGAACAGGCGCGCGCGGACGGCGGTGTCGATGCCGGTGCCGGTGTCGGCGACGGTGATCTGCATACAGCCCTCGCGTTCGGGCGCGGTGGCGATCGTCAGCACCTTGGCGGGCGAGCACGTCATCGATTGAATCGCGTTGCGGATCAAATTGACCAGCACCTGCTGGATCTGGATTCGATCGACCAGCACCATGACGTCGCCCGGCGCGACGTGCCTGGTCACCGTGATGCCCGCCTCGTGCGCGCCGAGCAGGCCGAGGCTGGTCGCCTCCTCGACGAGCAGGTCGAGCCGTTCGTCGCGAAACCCGGTGTCGCCGCCGTCGACGAACGCGCGCAGCCGCCGGACGATCGTCCCCGCGCGCAACGACTGTGCCGCCGCCAGGTCCAGCGCCTCGGCTACGTCGGCCAACAGCGGATCGTCGCTGTTACCGATCATCGCCCGCGTGGCTTCGAGATAATTGGCGATCGCGGTCAGCGGCTGATTGATCTCGTGCGCCAGCGTCGACGCCATCGTTCCCATCGCGCTGACGCGGGAGACGTGGACGAGTTCGGACTGGAGTTCCTTCAGCCGCCGCTCGGTCGCGTGGCGGTTGGTGAGGTCGCGGATGAAGCCGGTGAAGATCCGTTCGCCGCCGATCGACGCCTCGCCGACCGCGAGCTCGATCGGGAACGTCTCGCCGCCTTTGCGCATCGCGCGTTCGAGGCGGACGTTGCCGATCACGTGGCGCTCGCCGGTGTGGCGGTATTTCCGCAGGTGCGCGTCGTGATCGCGCGCGTCGGTGTGCGGCATCAGCATCGCGACGTTCTGGCCGACCACCTCGCTTGCGGTGTAGCCGAAGACGAGTTCGGCGGCCGCGCTGAACGAGGCGACGATGCCGTTCTCGTTCATCACGATCATCGCGTCGGGGACGGTGTTGAGGATCGAGCGAAGGTGATGTTCGCGGCGGACGATCGCGGCCTCCGCGGCTTTTTCATGCGTGATGTCGCGGATGACCTTGCCGAACCCGCGCAGCGCGCCGGCCTCGTCGTGCAGCGCGGTGATCGTGATCGCGGCGAGAAACTCGGAGCCGTCCTTGCGCACCCGCCAGCTCTCCTCCTCGATCCGGCCGCAGGCATGCGCGCGGGCGAGGTCGGCCTCGGGCTTGCCCGCGACGATATCGTCGGCCGGGTAGAAGACGGCGACGTCGCGGCCGATGATCTCCGCCTCGGCCCAGCCCTTGATCCGCTCGGCGCCGCGGTTCCAGATCGTCACGCGGCCCTGCGGATCGAGCATGTAGATCGCATAGGTCGTCGCGCCGTCGATCAGCAGCCCCAGTTCCTCGGCCAGCGTCGCATCGCCGCGCGCGACGGATGCGGCAGTACCGTCGGGGGATTGCGACGCGATCATGCGGGCGGCGCGGTTGCTCGTGGCACGAAGCGGCAAGTCATTGAGACGGGGGCCTTGTCCTGCGGACGATTCCGATCCGTCGGGCGTCGAGGTTTCGACCTCCGACATCGGAACATGACCCATGTTAAGCGAAATATCCACTATACGCCAATAATCCTTCGATAATCGTGATTGCCGACAATATCGTCCCGCCGATCGCTAGTCTTGCGTTCACCGCCGCGAACGGTCGCAAATACTTGCCGTCCCCGGTCATGACTCAGTGCGACAACAAGGTGCAGCGCCGGTCGCGCAGCAGCAGGTCGCGGGTGACGCCGCCGAACGCCCATTCGCGGATCCGGCTATGGCCATACGCGCCTGCGACGACGAGATCGGCCTCGACCTCGTCGGCGACCGCGGCGAGCGTGTCGATGCTGGTGCCCTTCATCCGCGCGACGATCTTGTCCGCGTCGACGCCGTGGCGCGCGAGCCAGGCGGCGGCATCGTCGATCGGCCCTCGCGCGTCGATCGCGTCGATCGCCACCTCGGCGATGACGACCCGATCGGCCGCGTGAAGCATCGGCAGCGCATCGCTGATCGCGCGGCGGCATTCGCGCGTGTCGGTCCAGGCGACCATGACGGTTTCGAACTTGGCGGTGGCGGCGCCGTCGGGGACGACCAGCACGGGGCGACCCGCGCGCAGGATCAGATCGCCGGTATCGGCATGCGTCGCCAGGTCGGCGAAGCCTGGCCCTGCACTGGTGATGACGAGGTCGGCGGCGCGCGCATTCTCCGCCACGACGTGCGCGATGTTGGCGAGCGTCGGGATCGAGCGCCATTCGAGCGTATGCCGCGCGAGCCGTTCGTGCGCGTGGAACTCGGTCTTGGCGCGGGCCAGTTCGCCGGCGACGATGTCGCGCTCGATCACCGCATAGTCGCCGCCGAGATAGCCGTCGCACGTGCCGATCTGGACCGGCTGGCAGGCGGCGATGCCGATCACCGCCGCGTCATATTGGTCGGCGAGCGTGGCCGCGACGTCGAGCAAGGCGGCGTTGGCGTGCCCGCCGTCGAGATGCACCATCAGGGTCGAATAGGTCATGCGCGGTCTCCCTCTTTCGCCGAGCTTTCGGCGTTCAGGCGGGGGCGCGAAAGTATCGGGAATTACGCAGGTGCGCCGCCGGCCCCCCGGCATGTGCGTAGTTCCCGACGCTGTCGGCGATCGGCCGGATCGATAGGCTCGCGATCATCGGCCGGGCCTCCCCGCGTCGCTTCAGGAGAGTGTCATGTCCCACGACGCAAGATTGCAGAAGGCCGTACTCGCCGAACTCAACTGGGATCCGAGCGTGCCCGCCGGGCATATCGGCGTCACCGCGAACAACGGCGTCGTCACGCTGAGTGGCCACGCGGGCAGCTATGCGGCGAAATATGCCGCCGAGCGTGCCGCGGCGCGCGTTGACGGGGTGAAGGCAGTCGCGGAGAAGATCGAAGTGCAACTGGAGGACCGCTTCAAGCGTGGCGACGAGGCGATTGCCAGCGCGATCGTCGAGCGGCTGTCCTGGGACACGACGATCCCGGCCGACTGCATCAAGGCGCAGGTCGAGGACGGCTGGGTCAGCCTGCGCGGCGAGGTGCGCTGGCATTTCCAGAGAGACGCGGCCGAGACGGCGGTGCGGCCGCTCGCTGGCGTGGTCGGCGTGGTCAACCACATCACGCTGAAGCCGCTCGTCGACGTCACCGATGTCAGCAACGACATCCGCACCGCGCTGCACCGGTCGTGGTTCTTCGATGGCGACACGATCAAGGTGTCGGTCGATGGCGGCACCGTACGACTAACTGGATCGGTCGATTCGCCGCACGACCGGATGGTCGCCGAGCGCACTGCCTGGGCGGCGCCGGGCGCGGTGAAGGTCGAGAACATGCTCGAAATCGCGTGATGGCCCGCGCGATCTCCAGCCACGGCGCCAGCGACGGCGAACGTCATGTCGTCGAACGGATCGGCTGGCTTCGCGCGGCGGTGCTCGGCGCCAATGACGGGATCGTGTCGACCGCGAGCCTGATCATCGGCGTCGCGGCGGCGTCTGCTTCGGGTGCGGACCATACGAGCGCTCCGACTACCGCTATCGTCATCGCGGGGACGGCTGGGCTGGTCGCCGGCGCGATGTCGATGGCAGCGGGCGAGTATGTGTCGGTTAGCGCGCAGGCGGATACCGAGAATGCCGAACTTGCGCGGGAGCGGCGCGAGCTGGTCGACGATCCGGGCGGTGAGCTGGCCGAACTCGCGGCGATCTACGTCGCGCGCGGGGTGGACGAGGCTACCGCCACGACGGTCGCTGCGCAGTTGATGGCGAAGGATGCGCTCGGCGCGCATGCCCGCGACGAACTCGACATCCCGCTCGGGACGCGCGCGCGGCCGGTGCAGGCGGCGTTCGCGTCTGCGGCGAGCTTCACGGTCGGCGCGGCGCTGCCGTTGCTGACTGTGTTCGTGGTGTCGCCGGGGCTGCTCGTTTGGGCGGTGGGGATCGGCTCGTTGCTGTTCCTGGCGCTGCTCGGCGCGATCGGCGCGAAGACCGGCGGCGCGATCGTCTGGCGCGGCACGCTCCGCGTCACTTTCTGGGGGGCGTTCGCGATGGCGGCGACCGCGGCGATCGGAAAACTGATCGGCGGCGCGGTGTGATGCGCATCGCGGTGCGTAGTTTCCGATGGTGATGCGGGTGCGGCCCGATCGGTAGCGTCTGGTCGACCGCGCTGTTCGGCGACACCTCTACGATCGGATCCCATCATGACGACGCGCCGCCTGACGTGCAGCCTCGCGCTCGCCCTTGTTTTCGCGACCACGGCTTCGGCGCAGATACCGCCGAGCATCGACGGCCGGATCGAGCAACTCAAGCCCGGCGAATATCTCTGGGCGCCCGAGATAGCACCCGCCGGCCCCGTCACGGTGATCGTCAGCCTCGCCGCGCAAAAGGCCTATGCCTATCGCAACGGCGTGGCGATCGGGGTCTCGACCGTGTCGACCGGCAGCGATGGCCATGCGACGCCGACCGGGGTCTTCACCGTGCTCCAGAAGGACGTGGATCACGTGTCGAACCTCTACAAGGACGCAGCGATGCCGTTCATGCAGCGGCTGACCTGGGACGGCATTGCGATGCATGCGGGCAATCTGCCGGGCTACCCCGCGTCGCATGGCTGCATCCGTCTGCCGCCCGCGTTCGCGAAACTGCTGTTCGGGATCACCCGGCTGGGGATCACCGTCGTCATCACGCAGGACGCGCGCGTTCCGGTGGTGGCCGCCAAGCCGGGCATGCTGACGTCGGCAGGATCTGAGGGCGGGGACTTCGTGTGGAGCCCGGCGCTGTCGCCCAAGGGGCCCGTCTCGATCGTGATCAGCGGGCGCGACAAGCGGGTGGTCGTGCTGCGCAACGGGATCGAGATCGGTTCCGGCGCCATCGCGTTCGATGCGCCGATCGAGCAAACCTCGGCGTTTACGCTGCAATCGATCGATGCGGACGGCGAGCATTGGCTGCGCCTGCCGTTGCCCGGCGATCCGAGGGTCGGCGAACTGACCGCAGAGGATCGCGCCAAGGGGCATCTAACGGAAGGATTCCGCGCTGCGCTCGCGACCGTGATGACGCCCGGTACGACTCTGCTGGTGACGCGCGAGACGTTGGCGAGCGCGGGCACCGGTACTCCGGTTACGATCATCGAAGCGACCGGGCAATGATCGCCGAGCGCCCAATCGACCAGCTGCAAGACCAGCGTACCACCCCGCGACCATGGCATGCCACGTCTCCGGCGCGCGTGATGGCGCTACTCGATACCAGCGCGACCGGCCTGAGCGCGAGGGATGCCGCCGCACGCCTGCTCCATGACGGTCCGAACGAACTCGCACCACCGCCGTCGCCCTCGACGCTATTGCTGTTCGCGCGACAGTTCAACAGTCCGCTGATCTACCTGCTGATCGCGGCGGCAGCGATCTCGCTCGGGCTCGGCCACCGCACCGATGCGGGGTTCATCGGTGTCGTGCTGCTCGTCAACGCGGCGATCGGCACGGTGCAGGAGAGCAAGGCGGCGGACAGCCTCGCCGCGCTCGGCCGGATGATCGGCCAGACCGCGACCGTCCTGCGCGGCGGCGCGATATCGGTGGTCGACGCGCGCGCAATCGTCGTTGGCGATGTCGTCGCGCTGGAGAGCGGCATGGCCGTGCCCGCCGATATCCGTCTCTCGTCGAGCAGCGCTCTGCGCGTCGACCAGTCGACCTTTACCGGTGAATCCGTGGCGGTCGCGAAGGATCAGACGGCGCTGCTGCCCGCCGCCACGCCGCCGGGCGAGCGGACGACGATGGTGCTGGCGGGCACGATGATCGAGCAGGGGCGGGGTACCGGCGTCGTCGTCGCGACCGGGGCCGATACGGCGCTGGGGGCGATCGACGCCTCGTTGCGGACCGCCAAGGCGACGCCGCCACCGCTCGTCGTCCGGCTCGACCGGCTGGCGCGACAGATCAGCATCGCGACCATCGCGCTGATCATCCCGTTCGCGTTCGTTTTGTTGATGCAGGGGCGGCCGGGCGACCAGATCCTGTTGCTCGCGGTCGCGCTCGCGGTCTCGGCGATTCCCGAAGGCCTGTCGATCGCGGTGACGGTCGCGCTGGCCGCGGGGACCCGGCGGATGGCGGCGCGAAAAGTGATCGTCCGCTCGCTGCCCGCGGTCGAGGGGCTGGGCGCGTGCACGATCATCGCCAGCGACAAGACCGGCACGCTGACGCGGAACATCCTTTCGGTGGAGAAAATACTGCTCGCCGACGGACGGATTTTCGCGAGCGCCGACTGGCCTGCGGACAGTCTGGCGGAGATGCGTCGCGCCGCCGCATTTTGCAACGAGGCATCGATCGGCCCGGACGGTGAGCCCGTCGGAGATTCGGTCGACGTCGCGCTGCTGCGGTTCGCGGGCGAGGGCGGCGAGGATCTGGCCGCGCTGCATGCGGTCGCGCGGACCGCGGCTCTGCCTTACGAACCGGTCCGCAAATTCTCGACCGTCGCGGTGGCGGAGGGGCAGGGCGTCCGCGTGTTCGCCAAGGGTGCGCCCGAGATCATCCGGCAGATGTGTAGTCCGATCGACCCTGCCGCGTTCGCCGCCGCGCTGGCGATGGCCGGTGAAGGCTATCGCGTGATCGCGGTCGCTGCATCGGATGGCGCCACGACCACCGATCCGACGGCGCCGACCGATCTCGTCCTGCTCGGCTGGATCGGGCTGATCGACCCGGTTCGCCCCGAAGTCCCGGCGGCGATCGCGCGCTGTGCCGAGGCGGGGATCGGCGTGCGGATGGTCACCGGCGACCATCCCGGCACCGCCCTGACGATCGCCCGTGGGCTCGGACTTGAGGTCGCGGCGGAGCAGGTCGTCACCGGCACGCAGATGACGGAACTCGCGGGCCAACCCGAGCAACTCGCCGCGCTGGTGCTCGGTGGCCGCGTGTTCGCGCGGATCGAGCCGGTGCAGAAGCTCGAGATCGTCCGCATCCTCGCCGCCAGCGGTGAACTGGTTGCGGTCACCGGCGACGGCGTCAACGATGCGCCCGCGCTCCAGGCGGCGCATATCGGCGTGGCGATGGGCGTCGCCGGCACCGACGTCGCCCGCGGCGCCGCCGACCTCGTGCTGGCCGACGACAATTTCGCATCGATCGTCGCCGGTGTCGAGGAGGGCCGCGTGACCTATGCCAACGTCCGGCGGATCGTCATCATCCTGCTCGCCACCGGGATTGCGGAGATCGGCATGTTCATTGGTGCCGTCGTCCTCGGCCTGCCGATGCCGCTGACCGCGGTGCAGCTGTTGTGGCTCAATCTCGTCACCAACGGTGCGCAGGACGTGATGCTCGGCTTTGGCCGCGGCGAGGGCGACGAACTGCGCCAGCCGCCGCGTCCGCCGACCGCGCCGATCCTGGACCGGAGCGCGATCGCGCTGATGATCCCGCCCGCGTTGTTGATGACCGGGCTCGCGCTGTACCTGGTGTCGCAGATGCGCGCCGAGGGGCACCCGCTCGCCGAAATCCAGAACGCGGTGTTGCTGATGACGGTGCTGTTCCAGAACGTCTACGTATTGTGCATGCGCAGCGAGCGCCGTTCGATTTTCCGCGAACCGCTATTGTCGAACGCGTGGCTGCTGCTCGGCGTCGGCATCGCGCTGGTGTTGCAGGCGACCGCGATGCTGTGGCCACCGCTCGGCGGGGTGCTCGGCACCTCGCCGGTATCGGCTGCGACATTGCGGTTCTGCGCCGCTGCGGTGGTCGGGACGATAGTCGTCACCGAAGCGACCAAATTTGCGGTCGGACTGTGGCAGCGACGTCGATGACTGTGGTCGTTCCGATCGCCAGCGCCGCGACCCTTGTCGCGGCACTGGCGATGACGGCATCGGTATCGGGGTCAGGCTGACAGCGTCATCCGCAGCATCATCGAAGCCGGATCGCCCGGACAGGCGGACGCGATCCAGCCGCGTTCGCGTTCGAGATCGATCGCCTGGTGATTATCGCGGCTCTCGATCGATTCGAGGGTCGCGATACCCTTCGCACGGGCGAACGCGGCGACGTGATCGAGCAGGGTCCAGCTGATCCCGCGGCGTTTGAAGTCGGTGCGGATCGCGATGGCGACTTCGGCGCGGGTAAGGCTCTCGTCGGCCGCCAGCATCGCGGTCGCGACGATCCGGTTGGTCGCGGGATCGAAGGCGAGGAAATTCTCGGTATGCTCGTGATCGACCGTGACGAGCGCGCGAAGCTGGTCGTGGCCGACCTTGTGAATCGCGCTGAGGAAGCGGAACCGGAGGTCCTCCTTGTCGACATGCTCGAAGAATTCTCCCAGTGCGGGTTCGTCGGCGGGTGACGCGGGGCGGACGTAGAAGACATAGCCGCTGCGCGCCGTAAGATCCGCGCTCCACGACACGGCCGATGGTGTTTGCGTGGCGTCTGCCCGCTCGCTGACGAATTCGACCATCTTGATGTCCTTTGCAATTACCCATCGCGATGGCGATGCACCCCATGCCTAACGACAAGGCCGGCGCCCCCGCAGCGTCGGGAAACACGTAGTTTCCGACGCTACTGACGGGCGCGGCGGACGCTAGGCTGGCGTCGAAGGGCGATCTGTGCCCGTTGAGGAGACCGCATGACGATCGACATTCAGCGGATGCAGGACATGGCGCACGAGATCGTCCGGCTTCAAGGCGAACTCGACCGCGAGATCGAAAGCCGGCGTCGCGCGCTTGGCGTCGAGATCACCGGCCGGATCGTCGGCTTCGAACACGGCGTGCTCGATGCGCAACGGCAATTGAAAGTGTCGGTGCTGCGCTTCGTCGCGCGGTCCGACCTGGTCTCGATCGTCACCGCGCCGGTGATCTATTCGCTGATCGTGCCGCTGGTGATCGTCGATCTCTGGGTCAGCGCGTATCAGGCGATCTGCTTTCGCGCATACGGCATCGCGCGGGTCCGGCGGGGCGACTACATAATGTTCGACCGCGCGCATCTAGGCTATCTCAACCGGATCGAGGCGATGAACTGCGCCTTCTGCTCCTATGCCAACGGCCTGATCGGGTTCGTCCGCGAAGTCAGCAGCCGGACCGAACAATATTGGTGCCCGATCAAGCATGCGCTCCGCGTCAGCGATCCGCTGCATCGCTATTACGAGTTCCTCGAATATGGCAATGCGGATGGGTACCGCTCGCGGCTGGCGGAGTTCCGCGATCGGCTGCGCGGGGGAGAGGTCGCGGACCGCGTCGCCTGATTGACCGCCGTCAATGTGTCGCGCGAAGTGGAATGCCACTTAGGCTCATGGAGAGCCGCGATGACCGAGCATGACGAGTTTGCCGCGTGCGTCGTGCCGTTTGCGGGGCGCTGGCATGTCATCCACGAACTCGATCTGGCGCGGTTGATCGCGGCCCACGCCCGGGTTCGCGACGTATGCGATCGGCTGGAGGCGTGCGCCGATGCGTTGCCCCGCCGGTTGTCCGATGCCGAAACCGACGTGGTCTGTCGTGACCTGCGCGCCGTCTTCGTCAGCTACCCGCGCGACGAAGATACACTGATCGCTGCGCTGTTCGCGCGTGGTTTGGGCGATCCGCTAACCGCCGCGGTCGTGGCGCGGATGCGGGCGCGTCATGTGAGCGATGCGATCCAGGCCGACGACATTCTTGCCGCCTTGTCCGGCGTCTCGGCACCGTGCGCGGAGGCGTTCGGGTACATGTTGCGGAGTTTCTTCGACGGGTGCCGGCAGGCGATCGACTTCACGCAACTCGCGATCCTGACGCTCGGCGCCGGGCGGCTGACGCGTGACGCGCGGGACATGCTGGTACGCGGGCTTTGCGAGCGTAGCGCGGTTTAGGCGGCTTCGGCGCGACCTTGGAGCGCATCGGGATCGGAGATCGTGATCGCGCGGCCGCCGGGAAGGGCGATTACGCCAGCGGTCTTGAGCCGGGTCATCTGGCGGCTGACCGTCTCGATCGTCAGCCCCAGTACGTCGGCGATCTGGCCGCGGGTCAGTGGAAGGTCGAACGTCATTGGCCCGTCGGGCGTCGCGCGACATCCCGTCGAACTGGCGCGCAACGCCATGTCGAGCAGGAAGCCGGCGATCTTCTCCTGCGCGGATTGGCGCGCGAGCGACAAAATCCGCGTGCGCGCGACGCCGAGCGCGGCCAGCGTCCGCTGCAGCAACAGGCGCTCCATCCGCGCATGATCCTCCAGCACGCGTTCGAACGCGTCGCGTGGGAAGATGCACAGCTCGGACTCGGTCATTGCGGTGATCGTGAAATCGGCTTGGCCGGCATAGGGCTGGCCGACGAAATCGGCAGGATACAGCAACCCGACGATCTGCTCGCGACCATCGGGCGTGGCAGCTACCAGCTTGAGCACGCCCGACAGCAGGTTCGCGCAGATGATGCTCTCATCGCCGGCCCAGATCAGCGTCTGGCCGCGCGCGATCTTGCGACGGCGTCCGAGCGTATTGAGCGTACTCAGCTCGACATCGCTGAGGCTGCTGCAGAGCGCCTGATCGCGGACCGCGCAGTCCGCGCAGATGTCGTGGTGAGCCATTGATCCAGTATAGTATGAAGGCCCGCGATATCCGCGCGAAATCTTTACGCGGCCGTTACGAGTTTGCAGGTGCGTCGGCATCGTCCTCAATCGGGAGATGGAACTCGTGCCAGATGCCGTTGAGGATGCCGAAGCCGACGGCGAGTCCGAGGCCGAGGACCCAGGTGAAATACCACATGATCAGATATCCTTAGGGAACGCGGTCAGTAGAAATCGGGGTTGGTCGCGACCTCCTGCGTCGTCACTCGGCCGAACATCACCTTGTACGCCCAGGCGGTGTAGGCGACGACGATCGGCAACAGCACGACGGTGACGAACAGCATGATACCGAGCGTCTTGGCGCTCGACGACGCATTCCAGACCGTGAGACTCGAGTGCGGGTCGATGCTCGACGGCAGGATGAATGGGAACATCGACAGCCCTACGGTCGCGATGATGCCGAGCGCCGACGCCGAGGATCCGGCGAAAGCGGCGCCTTCCGATCCGCGCCTGATCCCGAAGAGGGCGAGTGCCGCGCCACCGAACCCGAGTGCGGGGGCGATCATCATCCACGGATACAGGCTGTAATTGGCGAGCCAGCCGCCGCGCGCGAGTTCGCTGGTGGTGCGCAAGGGATTGGATGGCCCCGAGGGATCGATCGCGCCGACAATGCGGTAGCCGATGTCGCCATAGGCCACGAACGCCCAGCCGATCGCGAACAGCGCAAGCGACGCGAGGCCGGCTACCGTGCCGAACTTGCGCGCGCGATCGTGCACCGGGCCGCGCTCTATCTTGATCGCCAGCCACGCGCTGCCGTGCAGCACCAGCATCGCGACCGATAGCAATCCGCACAGCAGCGTGAACGGCGTGAACAGCCCGAGGAAGCTGCCGTCGAAGAACGCGCGGAGGTCGCTATCGAGGCGGAAGGGCGCGCCCGACAGGACATTGCCGACCGCCACGCCGAACACGAGCGCGGGGACGAACCCGCCGACGAACAGCGCCCAGTCCCAGCGCGAGCGCCATGCCGCATCGGGGCGCTTCGAGCGGTATTTGAACCCGACCGGTCGCAGGATCAGCGCCGCGAGGACGAGGAACATCGCGAGGTAGAAGCCCGAGAAGCTGATCGCATAGACGAACGGCCACGCCGCGAAGATCGCGCCGCCCGCGAGAATGAACCACACCTGGTTGCCCTCCCACGTCGGGCCGATCGAATTGATCACCATCCGCCGCTCGGCATCGGTGCGCCCCACGAACGGGAGCAGCGCCGCGACGCCGAGATCGAAGCCGTCGGTCAGCGCGAAACCGATCAGCAGGATTCCCATCAGCGCCCACCAGATCAGACGCAGCGTTTCATAATCGAACATCGTCGTGTCTCCTGTCAGGCGGCCAGGGGGAGAATGGGAGGCGTGGTGGGAACGAGGCCGACGACGGGCTTCGGATCCTCGTCATGCTCGAACGGCCCTTTTCGGATCGTCGCGAGGATCAGCCGCACCTCGATTACCGCGAGCGTGCCGTAGATCGCGGTGAAGCCGATGATCGTCGTCCACAGCACCCCGCGGGTCAGCGACGATGCGGCCAAGAACGTCGGGAGGACGCCCTCGATCGCCCAAGGCTGGCGACCGATCTCGGCAAGCATCCAGCCCAGCTCGATCGCGATCCACGGCAGCGGGATTGCGATAACCGCGAGCTTGAGGAACCAGCGTGTCTGCGTGTGCAGCCTGAGCGAGGTCAGGACGAACGCGGCACCGAACAGCGCGATCATGAAGAAGCCGATGAACGCCATGATCCGGAAGCTCCAGAACATCAGCGGGACGTTCGGCACGACGTCCCATGCGGTCGCGGCGATCAGCTGTGGGCTTGCCATGCGCGGATCGGCGACGTGGCGCTTCAAGAGCAAAGCATAGCCTAGGTCACGCTTGTGCGCCTCGAACCGGGCACGCTGCGCGACGTCGGTGCGGTCGATCTTGAGATGCTCGACCGCGTCATAGGCGATGACGCCCGAGGTAATCCGCTCCTGCGCCTTCAGCACCAGTTCGGACATCCCCGTAACCTCCTTGTCGAGGCTGCGCGTCGCGATCAGGCCGAGTACCCAGGGCACCTGCACCTCGTACCGCGTCTCGTGCGCGGCGACGTCGGGCAAGCCGAACAGCGTCAGTCCGGCGGGGGCGGGGGCGGTGTGCCACGCGGCCTCGATCGCGGCGAGCTTCATCTTCTGGTTGTCGGTGAGCGCATAGCCGCTCTCGTCGCCGAGCACGACGACCGACAGCGACCCGGCGAGACCGAATGCTGCGGCAACCGTCATGGAGCGGCGCGCGACCGCGATGTAGCGGCCCTTGAGCAGCCAGAAGGCCGAGATGCCAAGCACCACGACGGAGGCGCAGACATAGCCCGCGCTGACGGTATGGACGAATTTCGCCTGCGCGATCGGGTTGAACAGCACCGCGCCGAAATCGCTGACCTCCATCCGCATCGTGTCGGTGTTGAACTCGGCGCCGGTCGGGTTCTGCATCCAGCCGTTCGCGACCAGGATCCACAGCGCCGACAAGTTGGTGCCGAGCGCGACCATGCATGTGACCGTGAGGTGGCCGAGCTTCGACAGGCGTTCCCAGCCGAAGAACATCAGCCCGACGAACGTCGCCTCGAGGAAGAACGCCATCAGTCCCTCGATCGCGAGCGGCGCGCCGAAGATGTCGCCGACATAATGCGAGAAATACGACCAGTTGGTGCCGAACTGGAATTCCATCGTCAGCCCGGTGGCGACGCCCAGCACGAAGTTGATCGCGAAAATTCGGCCCCAGAACCGGGTGATGACGCGCCAGATCGGCCGGTTCGTCATCACGTACACGGCTTCCATGATGACCAGCATCATCGACAGCCCGAGCGTCAGCGGCACGAACAGGAAATGGTACAAGGCGGTCAGCGCGAATTGCAGCCGCGATAGGTCGATGACCCCAAGGTCCATAATTATGCTCCCCACACGACCGTCGACGGCCGTGTCTGGAAGCCGGGCTAGGCGCGGGTGACGGCGCGAACATTGACCGCGGTCAAAGACGCGCATGGGCGCTCCCCCGATGGCAATGGGCATGAATAGTATTGCCAATGGCCGCACGCGGTCTTCACGCGCCTATCTAAAGGAGGTCGTGGCCGACGGCGGCGGGGTTCGGCTTTCGACGAGCTTGCTGTTGCTCGATACGGTTGCGGCGATCGGTTTCGCGGCCGGGCTGGCCGGCGGAGTGGTCGCAGTTCCGCAGGGTATCGAGGCGATGTTGCCCTGGGTTATGCTCGCCGGCGTATCGGCGATCGCGCGCGGTGCGTCCGCGATGCTGGCGGCTCACGTCGGCGCGAGCGGGGCGTACCGGGCGAAGACGCGGTTGCGACCGCGGATCATAGACGCGGCGCTCCACCGTGTACCCGGATCGAACGCCACGACGGGCACGCTGATGAGTGCGGCGGTGGACGAGGTCGATGCGATCGACGGTTATGTCGCGCGCTTCCTTCCCGCGCGGATGGCGGCGTCGGCCGCGCCGCTGATCGTGCTTGCCGCTACCGCCATTGCCAGCCCGATCGCCGCGGCGATCCTTGTCGCGACGTTCTTTCCGTTTCTGGCGGCGATGATCCTCGCCGGCGGCGCGGCGGCGGATGCATCGCGCCGTCAGTTCGTCGCGCTGGCTCGGTTGTCGGGACTGTTCGCGGACCGGATCGGGGCGTTGCCGATCGTGCTGGCCTTTCGCGCGGAGGCGCGCGAGGCCGCTGCGCTCGGCGATGCTTCGGAGGACCTTGCAAGGCGCACGATGCGCGTGCTGCGCGTCGCGTTCCTGTCGTCGGGCGCGCTGGAGTTCTTCGCCGCGCTGTCGGTTGCGCTGGTCGCGGTATATGCCGGGTTCAACCTGCTGGGCCTGTTGCCGTTTCCAGTGCCCGAAAAACTCGATCTTGGTCGCGCGTTCTTCGTGCTGGCGCTGGCCCCGGAGTTCTACGCGCCGATGCGGCGGCTGGCGGCGGCGTATCACGATCGGCAAGCTGCGGAGACGGCGGCCGAGCGGTTGGCGGACGTCGAGCAGGCCAAGGCCGTGCCTCCGCCGGTCGTGCCCGTATGGTCCCGCGCGGCGCCGACGATACGCTTCGAGTCCGTCGCGATCCGCTATGACGGCCAGGACCGCGCGGCGGTGTCTCGCGTCTCGTTCGAGGCGCAACCGGGTATGATCGTCGCATTGGTGGGACCCTCGGGGAGCGGCAAGAGCAGCGTGTTGCATCTGCTGCTCGGTCTGGCGCCCTTGTCCGAGGGACGTGTCACGATCGGCACTTCTTCCCCCCTCCCTGAAAGGGAGGGGCCGGGGGTGGGTCGGCTTCCACATTATCCAACGGTGGTGACCAAAGCTGGCCTACCCACCCCCAACCCCTCCCTTTCAGGGAGGGGGGAAGACGTGGTGCTCGACCTTATCGAGATCGGCAGCATCGCGCCGATCGCCGCGTGGATGGGGCAGTCGCCGCTGATCCTGCCGGGGACGATCGGCTCGAACATAGCACTCGCCGACCCGACCGCATCGGCCGAGCGGATCGCCGAAGTCGCGCGTAACGCCGGTTTGTCACCTATGCTGCTAGCACGCGGAGGGTTGGGCGCGGTGATCGATGCGCGTGGCAGCGAGTTGTCGGGGGGAGAACGGCGCCGGATCGCGCTTGCCCGCGCACTGTTGAAGCCGGCGCCCGTGCTGTTGCTCGACGAGCCTACCGCGCATCTCGACGCTGCTTCCGAAGTGCAGCTCATTGCAGCAATCGCGCGGGCCTGTGTCGGGCGCACCACGATCATCGCGACGCACAGCGCACGGCTGGCCGCGATCGCCGACGTCGTCATCGACTTGGGAGAGCGGGCATGACCGCGTTCGACACGCTGATCGCCGGGGAGCGTCGCCGGCAACGCCGTGGCCTGTGGCGCGCGAGCGGCTATGCGGCGGTCGTCGCGATAGCCTCGATCGTGCTGCTCGGGCTGTCCGGCTGGTTCATCACCGCTGCCGCGCTAGCCGGCCTTGCCGGGACGGTCGCCGCGCAGGGCTTCAACTACATGCTGCCGAGCGCGGGCATCCGCCTGCTCGCGATCCTTCGCACCGCCGGACGCTATGGCGAGCGGCTCGCCAGCCACGACGCGGCGTTCGGCGCGCTCGCCCGCATTCGTCCCGCACTGTTCCTCGGTCTCGCGCGGGGCCCCGCAGACCACGCGCTGGCGCTGACCCAGGGTGAGGCGACTGCCCGCATCGTCCAGGATGTGAACGTCGTCGAGGCGCAATTCGTCCGGCTCTCTGCGGTGCCCGGCATGATCGCGGCGCTCGCGAGTGGCTTGCTCTTGTGTGTCTTGGGCGGGTGGCGGCCGGTGGTGGCGCTATTGCTGTGCCTGGCCGGCTTGTTGGTGGTCGCGGCCTTCCTTGCCCGACGCCTCGAAGCACCCGGGCACAAGGTGCAGCGGGCGAACGGAGCGTTGAAGGACGCGTTTGCCAGTGTTGCGGACGCCGCCGCAGAACTTCGCTGCTATGGCGTCGAGGCCCAGGCTATGGCTGCGGTCGACGCATGCAGCGAGCGTCTCGCGGACGCGCAACGCGCGCAGGCTGGCGTGGCAGGCTGGTTCGAGTTCGTCCAGGCGGTCGCTCTGGGTGTGGCGGGACTAGCGGCTCTGATCCTGGCTGCACCAGAGGGCGCACCGATCGCAGCCATGTGTGCGTTGGCGGCGGTGATGACGATCGACGGGGCGGGGCCGGTCTTGCGCAGCCTCGCGCAACGGAGCGCGGTGCGCGAGGCTGTAGCGCGACTGAACGACCTGCTGCCCGGCGTCGTCGAAGAGGGCGAAACGGCCGCGAGCGGAACCGGTCCGTCGGTCGCGCTGCTCGGCACGCGCCTGCCAGTCGGCACGCGCGTTGCGCTGATCGGCGCGTCGGGGACGGGCAAGACAACGCTCGTGGAAAGCCTGCTCGGCTTGCGAACGATCGAACCCGGTACGGCCTTCATCGACGGCAGGGACATCGCCGACGTTCCGCTCGCCGTCCGTCGCGCGACGTTCGGGTGGGCTCCCCAGGACGCCGCGCTGTTGGCCGGCACGATCCGCGACACCCTCGCGCTCGGCGACCCGCTGGCCGACGATGCGGTCATGTGGGCGGCGCTCGCCGACGTCGCACTGGCCGACATGGTCGAGGCGCTGCCCGACGGCCTCGATAGCTGGATCGGCGAACACGGCGTGCGTCTCTCGGGCGGGGAGCGGCGCCGGCTGGCACTCGCGCGGGCCTATCTCGCCCCCGCGCCGTGGCTGTTGCTCGACGAACCGACCGAGGGGCTCGATGCCGCTACCGAGCGGCGGGTCGCCGAACGCCTGTCCGCCCGGCTGGCCAGGACAGGGCAGGGGCTGGTGATGGTCAGCCACCGTCCGGCGCTGGTCGCGCTCTGCGATCGGCAACTCGCGGTCGCGCCGGCGTCGGATGCGATCGTCGCGCTACCCACGGATACCGCGCCGCGACCGCGTCGGTATAGCCGAGATTGAAGACCGTCGGACTCTTCGCCAGCCGCTCGACCCGGCGATAGAGTGTACCGAACACACGATCCCAGGCGAAGTTCGTGATCCCGAAATTGCCCGTCTCGTCGTGAAAATGATGCTCCATGTGACGCGCCTTCATGACCGCCAGCCATTTGACCCGTGGCTTGTACGAGAGATGCTGGATGCAGTGGAAGAACTCGTAAATGCAGGTGCACAGCAGCCCGGTCGCGAACCCCGCCGCCGCGCCGCCGATCCCGCCGATCAGCCAGCCCGGTACCGCGGCGACCAGCAGCAGCGTCGGCACCGTGGTGTAGAGCTCGCCGAACAGCACCTCCAGATGATTGGGATCGCGGTGATGATCGTAATGGATCCGCTTCCACACGCCCGCCAGCAACGGCGTCTTGAACATCCAGTGCGAGTGCAACACCCAGCGGTGCAGCGCGTACCAGATCAGCGGATAGGCGAGCACGACCAGCGCGATCGTCGCGACGGTCGGCACCGCCTCCCCCGGACGCCACGCGAAGACGCCGACCGCCGTCGCGACCAGCGCCAGATAGGCGAGGATGGCGTGATGCTGGAGATATGCGATCACCAACTCGCGCAACGTCATGCGGTCGAGGTGATGCGAGCGACGCCAGAACGGGTCCGCTCGCTCCGGCATGCCGCTTGTCACAGCCGGATGCCGAGCCCGACGCCGAACACCAGGGGATCGAGACTTATCGCGACACGCTGCGTGCCGATTGCCGTCGTCCGCAGCCGCGCCGTCGTGTCGATGTCGATGTATTTGACGTCGAGGTTCAGGAACACTTTCGGCGTGATGTCGATATCGACGCCGGCCTGCGCCGCCCAGCCGAAGCTGTCCTTCATGCGAACGCCGGTCGATCCGACTGCTGCGACGAGCCCATCCGATGCCTTCTCGTTCCAGAAGATCGTGTAGTTCAGCCCCGCACCCACATAGGGGCGGATCTTACCCGTCGGGTTCAGATGATATTGCGCGGTCAGCGTAGGCGGCAATACCCAGGTCGAGGCGAGCTTGCCGATCGAGCCGGTCGTGCCGGTCCGGCCATCGGCGTGGTGCTTGGTGGTCGATGCGATCAGCTCGAAACCGATGTGATCGGTCGCCATGTAGGTGATGTCGACCTCGGGCATGACGCTGTTGTCGACGCTGAGCCGTTCGCCGGGAAAGGCGGGCAGGATGCTGCCGGACTTTTCGTTCGGTGCGACCAGAATCGTGCGGACGCGGATCAAGACGTCGCCGGCGGCGATGCCTTGGCGGGTTGCAGGGTCTGTCTGCGCAACAGCGGGGGCCGCTACGGCCATACCCGCAATTGCCGCACCGATGGCGAAATTCTTGATCGACGATGTCATGATCCGGCTCCTGTAATCCAATGCGGCCGGGCTACGCGCGCGGCTCGGCACGGGCGTTGATCGCGGACAAGGAGCGGGTTGATCGCGGTCAAAGACGTCGTGCAGGCCGCCGACGATTGCGCGGCCGTGTGGACCTATCGTCCAGCGATGCTCAATCTTCGGCCCAGCGCCTCAGCAGGTTCGACTGGGTCTTTGCCAGCAGGTCCAACTCGGGGGTCTTGCCGAGGCGTTCGAACAGGGCATGTCGCGCGGTTTCGAGATCGAACAACAGCTCGCGGGCGTCGGCATCGCGGATCAGGCTGCGAACCCAGGTGACCGCGGCCAGCCGTTCGCCGGAAACGACCGGGGCGACGCGGTGCAGCGCTGTCGTCGGATAGACCACGGCATCGCCTGCCGCCAGCTTCACGTCCTGTTCGCCCGCCGCGGATTCAATGACCAGCTCGCCGCCTTCGTACGTGTCGGGCTCGGACAGGAAGATCGTGACCGAAACGTCGGTCCGCATCCCGCCCATGATCGCGTCGTCGACATGGCTGCCATAGGCCATGCCGGGCTCGTAACGGCTGAACAGCGGGGGGCGCACCACGTGCGGCCGCGTCGCCATCCGGAACAGCGGGTTCGCCAGCAGCCGGTCGATCACGAGGTCCTGCATCTCGGCGAGCAGCGGGTCGCTGCGGTCGACCTGTTCGTTGCGCTTGACCGGCCGCGCCTCGCGACCGGCGGTCCGGCGCCCGTCGACATAGCGGGTCTTGCCGAGATTATCTCGCAGCGATTGGAGATTGTCGGCATCCAGAACGTTGGCAACCATAATCAGCATAGGGAGTCTCGTGGCATCGGCATGTGGTTGGATGCGCGCCCTATCAGTTCGATCCCGGGCGACCAACGCCTTGGCCAGTAAGGAAATACCATGCGTACGAAATTGTGGATGGGCGTCGGTGCCTTCGTAGTCGCGCAATCGGGCCAGGCGATGCTGACCGAAGCTGCGGCCAAGCCGCTCGCCTCGTCGGTCGACCAGGTCGGCGAAGGCGGTGAGAACGAGCGCGGCGAGGGCGAGGGTGAAGGCGAAGGTCGTCAGGTGGTCCGCTCGTCCAAGTCGCGGCATGTCGTCCGCAACCCCCGCCGCGCCCGCGCCGCGCAACAGCATGCCGGCCAGCGTGGCGAAGGCGAGTACGAGGGTGGCGAAAACGAACGTGGCGAAGGCGGCGAAGGTGAAGGCGAGGGCGAACGCTGATCCAAGGACATAGACGAGGATGAGCCGGTCCGGGATCACGCGCACGGTCATGGCGATCGCGCTGGTGCTTTGCGCAGGCGTGGTCTTTGCGATCATCGCCTACCGGCCGGCGATCGCGGTCGTGACGCGGCCCGATCCCAGGCTGTTCGACACCGCGCTGGTCGCGCGCGGGGCCAGTCTGGCTCGTTTGGGGAATTGCGTCAGTTGCCACCAGTCGGCGGCGGGGCGTCCTTATGCGGGCGGGTACCCGGTCAAGACGCCGTTCGGGACGGTCTACGGCAGCAACATCACACCCGATCCTGCAACCGGGATCGGGGAATGGTCACCGGCTGCTTTCAACCGTGCGATGCGCGAGGGTGTGGGGCGCGACGGCAGTCATCTGTATCCAGCCTTTCCGTACACCCATTATGCGAACGTTACGGACAACGACCTGGCCGCGCTGTACGCGTTCCTGATGACCCGGCCGGCTGTGCGTGCGGTACCGCCGGCCAATACGATGATCCCGCCGCTCGGGTTTCGCCCCCTGCTGGCCGGTTGGAAGCTGCTGTTCTTCCGACCGCAGCCGATCGCTTCCGATCCTCGCCAGTCGGCCGAATGGAATCGGGGTCGCTACATCGGCGAGACGTTGGCGCATTGCACCGCGTGCCACAGTCCGCGTGGCCTGCTGCAGCAGGAGAAGCGTGGTCCCGAGGCCTATGATGGCGGGTGGTCGGGTGGCTGGTATGCCCCCCCGATCAACGCGCGATCCCCGGCAGTTCGGGCATGGACCGTGGACCGGCTCGATGCGTATTTCCGTACCGGGCTCAGTACCGCACACGCCGCAGCCGCCGGACCGATGGGGCCGGTCACGTATAACTTGGCGCGTGCTGCGCCGGCGGATGTGCGTGCGCTCGCAACCTATTACGCGTGGCAAATGCGCGACGCGCCGGCCGCGCGCGTCGAGCCGCCGCTTCCCGATCGTCGGGCATCGGCATCGCAGCGGCATCCGGTTGGTGCGCGTCTGTACGACGGTGCCTGCGCGGTGTGTCACGAGCCGGGTGCGGCGATGATGATTGCGGGGCGTCCGGCCTTGCCGCTCGGCACGCCGCTGCACGAGGACAACCCCCGCGACACGATCCAGATCATCCTGAAGGGGCTGCGTCCGCCCGTTTCGGCGCGCGGGCCCTATATGCCGGCCTATGCCGATGCGCTGGACGACCGTCAGGTGGCGGAGATCGTGGCATATCTGCAGGCGCGGCACGGCACTGGCCCTGCTTGGAAAGACCTTGAAAAAGACGTCGCCAAGGCGCGCAAGGAGGGTGAATGATCGACTTGACCGTCAACGGGGCGGCGGCGCGTGTCGATGTCGATCCCGCTACCCCGCTGCTCTACGTCCTTCGCGACGATCTTCATCTCCATGCTGCAAAGTTCGGATGCGGCCTGGGGCAGTGTGGAGCGTGCACCGTGCTGGTCGATGATCGGCCGGTATTCTCGTGCCTGGTGCCCGTCGGTGCGATCGGGACGCGCAAGGTTACCACGGTCGAGGGGCTGGGGACTGCCGCCAGACCCGGCGACGTCCAGCGTGCCTTCCTCCACGAGCAGGCGGCGCAATGCGGCTATTGCATCCCCGGGATGATCGCCCGTGCGGAAGCGCTGCTGCGCAAGACGACCACGCCGACCGAAGACGAGATGCGGACGGCGATGGCGCCATCGCTTTGTCGGTGTGGCACGCACATGCGGATTTTGCGCGCGGTTCGGCGCGCGGCAGTGATGCGCGGCGGCGGGGTGGTCGATGCCGCGGAACCGGTGACATGAGCGGGCAGGCGTCACGTCGCGATGTGCTGGGCGGGCTGCTGGTTGCATTCTCGCTCGCACCGGCTACCGCGCTGGCACAGACCGGCGGCGGCGAAGGCAGTGGCGGACCCCCGACGGTCGCGCCCGATCTGCCTGGAACATTGGCCAAGTTTCCCGATCTCGATGCGTGGATCCGTATCGCACCGGACGGTCGCGTGACGGTGTTCACCGGCAAGGTCGAGCTCGGGACCGGCGTAAAGACCGCGATGGCGCAATTGGCTGCCGACGAACTCGACGTGGCGATCGAACGCGTTGATCTGATTACTGCCGATACCAGGCTGACGCCCAACGAGGGCGTGACTGCGGGTAGCCAGACGCTCGAACAAAGCGGCACCGCGATCGCCAACGGCGCTGCCAACGTCCGGCTGTTGCTCGCCGAGACCGCAGCGGCGCAGTGGGGCGTGACCGCGACGACGTTGTTCACCCGTGACGGCGCCGTGCTGGACGGGAAGGGACGGCGCGCGACCTATGCCGAGCTTGCCGCATCGACATCGCTCGCGGTGCGTGCGCGCGCCGACGTGCCGCGAAAGCGTCAGGAGGCACGACGACTGATCGGGCGGTCGGTGCCGCGCGTTGACCTGCCCGCAAAGCTGACTGGCTTGCCGAGCTATGTGCAGGACATGACGCTGCCCGGCATGGTGCATGCGCGCGTGTTGCGCGGCCCCTCGTCCGGCACGCGACTGACGCCCGACCTTGCAGCGCTGCGCCGGCAATCGGGCGTTAGCAAAATCATTAAGGTCGGCCAGTTCGCCGCGATCGTCGGACCGCGGGAATGGCCGCTCGAGCAGGCGCTTCGGATTGCAAATCGCGGCCGCTGGGCGCGCGATGCTGCGGTGCCGGCGCTGTCCCCGATGCCGGCGGGACTGTTGACCATGCGCCGTGAAAGCCAGGTGATCGACACGCGTCGCGACGATCCCGCGGCGCTCGGCATCCGGCGGCTGTCGGCGCGCTACGACCGCCCTTATCTGATGCACGGCGCGATAGGACCATCCTGTGCCGTGGCGCTTTTCAAGGAGGGCCGACTGACGGTCTGGACGCATAGCCAGGGCGTCGAACCGCTGCGCCAGGCGATCGCCGAACTGCTCGCGATGCCGGCCGACCGCGTCCGGTGCGTCCACCGCGAAGGAGCAGGGTGCTACGGGCATAACGGCGCGGACGATGTCGCTGGCGATGTCGCGCTGATCGCGCGCGCGATGCCCGGCGTGCCGGTCCGGCTGCAATGGAGCCGGGAACAGGAACATGGCTGGGAACCGCTTGGCCCGGCTATGCTTGCGCAGGTCGACGCGGCACTGGACGCGTCGGGGCGGATCGTCGATTGGCGGCATCAGGTGTGGAGCAACACGCACAGCACCCGCCCTACGGCGGCAGGCGACCTGCTCGCTGGCGCCGAGATGGTGCCGCCCTTTACGCCGACGCCACCCAAACCGATCCCGCAGCCGAATGGCGGCGGCGACCGTAACGCTATTCCGCTCTATCGCTTTCCCAACCAGACCATCGTCAGCCACTTCCTGTCTGACATGCCGGTGCGCGTCTCGGCCTTGCGGGGGCTCGGCGCGCACCTCAACATCTTCGCGCTCGAAAGCTTCATGGACGAACTGGCGGCCGCAGCGGGGCGTGATCCGGTCGCGTTCCGGCTGGCGCACCTCGACGATCCGCGTGCCGCAGCGGTGATCAGGCAGGCGGCAACACGGTTCGGTTGGGCAGGATACCGACCACAACCCAATCGTGGGCGAGGGTTCGCCTTTGCGCGCTACAAGAACCACGGCGCCTATTGCGCCGTCGCGCTCGACGTCGAGCGTATCCCCGACGAGGGCAGGCTGATCGTCCACCGTGCGGTCGCTGCCGTGGACAGCGGCGAGGCGGTCAACCCGGACGGCATCCGCAACCAGGTTGAAGGCGGGATCGTCCAGTCGCTGAGTTGGACCGCGTTCGAGGCGGCGGGGCATGACGGTGCGCGCCGGACCGATTACGACTGGAGCACCTATCCCATACTCCGGTTCGACGATGCACCGCGCCGCGTGACGGTCGACGTCATCGACCGTCCGGGCACGCCGTTTCTGGGGACGGGCGAGTGCGCCCAAGGTCCGACCGCAGCCGCGCTGGCAAATGCCCTCGCCTCGGCGACGGGGGTACGACCGAGGAGTATGCCGTTGATAGGCCAGATGTCCTTGCAGGTGTAACCGCCACGGTCGACCGCGTGGCATTCCTTTGCTAAACGGTGACATGGATTATGACAAAAGCGTTAGATTGATAGTGACTCGCAAAAGCGATTGATCTAGGGCTCCCTCATCAACGGGGGTTCAGTATGAGTTTGACGAATGTGTTACTGGCTAGCGCGGCATTGGTCGGGTCGCCTTCGACTGTAGCGGAAAGCCCCAAGGTCGAAGCATCCGATACCTCGAACAACGCTCAGAGATCCGACGAGATCATGGTCCTCGGCAAGAGCTACGGTCGCGAGGTCGGCAAGACCGTGACGCCACTCAAGGACACGCCGAACACCATCACCGTGATCGATCGCGAGCAGATCGAGGCGCAGAATTTGTTCACGCTGGAGGACGCGCTGACCGCGACCAACGGCATCACCGTCAACGGCGTCGGCAGCGAGGACCCGTCCTTCTTCTCGCGCGGGTTCGCGATCTCGAATTACCTGATCGACGGCGTCCCCAGCTTCGCGTTCAATTTCCCATCCGCCGTGCCGGACCTGTTCTTCTACGATCGGCTGGAAGTGCTCCGTGGCCCTGCTGGGCTGTTCAGCGGTTCCGGTAACCCGGCCGGCAGCATCAACATGGTGCGCAAACGACCCCTCGACGCGTTCAGGATGCAGGCGAGCGCGGGTGCCGGCAGCTATGACAATATGCGGTTCGAACTCGACGTCTCGACGCCGATCGGGACCAAGGCTGGGCTTCGCGTCGGCGCGATGGCGCAGGACCAGGACCAGTTCTTCGATACCGCGCACCGCAACCGCATCGGCGGGTTCGCAGTCGGTTCGCTGGAGATCGGCGATCGCACGACGTTGACGGTCGGCGGCTATTACGATCGCTTCCGTCCAGCGGTGCAGTCGGGCCTGCCCGGTATCGTCGGCGGCCTGGACGGCAGCGACGGGCAGTTGCTCGACGTCAAGCGATCGACCTATCTCGGCGCCGACTGGAACCGGTTCAACGCCGAAACCTGGACCGGGTTTGCCGAACTGACGCACAAGGTCAGCGATCGGTGGACGTTGCGCGCGACCGGCTTGTTCACCGATGTCGATCGCGTCGACATCTACAGCTATATCGGCAGCCAGCCGGTCACGGCGACCAACGGTTCGACCAGCCACATCGCCTATCGCGGCGACAGCAAGCAACAGACGCGTTCGTTCGACTACAACGGCATCGGCAGCTTCCCGCTGTTCGGACGCGACCAGACGCTGATCCTCGGCACCGATTACCAGGCAAGTTCGGGGACGTCGTACAACACGCGATTGTCCAACTATGCGCGGATCGACGTGTATAATCCGGTGTCACCGTTCGAACCGCCGCTGAACCCGTACGGTGCCTCGCCCTATTACCCGGTGCAGGGCAGCGGTGCGACATGCCCCAACACCAGCACCGCGATCACTCCGGCGCCGGCGAATTGCGTACTTCAGGCCTATGGCGGTACCTCCACCGACATCGAGCAATACGGCATCTACGGGCAGATGCGGCTGAGCCCGCTCGCCGGCCTGACGCTGGTCGGCGGCGGCCGCGTGACGTGGTGGGATACCACGACGAGCACACTCCTGACGCCGAGCGGTGTCCTGCCGCCGTCGACGCGCTACGGGGTCGACAACCGCTTCACGCCCTATGCCGGGATCGTCTGGGACGTGACGCCGCAACTCAACCTCTATGCGAGCTATGCCGACAGCTTCACGCCGCAGGCAGCACCGGTCGGGCGGGCACGTCCTGACGGGCAGCAGATCGAGCCCCTGATCGGTGCACAATATGAGGCGGGAACCAAGCTCTCCTTGATGAACGATCGCCTGCTCCTGTCGGCGGCGGCGTACCAGATCACGCAGACCAACCGGCTGTTCAACGATCCCGACATCGCGACCGTCGTGCTGCAGACCGGCAAGGTCCGCTCGCGCGGTATCGAGGCCGAGGCGACCGGCGAGATCCTGCCGGGCTGGCGGATCAACGGCGGTTACACTTACACGAAGACCAAATATCTGGAGGACCAGAACGTCGCGTTCGAAGGATTGTCGCTGGTGCCGATCGTGCCGAAGCACATGATCAAGGCGTTCACCAACTATGCGCCGGTCGACGGGCCGCTAGCGGGCGCAAGCCTCGGTGGCAGCGTGACATGGTTCAGTTCGACCTTCGGCGGCAATGCAGCGGTGTTCAACACCGACGGCACGTTGCGTACGCGCTCCACGATCGTGCGCCAGCCGAGCTATGCGGTGCTCGATCTGCGCGCGGGCTACAAGTTCAGCGAGCGGCTGGGTGTCTCGGTCAACGTGGCCAACGTGCTCGACAAGAGCTATTATGCCCGCATCGCCGCCACCGGTCGCGGCAATTATTATGGCAGCCCGCGCACCGCGTTCGCGACGCTTCGGTACAGCTTCGAATGACGGCTGGCGACGCGCATGCCCGCGCGCGCTGGGCGCGTCGTGGCGACATCGCGCTACGCGTCGTCGCGGCGGTGCCGCTCGGCTATGCGACGGCGAGCCTGTGGGCGATGGCGATCGCGCGGCTGCTGCCCGGCGATCGTGCCGAGGCGAGCGTCACCGCCGCGCTGATCGCGCTCGCGTTGTGCGCGGTCGCGGCGATGTGGGCGTTCGCGGCGCGTAGCGGCTGGCGGGCGATCTGGACGCTGGTCGTCGCATCTTGTGTCGCCGCGGCGATCGCGTGGGTGTCGATCGACGCGACGGGGCGGTTATGAGCAAGGGCTTTCGACAGTCGCAGGCTTTCCTGCACACCTGGTCCGGGCTGCTGCTCGGCTGGATCCTGTTCCTTGTGTTCGTCGCGGGCACGATCGCGTTCTATCGCGAGGGTCTCAACCGCTGGATGCGGCCGGAGATCGCACGCGTCGAACAGCCGATGCGCGTGCTGGCGGGGTCGCAGGCGTTTCTCGCGAGGAAAGCGCCCGACGCGAAAAGCTGGATCATCCCGGTGGCGACCGAACGATCGCCCGGTGCGCAAGTCTTCTGGGTACCGCAGCCGAAGCCCGGTGAAGAGCGGGGACGGGGCGGGCGGCGCGGGCGGCGCGACACCCAAGCGCTGATCGGCGCCGACGGACAGGTCGCCCAAGCGCGCGAGACGCGGGGCGGGGAGTTCTTCTACCGGTTCCATTTCGACCTCCATTACATGCCGGTGATCTGGGCGCGGTGGCTGGTCGGGTTCGCGACCATGATGATGCTGGTCGCGATCGTCAGTGGGATCGTCACGCACAAGAAGATCTTCAAGGATTTCTTCGCGTTACGGCGCGCCAAGGGGCAGCGATCGTGGCTCGACGGGCATAATGCGACCGCGGTGCTGGCGCTGCCGTTCCACCTGATGATCACCTATACGGGACTCGTTACGCTGATGGCGTTGCTGATGCCGTGGGCGGTCGTCGCCAATTATACCGACGAGCGCACCGTGTTCGCCACGCTGTTCCCGACCGCTGCGGTGGTCGAGCGGACTGGCCGTGCCGCGCCGCTGATCGACTTGCGGCGGATCGCGGCCGATGCCGAACGCCGGCTCGGCGCGCCTGCCAGCTTCATCGAAGTCAGCGATCCCGGCGACGCCGCCGCGCGCGTGTCGGTCAGCCAGAGCGCCAATTCGATGCTGTCGTCGCGGACGCCGCGGTTGACCTATGACGGCGTGACGGGGCGCCTGGTCTGGCGCTCGCCGCCACCGGGCGCCGCTGCCGAGACCGCGGGAGCGATGATCGGCCTGCATGCCGGACGGTTCGCAGGCGACGGTGGCCGCTGGCTGTATTTCCTGTGCGGGATCGCCGGGACGCTGATGGTCGCGAGTGGCCTCGTGCTCTGGACCGTCAAGCGCCGCGAACGCCTGCCCGATCCGACCCGGCCGCATATCGGATTTCGCCTGGTCGAGTGGCTCAACGTCGCCGTGATCGGCGGCTTCCCGCTCGGGATCGCGTGCTTCTTCTGGGCTAACCGCCTGCTCCCCGTAACGATGCGCGCGCGGGCCGACTGGGAGATGCATACGCTGTTCATCGCCTGGGCGGTGGCCGCGCTGATGGCGTTCGTCGTCAAGCCGGCAAGAGCCTGGTGGTTGCTGTTCGCGGCGACCGGCGTGCTGCTGGTCGCGCTGCCGATATACGATGTCGTCGCGACCGATCGCGGATTGTTCGCTTCGCTGGCGATCAGCGACCTGATGATCGCGGGCATCGACGCGACGATCATGGTGTTCGGGCTCGCCTTCCTGCTGCTCGCCCGCCGCGTCTCGCGCCATCACCCTGCTGCGAAGCGCGCTCGCAACCCCAGGGCCGTTACCACCGCCAAGGTTCTGGAGCCCGCCGAATGAGCGTCCTGTCGCTCCTGCTCGCAACCGCGGCGTTCGTGCTGCTCGGCCTCGCCACCGACGCGCATCATCGCCGCCGGTTCGGCGCGTGTCCTCAGAGACGGCGCAGGACGTTCCGGACCGGTGGCTGGCTCGCGCTGATTGCCAGCGTGGTCCCTGCAATGCTCGCCCGAGGGTGGATCTTCGGGCCGATCCTGTGGGTGGGCTCGATCATGGCGGGGGCCGGGATCGCCTTCCTGGCCCTCAACTTCATCCCCGCACGCGACGCGCGGCGTTAGAAAGGACTCGATTATGCGTTTCCCCCTGATCGCAGCATTCATTTTTTGCCTCCCCTCGACTGCATCCGCGCACGAGATCTGGATCGAACGCGATGGCACCGGCCCCGCGCGCATTTATCTAGGCGAGCCGGGCGAGCCGATGCCCGCCGGCGGCGATCCCGAATTCGCCAAGCTGAAGGCGCCGCGGATACTTGCGCAGCCAAACGCGGTCCTGACCCGGCGCGCAGGGTTCCTCGAAGCGAAAGTGCCGGCCGGCGACGTGCGGGCCTCGGACGATTCGGTGTTCGCACCTTGGGGCCAGGACGGGAAGAAGGAAGGCGTGGTCTATTACGCGCGTGCCGGCCGCGCCGAGCCGCTGGCCAAACTGCCGTTCGAACTCGCCCCGGTCACGGCGAACGCTTCGCGCTTCATACTGACGCGCGACGGCAAGCCGGTGGTAGGCGCAACCGTCGCGCTATATGCGCCCGACCGTTCGAAGACCGACCTGACGACCGATGCTGCCGGGGTGCTCGATACGGGCGCCGCCAAGCCGGGACGCTATCTTCTCGTCGCCAGCAAGAAGGAGGACGGTCCGGTCTCGCTGCCGGGCGGCGTTGCACAGACCGTGTACCGGATCACGACGACCTCGTACGTCGCACGCTGACACGCTGTTTTAAAGCGTGAGGCCGTAGAACTTTGATCGACTGTGGGTGCCGACATCGGCGCCGGCTTAGCGAGCGTGTAAGTATAGATTGGCTAAGATGGTTCTCCGTTGAGCCATCAATAAGGTATGCCACTCGACGCGCGGAAGCGAGGAACGCCTGGACCTAGGTCCGTGCGTTCCTCGCCCCGTGATCGCGCAGCCCTCAGTACCGTACGCTGATCGTACCCATCACCGAGCGCGGGGCGCCGTAATAGCCGCCGTCGAAATTCGTCGCAGTCAGGTACTTCGTGTTGGTGACGTTGCGAAGATTGACCGCAGCGGAGATCTGCGGCGTGATATTGTACGCCGCCAGCAGGTCGAGCAACGCGTAGTTGCCCTGCCGGCCCAGCCCGGTCGGCGAGATGATGCGGCTCTGGTACTGCGCGGCAGCACCCAGCTTGAGGGCGGGCAGCATCGGCAACGTGTAGCTGAGGTTCAGCCGCCCGGTATTTCGTGCGACGTAGCGGCGCACCGGATTGCCCTCGGGATCCTCGATCCGCATCACCGTGTAGCCGCCGGTCATCTGCAGACCCGGTGCGATCTGGCCGCCGACGTCGATCTCGACGCCTTCCGACTGTGCGTCGATGCCGACATAATAGGTGCGGGTGACGTTGTTCTCGACGACGATGCCCGCCGCCTCGGCGGTGTTGTTCTGTCTCGTCTTGAACACCGCCACCGTTGCGTTCAACCGCCCGGCGAACCAGTCGCCCTTGATCCCCAGTTCGAGGTTTTCACCCTCGATCGGATCGATGATGCGCCGGTTGAGGTCGAGGAGCTGGTTCTGCGGATTGAAGATCGTCGCGTAGCTGCCGTAGACGCTGAGGTTGCGCGTCACGTCGACCGTCGCGCCCGCAAAGGGCAGGAACCGGGTGGCATCGAAATCGGTGTTCGTGCCGTAGGAGAAGCCCGTGCTCTTGGCGTGAGTCACGTTGCCGCCGAACATCACCTTCACCGCGTCGCCGGGGTTGAAGCGAATGAGGCCATAGGCCGTCTCTCGTCGTGTGTGCGTGTTCTGGCTCGAAGCCGGCGCACTGGAGAACTCCGTCGGGAAGTTGGGCAGCGGGAAGTTGCCGGCGAACAGGTCGGGATAGGGTAGGTACGTCCCGATCGTGCTGTCGTCGTAGCTCGACTGCTGGATATATTCCTGCGCGCTGCGGTTCACGCCGATGTTGATCTCGTGCTCGCGACCCAGGAACGTCACGGGGCCGGCGATGTATGCTTCCATCGTCAGGTTGCGCGTGGTCGCGCGGAACTTGCCGGGGTAGCTCTGGATCCCGACCTGGAAGCCGGTTGCGGGATCTATACCGATGCCGTCCGCGTCGTTCCGCAGCGGGTTGCCGTAAACGTAGAACAGCGTGTTGTTCTCGTCGGTTGCGCGACGGATCGCGCTGGCGCGGGCGACCCAGCCGTTGCCGAAGCGGTGCGTGATGTCCCCGAAAATCTGGCGATCGATGACGTTCCAGCTCGACCAGTCGGGGGCGACGTTCGACGAACGTGCGAAGTCCAGCGGCGTGCCGTCGCTGTAGGTGATCGGGATCGCGCCCCACATCGCGCCGCGGCTCTTGTGGTCCTGATGGCCGTAACCTGCGCTGACCGTGGTGTTGGCCCCCAGATCCGCCTCGACGATACCGTAACCGACCCAGCGGCGCAGGCCGTAGCGGTCGAGATGGCTGTCACCGTCCTGGTACGCGCCAACCGCACGTGCACGAACGCTGCCGTCCTTGGTGATCGGCACGCTCACATCGGCCTCGCCACGATACTGATCGAACGAGCCATATTGCCCGCTCGCGCGCACCTGAAGGTCCTTGGTTGGACGCTTGCGGATGAAGTTGACCACCGCCGACGGGTTGCCGGTCGAGGACAGCAGACCAGGCGCGCCGCGGACCACTTCGATGTGATCGTAGAAGGCGGTGTCGATCGAGCCGGTCTGAATGCCGAACGCGAACGGCACGCCGATACCGTCGACCTGGAACGTCTGGATGTCGAAGCCGCGGGCGGAGAAATACACGCGATCGGTTTCGCCGGCTTGCACGTTGATGCCCGGTACCGTGGCAAGCAGCGTGTTGACGTCGTTGAGCTGGAAATCCTCGATCTGCGCGCGCGTGACGACGCTGACCGACTGCGGTGTCTGGCGCAGCGTCAGGTTGAGGCGCGTCGCGGTGGTCTGGCCGGGGATCGTGTAGTCGCTGCTACCCTCGGTCCGCGCGCCGGTGACGACGATCTCGTCGTTCGACTGGCTCGTCCGTTGCGCGGGGTCGGCGACGGGATCGGGCAGGGCGACGGGATCGGGCAGGGCGACGGGCGCCGCGTTTGGATTGGCTGCGGTCATCATAACAGCGAGTAAGGCGGACATTCGTTTTCCCCAGGAACCTTTCGCGGCCTCATGAATGGTCTCAATGCCTAATGCAAGTCACTATCAACAGCAGGAAGGCTTGGCGGTTCAGGCTGGATCTGAGCGGGTCGGGTGGCGCGCCCGTCATCGAACGCCTTGATGTGACAACGTCGGCAGCATTGGATCCGCTATCGGGCCGACGAGCGCTGGTGCCACCGGACTGACCCAGAACCGTAACCATCCTGCCACGAAACCCAATTAAGGAAGCCGGTCTGCCATAAAGGGTCGGACGTCGTCGTATAATGCAGGAGTTACGTGCTTTCTTGGTGCCCGCATTTCATTGGTGCCGGCGGAAGCTTGCACGTCCTCGTGCCTGCGCAGGAAGTCGTACCGTCATCTTCCGCTGAACCGCCGTCTCAAGCTCTAAAGCGCAGAAGACGTGGTCGGACGGCGCCTCCAACACCGACCGTTACTCCGTAGCCGGATCTTTCGCTATTCAACGAGGACACATCACATGAAGACCAATCTGGTGAAGCTTCGGCGTGCCGGTCAGCTAACTACCGCAGCGCGTATCCGTCGCACCGGCCTGGCGATCGGTGGGTTTATGGCCGGTTGCGCCATGATGATAAGCCCCGCCGCTACCGACGCGCAGGTCAAGCAACCGGCGAAGCGCGCGCGCGACGTGATCGTGTTCCTGGGCGACGCCGGTGGTGTGTCCACGATCAATGCCGCGGGCATCCTCACCAACGATCGCGCGCAATCGCTGTTTATCCAGTCGATGCCGAATGTCGCGCTGTCCGATACCTCGTCGCTGAACAACTGGGTAACCGATTCCGGCGCGGGAATGACCGCGATCATGACAGGGCGCAAGACCAACAATGCGATGGTCTCGGTCGTCCCCGATGCGCAGGGTGGTGGCGTGACGCCAGTGAAGACGCTGCTCGAATATGCCGAGCAATACGGGCTTTCCACGGGCGTCGTCACCAACATGAACATCTGGGACGCCACCCCGGCGGCGACCTACGCGCACGTCGCGTCACGCAAGGACAAGGACGATATCTTCCGGCAGATGCTGGCACCGCGCTTCGGCAACGGCGTCGACATCCTGATCGGCAAGGGGCGCGCGGATGCCATCGCATCGTTCGGCGCTCGCCAGACCACCGCCGATCAGGCCTTTACGACCGCCGGCTACCGTTTCGGTGAGGATCCCGCGCTCGTCCGACAGGCGAACCGAGCAGTCGTCCTGCGCGACACCGATTTCGCGCCGCTTCCCGCGGTCGAGGCGACGATCGGCCAGCTCGCGCGCAACCCCAAGGGCTATTTCCTTATGGTCGAGTGGGACATGCACACCGACGATCCCAAGAAGGGGCTGCGCCACGTCATCGAGATGGACGACATGATCCGCCGCGTCAGCGCGATCGCGGGCAAGGACACGCTGATCCTGTTCACCGCCGATCACAGCTTTGGCCTGCGCATGGGCGGCGGCAAGCGCGGAACGCCCCTCGCAGAGCAGTTCGCTGCCGAAGCCGCAAAACCAGGTGCGACGCCCGCCACGAATGAAATCATTAGCGTTCAGGATGGCCACACCGGCGAGGAGGTCATCGCGGCTGCCTCCGGTCCAGGATCGGAGAATGTCCGGGGCTTCCTGACCAATACGCGTTTGTTCGATATCATGATGAGCGCATTCGGGTGGAAGCCGGACAAGTGAACTGATCGCTGCGGCAACTCGGCCGAATCAGCGTATCGGCCGCTAAAGGGGAAAAGTGCAGGGTTCGTTCTGTTGGGGGTGACGGGCGAGGATCACGCTCCGCACATGGGGCGGCCCTCCATGGTAAGGCGGGGCGTTATACCTCCCCGTCGCCGTCGCTCCCAAAGCAGATACTGACACCCTGTTTCCGGGTCGCGCCAGACGCGCACCTCCTCGCCACCCGATTGATTACCCCGCAGATTGCCTTCGACGGTCACTGTCCTGATCGGTGCGGATTGTGATGACGAGCTTAGTTTGTCACAGCCTGAGACCAACATCGCACCAGCGATACAGTAAACCGCATTAAGTCGCATTGCCTTACCGCCTCCACCAACGTTGACGTGAGCTATGACCCAAGCTCATCCGTATATGGCGTGACGTCAAGCATGTTCGAAGCGAACACGACAATGCGGGCATCCCGCCGATGCACTGGCAGGATACGCCCGGTCTTCGCTGTTCTGGAATACGCCGGTTCTACGTGAGCGAAGACTTCCGTTTTGGAGCGTTTTGCCCTTCGGTGCTCGGCGTATCCTTGTTCAGCGTATCGCTCGGGCGTCTCGCATCCCCGTCGTTCTGGTGTTCCGTCGACAGGTTCGGTTTCTTGGTGGTCGTGGTCGGCTTGATCGCATCGGTCATCATCGCTCTCCTCATCGCAGCAACCGGCGAAATCGCGCGGTGTTCCACATCGCCGATCCGCTCTGATGGTCGAACTTGCCTGATCGTCCGTTTCTGGCGTTAAGGGGCTGAACCGTGGGCGTTGGCAACATGAGGGGCGACGAGCTTTGAACAGGCATGACGAGGCAACTGCGCTGGCGCGTAGCGTTTTCGAGTTGCGCCGTATGCGTGCGGATCATCTACCTCAGGCCGTGCTTTCGGAGACCGCCTGGAATATCTTATTGGCGCTATTCGTGGCGGATGCCGATGGACGTCGGATGACCGGGCGCGACGTGCTCGAAGTCGCCGAAGCCCCACCGTCCGCCGGCAGCCGTTGGATCATGGTGTTGCACGGGGAAGACCTGGTCAACGGCGACGGACAGGGTAACCTCGACGACGTGATAGGCCTGACCGCGAAGGGCATATCGGCCGTCGAAGCATGCATGGTCGATGCGCAGAAGTTTCTTCAGGCCCGGTTGTCGCGATCTGCTGCGAATTGACCGTAAACCACTAAGATCTCTTGTATTAAAGGACCAGCCGCTACTCGGCCAGTTCAGATGGTCGTGGCATCGACGATTTGGGTAGATCATGGCCTTTACACGGCATCTTTCGCGTTCTGGTAAAGATCAACGGTTCGCAACGCGTTGATTTTCGGTAGGAGTGCCTGGCGGGCAGGGTGTTTTGCCCGGACAATTTGGAACATGTGGTGGCGATGACGGCGAACGATCTGGCGGGTAAGCTGCTCGCACGCCTGAGCCCTGCATCGGTCGGGCGCTCGCTCCTGTGAAAGCCTTTCGCCTGCTTGAAATGCGGATCTACGGCGTTGCGGGCCTAACGGCCCTGGCTGCGCTGTTGCTCGGGCTGATGATGCTCGAGAGCAGCGCGCACTCCAGGCAGGCGTTCGACTGGGTCAGCCATTCGCAGGAGGTCATCATCAGCCTCGATGGGATCGAGAGCCGGGTCACCCAGGCAGAGTCCCGATTGCGCGGCTATCTGATGACGAGGGATACAAGCTACATCGCCGGTTTCGACGGCGATCTGGTCGAAGCCAGGATCCTGGCCGTCAGACTGAAGAACCTAGTTGCCGATAACCCGGTCCAGCGTGCTCGCGCCACGCGACTGGCGCAACTGACCGACGAGAAGGCGCTCGTCATGTCGGCTGCCGAGCAACGCACCTTGGCAAACCCGACCACCAGCATCCCGAATCCGAAGGAACGGCTGCGCGGCCGCATCCTCATGACGGCCCTGAAGCAACAGGTCGACGCGATGCGGATGGAGGAACGCCAACTTCTGTCGCGTCGCGCCGCCCAGGCTCAGGCGAAGGTCGCGGAATCCAAGGCGTTGCTGCTCTATGGGTTTCCGCTGCTGGTGCTGCTGATCGGCGGGATCGCCTGGTTCGTTCGTATCAGCATTTCGCGCCCTCTCGCCGACCTGCTCGATGTCGTCACGCGTTTCGGGGCCGGCGATCGCGATGCCCGTGCCGACACCAACGTGAGCAGTATCGAGTTCAGACGCTTGGCATCGGCCTATAACGAGATGGCTGACCGACTGGGCACGATCAACGACCGCCAGGAAACGCGACAGCAGTCGGTCCAGGTCCTGAGCGAGATGTCGCAACGGCTCCAGGCGATTCAGAACGACGGCGAATTGTCGGAAGTTCTCGACTGCTTCCTGCCACAAGTGATGCCGGGTCTTTCGGGCGCGCTGTACCTGCACAACCACTCGCGCAACATGCTGATCAGGACGGCAAGCTGGGGCGATCCGCAAGCGAGGCCGGAGACGTTTCAACCCGGTAACTGCTGGGCACTCCGACGCGGGCAAACCCATTCCGTCGACGCATCGGGTACCGACCTCATCTGTCCCCATGCCGCCGGACCGAACCCCGTCGTACGGTGTTGCCAGCCGTTGCTCGCCGGCGGCGAGGTGCTCGGGTTGCTCTACGTCGAAGGGGTCATCGCCGACGAAAACCGCTTCCGCATCGGTATGCTCAAGGAAAGCGTCGCCCTCGCACTGGTCAACGACAACCTCCGTTCCCGCCTTCGCGAGCAATCGATCCGCGATCCGCTCACCAAGCTGTTCAATCGACGCTATATGGAAGAGGCGCTCGCGCTGGAGACCGCGCGTGCCAAGCGAGGCAGGACGCCGCTGTCGATCATCATGTGCGATATCGACCATTTCAAGCGGTTCAACGACAGCCATGGGCACGAGGCCGGAGATCGCCTGCTTGCTGCCGTAGCCGCCCTTCTCCAATCGCAGTTTCGCGACGGCGACATCGTGTGCCGCTATGGTGGCGAAGAGTTCATGGTGATCGCCCCCGGCGCGCCGTCGAGCCTCATCCAAAACCGCGCAGAAGCGCTTCGTGTCGCCCTGCGGGATCTGACGGTAGAGTGTAACGGACGCAGGCTGGGCCCCGTGACGATATCCTTCGGCATCGGCAGCTGGTCCGCCGACGATGCCGGGTCCTTGGGTGCCCTGGTAAGCGAGGCGGATCGCGCTCTGTTCGAAGCCAAGCGGCTGGGCCGCGATCGTGTCCAACTAGCATAGCTCGATCGGCGTACCGGTGATCGGGCGAACGCAACGATCGCCGGTGGTCTTCGTTAAGGGGCATCCCAAGCTCTACATCGAAGGACCGATATGTTCGGGCATAAGAAGAAGGTGCGGTACGCCGTCGTCGGCGGTGGCCAGATCTCTCAGCAGGCATTCATGCCGGGTATCGGACGCACGGACAATTCCGAGCTGACCGCACTTGTGACCGGCGATCCGGTGAAGGCGGACAAGCTCGCGAAGCTCTATGGCATCAAGGCATGGTCGTACGAGCAATATGGCGAGCTGCTCCAATCCGGCGAGATCGATGCGGTCTATGTCGCGACGCCGAATTTCCTGCATCTGCAATACGCGGTGCCGGCCCTGGAAGCCGGGATCCACGTCCTGCTCGAAAAGCCGATGGCATCCAGCGTGGCCGAAGCCGAGCAGATCATCGCGGCACAGAAGAAGGGCGGGGCGAAGCTGATGATCGCGTACCGGCTTCATAACGAGCCCGGTACCGTCGAGATGATAACCCGGGCGCGAGCCGGCGAGTTCGGCGAACTGCGCAGCTTCGTGTCCGTGTTCGCGCAGAACGTCGCGGAAGCCAATTCCCGCGGGCACAACGGCTATTGGGGTGGCCCCGTGCCCGATATGGGCACGTACCCGCTCAACGCGGTCCGCAACCTGTTCGGTCAGGAGCCGATCGCCGTCCACGCGGTGGGTGCGAAGACGCCCGGGCGCGGGTTCAACTTCCATGACACCGTAGCCGTCACGTTGCGCTTCCCGAACGAGCGAACGGCACAGTTCACCGTCAGCTACGCTACGGCCTCGTCGGAATTCTTCGAGCTCGTCGGAACGGAGGCCAGCATCCACGCATCGCCGGCCTTCATGTTCGGTCCGAAGGTCGGCATTTCCTATGTCGAAAAGACGAGTGCCGGCAGCAAGGAACACAGCTTCGATCCGGTCGAGCAGTTCGGCAACGAGACACAGTATTTCTCGAACTGCATCCTGAACGACCTCCAGCCGGAAGCCGACGGCGAAGAGGGGCTGTTGGACATGCGCGTGCTGGCGGCGGTCGAGCGGTCGCTCGAGACGGGTGAAACCGTGACGCTCGACCCTGTGACGCGCACCCGTCACGTAGAGCCGGATCAAGCCCTGAAGCTGAAGCCTGCAAAGGAGCCGTCCGAGGAAGAAATGATCAGCATCATCCCCCAGTCGGCGTGATCGACCGGCATCCATCTTCTTGTCGACGATATTCAATCGTGAGGGATGGATGCCGTCTAACTTTTAGCTAGCGAGGTGTCTTAGTGCCGGTACAGCGTCACCGCCGGCCAAACTCGTGCTTCGGCGATTAACGGGACGTACGGCCTAAGGTTCACAATCCGCGGGATTGGGAACCGCTATCTCCGAAAAATGCTCACGGATATATTGGAGCTTGGGATCGATGTACCGGCGGCAGAACGGCCTTTCCGGATCGGTTCGATAGTAGTTCTGGTAGCGTGCGTCGGATGGTTTGAAGCCGACTAGAGGGAGTACGGTCGTCCGGGCAATCTCGTCTTGAGCGAGTGCGAACTGGGCGATCGACTTCGCAGCTTCAGCATGCTGACCGGGATCGGATACATAGATCGCACTGCGATACCTGCCGTCCGGCGAATAGGTTCCGACTGCCGAATGCGTCCTGAGGTGGACTTCGGCCAACACGGGCAAGGTGATGATCGCAGGGTCGAAATGGACGATTACCCCTTCCGCCCAGGCGTCGGACGGGGTCTCGGACCGAATGAATCCCTGGTCCACTTGGGCGACTCCCTTCAAGCTCTGAAAGACCCCCTCGGTGCACCAATGGCACCCACCACCAAACCCGATTTTTTCCACGGCCAAACTCCTGTCACGTCCTAACATGCTCCATCCGGTCGACGCAGTGCCGAAGCGCTCGCGACCTTCAAATTCCGTTCAAGCGAAGTCTTATTGCACGTTCCCTTTTCGTTCGTTTAGCGGTATGGCGCGCTAATGGTCGATGGGCATATCCGAAAGATCATTCATGTCGACATGGATGCCTTCTTTGCGTCCGTGGAGCAGCGGGACAACCCGGCGCTGCGAGGCCTGCCGGTCGCCGTTGGTCATGCCGGCGCCCGAGGTGTCGTGGCGGCTGCCAGCTACGAAGCGCGGGACTATGGGGTAAAGTCCGCCTTGCCCTCGGTCACGGCCCTGCGGCGCTGTCCGGATCTGATATTCGTGCCGCCCCGCTTCGACGTTTACCAGCAGGTGTCGCGTCAGATCCATGCGGTGTTCGCGCGCTACTCCGACCTGGTTCAGCCATTGTCGCTGGACGAGGCCTATCTCGACGTTACCGACAACAAAGCGGGGCTGCCGACTGCCTGGATCACCGCCAAGGCGATCCGCGCGGAGATATTCCGCGAGACCGGCCTGACCGCATCGGCGGGCATCTCGTACAATAAATTCCTCGCCAAGATCGCCTCCGATCACCGCAAGCCGAACGGCCAGTTCGCCGTCACGCCAGAGATGGGGCCTGCATGGGTCGAGACGCTGCCGGTCGCCCGGTTCTACGGCGTTGGTCCGGTGACCGCAGCCAAGATGAAGCGGCTTGGGATAGAGACGGGGGCGGATCTTCGCGCTCAGTCCCTGGACTTCCTACGGCGCCATTTCGGGAGTTCTGCCGAGTGGTATTACGGCATTGCTCGGGCCCGTGACGGGCGATCGGTCAGTGCCGACCGGGTCCGCAAGTCGTCCGGTTCGGAAACGACCTTCGACCGCGATCTCACCGACGAGAGCGAGATCGAAGCCGGCGTATCGAGCATGGCCGACGATGTGTGGGGCTGGTGCGAACGGCGTCAGGCGTTCGGACGGACGGTCACCGTCAAAATCAAATACGCAGATTTCCAGCAGATCACGCGCAGCCGCAGCCAGCCGACGGTCGTGATGACCCGGGAAGATTTGCAACGGGCCTCCCTCGACCTCGTACGCTCGGTATTTCCGTCCCAGAAGGCGATCAGGCTCGTCGGCGTGACGGTGTCGAACTTTGCCGATGTACCGGAGTTGCAACGCGAGGAACTGCCGATCTTCGCCGCGGTCGCGGGGGCATGATGCTCGACCTGTTCGGTACGCCGGTCCTGCCCGGACTGCACACGATGCCCGATATCGTCGATCGGGAGGAGGAGCGGATGCTGATCGAGCGGATCGATGCAACGGATCCGACGCCGTTCAAGTTTCAGGGCTGGACGGGCAAGCGCCTGACGACGTCATTTGGCTGGGCGTATGATTTCGAGGCGGGACGGCCGGTTGCCGCGGAGCCTATGCCCGACTGGCTGTTGCCGATCAGGGACCGGGCGGCGCATTTCGCACGGCTGGACCCGCTGCTCCTGATCCAGGCGTTGCTGATACGGTATGATCCGGGTGCGGGCATCGGCTGGCATCGTGACCGGTCGGTGTATGAAGACGTGATCGGGATTTCGCTCGGCGAGCCCGCAACCATGCGTTTCAGACGCCGACGGGAGGGCGGCTTCGATCGGGCGTCGGCGCCGCTCGTCCCGCGCGCCGCCTATCACCTCAGCGGTCCCGTCCGGCATGATTGGGAACACAGCATCGTCGAAATGGACCGACCGCGATGGTCGATCACATTCCGTAGTCTGTCCGCGATCGGCCGAAAGACATTGCCTCGGTAACGCGAGTTGCCATTTCAGGCCGCGGCAATGACTCTGAGCCTCTTCATTCCCACTCGCCGCGTTTCGCCGCGAGGCGGATACACAGTGCCGCAACTCCTAGCGTCGCTGCGACGATCCCCGTCACGCGAAACGCGGTGGACGGGCGTGCGGCCTTCGCCATCGCCCGCTTGTGGCCAAAGAACTTCCGCATGTCGGCCAGCAGTAACTCCGGCTGTTCCAGTGCCGCAAAATGGCCGCCAGCCTCCATCTCGGTCCATTGAACGATGTCGTAGGTCTTGCGAGCTTGCGACCGTGGTGGGGGCGGGAACACCGGATCGGGGAACGCCGCGACGGCAGTCGGGACCTTGATCCGCGTGCCCTTGGGGAACTTGCCCGATCCCTCGAGCACACGTCCGCGATACATCCACGTCGACGTCACGAACGATCCCTCGACCAGATAGAGCATGATCGTGTTCAGGAGCACATCTTCGTCGAACGCCTGCCAGAGATCGGGCCTGCCGTGTTCGTCCCGAGGCACGTCGGCCCACGCGCCGAACTTCTCGAGGATCCATGCCGCCACCCCGACCGGACTGTCCGACATGGCGATACCCAACGTCTGCGGGCGCGTTCCCTGCTCCTGCGAATAGCCCGTTTCCTCTTTTGCCAGTTCGGCCCGTCGAGCGGCCCAGGTAAGCTCGGCAGGCGCTTTCGGGGTGGCATCTTCGGTCTGGATCAGCAGCATGTTGAGGTGAAGCGCGGCTACCGCCCGGGGATGGCCATATGCCATCCACGCACCGATCGCCGCGCCCCAGTCGCCGCCCTGGATCAGGTAGCGCCCACCACCGAACAGCTCGACCATAAGGTCATGCATCAACTCCGCAGTCTGTCGCGGTCCGATCGGGGAGGCGGGCTTTCCCGAGAACGCGTAACCGGGAAGCGAGGGAACGACGACATCGTGACCATCGGCGACGAGCGGCGCGATCAGCGTTTCGAACTCGAGGAACGAACCCGGCCAGCCGTGCAGCAGCAACAGTGGCAACCGTGACCCGTCGCCCCGTACATGGACGAAGTGGAGACGCTGCCCGCGTACGTCTGCGGTAAACTGGGGGAAGGCATTCATGCGCCGTTCCTGAGCGCGCCAATCGTACCGCGTTTGCCAATAGTCGACGAGCCGCTTGAGATCGGCGAGACCGACGCCGGATTGCCAGCCCCCTGCATCCGGGACTGCACCCCAGTCGAACGCCGCTACCTTCGCGCGGATGGAGGCAAGGCGTTCGTCCGGAACGGCGATGGTAAAGGGTTTCGGCATTTCGGCGTCCTGCTCCGCTTCGAGAAGTGTCCCCAGCCGGGAGGACCCAGCCGGGAGTACACGCCCAACGCATCCGGGGTGATCGCGTTCACCCCGGATGCGATGCCGATGAAAGATCGAGCCAGCCTACGCCCATCGCCCTTATGTCGACATCGGACGTTATTCGGAACGACGATCGGCCGGACGCTCCTTGCCGTTCAAGGCACGCTTCGCCTCGAATACCGCGTCCGCGGCCTGGCCTCCGACCCGGTCGACATCCCGATTGAACTGGCTGACGACGCGAGGCGCAGTCAGCCCGTCCAACCCTTTGCGCAGCATGCGTTGGTAGTCTGCGCGGGTATCCGCCTTGGCGAAGGTTCGCGCCTTGAACTCGGATAGCGCCGCCTCGAACTTCAGCCGGTCCTTTGGCCCGAGGTCGGCTTTCGCCGCGCTCAACGTTCGACTGAACGTCTCCGCATTGGCTCCATCGATGACGGTCGGCTCCTTCGATCCGTAGCCGCACGCGCATACCAAGAGGCACGCACTGAGCAGGAGTATCGATCGCATATGACTTCCTTTGGTAAGCACTAAGGTTACTGGATCTCCGATATCGTATCGGCTTACGCCATCTGCTTGCGCGCCACTTGCTCCAAGACCGCCAGCGGCATGGCACCCATTGCGAGTATCTGGTGGAAAGCCTTCGGGTCCCAGTTTGTGCCGGCCTTGCGCTTTGCCTCGTCTCGCAACTTCACCCAGACGGTATGCCCGATCTTGTAGCTGCAGGCCTGTCCCGGCCAGACCGTGTAACGGTCGATCTCGCCCTGGCTGCGACCGCGAGCGATGCCCGTGGTGGCGATCAGATAGTCGGTCGCCTTCTCGCGGCTCCATCGTTTGGCGTGCATGCCGGAGTCGACCACGAGGCGGGTGGCGCGAAACAACAACGACTGGAGGTATCCGACCTGACCTAGCGGATTGCCGTCGTACATGCCCATCTCGTCCGCCAATTGTTCTGCGTACAATGCCCAGCCTTCGGAATAACCGGAGTAGAAGCCGCGGCGGCGAATAAGGGGGATGTTCTCGCTTTCCAGCGCCGACATGACCTGAAGATGATGCCCCGGCACCGCTTCGTGGTAGCTCAGCGTTCCCAGCCCGAACTTGGGGCGATCGAACGTGTCGCGCAAGTTGATGAAGTAGATGGCTGGGCGCGATCCATCGAGGGACGCGGACTGGTAGTAGCCGCCCGGCGCACCGGCCTGGATCGCCTCGGGGACTCGACGGACTTCGACGGGCGCCTTCGGTAGAACGGGAAACTGCTCGGGCAGGCGCTTCGTCATCGCCGTGATCTGGCCGCGCAGTTGCTCCAGCAGCGCGTCTCGGCCTGCATCGGTATTGGGGTAGAGTTGATCGGGACGCTTGTTCAGCGCCACCAGTCGTTCGCCGACGCTGCCCTGCGTCAGTCCTTGCCGCTTCAGGATGCCATCGATGCGGGCACCGATCTCCGCCACCTGTGCCAGGCCGAGCTTGTGGATATCGTCGCCGGTCATCTCGACCGTGGTCGCCGCACTCGCCGCAGCCGCGTAATAGGCATCGCCGTCCGGCAGACGCCAGACCCCGGCATCGTGCACCGCGCGCCCGCGCAATTCCGTGACCAGCGCCCGTTGCCGATCCAGCGCGGGGTACACCTGCTCGCCCAGCAGCGTCGCCACGGTCGCGGCACGTTCTGGCGGTAGATTGGCAACCTTCAGCTTGGCAGCAAGGTCCGTCACGATACCCGAGGCGTCTGGCGCTTTGTCCCGCACCGACGCAAGCTGCTTGAGGGTGGTATCCAAGATGTAGTCGGGGGCGAATACGCCCTTGGCGGCGTCTTCGCGCTGACGTTCGGTTTCGACGTCGATCGCACCAGCGAACGCCTGCACGCGAGCCACATAGGCGTCGGCATCCGAGGCGTTCGCGATCCTGTGCTGGTTGGCGAGAAAGTCCGGCACGTCGCGATAGGCACCGGTCAACTGCGTCAGGACATAGGGCGCGTACCGGCCCGCGCTGGTGCCGAATGCATAGCGCTCTCCTGCTATCACCCGGTCCAGGCCATATTTCACGACATCATAGTCGAGCTGCGCCGCTTCGCTCAACGCCTCGCGGCGTACCGTTTTCAGGGAGGCCAGTTCCTGCCTAGCCCGCGCGAACTGTCGCGCCTGACCCGCCCGCGACGTGTCGTCGAGTCTCGACTTCAACGATGCCCGCGACCCCGTGTCGAGACCAAGTGACGTCGCCTGCTCGGGGCTGTCGTCCAGTCGCGCGTAGAAGAAGCGATCGAGCATGGCACGAAAATCATCCTCGCGCCCCCTCGCACCTGCGTAGGCGATGCCAGGCAAGGCTACGGATGCGGACAAGAGGCTGGTGGATGCAAGAAACTGACGGCGATGCATAAACGCTCCCGATTATGGATCGCCATCATCTACCGCACCCCCCGCCAGACCATAACCAGTTTCTGATGCGGCGCGGCCGGTCGCAAGTCGCCTGCTGCATCGTGCGATGAGGAATGGACCTGATTGGCAAGAACCGCCATCCTGTCCGAATGAACGAAGATACCGGTCAGTCCGAGCCGATCAGCTACCGCGTGCGCAACGTCGCGGCCGGCTTTGCCGATATCGGGCTTACCCACGCCGAAGACTTGCTTCGCCGGATGTCGCCCGAGGGACGCGAACAAGCGCGCCGTGAACGCGAGGCGAAAGCACGGCGGCAGCGGCGCCTGATGGTCCGGTTGATCCTGGCGGCCATAGCATCGTTGATGGCTTGGGCGCTGCTCGCCGCCATCGCATCCGTCGGCGTCGCGACCGCCATCGCCGCGGCCCTGATGCTGATGTTGACCACGCTGGTCTTCGTCCGCGCCACGCCTCGCGCACCGGGGCGGGAGGCCTTGGCAGAAGCAGCACTCCCTAACCTGGCGGACCACACCGTCGTCTGGCTCGCCGCGCAACGCCGTGGCATGCCGCAAGCCGCCATTCATCTCACCGATGCGATGAGTCGCCGGTTCGATGATCTGGCACCACGCCTCGATAGGTTGGACCCACGCAGCCCTGCGGCGGCGTCGATCCGCAAGCTGGTCGCGGTAGAACTACCGAGTTTGGTCGAGAGTTGGCGCGCGGTACCGATTTCTGCACGACGTGCACCTCACGCCGACGGCCGTACGCCCGACGATCACCTGGTAAACGGTCTGCAACTGATCGACTCGGAGCTCGCTCGGGCGAATACCCTGCTCCAGCAAAGCACCCTCGACGAAATTGCCGTGCAGGGGCGGTATCTGGAACTGAAGTATACCGAGGAAAGCCGGTTTATCTGACGGGGCTGGTTGACTCCATCGGAGTCGCCTGTCGCCCAACGCAGCGGTTTCTGGATCAAAACCGACGTCCTCCATCGCCGGAAGCCTGAGGCTAAACTATTAGCCTGTCGCCAGAATGGATCGCGACCGGCTCAGTATCGTTAGCTCCACGACGCGAGCTTCCGTTCGCGATCTTATGCCAGGGGCCGATGCCGATGAATGCTGCCGATGTCTTCACGACGCTCGACGTCGAATTGAAGCCCGATCCGTCACGCACCGTGATCCGGCCGTTCAGCTTCGGCTACCCGCCAGCGTTCGAGGCGGATCACCCACCGCGCAGCAAGGTCGTCGTGGACCGCATTCGTGCGCTGGACGATACGATGCGCGAACGGATGCGCGACCTGTTGCTGACCCCGATGCGGGAACGCCATCGCAACGTCGAGCAGGTGTTGCTCCGCCGCTTCGAAGAGGTGCGGGAGGACATAGGGGAGGGCGAGGTCGACGACGATGAGCGGCTTTTGATCGGCGCCTATTTCAGCCAGGAATATGCGTTCGAATCGGCGGCGCTGTTCAATCCGAGTATCGTTGCACTGAGCGACGAGGAGCCCTCCGTTCCCGGCGCGATACGCTTCGTCATGTCGCTGCGGGGGATCGGCGAAGGACATATCTCGTCGATCACGTTTCGGACCGGTGAATGGGGCCCGGGCGATCGACTGGTGATCGACCCGCCGAGCGCCCACGGCGTACCGCCCCAAATCGAACGCCAGACCGATGGCTGGGTTCGCTTGCTGTGCGAAGACAGCCAGGACGCGTCGGAAACCGTGATCTTCCCGGTCCTGCCCAGCCAGCGCCAGGGTATCGAGGACCTTCGGCTGGTCAACTTCACCGATCACGACGGCGTCCGCAGCGTCATCGGTACGTACACGGCCTTCGACGGCAAGGATGCACGGCAGGAGATCCTGCGCGGCATCGACCTGCGCACGGTCGAGATGAGGCCGCTGGCCGGAGCGATGACGGGGTATAAGGGCATGGCGCTGTTCCCCCGGCGGATCGGCAACCAGTTCGTGATGCTGGGTCGGCAGGACAGCGAGAACATCTGGTTGCTGCGGTCGGACGACCTCTACACGTGGGAAACCGGGGCGCCGATCATGGCCCCGAAATATCCCTGGGAATTCGTCCAGTTGGGCAATTGCGGGTCGCCGATCGAGATCGACGAGGGCTGGCTCGTCTTCACGCACGGCGTCGGCATGGTCCGCGGATATTGCATCGGTGCCTGTCTGCTCGACAAGGACGATCCGTCCAAGGTGCTGGCGCGCACGGCTTCGCCCTTGCTGTTCCCGAGCGCGGAACAACGCGGCGGCTATGTGCCGAACGTGACCTATAGCTGTGGCGCGCTGATCCGGGATCGTCGCATATTGCTGCCGTACGCGATCGGCGACGAATTCTCGGCGTTCGCCGTCGGCGACGTCGACGATCTGTTGGCAGTCATGGAGCCGGGTTGATCCGCGGGCCGTGGGCCACGACCGATCGACGCATCAGCGAAAGCGCGCGAGCCAGGCGGTGCGTCGATCGGTCTGCTTCGTCAGGCAAGCCGGATGGTTCAGCCGTTCGATCGTGCCGGCGCCCTTGCTCCGGTCGAGTGGACACGCACTGTCGCGCTGCCTGATCCAGCCGCGCTGCGAGGTCCGCAATGCCGCTTGGCGCCTTGCAGGCAGCCGCTTCATCGTCGTACGATAGGTTGCGTTCAGCCGTGCGTCCGCGCGCCGATAGTCGGCGCCGAAACACGCCGCCATCGCCGCGGTCACGCCGCGCGCCGCATCGCCGGTGTTCAGACAGCGGTCGAGTTCAGGCGAGGTGGCAAGAGCGAAAGCCAAGGCGAGGGTAAGCATCGCGATTCTCCGTTGGCGGCATGACGCCGCGATCGGCTACTTCTTAGCCTCGTCCTTCGGGATGCCGCTATAGGTCGGAGGCGTTGCAGAATCTGCCTGTTCGTTCCCGGTCTCGAACGAGTTGGGTCGCTTGCCCTCCTTGCAACCGGTCAGGACAGCGAACATGACGAGTATGAGAATGCGGATATGATATTCCAGTATAGAACGCGTAAGCTCGGGGAGCGATTATCCACGCCATAGCACAATGACGGCGGCCCGACGCTCAAAGTGTAGGAGGAATTCTTCTGCGCCCGCGGGCCACCATGTCGTGATTATACGGGATCGACGGTGTGTCATGGCCGTTATCGGCGATCGTGAGCCAAGCCATGGCTTCGGCGACACGCGAGGCGGGTTCGAGGGGAATGCGCGCGAGCTCGACGTCGAAAGGTGCGAAATATGCCGGTTCGCCCTGCCATTCGATCAAGCGCTCGCGGGCATGGTCGATCGACCAGCCGTGGAGGTGAATACCCAGGTCGACGAGCGCGCGGGAGACGCGGAAGAGCAGCCAGTGGATGTGCCCAAGTTCGTCGTGCGGATCGGCATAGGCACCGGCCCGTTCCGCGAGTTGCTCGGCGTAGATGCCCCAGCCCTCGACAAATGCGGAGGCATAGTCGATCCGGAGCGGGTGGGGCGGGGTGGCGCTTTCCAGGCCGAGCTGGATCATGTGACCGGGGAGCAATTCATGGGCGACGACGCTGGGGAGAGTCCAGCGTGGGCGGCGGCGGATGTCTTTGAGGTCGACGACATACGCGCCGGGTCGGGTCGGCGAGGGCACTTCGCGATACCCGCCGCGGCCGCTGGCGATCTCCTGCTGGGATAGCGGGCGGGCGATGGCGTTCAGGGACCATTGCGGGAGATCGCCGAACATCGCCCGGATATGGCTGCGGGCGGTGGCGAGCATCCGGTTCATATCAGCGATTGCCTGCCCACGGCCGGCATCGCTGTCGGGGTAGAGGAAGCGATCGTCGCGCCAGAGTTCGGCGTAACGCTCTGCGATCGTCCCCTTGGGCGCACCGATTTGATCGAACAGCCTCGCGGCGCGGGCGTGGAGGCGGTTCAGTTCGGCGAATAGACGGCGTTCGGCATAGGCCGGCGTCAGGGTGCCGAGCGAGCGTTGGAGTTGCAGAGCGTACCAGTCCGAGCCGCCCCGGAGCCGGCCGACGCCGGGGGCGGAAGGCGCGGTGTCTCTCAGGCCTTCGAGCGTTGATATCTGGCGGTCGATCGCGGGGTTCTCGGGAGCGGTACGGAGCGCCTCTACGGTGCGGTCGAGCGACAGGCGGGGGAGAATGATTCCGGCCTCGGCGTCCGCCAGGATTGCAGCAGTGTCGGCGTCGACCTTAGCGGGATCGAGGCGTGTGGCCTTCCATGCGCCGGTCGTCGGCGTGACGCGGTAGGGGCTGCGCCCGGTGCGGCCGAACGCGGACCGTGCGATGGCGGCGTCGATCGTGCGACCGGCGCGGGCAATGGTCAGGTCGAGACGGTCGGTGGGTTGCAGGCCCTCTGCGTTGAAGGGTGCCAGCAGGCGGAGCGCTTCGTCAGGGTCGGTGGCGGCGGCTGCATCCAGGGCTTGGCGCAAGGACGTGATCGACTGGGCGCGAACATTCGCGGGGACGAAGGCTGACGAAACTAGCCCGGCGAGCACATTTCTGCGGCTCGGAGTCATCCTCGCCCCCTCCGTTCGGGCTGGGCGAAGTCGAGGGGGATGTTGCGAGAAATAATGCTCATCAGCGGGGCAGCGGGATGTGATTGTTGGCCTGCGTGATCTCGGGTTCTTCACCGGTCAGCGCGACGTGGACGGCGAGCGTTGCGGGATCGATGCGGGCCGGGATCCCCAGCTTCACGGTCGTGGTCCTCGGCAGTAGGTCGAGCGGGGCGGCTAGCGGCTGGATGCTCGTGGTTGCCACCACCTTGCCCGTCAAGTCGACCAGATCCGCATGACCGCCCTTCGCGTCCCTTGCACCGAGACTGTGGACGGTGACGCCGACATTGCGCCCCTTCACGACGACATCGTCGGTACCGATGCCGAGATCCGCACGCTCGTCTACCGGGTTTCCCGCTTCGACCAAGGTGAAGTCGAACACCGTCGTACCCGGTGCGAAGGTCACATCCATATTCGCGCTGCGTTCGAGCACCATCGACTGCGCGCCACCGATCGGTGTGAGTGTCTTGCCGCCATCCGAACTGCTCGACGCCTGCATCGACCAGCGGCCTGCGGTGACGGTCCAGGTGGACATCGTCGCGCGCTGGGCGTGGTCGGTGGTATTGTAGGCAATGACGCGGAACTTGGTCGGCGTGGCGCCCGGCAGCAGGATCGCGATCCGCTCGGCCGCGCCCGGTTCGGCGAAGCGCCAGCTTACGGTATTGCCAGGCCAGCTCTGGTTGCGGCGCAGCGCGATGCCGCCGAGCCGTTCGCGTTGCAGGATCTCACTCGGCTGGTCGACGCGGTCGCTCCACCAATGGCCCTCGGTATACATGTCCATGTGCTGGGACTTGTCGGCGATCGCGTCGGCGTGGAGCGCTTCCAGCGGCGCGGTGTCGCCTGATGCAGCCCAAGCCGTGTAGCGGGCGAACGGGTCGTCCGACTTCTTCTCCGCCAGTTTCTTGCGCGCTGCGGCACCGCCGGGGAGTACGTCGAAGGCGTTCTCGTTGAACTCGGCCAGCGCGCCGGGGCCGGCCTTGGCGAGGCGGGCTTCGATCGGGCGCAGGTATTTCGCGTCGCCGGTGTAGCGCCACGCCGCCCAGGTCGCCTGTAGCGACGTGGTGATGCCGCCGCCGTCGCCGACGCGCTCGGCATCGGTGCGCCAGTTGATCTCGTTGGGATAGCTCCAGCTGCCATCCGGAGCCTGCTTGCCATGTGCCATCCAGCCGTCGATCACGCCGGTGACCAGGCCGCGCGCGAGCGGGTTGGCGTTGTAGAGGCCGACCAGCATCGGGCCGTGCATGACGGTGAAGGCATAGGGTTTCTGCCATTCCCATGCGCCTTCGCGGTACATCTTTCGCCCGCCATACCAGTTGCTCGCGAAGTGCATGTGGCCGGCCGGGTTCTTGAGGATGACGGTCTGCAGGGCGCGGGTATTGTCCATCAGGCGTTCGACGGCCTTGGGTTCGCCCCAATTGAGATAGAGGCGTTCGGCGTTGCTGTTCAGGCCCTCTTCGTACGCGTGGAGTTCGTCGGCGGTAATGTAGCCGAGGCCGTTCACGATCATGCCGTTTTTGTAGACCGCATCCGACAGCGCGCGAAGCGAGGCGTTGATCTTGTCGGGCTCGACACCCATCAGCGCGAGGCCGGGCCATTGTTGCGTCAGGTCGGTATCGTCGGACAGGCCGCCGCCGAAATCGCCATAAGGGACCTGGCGTTCGTCGATCCACCAGGTGACGAACTGGCGGACCCGTTGGAGGTCTTCGAGTTGCCTGAAGGCCCAAAGCGGCACCCCCGCCGGAGCGACGGGCTGGACGAAGGCGGGCATGTTCTCTGGACGATAGTTGATGTCGGCCCAATAGGCGCGGGCGCGCGCGTTGCCGGGATCGACGCGGAGCAGATCGGAGATGTCGGCGAACAGGCGCTGGTAAAGGCCGGCGCGCTTCGACGCGGTGTGTTCCTCGACGAGGAAGCCCCAATTGTCCTTCACCTGCGCCATGCGATCGGCGATGTGTTCGGGCAGGGCGGCGGCACGCGGCTTGAAGACGAGGCGGATCTTGGCCCCGTTCAGCGCGGTCGCGTCGAAGTCGGGCGCGGAGCTGGCGATCGTCAGATTGAGGCTGTCGTTGGGCAGGACGCGATCGCGCAGGTCCAGCCAGAGCGTGCGCGCTTCGTTCGGCCGCACCGAGACGGAAAGGTCGATCATGTCGCGGCCGAGCCAGATCGGGTCCTTCACGCGGATGTTGAGCGCGATCAGGCCGGCGGCATTGGGCTTGGATTTCAGCGCGGGGATGTCGATCGCTATGCCGTCGAGGCCGTCGTTGAGATTCTGCCAGCCGTAATCGAACGCGCGGGCGAGCGGGCGGTCGGTGAGCGCGTCGCCGAAGCTCGCCGGGATCAAGATGTGGACGATCGGGGCGGCGTCCGTGCGGCGGACGGGCGCACCGGATGCCCCACCAGTGCCCGCGCCGACGGCAGCCTTCAGACCGGCGGAGGGCATAGCGACGACGGTGCTGCGTTCGTCGGGCGCGAACCGGCCCGCGATGTACGTGTTGAGGGGGACGAGGGCTGCGAGGTCGGGGGATGCGGCGGCGTCGATGGTGTAGGAGAGCTTGAAGCTGTTCGCGGGTTCAGCGCCGGCGCCGATGTCGTAGGCCCAGAGCTCCTGGATCGGTTGCTCCTGCATCGTGTTGGTGAAGCTGAGCGTGCCGCCGGTGCGGGGGGCGAACTGGTTTACGCTGCGGACTATGCCTTGGGCGCGGGTGGCGATCTGGGTAGTCTTGGTTCCGTCGCTCCAGTCGAGGCGGCCGTATGCCGCGCCGCGGATCTCGACGCGGTTGACGCGTTCGTTGGGCGGGATGGTCAGGTCGTAGCGCTTGCCGCCTTCGACATAGGTGTTCCAGTCGGGCAGCTCGAAATAATCGTCGCGGCCGGGCAGGCGGGAGCGGTTGTAGACACCGGGCCAGGTCGTCTCGGCGATGCCGTCGACGCCCTTCCACATCCATTGCTTGAGGTCCTTCGCGTCGGCGAACTCGACTTTCCGCACGCGGGTGACGGGGGCGTCGAGCACGGGCGGGGCGGTCTTGTCCCAGCCGTAGCGGTGGAGCCAGGCGGCGCGCTTCGCGGTGGGGTCGGTCGCGGGGGCGGGGGATGGTTCGCGCTTGTCGGCGAGTGCTGCGACGTCGGTGGCGGGGAGGATGCGGTCGTAGACGCGGATCTCGTCGAGGTCGGAGCCGCGCATGAAATTGTAGCGGCTCTGGACCTGGTGGGGGGACATGACGCGGCCGGCCAGGCCGAACTGGTCTAGGCCGCTGTCGAGGTCGGCCTTCTGGTCTTTGCGCGCGACGAGCTTGCCGTTGACGAACAGTTGGACGCCTACGGTTTCGTCCCAGGCGAAGGCGATGTGCGACCACGCGTCCGCGGCAGGAGCTTGCGGGATCGTCCAGGAGACGCGGATGCGCGAGAGGTTCGCGTCGGTGACGAAGGCGTCGAAGCCGTGGCCGTTCCAGTCGATCCGCAGGAACGCCATGTCCCAGCTAGAATGATCCGCGAACCCGGCGCGGAAGATTACGAACGGCGCTTCGCCGACGGGCGTGCGCGATCGCCAGAAGAAGGCGAGCGTACCGCGGTCCGCGCGGATGTTGCCCGGCGCCTTCCACGCGACATAGCCGTCGTCGGCCCAGCGCGCAGCACCACCGATCGCACCATCCGGCGTGATGTCGACGCCGCTGCGGAAATTGGGGACGGGATCGCCGGTGGCATAGTCGGCGGTGAGGCTTTTGTCGGCGGAGGCGCGGAAGAGGAGGCCGGTCGCATTCTGTGCGGCGGCGGATGTTGTGGATGCGATCGCCAATGCGAGGACGGACGCCGTAGTGAAACGCTTCACGCTTCTCTCCTTGGGGCCAAAAAAGCTTGTTCTCCCGCCAAGGCGGAAGTCCAGGCTGGGCTCCCGCCTTCGCGGGAGGACAAGGAAGGGCAACCTAGCCCGCGTCCACTCTCGCAAGTCGCGGCGACAGCAGATGCACGACGGTGATCGCGATCAAATACGTGCTGCCGGCGACCGCAAAGATCAGCGTGTAGCTACCCGTGGTCTGCAGGATGTAGCCGGTGAACTTGGCCATCATCATGCCGCCGATCGCGCCGACCGTGCCGCCGATCCCGACCACCGACCCCACCGCGCCACGCGGAAACATGTCCGAGGGGATCGTGTAGAGGTTCGCCGAGAACGCCTGATGCGCCGCCGTCGCCAGCCCCAAGATCCCGACGGCCAGCCAGAGATTGTCGACATATTGGGCGAAGAAGATCGGCATCACCAGGAATGCGCACGCCAGCATCGTGACTTTCCGCGCGAAATTGGCGGAGTAACCGCGCTTCATCAGTTTCGACGATGACCAGCCGCCCGCGACGCTGCCGAGATCGGACAACAGGTAGATCGCGACCAGCGGCGGACCGAAGCTCTTGAGATCTAGATGATAGGTCTTGGCAAGAAAATCGGGCGTCCAGAACAGGAACAGCCACCAGATCGGGTCGATCAGAAACTTGCCGAGCGCGTAGGCCCAGGTCTCGCGGTAGCCGAGCAGCTTGAGCCAGCCGATCTTCTTCGCAGGGTCCGCCGGATCGCTCTCGATATGCGCGAGTTCGGCGGGCGAAAGCTTCGCCACTTCGCGCGGACGACGATAGATCGCGATCCATGCCACCAGCCAGATAAGGCTGATTGCGCCGGTGATGATGAATGCCATCCGCCAGCCGAACGCGATCGTGATGATCGGCACGATCAGCGGCGTGATGACCGCGCCGATGTTCGCACCCGCGTTGAACACCCCGGTCGCGAACGCGCGTTCCTTGGCCGGAAACCACTCCGACACGGCCTTGATACCAGCCGGGAAGTTACCGGCCTCCCCCAAGCCGAGCACGACGCGCGCCGCCGAGAACTGGAACGCGTTACCCGCGAACCCGCAAAGCGTGTGGCCCAGCGTCCAGATCACGAATGCGACCGAATAGCCGATCCGCGCGCCGAGCACGTCGACGATCCGGCCGAAGCTAAGATAGCCGATCGCATAGGCCGCCTGGAACCAGAAGATCACGTCGGCGTAAGTCGTCTCGTTCCAGCCGAGTTCGGCGGAGATGGTCGGCTTCAGCACGCCGATCATCTGCCGGTCGACGTAATTTATCGCGGTCGCGGCGAACAACAGGCTGCAGATCAGCCATCGATAGCGGCCGATATTGCCGCCTATGCCTGCGTCGCCTCTCCCGCTGGACGCGCCCACCTCCGGCATGTTGATGCTCGCCATTGGCCTCTCCTATCTAGTGCAGCCTCTAGCGGGCCTTGATGGTGCAATGGACGGCGAACCGTCCGTCGAAGCGCGCCTCGACCCGGTCGCCGATCACGACCGGGTGAACGCCGGTAACCGCGCCGGTCGAGACCCATTGTCCCGGCGACAATGCGATACCGCGCATCGCCATGTGTTCGAGCAGATAGCGGACCGCACCGAATGGTCCATCGAGCATCGTCGCACTCGTCGCGGCGCCGATCAAGGCGTCGTTGATCCACAGTTCGACCGGCCAGTCGTTGATGTCACCCTCGCGCCAGCCCTCGGCATCCGCCCCGACTACCAGCCCGTTGTTGTTGCCGAAATCGGACACGGTGACGGTCGGTCCCAGCGCGTTGATACCGGGAAAGGGGGAACTCGCGATCTCGATCCCGACATGCACTGCGTCGACCATCGCACGCGCCTCATCCGCGGTGTAGCGGGTCTTGGCGGGATCGGGCGCGGTGCCGATTCTGAGCAGGAACTCGGCCTCGGCGGCCGCAAATCCATGCGCAAAGACCGGCATCGCGACCGGGACTGCGCTCGCCGTCACGACCTGATCGACGAAGATAGGGCCCGTCAGGCGGTCGACGCCGTCGAGGGGCGGATTGATCCGGCCCACCTTCCAGCCGGCGACGACACCCTCAGCAAGCAGCAACGCCGCATCCTGAACTGCATAGCCCTCGGCGAGCGTGGCCGGCACGTCGCCGGGAAATTTGGGAACGGTGCCGCCTTCGCGGCGCGCCTCGACGAAGGTTCTGGCGATCCGTGTCGTGTTGTCGGTCGTGTCGGGCAGTGCCGCCAAGAACCCCTCCTGTCATGTCATTCTATTTTTTCGAAGCCTATGGGAAACCGGTGTCATTGACAAGCGGGCATGCGCAGATCGGTTGAAGACGATCGACTTATAGCGTTACGCCTCGCTTCCAGATCGCGATCTCGCATTCGCCGTTTCGCTCCGCGGCGGTTTCGGCCCCCGACGAGATGTCAGTGATACGCGCCAGCAGCGCGTCCTCGGTCGCCGCGAACCCGTCTTCCAGCACTGCGCCTGCGTCGAAATCGATCCAGCCGGGCTTGCGCATGGCGAGGTCGGTGTTCGACGCTATCTTGATCGTCGGGACGGGGAAGCCGAGCGGCGTGCCGCGGCCCGTCGTGAAGAGGATTGCGGTCGCGCCCGCCGCCGCCAGTGCGGTCGAGGAAACCGCGTCGTTGCCCGGCGCTTTCAGCAACGTGAGCCCATCCATCCGGATTCGCGCGCCATAGTCGATCACGTCGGCAACTGCCGCACGGCCAGCCTTCTGCACCGCGCCGAGCGACTTTTCCTCCAGCGTGGTGATGCCGCCGGCGACGTTGCCGGGTGACGGGTTCTCCGACACCGTTTCGCCGTGATCGAGGAAGTAGCGTTTGAAATCGTTGACGACCTCGACGATCCGCTCGAACACGGGCTCGCTCGCCGCGCGGTTCATCAGCATCTGTTCGGCACCGAAGATCTCAGGGATTTCCGTCACCAGCACGCGGCCACCCGCCGAAACGACGCGGTCGCTTATCCGGCCGACCAACGGGTTGGCGGTCAGCCCGGACAGGCCGTCAGACCCGCCGCACTTTACTCCCAGCACGAGCTTATCGAGGCCGACCGGCTGGCGCTCCGCCTTCGCCAGCGCGGCGAGTTCGGCGACCAGTGCGCAGCCTTCTGCGATCTCGTCGCCGCTCGCCTGAGTCGTCAACGTGCGGATCGTCGCGCGGCGCGACTCCGGGATCGCTGCGAGCAACGCCTTGATCTGGTTCTCTTCGCAGCCGAGCCCGACGATCAGCACGCCGCCAGCATTGGGGTGGCATGCGAGGCTTGCCATGATCGTCCGCGTGCCCTCCAGGTCCTGGCCGAGCTGCGAACAGCCATGGGGGTGGGTGAAAGCGTGGACGCCGTCGACCGTATCGCCGACCAGCACGGCGGCCTTGGTCGCGATACGCTCGGCCGTGCGCGCAACGCAGCCGACCGTCGACAATATCCAGATCTCGTTGCGCGTACCGACGCTGCCGTCGGCGCGAACATAACCCTGAAACGTCGCAGCGGATACGCGCGGGGCCGACGCGGTATCGACCGGATCGAACCGATAGGCGAGGGTGCCTTCCAGGCCGGTCTTGAGGTTGTGCGAATGGACGTGCGCGCCCGGCATGATCGCCTGCGTTGCGTGGCCGATCGGAAAGCCGAATTTCAGCACCGGATCACCGGCTGCGATCGGTGCGAGCGCAACCTTGTGTCCGCGACCGATATCGGCGGCCAGCGCAATCTCGGTATCGCCGACGTTGACGACATCGCCGGCCGATGCATCGGCGAGCAGTGTCGCCACGCCGTCGCGCGGATCGACCCTCAAAGCTTTGGCCATCGCACCCTCTCGTATTGGTAACCGGTGTCAACATTATGCGGCGGCTGTCGCTTTTCCGCAAGACGGCTCGCTCGGGTCTGCTATGTCTGCGTAATGCAGAAGACCGGTCAGCCAACGATCAACGATGTGGCCCGGATCGCCGGGGTTTCCAAGAAGACGGTGAGCCGGGTGATCAACCGGTCGCCGCTGCTCAACGACGATACGCGCAAGCGGGTCGAGGACGTGATCGGCGAGCTCGGCTATATTCCCAATCCGCAGGCGCGCGCGCTGGCGCTCCGCCGCAATTTCCTGATCGGGCTCGTCCACGACAATCCCAATGCCCAGACAGTCCTGAATGTGCAGCAGGGCATGCTCGAGGCGTTGCACGGGACCGAGTTCGAGATGGTCGTACGGCCGCTCGATCGCGGATCCGCGACGATGCTCGACGATCTGCGACATTTCCTGGAGCGGCAAAGGCTGTTCGGGGTGCTGCTTATGCCGCCGGTCAGCGAGAATGATTCCGTTGCCAAACTCTGCGACTCGATCGGCTGTCGCTACGTCCGGATGGGTTCGGCCGTGATCGACGACACCGAACATATGGTCGCGTCGAACGACCGAGAGGCGGTGCGGGCGGCGGCCGAGTATCTTATCGAGCAGGGGCACCGTCGGATCGGTCTGGTGGCGGGACCGCACGGGTTCCGGTCGGCGCGTGAACGGCGCCTGGGGTTCGAGGACGCCTTGGCTGCCGCTGGAATCGCTTTGCCGCGCAGCATGATCGCGGATGGGAACTACACGTTTGAATCGGGGCTGGTCGCGGCGGAGCGGTTGCTCGACGTGATGCCGCGGCCGACCGCGATCTTCTCGTCCAACGACGAGATGGCCGCGGGCATCATCCACGCCGCGCGGCAACGCGGGCTCGAGATTCCGCGCGACCTGTCGATTATCGGCTTCGACGATACGCCGATCGCCGCGCATGTCTGGCCCCCGCTCACCACGGTCCGCTGGCCGATCGCGTCGATGGCGCGCTCGGCCGCGTTGAAGTTGATCGCCGGTGCCGACGATGGCAGCGATCTGGTCGAGGAGCCTTCGCTGTTCCTGTCGACGCTGATTCGCCGCGCCTCGGTCTCGCCGCCCGCCGACATCGAGACTTGAGAATCCGAATGGATTGACGGTTGCATGGCTTGCTGACACCGGTTACCAGATCGCCCAGGATCGCCCAGGATCGCGCGAAGCGGCAAGGAGGATGGATGATGGCAATGGCTCTGGAACTGCATCCGGACCACCTTTTCCCGGCGGAACAGGCAACGTCTGCGAGCGTACGGCCACGGTTCGCCGAGGTGGCCGCGTTGCCGACCATCGGCTCGCATAGCCATGCCGATCCGACCGTGTTTGCGGACGATGCGAACTTTACCAAGGCGACCTCGCTGCCACTCGTGCGCGACGACTATCGAGTGCTCGACGGCCAGGGTGGCTTTGGTCGTGAAGCACCGTCTTGCGACTGGGAAGCCCCTGAATTGGCGCATGAACCCACCAATGATCTCTTTCTCCGAGCCTATCGGATCGATGAACCCTTTTCCGTCGCGCAAGCGGCCTGACCGGAGTCCTTTATGTACGATCGCACCTATTACGCCACTCACCCCGACATGATGGAATGCGTCTCCAACGACGAACTGCGCGACCGCTATTTGATCCAGGACCTGTTCCGCGACGGCGAGTGCGTGCTGAACTACACGCATGCCGAACGTTTCGTGATCGGCGGCGTCGCGGTCGCCAGCGGTAGCGTCAAGCTGCCCGACCAGACCGAGCCGGCATCGGCGGCGGGTCACCCGTTCCTCGAACGTCGCGAGCTCGCGGTCGTCAACGTCGGCAAGGTCGGCGGCACCGTGACGGTCGATGACGAGACGTTCGCGCTCGGCAACAAGGACTGCCTGTACGTGACGATGGGCGCGAAGGACGTGCAGTTCTCCGGCGACGGCGCACGCTTCTATCTGGCGTCGTGCCCAGCGCACAAGGCGTTCACGACGCGCGTGATCTCGGTCGGCGATGCGACCACGCTGGAGCGTGGCAGCCTCGAGGAGTCGAACGAGCGGACGATCTACCAGATGGTCATCCCCGGTATCTGCGACAGCGCGCAGCTTGTCATGGGGCTCACCGTGCTGAAGCCGGGCTCGGTCTGGAATACCATGCCGCCGCACATCCATGAGCGTCGCAGCGAAATCTATTTCTACTTCGAGCTCGACGATCTCGAGAAGGACCGCGTGTTCCACTACATGGGCGAAGGCGAAGCGACCCGCCACATCGTCATGGCGAACGAGGAGGCGGTGATCAGCCCGCCCTGGTCGATCCACATGGGTTCGGGGACGAAGGCGTATGCGTTCATCTGGGCGATGGCCGGTGAGAACCAGGATTATACCGACATGAACGTCCTGGATATCTGCCAGCTGGCGTAACCGATTTTCCCCTTCCCGCTTGCGTGAGGGGGCAGGGGGTGGGCATGCGCTCACCTCCACTGATCCGCTCGAGGAAAGCGCGAGCCCACCCCCGACCCCTCCCGCATGCGGGAGGGGAGGAGATAGCGATGACAAACCCCTTTGACCTGACCGGCAAGGTCGCCATCGTCACCGGCGCGAACACGGGCATCGGCCAAGCGATCGCGATCGCGCTTGCAACGGCCGGCGCCGACGTCGCCTGCGTCGGCCGCACCCCCGCCGAGGAAACCGTGGCACAAATCCGCGCGCTCGGGCGAAAAGCGGAGATCGTGTCCGCCGACTTATCGACGATCGAACCGGTGCAGCGCGTCGTCGACGAGACGGTGGCAAAGCTCGGCGGTCTCGACATTCTGATCAACAACGCCGGCATCATCCGTCGCGCCGATGCGGTCGACTTCACCGAAGCCGACTGGGACGCGGTGATCGACACGAACCTGAAGTCGGTGTTCTTCCTGTGCCAGGCAGCCGGCCGGCATATGATCGCAAACGGTGGCGGCAAGATCGTCAACATCGCCTCGATGCTGACGTTCCAGGGCGGCATCCGCGTGCCGAGCTATACGGCGTCGAAGTCGGGCATCGGCGGCCTGACCAAGCTGCTGGCGAACGAGTGGGCGAGCAAGGGCGTCAACGTCAACGCGATCGCACCCGGTTATATCGCGACCAACAACACGGCCGCCCTACAGGCGGACGAGACCCGCAACCGCTCGATCCTCGACCGCATTCCGGCAGGGAAATGGGGCGATGCGAGCGATCTTGGCGGCGCGGCGGTCTTCCTGTCGTCGGCGGCTGCAAACTATGTTCAGGGGCATATCCTGGCCGTCGACGGCGGCTGGCTGGCACGATGACTCGGCATAGGGCGACCGCGCTAGGCTGACGAGGGGGGGCTTCCGCGAGCGTATTCGTCGTGGCACGCCCATTCCACCCTGCACTAGGCGGCGGTCCCCAGGGCGGGGTGGAACGAGATGAAGGGGCGATATGGCTAAGTTTCTGGCGTTCGGCGAAATCATGCTGCGGCTTTCGCCACCGGGGCGCGAACTGCTGTTGCAGACGCCGAAGTTCGACGTGTGGGTCGCCGGCGCGGAAGCCAACGTCGTCACGCAGCTTGCTCGGCTGGGGCACGATGTCGGCATGGCGACGATGGTGCCCGATAACGACCTCGGTCGCGCGGCCATTACCACGCTCCGCGGGCATGGTGTAGAGACGTCGACAGTGACCGTCGGGGGCGAGCGGATGGGACTGTATTTCGTAACCTCCGGCGCCGGGCTCCGCGCGACCGAAGTGATCTACGACCGCGCCTGGTCGTCGTTCGCCGAAGCGCCGTCGAGCGCCTGGGACTGGGACGCGCTGCTCGCGGGCGTCGATCGCTTCCACCTTTCCGGCATTACGCCCGCACTCGGCCCAGTGCCGGCGGAAAGCGCTCTCGCGGCCGTCGAGGCGGCCACGCAGCGCGGCATTCCCGTCTCGTTCGATGGCAACTGGCGCGGCAAACTGTGGGAGCGCTGGGACTCCAACCCGCGCGGGATCCTGACCCAACTCGTCGCGCATGCCGACCTGATGTTCGGCAACCACCGCGACATCGCGCTCCTGCTCGGTCGAGATTTCTCCAGCGACGCGGAGGACCGGCGGCGCGAGGCAGCCGAGGCGGCTTTCGCGGCGTTCCCGCGGCTGCAGACGATCGCGTCGACCGCCCGCCACGTCGAGCACGTCGATCTCCACCGCCTGTCCGCGCGGATCGACACGCGAGAAACGCATGTCCAGACCGACGAGGTCGTGCTTGCCGGGATCGTCGACCGGATCGGCGGCGGCGATGCATTCGCGGCTGGCGTGCTCCACGGGCTGCGCTCGGGCGAGGATCTTGGGGAGGTGGCGCGGATCGGCCTCGCGCTGGCTGCTCTGAAGCACTCGTTACCGGGCGATGCGAGCCTGTTCCGACAGGCCGATATCGACGCGTATCTGGCGGGTGGGCTCGATGTCCGCCGCTGACGGCTGGACGCGACGTCGTACGATCTGGGGCGCCGCAGCGCTGATGCTCGCGGGGCATGCGCGTGCGGCTGCTCCGTCGACCGTCCGCGCGCCGGCGGGCGATTTTATCGGCGTGCCGGACCGGGGCGTCACCGCGTTCAAGGGCATCCGCTACGGCCGGGCCGATCGCTTCTGTGCACCGGTGCGGGTCGCGATACCGGGCCAGATACGGCCGGCGCAGGCGTTCGGGCCGGTCTGCCCACAGTCCGGCCCGTATGCCCCACAGTCGGAGGACTGCCTGTTCCTCAACGTCTGGACCGCGGAGGCCGATCACCGCGCGAAAAAGCCGGTGATGGTCTATATCCACGGCGGCGCCTATTCGAACGGCAGCGTCACCGATCCGCAAAATGACGGGCAGGCGTTGGCGGCGCGCGGCGATGTCGTGGTCGTGACGGTCAACCACCGGCTCAATGCGCTGGGCTATCTGTACCTCGCGCGGCTCGGTCCCCGGTTTCCCGACAGCGGCAATGCAGGGCAGCTTGACCTGATCCTCGCACTGCAATGGGTGCGCGACAACATTGCGGCGTTCGGCGGCGATCCGTCTCGGGTCATGGTGTTCGGCCAGTCGGGCGGCGGTGCAAAGATCGCGACGATGATGGGGATGCCCGCCGCCGCCGGCCTGTTCCACCGGGCCGCGACGATGAGCGGGCAGCAGGTTACGGCATCGGGCCCGCTCAACGCCACCGCGCGGACGCGTGCGTATCTGGCGAAGCTGGGCGTGGCCGAGACCGACCTTGCGCCGTTGCTGACGATCCCGGTCGAGAAACTTGTCGAGGCGTTGTCCGCAAGCGATCCGATCATGGGCGGTGGCGTGTATTTCGGTCCCGTGCTCGACATGACTTGGCTGCCGCGGCATCCATTCTGGCCCGACGCGAACCCGCTCGGTAACCGCATCCCGATGATGCTCGGCAACACCCACGATGAAACCCGTGGCTTCCTCGCCCCGGACTCGACGAAGGTGAGGGGGCTCGACTGGAGCAACCTCGCCGCGCGCATGGCGCCCGAGCTCAAGATTGACATCCTGCCCGAATGGGTCGTGGCGCAGTACCGCGCACGCTATCCGGACTGGACGCCGACCGCTGTCTTCTATGCCGCGACCACCGCCGGGCGGAGCTGGCGCGGGCAAGTGATCGAGGCGGAAGCACGCGTCGATGCAGGCGCGCCGGCCTGGGTCTATCAGGTGGATTTCGCGTCACGGACGGACCCGCGGCGCGGCGCGTTTCATACGATGGATATCCCGCTGGTGTTCGGGACGCTGGACGCCACCGGATCGCAGACCGGCACGGCAGCGGACGCCCTTGCCGCCTCGAAGGCGATGCAGGACAGTTTCGTCGCGTTCGCGAACACGGGTGATCCCAACCACGCGGGAGCGCCGGCATGGCCGCGGTACGATCGTGCCAAGCGCGCGACGATGATCTTCGACGCCCGCTCCAGACTGGAGAACGATCCACGCCGGTGGGAGCGCGAACTGTTCGCCCGCGTACCGTATATCCAGCCGGGCACCTGATCTCAGCGCGGGATTGGATAGGCGACGATCAGCGCGAGCGGTTCGCTGCCGGTCTGGCGGATGCCGACCGTCTCGCCGTCGAACAGATAGGCCGCTACGCCAGTCCGTACCGGTCGCGTCACGCCACCGGACGAGACTGAGCCGGTGCCGGAGATCACGTAATATACTTCGTCGTGCGCGATGCGGTGGAGGCCGATCGCGCTGCCCGGGTGCAAGATGCGTTTGCGGAACTCCATCGTTCGCCCGGGCACGCCGTCGCTGATCCGGTAGGCGGTGCTGGAGCCGATCGCACCGTGCGGAGGGGGCTCCTGGCGTACCGTATCGGCCTCGTCCACGACGACCATCGGTCGCGATCCGGGCTGCTGCGCGAGGCCCGCCGCCGGCATCATCGTCGCGACTGCGAGTGCGGTGATAGCGGTTCGTTTCATCGGTGCATCTCCTGCTTCATGCGATGTGCGACGCGGTATGTTGACACGCCAAAGATCATGCGACATTGTTGTGACACCGGTTACCTAGGCAGACAAGGGACCGGGGGAAGGACCAGCAAGAGCTGGCCTTTCGGGAGAGGATCGGGTGCCGCCGTGACATTTTACGGGTCCAACTCTTCGAACAATCAGGTCGGTGGTGCAGCGACGAGGTTTCGGCTGCGCAACCGGTGTCATCGGCAACGGCCGAATGGGGAGTGGATGCAATGGAAGTTCAAGCAACGGTTGCGACTCGACGGATGAGCTGGCTCGGTACCGTCTCGGCGGGCAGTCTGGTTCTCGCGCTCGCCGTACCTTCGATCGCGTCGGCGCAGGCCGCCCAGATTCCGAACGCGACGACGCCCGGCACACCGGCGCAGGTCGATCCCTCGCCCGCGCAGACTGCGGTCGTGCCGCAGGGTGGGGCGAGCGATCCGGCCGCGACGACCGCACCGCAGGCTGCGCCCGACGCGGTCGCCGCGGATGGTCAGACCGCCGAGATCGTCGTCACCGGTTTCCGCAAGTCGCTCGACGCCGCGCTCAACGTGAAGCGCCAATCGGTGTCCTCGGTCGACGCGATCGTCGCGGAGGATATCGCCAAGTTCCCCGATCAGAACCTCGCCGAGTCGCTGCAGCGTATTCCCGGCATCTCGATCCAGCGCGACGCGGGCGAGGGGCGGGCAATCACGGTTCGTGGTCTCGGCGCACAATATACTCGCGTGCGCGTGAATGGTCTGGAGACGGTGGCGACGTCGACCGACGGCGCCAGTTCAAACCGCGACCGCGCGTTCGATTTCAACGTGTTCGCATCCGAACTCTTCAATTCGATCGTCGTCCACAAGACTGCGGAGGCCTCGCTCGACGAAGGGTCGCTCGGCGCGGTGGTCGATCTGAACACCGGCAATCCACTCGGCGGCAAGACCGGCTTCACGCTCGTCGGCTCCGCGCAGGCGAGCTATAACGACCTCAGCAAGAATTTCGGACCGAGGCTCGCCGGCCTGCTCTCGTGGAAGTCGGCCGACGGCACGTTCGGTGTCGCACTGTCCGGCGCGTACACGAAGACCAACAATTTCGAGCTCGGCAACAACAGCGTGCGCTGGGCGCAGGGCGTCTTCGATTCGGTGAACGGCACCCGTTGCTTCACCCAGCCGAACCGGGGCGGCAGCTACACCAACCAGGCAGTGTGCGACCAGGCGGCGCTCGCGTTCCACCCGCGTATCCCGCGCTACGGCTCGGTGCGGCACGACCGCGAACGGCTCGGCCTGACCGGCAGCATCCAGTGGGCGCCGACGGAGTCGACCAAGATCTCGATCGACGGGCTGTATTCGCGCTTCAAGGAGACCCGCGAGGAGGAATGGGGAGAAGTGCTGCTTCGCTCGAACGAACGCTCGATCGACATCAGCAACTTCACGATCGACGGCAACAACAATCTCGTGAAGGCGACGCTCAACGACGCCTGGGTCCGCACCGAGCATTATTTGCGCAAGTCCCAGACCGAATTCTATCAGTTGGGCGGCAGCTGGGATCAGGACGTGACGGACACGTTCCGCTTCACGCTTCTCGGCGGCTTCTCGAAATCGGATGCGACGATCCCGGTCGAGACGACCTTCGTGTTCGACGATCGCGACGCGCAGGGGTATAGCTACGACTATACCGACATGAAGCGCCCGACGCTGACCTTCGGGACCAGCGTCACCGATCCGGCCAACTTCCAGCTTGCCGAAATTCGCGACCGGCCGTCGGAAACGGTCAACACCTTCCGGACCGGACAGTTGCGCACCGAATGGGACGTCGCCGAAGGGTTCCAGATCAAGGCGGGTGCGATGTATCGTCGCTTCTCGTTTGATACCAAGGGCTTCTCGCGCGATGCGGTGGTCTGCCCCAATGCCGGCGGCAAGGACGTCGTGCTCGGCACGCTCACCTGTTCGCCGAACACGCTATTCGGTCCCACCGCGATCTACGGTTTCCCGGCTGGGAATCTCGGCGAGATTTTCAACCTGGGCAAGGCCGGGCAGCCGTCGGGAACGACCACCAGTTTCCTGGTGCCGAACATCGACGCGTCGGCTGCCTATACGGGGCTGTACGGCCGTACACCGACCGTGCTGGTTGGTGACACCCGCAGCGTGATCGAGGAAGTCACCGGCGGTTACGCCCAGTTCGACGTGAAGGGCGACATCCTCGGCCTGAACTACGCGGCGAACGCGGGCATGCGCTATGCCCATACCAGCCAGAAATCGACCGGCATCTCGTCGGCGGTCGTCGGCGGCGTCACCATCAACACGCCCGCAACGGTGGGTCGCAGCTACGACGACTGGCTCCCGGCGATCAACGTCGCGCTATTCCCGACCGAAAAGATCATCCTGCGCGGCGCGATCTCCAAGGTGTTGACGCGGCCGAGCCTGGGCAGCCTGACGCCGGGCGGTTCGGTCGACGGCTTCAATTACCGCGTGACGTTCGGCAACCCGCAGCTTAAGCCGTTCCGCGCGACCGCGCTCGATCTCGCCGCCGAATGGTATTTCGCGCCGCAGTCGATCTTCTCGGTCGCGGTGTTCAAGAAGCTGATCGAGAGCTTCCCCGTCACCCAGCCACGCAGCGGCACCTTCGCCTCGACCGGCCTGCCGCTCTCGGTGATCCCCGCCAGCTCGCCCGCTGCGCTCAATCCAGAGGCACAGGAGTGGCAGATCAACGCGCCCATCAACGGCGAGGGCGCTTCGCTGAAGGGCATGGAAATCTCGCTCCAGTCGAGCTTCCGCTTCCTGCCCGGCTTCCTGAAGAACTTCGGCTTCCTGGCGAACGCGACGTTCGTCGACTCGAAGGCCGACTATACGCAGGGCGGTCCGGCGACCACGGTATCGCGCGCGACGTTCAACCCCGTGACCGGTGCCGTGATTTCGCCCGGCGGCGTGCTCGGCGCATTGCCCGCCACCACGCGTACCGCGACGCTCTACGGCCTGTCGAAGCGCGCGTATAACGGTACGCTCTATTACGAAGACAAGAAGTTCAGCGCGCGTGGTTCGGTAAGCTATCGCAGCCCGTACATCGACGGCAGCTCGGCAACGGGCAATCTGTTCGAGGGATACAACTCCACGCTCAACGTCGATGCCTCGTTACGCTACAAGTTGACGCCGATCGTCGAGGTGTCGCTCGAGGGAACCAACCTGACCGACAATTATCGCAGCCGGTACACCGATCTCGACACCAACCGGAACTACGAGAATAATCACTTCGGCCGCACCTTCCTCGTCGGCGCACGCTTCAAGATGTAGGTGCGACGGACATAGTCTCCCCTCTCCTCGGGCGCATTCCTCACGGAGTGCGCCTTTCTTTTTTGGACCGAAGCGTATGATCGATCGTCGGAGTGCAATCCTGGGCACGTTGGCCGCGGGCCTTTCGGCCGGCGCGGCTGCACAGACACCGCCGCCTGCACGTGTCGGTAGCCGCCTGCCGAGACTGCCGGACCCTACCGAAACGATCGACCTCTGGCCGGCGGGCGCACCCGGCGCGCCGCCGAAATTACCGGTCGAGGTGGTGGTGGATCGGGCCACGGATGCTGCTGTGACCGACCGCGCCGTCCACGGCATCGCCCGTCCGCGGATGGTCGTGTTCCGCCCGGCCAAGCCCAACGGGTCGGCGATGCTGGTGATGCCGGGCGGTGGCTATGTCCGGATCGTCGTCGACCGCGAGGGATATGAGATTGCCCGCTGGCTCGCGGACCGTGGCTGGACGGTGTTCGTGCTGTTCTACCGCTTGCCCGGCGATGGTTGGGCGGCGGGGCCAAACGTCGCCCTGTCGGATGCGCAGCGTGCCATCCGTTTGATCCGCGCCCGCGCCGACAAATACGGAATCAAGCCAGACCGGGTCGCCGCGATGGGGTTCTCGGCGGGTGGTCACGTCTGCGGCGACCTCGCGACCCGGTTCGCGGAGGATACCTACACCCCGGTCGATGCCGCCGACCGCGGCAGCGCTCGGCCCGATGCCGCCGCGTTGATGTATGCGGTGCAGTCGATGGCCTTGCCGCTCGCCCATCCCGGATCGCGCACGCTGCTGCTCGGGCCTTCGCCGACGTCCGCGTTGGAGCAAGCACATTCGACCGCCTCGAACGTGACGTCGGCGACGCCACCGTGTTTTCTTCTCCATGCCGAAGACGACCGCACCGTCCCGGTCGACAATACGCTGGCGTTTCGCGCGGCTGCGATCAAGGCCGGCGTCGCGGTCGAAACGCATCTGTTCGCGACCGGGGGACACGGCTTCGGCATGAGCAGGGCGGTCGGCAAGCCGGTGGCGCTATGGCCGACGCTGTTCGCGGAATGGTCGCACGCCCAAGACTTTGGCTGAAGCACCTCCAACTGCGATCAGAGCGCCTGGTACCGGAAGTCGCGAAAGCGTGCCTCCCCGCTGCCCGCCGAATACAGGCCGGGCCGCAACATCAGGAACCCGCCGCGGACATTGTGGTGATAGCCCGACACCTCCATGCCGCGATCGAAGCGTTGCCAGCTCTTGCCGGCATCGCCGCTGGTATGGATCGCGACGATGTGGCGCGTGTTCGTGATCCGGATCCGCATGCGGCGCCCGTGCGGATTGGCTGGACGCCCGCGCTCGGCGCCATATTGATGCGTGACGAAGCGGTGTTCGTCGAAGCCCAACCCGCAATACAGCTTGTCGTCGTAGAACAGCACGAGCCCTGCGGTACCGCCGGGCGCGATCTCGATATCGCATTCGAACCGATAGGCCTGGTCGCCCGCAATCAGCATGAAGGGGGACGAATCGACCGGGGCCGTGCCGATGGCCTTCAGGATCAACGCACCGCCATCGGTCCGCGCGCGGTCGCGTTCGGTCGGGCTTGGCCGAAAGAAATTCCACTTGCTGCCGATTTGCAGCGTGCGAAAATCGTCCGAGAGCGGTTGCCCGTGGGGGAGAGCCGCGCCGCCCCGCGGTTTGGGCAAGGGCTTCGACAGGTCGCCGCCGGTCATCGCGAACCAGCCGTCCGCGGTCCAGCGGATCGGATCGAGCAACGCCTGCCGTCCCAGCGTCCAATACCCGTTCTCGAAGCCGTGATAGATCGACCACCAGCTACCGTCAGGCGCCTCGATGAGACTGGCATGACCGCGCGACCACCATTTCTCGTCGGTGCTGACGGTTCGTACCACGGGGTTGGCGGGATCGTTCACCCAGGGGCCGTGGATCGAGCGCGATCGGGCGACGATCACCATGTGCCCGGTCGGTGGCCCCGCGGTGCCGCCGACCGCGGTGATCATGTAGAACCAACCGCCGTGGCGGGTAATCTTCGGCCCCTCGGGACTGAAGCCTTCGACGTCCCACGTGTCGGGATAGCGCCACGGATCATAGACATGCTCGACCTTGCCGACCGTCGACAGGCCGTCTGCGGCGAGGCGGATGCGGTCGCCGCCCGACAGGAACAGCCAGCGCGATCCGTCCTCGCCGACCGCGTGGCAGGGATCGATATGGTCGGGCAGCCCGAGGTCGATCGGATCGGACCAGGGGCCATCGATATGATCGGCCCAGATGACGTGGATCGCGTTCGGCTTGGCCTTGACCGGTATGTACAGAAAGTACCGACCGTCGTGCTTCTCCAGGCTGACCGCCCAGACCGAGCCGATATTCTTGGTCAGCGCGGCCTTGCGCGGCTGCCAGTTGACCAGGTCGCGGCTGTGCCAGATCGTCAGCCCCGGATAGGAATCGAAACTGGAAAAGGTCATGTAATAGTCCGCGCCGTCCTTCAGGATGGCGGGATCGGGATGGTCCCCTGCAATCAGCGGATTGAGGAAGCGACCATCGCCGAGGTCGGCCACGCGCTGCCCCTCGAAACCACGCCGCCAGTCGCCATCGGATCGCGGCACGCTGACGTCGGGCCCGAGCGGTTCTGCGGCCAAGGGCGACGAAAGAGGCAGCGCCACTGCCCCGCTCGCTAACGCCAGTCCAAGGGTCTCCCGGCGACTATAGGCCATGCGCATCTCCTCTTTTCATCCGCAGCGTTCGTTGCGCTGTCGAGATAGCCTGCCGCGCGATACTTACTGGATGGTCGTCGAACCATCGACACGTCGGGCGCCGATATACGACGTCACCAGTTCACCGGCGGACGTCCGGCAGGAATAGCCTGGAAAGCGACATATTGCGACAGGCATACTTCCTTACTGCGAGGTAACGGCCACGACATTATCGTCGCCGTTACGATCCACGTACATGTTGTACGGATCGACCCCAGCAAAGGCCGGCTTCCGCCGTGTCACGATGCGGATGGTCTGTACGCCCGAGACGATCGGCTGGCGCTCCTTCAAGATCACGTCCTTCGCTGCGAAGCTGCCGAGGCCGGGACGCTGGTCGAACACGCCGACGTCGATCGTGTCGGCCAGCGGCGCGGGCTTCTCGACGCCGGTGCCGTTCGCATAGGCCTTCGCGGCATCGATCGTCAGTATCGTCTCGAAACTGCCGTCGGGCAGCGTGCGCGTTGCCGCACCGGTCGTCTTCAGGTCGTACACCGTGATACGATCGAGCAGGTCGAGCACGAGCTGCCGTTCAGCAGGCGTGCGGGCCAGCGACAGGAAGCCGTCGACCAGATCGAGCGAGCGCGGGAAGGGCCTTCCCTTGAAGCGATAGCGCGCGAGCAGACCGCGCAGCATGGCGTTGACGCGGTCCTCGCCCAGACGGTCCTGCAGCAGGTACATGACCAGCGATCCCTTGCGGTAGTGGATGTACCCCTGGTTCTCGACCCGATCGAGTGGCATTTCCTCCACCACGTCGCCGCCGCGCGACCGCAGGTAGCTGTCGAGTTCGTACTTCAGGAAGCGGCGGATCTTGTCGTCGCCATATTGGTGCTTCATCACCATCAGCGCGGAATATTGCGCCATGGTCTCGACCAGCATCGTCCCGCCCTGCATGTCGGCGCCGACCAGCTGGTGGCCCCAATATTGATGCCCCAGCTCGTGCGCGGTGACATAGCTGACATAGTCGATCTTGTCGGGATCGCGCGTGTCCGCGACGAAGCCGATGCGCTCCGAATAGGGGATCGTTCCCGCGAACGCCTGGGCGTAGCTCGCATAGCCTGGGAACTCGAGAATGCGCGCATAGTCGAACTGATAGGGCCCGAAATTGGCGCGGTAATAGGCGAGCGAGCGCTGTATCGCGTCGAGCATCCGATCGACGTTGAACGCATGTTGTGGGTCGTAGAACACCGTCAGCACCGTGCCGTCGACGGTCCGCGAGCGTTCGGCATAGGCTGCGGACTGAACCGAGAAGAAAGCGAGGATCGGCGCCGTCGATACGAATCTGGCGGTCCGGCGTCCGTACGTCGTCGTGTCCGCGACCTTGCGGCCCGGCGCTACCGGCACCTGACCCGCGATGGTCGAGACGGTGATGTCGGACCGGACCCACGGCGCGTTGTTGATCAGGTTGCGCGCCTGCGCCGAACGGTCCTCCAGCTTGGCGGGACGCAGCTCCGGCGTCAGGCCGTATTTCCGGCGCTTCGCCCGGTCTTGCAGCATGCCGTTCCGGTCCATGCCGAACTGTGGAGCGAACTCGCTGTTCTGCAGGAAGCTGCCGTTGCCGACCACGCGGGTATCGTCGTTGTTGGCGACCAGCCCACGCTGCCACCGGGTCGCCTCGAACGTCATCGTGCCGCGTGCGCCGGGCGCGAGCGGCGTCGCGAACCGGTAGATGCGGTATTGCATGTCGCCGTCGTCCATCACCAGCCGAGCGCCGGGAATGACGACTTTGCCCAGTCGCGTCTGGTCGTTCATCAGGCGGACGTGCAGGTCGGACAACGGCGCGCCGGTATCGTTGACAAAGACATAGGTGCCGCTCGCCTGCATCCGACGCTGGTCGGGGTAGAGCGCAACGTTCAGGCGCATGTCGGTGATCGACGGCTGCTTCAGCACGGCGTATTTGAGATACTTCTTCTCATACGCAGCCAGCCGCGCCTCACCGTCCTGCGTGGTGCGATAGCGGTTGATGACGTCCATGTCGTGATACAGATATGCACCGCTTGCCGCCGTCGCGATCAACGCACCTGCCAGCACGACGCCAGGCGCCCCGAGCAACCGGCGGGGAACCTGCGCGAGACGGACCCCCAACCGCGTCTCCGTACCGCGCCGCCAGAGCAGGTGCGCGAAGACGCACAATGCAAGCGCGACCGAGCCCCAATACAACCTCAGCCACCATCCGCGCGGGCCGCCGACCTGCGCGCCGTTCATGTCCGACAGCTGGACCGTCCCGGTGCTGCCATATTGATACAATGGGTGTTCGAAGCCCATGTTGGTCAGCGTGATCGTGCCGACCAGATAGACGACCATGATCGCCCAGCCGATGTATTTGTTGGGACTGAGCGCCTGGACGAACACCGCGAGGATCGCGAGGATCGCCGCGTCGACCGTCATCGGCAGCACCCACCAGGCGAGATAATGGCCAAGCGCGAGATCGGTCTGCCCGCGTGCGAGCTGGACGACGCACGCGGTCAGCGCCGCCGTCACCGCGGTCGCGAACAGGACGCCGGTGATGGCGAGCACCTTGGGCACCAGATATGCCCAGTTCGGCAGCGAGGTCGCGTCGACGATCTCGTGCATGCCCCGTTCGCGGTCGCGCCAAACCAGCTCGCCCGAATAATAGATCGCGATGATCAGCGGGATGATGCTGAACGTCCCCTCCAGCGTGGCGATCACCGCGAAGGTCAGCTGGCGGATCGGCGCACCGAACATCTCGTTGGCGAACAGCATCCCGCCCAGCGTATTGAACAGGCCGATCAACAGCAGCACGACGAACGCGGGGCTGCGGAACACCAGCGCCATCTCGAACCGACATCGCGCGATCATCCGCGTCCAGTTCGCCTCGTTCGATCTGGCAGCGGGCAGGCGCTCGACGATCAGCGGCGCGGTGGCCGCCAGCTTCGTGGTGGCACGCTGTTGCTTGCGCAATCGCCGCTTGGACACGCCTCGTTCGGTAAACGAGAAGCGCGCATAGGCGACGGCCATCGCCACCAGCCCGACGCCGACCGTGATCGCGCGGTTCCACATCAGGACGCCGGTAAAGGCGGGCATCCCGGCATTGGCCTCGCTCGCGGTCCAATACCGCGTCGTGCCGATGAATGCGCTGATTCCGAACAGCTCGAAATAGCTGCCCGTCAGCTGCCATTCCGGCTTGGCACGCAGGATCGAGGTCATCGCCAGATACAGCATCAGGAATACGACGACGCCGAGATAGGAATACATCATCGACCGCGTCATCGTCGCCACCGCGAAGAAAATCGCCGAGGTCAGGAAGACGTTGGGCAGCGCCAGCAAAAAATATGCGTAGGCGAAGTCGTGCAGCCGGTTCGGCCCCAGCGTCTCGTGATCGACCCACGGCATCAGCGATCCGAGCCAGATCGCCAGCGGGATCGCGGCGAACGCCAGCGCCGCCGCCGCGAATGCGCCAAGGAACCGCGCCATCAGATAGTCGAACTTCCCGACTCGGGTCGATCGCACCATCGGTCCGAACCCGCTCTCGTCGTCGCGGACGATCACGTTGGCGACGAACGCGGTCGTCACGAACATGAAGAAGATCGACATGATCTGGTGGACCTGTGCGACTGCCACCGGCGCATTCTTGTGGATGTTCGCGCCGCTGCCGATCTTGATCTGGTCGATCGTCATCGATCCGAAGGTCAGCAGGAAGAACAGGATCGCGACGGTCCAGAAGACCGGGTTGCGGAGTTGATAGCGAAGCTCGAAGCGGGCGATCTGGCCGAACATGGCGCTCAGGCCACGACGGTGGAGGAGGGGGCGGCGGAGGGGGCGTCTACCGCCGGCACGCGCCGCGACCGAGCGAGTGTCGAGAAATACACGTCTTCAAGGCCACCACGTGCGGCAGTGAAGCCGTCGCCGGGATCCTCGGACGACAGGATATGGATGATCGTCCGACCGGCAAACAGCCGCGTCGAGATCACCTCGTAGCGCAATCGGCTTTCGTCGAGTTCCTCGCGTCCGATCGTCTTGGCCCAGACGTTGCCGCGGGTCCGTTCGATCAGGTCGAGCGGTGCACCCTCCAGCTGGATCCGGCCTGCCGCCAGGACGGCCATGCGGGGACACAGGTCGGCGACGTCCTCGACGATGTGCGTAGACAAGATCACCACGACGTTCTCGCCGATCTCCGCCAGCAGATTGAGAAACCGGTTACGCTCCTCCGGATCGAGCCCGGCCGTCGGCTCGTCGACGATTATCAGCGCCGGGTTGCCGATCAGCGCCTGCGCGATGCCGAAGCGCTGGCGCATGCCGCCCGAAAAGCCCGCGATCGCCTTCTTGCGGACGCTCCAGAGATTGGTCTGGTTGAGCAGCGTCTCGACCGTTTCCTTACGTTCCCGCGCGGAGGCGATGCCCTTCAGCACCGCCATGTGATCGAGCATGTCATAAGCAGAAACGCGCGGGTACACGCCGAAATCCTGCGGCAGGTAGCCGAGCGTCTCGCGCAATGCCTCGGGGTTGGCGATGACGTCGATACTCCCGAACCGTATCGCCCCGGCGGTCGGCGTCTGCAACGTGGCGATCGTCCGCATCAGCGTCGACTTGCCCGCACCGTTGGGCCCGAGCAGTCCGAACATTCCGTTGGGCACGCTCAGCGTCACGTCGTCGAGCGCTCGCGTTCCATTGGCATACACATGCGTGACATTGGTCAGTTCGAGCATCGTTGATCCCCCCGTAGCCGCATCAAGCTATCAGGTGTGTTGCCGATGTAAAGCAGCGAGTCGTGCCGGGCGCTTCGGTACCGCAGATTGTCCCAGCGGCATCCCAGCCGTGAAATCGAACCGGGATCAATGCTTTTGCGACACGACCTGCCAAGGCGCGTTACAGGCTACCCCCTCTGCGCCCGGCACGGCCGGTTCAGGGTCTTATTTGGCGCCGGCACTGCCCGGCGTTGACGAAGCTGGAAGAGGTGGCGCCACGGCCGGCTTTCTCCGTACGCCGTTCAACTCGATCGTTGCTGCAGTCGAGCCCGACGTTGCGACGGCAGGTAGCGGCACGGCGGTCATCGTTGCCTGTACCCGCATGCACTGCGCCGGGTCCCCGCGCTTGAACTGGCGGCAGTTCCAGAGCGACTTCTCGTAGCCGCTCGCCCGGTCGCGCAGGTAGCTGAAGCTCAGCGCCGCGGTCTGGGCCGGGTCGAGGGGAAGCGATGGAGCCGCCTTCGTGCCGTCGGCCCAGGCCATGTAGCGGCAGAACGGCTTGTCGCCGCACGCCTGCGCCGCGAGCGTCGTAAGGCCATCGGCCGCCTGGTTGCGCGGCAGGGTCACGAGCAGCGTATCCCCGTCGATCGGGGCCGTGGCAGGCTTGGACACCGTCTCGGTCGCAGCACCGAACCCCATCGCGATCGAGGCCTCCGCCAAGGCCGCATCGGCCTCTGCGAGCGCGACACCGGTCTTGTGAGCGTCGGACAGCGCCGCGAGTTGGGCGATCACCGGCTCGACGGTTTCCGGGTGACGGCCGAACGCAGGCGGCGTGCCCCACCAGCCGGACCAGCGGAAGAACAAATGCGTATTGACCGCGGTGATCTTGTCGAGGCTCGACTGCCAATACGGCACGACCCAGTCGGTATGATAGTGCGTGGCATAGCCGACCTGTTTGAACACCGCACCCACCAGCGATGCCGCGGCGACTTCGCGCGCGCGCCGCCACGCGTCGTCGGTCGGATGCCAGCGCGTGATCGCGCCGTCGCAGCTGAAGCTGAACTGGCAGCCGGTCGATCGGTCCTGTCCTTCGAACACCACGCCGCATACGGTTTTGGAAAAGGCGGGATGGCGCAGGCGATTGAGCACGACCTGCGCGACCGCACGTTCGCCGAGCGTGTCGTCACCGGCCTCGTACAGAATGCCGGCCGCCATGCAGTCGGTCGCGCGTGCCAGATCATCCGCGCTGCCGGCAAAGCGGAACGGGCGCGCCGCGGGGTTGGGATTGGTCGAGAAGGGCACGGTCGCGTTGAACGCGCGTGCGTCCTCAGGGCTCAGATCGACGAACTTCATCGGCTCGACCTCGGGCACTTCGGCTTGCGGCACGACTCGGCCGGCGGGCAGGGCCACCCGCTTCGAGTGCTGGACGATCACGGGTGCGTTGGCGACGACCAGCACAGGCCCGACGATCGCCAACGCGGACACGCCGACGAGAACGGCGCGCAGCACCCGGGTGCCGCGCGCGGAGAGGTCGGTCGTCACTGTTCGGGCAGGAAGTCCGTGACCGACAGATAACGCTCGCCGGTGTCGTAATTGAACCCGAGAACCCGAACGTTGTCAGGTAGATCGGGCAGCTTCTGGAGAATAGCTGCCAGCGTCGCGCCCGAGCTGATGCCGACCAGCATGCCCTCTTCGGTAGCCGAGCGACGCGCCATGTCCTTCGCCACCGCGGCATCGACCTCGATGACGCCGTCGAGCGCCTGGGTATGCAGGTTCACCGGGATGAAGCCAGCGCCGATGCCCTGGATCGGGTGCGGCCCCGGCTGGCCGCCGGCGATTACCGGCGATGCGGCGGGCTCGACGGCATAGACCTTGAGCGACGGCCATTCCTTCTTCAACGCCTCCGCGACGCCGGTGATGTGGCCGCCAGTGCCGACGCCCGTAATGATCACGTCGATCGGCGTGTCACGAAAGTCGGCAAGGATTTCCTGCGCGGTCGTAGCGACATGCACGGCGATGTTCGCGGGGTTCTCGAACTGCTGCGGCATCCAGGAACCGGGGGTCTGCTCGACCAGTTCCTTGGCGCGTTCGATCGCGCCCTTCATGCCCTTCTCGCGCGGGGTCAGGTCGAAAGTCGCACCGTAGGCGAGCATCAGGCGACGGCGTTCGATCGACATGCTCTCGGGCATGACGAGGACGATCTTGTAGCCCTTCACCGCGGCGACGAGCGCCAGGCCGATGCCGGTATTCCCGCTGGTCGGCTCGATGATCGTGCCGCCCGGCTGGAGGTGGCCGTCCTTCTCCGCCGCCTCAACCATCGCGAGCGCGATTCGGTCCTTGATCGAGCCGCCCGGGTTCGACCGCTCGGACTTCACCCAGACTTCGGATTCGGGGAACAGCTTCGACAGGCGGACGTGCGGCGTGTTGCCGATCGTGTCGAGGATCGAGTTGGCCTTCATGGCTTGGCTTCTCCGTGCTGAGGTTCGGTCTCTAGGATCTCTGGGGGATCAAAGGTTTTCGCGCGGCCTAGTTCCGGGAACAGTCGCGCCCAGCCGATCGTGATCGCAATAGCACCGACGCCGCCGAACACCACTGCGCCAACCGGGCCCAGCAGCGACGCCATCACCCCGCTCTCGAATTCGCCGAGTTCGTTCGAGGCGGAAATGGTGAGCTGCGACACCGCGCTGACGCGGCCGCGCATCGCATCCGGCGTGTGTAGCTGGATCAGCGACTGGCGGACATAGACCGAGATCATGTCTGCGCCGCCCGCGACGATCAGCGCGACGAGGCTGAGGACGAAGGCGGGCTGGACGGGGATGCCGGCGATGGTGCCAGGCGCGATGCCAAGCAGGGTCACGATCGGTGTGGCGACCCCGAAGGTGAGGATCGCAAGACCGAACACGACGACGGCGATCAACATCTTCACGCCGACGTTGGTGCTCATCGGCCGGAACGAGAACCAGATCGCCGTGACCGCCGCGCCGATCCCCATGCCGGCTGCGAGCACGCCCAGCCCCTGCGATCCGACGTGGAGGATATCGCGCGAATAGACCGGCAGCAGCGACGTCGCGCCGGCGAGCAGCACCGCGAACAGGTCGAGCGTGATGGTCGCGAGGACGAGGCGGTTGCGGCGGACATAGGTGAAGCCCTCGATGATCCGAGCAAGCGGGCGGTGATCGGTCTGCGTCGCGGGCTGCGGTACCGGGCCGATCATGAACATGAAGACGAGCGCGACGAGGAAGAGCAGCGTGGCGACACCGTACGCGACTTCGGGATGGATCGCGTAGAGCAGCCCGCCGACGCTAGGCCCGGCGATCGTGCCGACCTGCCACGCGATCGAGCTGATCGCGATCGCGGTCGGGAGCACGGCGCGGGGGACGAGGTTCGGGGCCAATGCGGAATATGCCGGGCCGGAGAAGGCGCGCGCCACGCCGAACGCGACCGCGGCGACGAACAGCACGCCGAGCGTCAGGTGGCCGGTCCACGTCAGCAACCACAATGTCGCGGCCGTGAGCACCAGCAACGTCGTCGTGCCCCGGACGATCCAGCGGCGGTCGAAGCTGTCTGCGATGAGGCCGGTGATCGGGGTGAGCAGGAACAACGGCACGAACTGCGCGAACCCGATCATGCCGAGCATGAAGGCCGCCTGGCGGATGTCCATCGTCTCGCGGGCGATATTGTAGACCTGCCACCCGATCACGATCGACATCGCGCTGACGGCTATGGTGCCGGTGAAGCGGGACAGCCAATAGGCGCGGAAATTGGCGATCCGTAAGGGATGCTGGTGGGGGTCTGTCGAGGGAGCCATTGCGATGGGCTTTAGGCTCGGGCGCGAGGGGAGGGCAACCGGAGCTTTGCTTGGGGTGGGGATAGTGGCGTGGCGGAACCATCGGGATCACCCGCGCCGCCACCCCCCCCCACCGTCATCCTGACGAAAGTCAGGACCCAGGATTACTAAGGGCAGCGTTTCGTTACTCTGGGTCCTGACTTTCGTCAGGATGACGGCGGTGGGTGAGCATTACGGGGGAGGGTGGAATGACGGAGGCAGAGTGCAGGGCAGCCCCCTCTACCCCCCATCCCACACCCTTCAAACCGACATACCCCAGACGGGAATTGATGTTCCGCCCCGTCCGCGCCTATAGGCTCCCTCAACTCCCCTACGGAAAACGAGGTTTCCCACATCGTGGCCAAGACCCCCCCACCAGCACGCGCAATCGCCGAACCGCCGATCACCAACCGCGAACGACCGGCAGAACCAAAGCCCTACGAGGCGTCGAAGGACGAACTGCTCGAAATGTATCGGCAGATGCTGCTGATCCGCCGTTTCGAGGAAAAAGCCGGCCAGCTCTATGGCTTGGGCTTGATCGGTGGCTTCTGCCATCTCTACATCGGCCAGGAAGCCGTCGCGGTGGGCCTCCAGTCCGCGCTCAACGGCGAGACCGATTCGGTGATCACCGGCTACCGCGATCACGGCCACATGCTCGCCTACGGGATCGACCCGAAGGTGATCATGGCCGAGCTGACCGGGCGCAATTCGGGTATCTCGAAGGGCAAGGGCGGGTCGATGCACATGTTCTCGACCGAGCATAAGTTCTACGGCGGCCACGGCATCGTCGGTGCGCAGGTGTCGCTCGGCACCGGCCTCGCGTTCAAGCATAAATACTCGAACGACGGCGGCATCTGCATGGCCTATTTCGGCGACGGCGCCGCGAACCAGGGCCAGGTGTACGAAAGCTTCAACATGGCCGAGCTCTGGAAGCTCCCGATCATCTTCGTGATCGAGAACAACCAGTACGCGATGGGCACCAGCGTCAACCGCGCCTCGGCCGAGGACCAGCTGTATCGCCGCGGCGAGAGCTTCCGCATTCCCGGCATCCAGGTCGACGGCATGGACGTGCTCGCCTGCCGCGGTGCTGCCGAGGAAGCGCTGGCGTGGGTCCGCGCCGGCAAGGGCCCGGTCATCCTCGAGATGAAGACCTATCGCTATCGTGGCCACTCGATGTCCGATCCGGCCAAGTACCGCACGCGCGACGAGGTCCAGGCGGTCCGCGACAAGTCGGATCCGATCGATCACATGAAGAAGCTGCTCGACGCGCAGGGCGTGACCGAGGCGGACCTCAAGTCCCTTGAACAGGAAATCAGGAAAATCGTGAACGAAGCCGCCGATTTCGCCGAGCAGACCCCGGAGCCGGATGCTGCCGAGCTCTACACCGACGTTCTGGTGGAGAAGTACTGATGGCGATCGAGATCAAGATGCCCGCGCTCTCCCCGACGATGGAAGAGGGCACGCTGGCCAAGTGGCTCGTCAAGGAAGGCGACAGCGTCAAGTCGGGCGACATCCTCGCCGAGATCGAGACCGACAAGGCGACAATGGAGTTCGAGGCCATCGACGAAGGCACGATCGGCTCGATCGCCGTCGCCGAAGGGACCGACAACGTGAAGGTCGGCACCGTCATCGCGACGATCCTCGAAGAGGGCGAGAGCGCCAGCGACGCCAAGGCTGCCAAGCCCGCCGAAGCACGCTCCGGCGATGCGGCCAACGCCGCGCCGAAGGAAACGCCGTCGGACGACAAGGCGCCACCGGTTCCCGAAGGCGCTTCCCCCGCCAAGGCCGAGAGCGGCACGCAGCAGCTCGTCGCCTCGGCAGAGAAGGTCGGCATCTCCGACCCGGCGATCCCCGAAGGCACCGAGATGGTCAAGACGACCGTCCGCGAAGCGCTGCGCGACGCGATGGCCGAGGAAATGCGCGAGGACGACCGCGTCTTCGTGATGGGCGAGGAAGTCGCGCAGTATCAGGGCGCGTACAAGGTCACGCAGGGCCTGCTCGACGAGTTCGGCGACCGTCGCGTGATCGACACGCCGATTACCGAATACGGCTTTGCCGGCATCGGCGCGGGCGCGGCGATGGGCGGGCTTCGTCCGATCGTCGAGTTCATGACTTTCAACTTCGCGTTGCAGGCGATTGACCACATCATCAACTCGGCCGCCAAGACCAACTACATGTCGGGTGGCCAGATGCGCTGCCCGATCGTGTTTCGCGGTCCCAACGGCGCAGCGTCGCGCGTGGGTGCTCAGCACTCGCACAACTTCGCGGCATGGTATGCGAGCGTCCCCGGCCTGATCGTGATCGCGCCATATGATGCGGCGGATGCCAAGGGCCTGCTCAAGGCCGCGATCCGCACCGAGGACCCAGTCGTGTTCCTCGAGAACGAGCTGATGTACGGCCGCAGCTTCGATGTCCCCAAGCTCGACAACCACGTCCTGCCGATCGGCAAGGCGCGGATCGTCCGCGAGGGCAAGGACGTCACGATCGTCAGCTACTCGATCGGCGTGGGCATTTCGCTTGAAGCAGCTGAAAAGCTCGCCGAAGAGGGCATCGACGCGGAAGTCATCGACCTGCGCACGTTGCGCCCGCTCGACACCGAGACGGTCCTTAAGAGCTTGTCAAAGACCAACCGCATGATCATCGTCGAAGAGAATTGGGCGACCTGCTCGATCGCTTCGGAGATCGTGTCGGTGGTGATGGAGCACGGCTTCGACGACCTCGACGCACCGGTGCTCCGCGTGACCAACGAAGACGTGCCGATGCCCTACGCGGCGAACCTCGAAAAGCTGATGCTGGTCGACGTCGCGAAGGTCGTGACGGCGGTGAAGAAGGTTACCTACAAGTAAGGTAGGCGCTCCGGCCGGTCGATCCGGCCGGAGCGATCACGCGGCGTAGGTCGTGCAGACGTTTGCCGTCGTGCCGGCCGCAGCGCCCAGGACCTGCGTGTTACGTTCGCGAACGTTGTAGACCGATTCCGATCGCAGGATCGGCGTCCCGAAGAACTGTGCCGAAACCAGCGGCTGATAGCGATACGTCACTTCCACGAAGATCAATGCCGATCCGCTGCCGGCTGCGATCTGGCGCGTACTCGAGCCCATATAGGGCAGGCTAGCGTCGTTCTGGCCCTTGCCTTCCCCACCATATTTGGGCTGCGATTCGGGCGTGTTGAGCGCGCCCGTGCACCTCTGCCAGCGGATATACTGGCCCGCTTTCGTGCCGGTTTGTCCGTTCGGCTCGACGCTGGACACGACCACGCGGCCGTTCTTGGTGAAATCCAAGGCGGTGCCGATGAACCTTGCGCTGAGCAGCGCTTCGTTGACGTCGGACTCGTCTATCGAATCGCGTACGCGCGCGACGTTGTCGGAAATCGCGGTGGAAATCTGGTTCACCCGCATCACCGCGACCGCCATGTTCGTGACCTCGGCACCGGCTAGCCCGAGCGTGATCAACACCGGCGCGACAAGCGCGAATTCGATCATCGCGAGACCGCGAACGTCGCTGCGCAGCCGGCGCGCATAGGCGAGACAGTCGGTCATGCCTTCGTGCATATCGTCGTCGGCTGTGCTCGCGACGTGAAAGGCTGGTTGCGGATCACCGTCGAGGCCGAAACGGTACGCGTCGGCCCCCAAGACAGCAGCGCCCCGATCGGCGTAAGGTTCGGGTAGACGATGTTGACGGTGTAATAGACGATGTCGTCCGCGCTGCCGACGCCGTTATCCCCCGGGGTCGAATCATAGCTGCCGTTGTTGTTGGCGTCCTCGAAACAATCGCCGGGATTGTACACGCCCTTGGGATCGGTATCCGACGTGATCTTCTCGGGCTTTCCGACATTCGAGAAATTATAATAGCGACGTGTCGCGACCGTCACGTATTTGGCGGGAACGACCGGCTGAACCTCGGATTTGATCGTGGCGACGACGTCGTCTGCCGTCCGGTTGCCGACCGTGACCTGCCGCGACGCTTTCGACAGCGCTCCCTGCACCACGGCGGTCACGTACCCCTGATAGCCGACTTCGAGGATCGACAGCAGCAGCCCGATCAGCACCGGCACGATCATCGCGAATTCGACGATCGTCGCACCGCGGGCATCGTCACGCAGCGTCGCCGATCTCGACCTGACCCGTGTCGCCCCGAACGAAGTCACTGGCTGATCCTCAAGGAACCGATTTTGCTGCCGATCTCCTGAAACTTGGCGATCAATGCTGCGGATGTGCTGATGCCCGACGCCATTGATGGTTGCGATGCGCAGTTCTGCATGTCCGCCGTCAACGTCGTCGAGAAGGCGATGACGTAGAGCTGGATGTCCTGGCTCTTGGCCGCGTTGCACGCCATGCGGAACCGCTGCAAATGGCGCGCGAGTTGCGCATTCGCCCCGGATGCCGCCCCGAGTACGCGCTCGTCGCGCTCCTCCACGCCATAGGTCGTGTACACGTCCAGATAAGGTGACAGATCGCCGTCGGTCATGAAGATCATGTATTTGCGGATGCTGAACCCGCGCAGTTTCTTGGGATTGTCGGGATCGTTCTGGTCGTTGGTTTCCGGCGTTGCGGATGCGAAGATGCCGTTCGGCGAGATGAACCGCGCACCCCACATCACACCGATGTCATGGTACGTACCGCCCAAGGGTTTCAGGCCGTCGACGTAACTCATGAACCCTGTCTTGTCGTTGTAATACTCCTTGAGGCGGCTGGCCCCGCTCGCACAGTATTTCGGGTCGGTATATTCGTTGCGCGTATCGGGATTGAACTCGGCGTCGGGCCACCACGGGGCCCAGCGGCTAGCCTCGTTCGTCGGCAGCATGTTGACGTCGAGGTCCCAAGCCGTAGACGGCGCAGTCGTCGACGATCCGCCGTTGATCGCCGAGTTATCGGTTTGGCGTTCTTCGATGCACCCCGCCCATTGCGATCGGCTCCAGCTCGGCGAACCGCCTGGAGTCGGCACAGACGCCCCGGTCTTGAAGCTGGACGTGGTCAGCGTGACCTGCCGGTACGTCCAGTAATTCGTGCAGGCGCCGTCGGTGCTCAACCAATACCGCGACCAGTTTCCCTCATAGTTATTGCACCAGTTCTGCGAAGTCGTCACGGGGCCCGAGGTCCGCGTGCGGCTCTGGTACGGGGCGCTGTCTCTGATGTAGCTGGGGTTCTCGGCATAGACGAGCTTCCCGACGTTCACCGTGGCGTTGTACGGTACGAAACCATAGCGGAGCCGGAGGTTGTTCGCGTGCAGCTGATCCTGTGCCGATTTCAGCGTATCGTAGAGCGACTCCGCCGCATCGCGCAGCGCCTGCATCTTGGAGTTCGATTGCTCGACCTCGTTGCAGGCATCGTTCGGCCTGCTCGTGGGGCAGTTCATCGATCCCGACATATCCAGCACCAGCATGATATCGGTGCCGACGAAATCCTGCGTCGCGGAGCAGCTGGTGGACAGGTTGAGAGTAGAAAAGCCGAACAGTTTCATGATCGTCGTCGGTATCGTCGTCGCTGCCGTGATCCGCACCGTGCCGACCGATGGCACCGTGACGACGGGCGTGAACGTCGCAGTACCGAACGACGCCTGGGGGAAGTTGAAATTGAAATATTTCGTTGCTTCGGTCTCGACCGTGGGCGTCAAGGTCGCGCCCGACAGCAGCCGCCGTGCCGCGAGCGACCCGGCATCGCACGCCTGTTGCAGCCGATCCCGCGCGACATAGGCACGCGCCATGTCCAGCCCCGACCCGACCATCGCGATCAGCGGCATCATCGCAAAGGCAACGATCATCAGCGTGTTACCGCACACGTCACGACGCAATCGCCCCAGCACGGTCGTCGGCTTATCCGGTAGTTCGCTTCGCTTGCCGCGCATCTCGGTCCTGACGGAGATCGGTATCGATCGATACGCGGATGCGGCGCGATCCGGTAAATCCACTTCAAGAAACATGGTTCGCGATACGTTAATCATTGGACAGTGCGGTATCCGGACGTGCGGTACGATCGGGATCGGAGTAACGGCGTGACCATGAGCCACGACCATCCAGAACATGCCCTTGCCCTCAGCTATGCGCCGCATTCGGCCGCGCCAGCGCTCGCGGCGTTGTTCGCGCTCGACAATACGCTCGCCGCGATCCTGCGCTCGACCCGCGAACCGCTGATCGGCCAGATGCGGCTGACCTGGTGGTATGAAGCGCTCGGGCGCCTCGACACGGCTCCCGCGCCTGCCGAACCCGTCCTGGTGGCGCTCCAGAATGACGTGCTGCCGATGGGCGTGTCCGGCGCGATGCTGGCGACGTTGACCGACGGCTGGGACGTTCTGCTGGAACCGATGCTCGATGCCGCGGCGATCAAGCGCTTCGGACGCGACCGTGGCCGCCGCCTGTTCGACCTCGCGGCAGTGATCGTGTCAGTCAGCGACGACCGGGTCGGCCCGGCAGGCGAGGGGTGGGCGCTCGCCGACCTCAGCCTGAGGCTGACCGAGACGTCGGGTAGGGAGTTGGCCCGTCTCCGTGCGAGCGAAGTCCTCGATCGAGCGTTGAAGGGCCGGTGGCCTACGTCGGCGCGTGCTCTAGGCGCACTTGCCGTGTCGGCGCGGTTTGATCTGATGTCGAAGCCTTCCGCCCCAGGCAGCCCGAAGCGCGTGGCGCGCCTGGCGTGGCACAGATTGACCGGATACTGACCAATCGGATGGGGATCCCCGACGGCAAGGCGTAGCGTGCGGCCCTGGCAATGGGGGCGGCGGCGATGTGGCGATATCTAGCAGGCGGTGTCGCGATCATCGCGTTGATCGCCGCCGGGTTCATGGTCTTCAGCGGCACGGCGAGGCCGGGGCCGATACTACCGCCACAGCCGCTGTCGCAGGTCGCCGGCGCTGTCGCATCCGAACCTCTACCCGGTGCAGCACCCGAGGCGACCGAAAAGACCCGCGAGCAGAAGCGCTTCAATCGCTACGACAAGGACCGCGACGCCAAGATCACGCGCGAGGAATATCTGACGCAGCGGCGCAAGGCCTACGCACGGCTCGACGTGGACGGCGACGGCAAGCTGTCGTTCGACGAATGGGCCGTGAAGGCGACGATCAAGTTCGCGGAGGCGGATCGCGACAAATCCGGGACGATGACCGCCCCGGAATTTGCCACGACGGCGGTCAAACGGAAGGGGCCAGCTCGTGTAAATTGTCCACCGACTCAGGCCGTTGCGGAGGAGAGTTGAGCCACTCCGCGAGCGCCGCACGGCCACGATCGGTGTACATCCGCTTACGGTCCGCCTTCTTGGTACGCCCCATGATCGGCGGAAACAGGCCGAAATTGACGTTCATCGGCTGGTACGTCTCGACCTCGGCCCCGCCCGTGATGTGGCCGAGCAACGCGCCGAGCGCAGTCGCGTAAGGCGGCGGGGTCAGCGTCTTCCCGGTCAGTTCGGCTGCCGCGAACAACCCGGCGAGCATGCCGATGCCGCAGCTCTCGATATAACCTTCGCACCCCGTGATCTGACCCGCAAATCGGATGTTCGGGCGCGACTTCAGCCGCAACGTCTCGTCTAGCAGTTCGGGCGAACGGATGAAGGTGTTGCGGTGCAGCCCGCCCAACCGCGCGAACTCGGCGTTCTCCAGACCTGGGATAGTACGGAACAGGCGGACCTGGTCGGCGTGCTTCATCTTGGTCTGGAAGCCGACGATGTTCCACAACGTGCCCTGCGCATTGTCCTGCCGCAGCTGGACGACAGCATGCGGCCAACGCCCGGTCTTCGGATTGTCGAGCCCGACCGGCTTCATCGGACCATAGCGCAGCGTATCGACGCCGCGCTCCGCCATCACTTCGATCGGCATGCAGCCATCGAAATACGGCGTGTCCTTCTCCCATTCCTTGAACGGGGTCTTCTCGCCGTCGATCAGACCCTGGTGGAAGGCCAGATACTGGTCCTTGTCCATCGGGCAGTTGATGTAGTCCTTGCCCTCGCCCTTGTCCCAGCGCGACGCGAACCAGGCCGTTTCCATGTCGATCGAGTCGCGGTGCACGATCGGTGCCAGCGCGTCGAAGAAGGCGAGCGCCTCGCGACCGGTTTCGGCACCGATACCGGCCGCGAGCGACGCGGCGGTCAGCGGACCCGTCGCGATGATCGTCGGGCCGTCGGGCAGCGCGTCGATCCGTTCGCGAACGAGTGTGATGTTCGGATGCCGGTCGATCGCCTCCGTCACGCTGGCGGAGAAGTTGTCGCGGTCGACGGCAAGCGCGGAGCCCGCGGGAACGCGGTGGATGTCCGCCTGGCGCATGATCAGCGAACCCAGTGTGCGCAGTTCCTGATGGAGCAGGCCGACCGCGTTTGCTTCCGCATCGTCCGACCTAAAACTGTTCGAGCAAACAAGCTCGGCAAGGCCGTCGGTCTGATGCGCAGGCGTTTCCTCGCCGCTACCGCGCATTTCGGAGAGGCGGACTTTGAGGCCGGCTTCGGCGAGTTGCCAAGCGGCTTCGGAACCGGCGAGGCCGCCGCCGATCACGTGAATATCGTAGGTCATTCCCGTCAGATAGCGCGGGACGCTTGTCGTGTCAGGTGCGCAATCCCACTTCGCCTCCATGACATCTCCCGCGAAAATCTTCACGATCGGCTATGAGGCCACGACGATGGCCGATTTCCTCGCGGCGCTGAAGGCCGCAGGCGTGGAACGGGTGATCGACGTCCGCGCGCTCCCTTTGTCCCGCCGACCGGGCTTCTCGAAGTCGTCGCTCGCCGCGTCGCTGCGCGAGGTCGAGATCGATTACGTCCATCTAAAGGCGCTCGGAACCCCAAAGCGCGGGCGTGACGCGGCCAAGAAGGGCGACGTCGCGACCTTGACCGCCGTGTACGACGAGCAACTTGAGCTTCCCGAGGCGCAGGCCGCCGGGGCGATCATGCTCGGGCTTGCGGCGGAAAAACCGAGCGCGTTGCTCTGCTACGAGCGGGATCCCTGTCATTGCCATCGGACGCTGCTGTTGCAGGCGGTGGGTGAGGGGGCCGAGGTCGTGGATCTTTTTACATAGGCAACGCCTACCCCCGTCATCCTGACGAAAGTCAGGATCCAGAGTAACTGCGGATCGTGGTACATGGCTCTGGACCCTGACTTTCGTCAGGATGACGGTCGAATGTAGCGAATGTTGCAATGCAGCACCTCTTCCGCTAACGAATCGCCATTCGCCCTGGACCCGGTGCAATTCCGGGTGGCTATTCCGGCCGCCGATCCGCCGGACAACGCAACGACGCCTTTGAAATGAACCGCCCGCGCAACTGCCGCGGTTCGTGCGTCCTATGCGGATACATACATGACATCCTTATTTTTTTCTCGTTACCGCGCCGAATGGTTCAGCGGCCCTGCCGCCGCGCGACGTGACGTGCTCGCCGGAATGGTCGGCACGTTCGCGCTCATTCCCGAAGTCATCGCCTTCTCGTTCGTCGCCGGCATAGATCCCGAGGTCGGCCTGTTTGCGTCCTTCGTGATCGGCATCGTTATCGCATTCGCCGGCGGCCGCCCGGCGATGATTTCCGGCGCAGCCGGCTCCGTCGCTCTCGTCGCCGCCGCGCTCGTCCACGCATACGGCCTGCAATATCTTCTCGTCGCGACGATCCTCGCAGGCGCGCTCCAGATCGCTTTCGGGCTCGCCAAACTCGACATATTGATGCGCTTCGTCTCGAAGTCGGTCCATGCGGGCTTCGTCAACGCCCTCGCGATCCTGATTTTCTCGGCGCAGGTGCCGCAGATGGTCGGCGTCAGCTGGCAGGCCTATGCAATGATCGCCAGTGGGCTGGCGATCATCTACCTGATGCCGCGGATCTCCAGCGCGATCCCCTCGCCGCTGATATGCATCGTCGTGCTCACCGTGATCGCGATGTGGTTCCCAATGCCGCTCAAGACGGTCGGCGATCTTGGCCGCTTGCCGAATTCGCTACCGTCGTTCGGCCTGCCCGATGTACCCTTTACTTGGGAAACGCTGCGGATCGTCGCGCCCTATGCGCTGGCGATGGCCGCCGTCGGGCTGCTCGAATCGATGATGACCGCGCGCGTGGTCGACGAACTGACCGAAACGACCAGTTCGAAGGCACGCGAGTGCACGGGACTTGGCCTCGCCAACATCGCTGCGGGTGCGTTCGGCGGCATCGCGGGTTGCGGGATGATCGGCCAGACCGTCGGTAACGTCCGATATGGCGGTACCGGGCGGATCTCGACGATCGTCGCGGGTGTGTTTCTGCTCGTGGTCATGGTGCCGCTGCGCCCGTGGGTCGCGCAGGTGCCGGTCGCCGCGTTGGTCGCGATCATGATCATGGTGTCGATCAGCACCTTCTCCTGGGGTTCGCTTCGCGACCTTGCGCGGCACCCCAAGATGTCGAGCGTGGTGATGGTCGCGACCGTCGTTGTCACCGTCGCGACGCACGACCTGTCACTCGGCGTCGGCGTCGGCGTGCTGCTCAGCGGTGTGTTCTTCGCGTGGAAGGTCACGCGGATGATGGACGTCGCGATCGAACACGACGTGGCAACCGACACGCGGATCTACCGGGTAAGCGGGCAAATATTCTTTGCCAGCGCGGACATCTTCGCCGATCGCTTCGACCTTCGAGAGACGGCGCGAACCGTACGGATCGACCTTACCGGCGCGCATATGTGGGACGTCACGGCCGTCGGCGCCCTGGAAGACGTGGTCGCCAAGTTGCGCCGTCACGGCAGGGTCGTGGAGATCATCGGCCTCAACCGGGCGAGCGAGACTCTCGTCGATCGCCACGCGCCGGGTCTTGCGGAACCGGCCGGGGCATGATCCCCGGCCGACTTCGGCTTATTGCTGAGGGGCTTCCTCATTCTCGGTCGGCTCTTCGTCGCGCGTCACGCGGGCGGTCATGCCCGTCGCATCCGCGTCGTCGAGCATCTGCTCGTCCGGCGCGATCGGCTTCTCGCGGGGAGGCTCGACCACGGCCGGCGCCGGCGGGACTGCTTCGACCGGTGCTGCCTCGACCGGGGCGGGCTCTGCCGCCTCGGACTCGGTAACCCCGGTATCCTCGACCATGTTGACGTCCGTCGCCGGCTGCTCGGGCTCGGAGCTCGAGCAGCCGGCGAGCGCCATCGCGGCAAGCAGGCCACCGGCGATGACGGTACGGGTGCGGGTGGAAATCGTCATGTCAGACCCTCTCAGCGAGCGGCGATCGTCTGGCGCGCGGTGCGTGCCTCGATCTTGGAAGCGAGAATGCCGTCCCAGTCATAGGGATCGGCGCGGAAGTTCATCTGGCCGTTGCCGCTGGCAAACGCGGTCCAGTAGAGCAGATAGACCGATACCGGCTTGGTCAGGCGCGCACGCACCGTGTCACCCTTGGCCACCGCGGCGTCGACCATCTCCGGCGTCCAGGCGGGATCGCCCTTCAGCAACAGGTCGGCAAGTTCGCCCGGCTTTTCAAGGCGTACGCAGCCATGGCTCGAAAGCCGACTGAAGCTCGCGAACTTCGCGCGGCTCGGCGTGTCATGCAGGTACACCGAATAATCATTGGCGAAATCGAACTTGAACCGGCCGAGCGCGCTCTGGTCGCCGGCCTGCTGCTGCAGCCGCGTGCCGATCACCTTGAAGCCGTTGCGCTTCAGATAGCCGGGGTTGGCCTTCTCCTTCGGCCACAACTCCTTCGTCGCGATCGAGGTCGGCACGTTCCACGGCGGATTGATGACGATGCTGTGGATCGTGGAGGACAGCATCGGCGTCTCGTCGCCCGGACGACCGGTGACCGCCCGCATCGACTGCACGGGGGTGTCGCCATCGAACACGGTGAGCACGGCCGCGGCGATGTTCACTTGGATACGGTCGCGTGGCAGGTCCTGCGGCAGCCAGCGCCAGCGCTCCATGTTCGCCATGATCTGACGCACGCGGTCGGTCGCCGACACGTTCAGCGCCGCCAGCGTCTGGGTCGAAACGATGCCGCTCGGGTTCAGACCATAACGACGCTGCGCACGACGCACCGCGTCGAGCAGGCCGGCGTCGAACGTATCGCCGCTGGTCGAGACGTCCTTGTCCTCGACCGCCAACCGCTTGCGGAGCGCGATAACTCGCGAACCGGTCGCGCCGAGCGTGAAGTCCGGCCCCGAGGCGAGTGGCGACCAGCCGCCCGCAGAAGCGATCGAACGGTAATTCTGGAGGCCCTTACGCAGCCCGTCATAGCCGGCATAGGGCGGCGGCAGCGACGCGAACCACGCCGCGATCCGGTCCAGCCGCACCGCATCGGCGAACGCCGGCGTCGGATCGTACGCGGGCGGACGCAGGCCCCAGTCCCGTTGGAAATCGGCCTCGCTGAGACGACCCGCGTGCACCGCCCGCGCATGGTCGAGCGCGGCACGGACGAGCTCCTCCTTAGTCGGCGCGGTGGTCGACGCGGTCGCGGCGGACTTGAGGCCCTGCGCGACGATGTCGCCGTTGAGAAGCTTGTCGAGCAACGTCGCCTGCGTGTCGCTCAGCGTCGGCACGGTAATGACCGGCGGTGCCAGCATCGGCGACGCCATCGGCGCGGTCATTGGCACGGTCGGCGTCACCGGCGGGGGCGTAACCTGTTGTGCGAACAGCGGAGTCGCCATCAGCAGCGGCGTCACAGCAACCGCGATCGCCGACCGGATCATACCGGCCTTCTCTCGTCCATCATCCAAACCGCGCGCCATACTCATCCCGTCTAACCGTAGCTCGCCGATGCTTTCGCACGACGCAGCTCTCCCTTAGCTGAACCGGACTCGCTAAGCATCGCCAATCGGGCCAAATTCGTCGGTTCAGGCGGAAGCTTCGGAATTTCCCTGCCGTGCAAGCACTTCATAGGCCATCACCGCGGTCGCGACGGCTGCGTTGAGGCTGTCCGCCTTGCCGCGCATCGGAATCTTGACCAGCACATCGCACGCCTCGGCCATTTCGGGCGGCATGCCCTGCGCTTCGTTGCCGGTGAGCAGGAAAGTCGGGCCGGTATAGCTGGCGGAGCGGTAGTCGGCATCCGTATCGAGGCTCAGTCCGACAAGTTGACCCGGCCCGGTCCGCAACCAGGCGAGAAACGGCTCCCACTCGGTCTTCACGACGGGGATCGTGAACAGCGCGCCCATGCTCGCGCGCACCGCCTCCACGGAGAAGGGGTCGACCGACTCGCCGATCAGGATCAGCCCGCCGGCGCCGACCGCGTCGCCGGTACGCAGGATCGTCCCCAGATTGCCCGGATCGCGCAGCCGTTCCGCAACCAGCCAGATGCCGGACGTGGTGCGGTCGAGGTCTTCGAGCGTCGCGTCGAACTCGTCGAACACGCCGACGACGGCTTGCGGGTTGTCCTTGCCCGACAGCTTAGAAAGAATGTCCGGCGTGGTCTGGATCGACTCGCCGCCAGCCTCCTCGACGTCCATGGACAGCGCATGGACGAGCGGATGGTTCGCGCTTGCTGCCGCGTAGAACAGAGTCCGGGGCAGGCGTCCCGTCTCTCGCGCTTCGGTCAGGATGCGCAGGCCCTCGGCGAGGAACTGCTTGGCCGCACGCCGATGTCGCTTGTCACGCAGGTCGCGGACATACTTGATCAGCGGGTTCGAAAAGGCGGTTATCTCGCGGGGCATTCTTGTCCTCCCCTCCCGTATGCGGGAGGGGCCGGGGGCGGGCTCCCGGCCTCAGCAAATGTTTCGATTATGGTGAGCGCGCGCCCACCCCCAACCCCTCCCGCCTGCGGGAGGGGAGCAGTCACGTCAATCCTCGCCGAACTTCGCCTCGACCAGTTCGGCGAGCGCCGCGACCGTATGCTCCGCGCCGTCGCCGCTAGCGCTGATCGTGATCGCGTCGCCCATCGCCGCACCGAGCATCATCAGCCCCATGATCGAGGTGCCGGTGACGTGATCCGACCCGTCCTTGGTCACGCGCACCTCGACACTATGCGTCGAGGCGAGCGTCACGAACTTGGCACTCGCCCGGGCATGCAGCCCACGGCGGTTGGTAATCTGGACGGTGCGCGAGACCTCGCTCACGCCGCAGCCTCGCCGAGAACCTCGGATGCCACCGAAATATACTTGCGCCCGGCTTCGCGCGCCGCCGCGACAGCAGCGACGACGGTCATCGACTTGCGCGCCGACCCGAGCCGGATCAGCATCGGCAGGTTCATGCCCGCGATCACTTCGATCCGACCGCGCTCCATCAGCGAGATGGCGAGGTTGGAGGGGGTGCCGCCGAACAGGTCGGTCAGCACGATCACGCCGCGCCCGACATCGACCGCCTGGATCGCGGCGGCGATATCCGCGCGGCGCTCCTCCATGTCGTCGTCGGGACCGATCGCGATCGGCGCAACGCGCTCCTGCGGGCCGACGACGTGGATCATCGCGCGAACGAATTCTTCGGCCAATCGACCGTGCGTTACCAGGACAAGGCCGATCATGTCAGCGTTTCATACTCATAAGACGACCGGTGATCCTTCGAGCGCATCTTGTGGAGCGGCCCCCAGGTCGCGGTGTGCAATACTGGGGGAAAATCCCGCGTCGCGCAACCGTCGCGCCACGCGGTCGGCGACGTGGACCGACCGGTGTCTCCCTCCGGTACACCCGAATGCGACCGTGACGTACGACTTGCCCTCCGCCCTGTAGCGCGGGAGCAACAGCATCAGCAGCTCCTCGATCCGACTCACCGCAGCTTCATAGGCGGGGTCGTCCATGATGTAGGCGGACACGTCGGCGTCCAGCCCGGTGCCGGGGCGAAGGTCGTGATCCCAGTGCGGATTGCGCAGGAAGCGCATGTCGAACACCAGGTCCGCGTTACGGGGCAGGCCGCGTGCAAATCCGAACGAGCGGATCGACAATGTCGGTTCGCCGCGCGCCTCACCCGAGAAGCTCGCCCGAATCTGTTGCGCCAGTTCGTTGGCGGCCATGTCGGTCGTGTCGATCAGCCGGTTCGCCCAGTCCCGCAACGGCGCAAGCAACTCCCGCTCGCGGCCGATACCGTCGTTCGCCGGACGATCGAGCGCGAGCGGATGCCGCCGCCGAGTCTCGGAATAGCGACGTTCGAGTTCGGCGCCCGAGCAATCGAGGAACAACATCCCGATCTCGAGCCCATGCCGATCGCGCAGATCGCGGATGCGGTTGACGATCCGATCGGGGTCGAAATCGCGCGTCCGGGCACCGATACCGATCGCGAGCGGCTGCGAATCGTTGGGCGATCCTTCGGAGAGCGGCGCGTCGAGCAGCCGGTCGAGCAGCAGCAACGGCAGGTTGTCGACCACCTCCCAGCCCAGATCCTCCAGCGTCTTGAGCACGGTCGACTTGCCGGCCCCCGACATGCCGGTGACGAGCAGGATGTCCTTCGGCCGAGTCATACTGAACGCGTCATTCTACAGGCCCGATTCTAAAGGTTGGGGATTGCGCAATGCGAGTTCGACCTTGATCGGGGCGGATGCGTGGAACGGATCGACCGCGAACTCGCGAACGTCGATCCCCGCGATGGTCCGCACGCGGCGTTCCGGCATCCGTTCGATCGCGCCGTCCACCCGGACGAGCAGCGCGACCGGTACGTCCTCGACATAGGGCATCGCAAGGATGCCGATCCCGCGGACTTCGATCCGTCCCGCGATCGTCGCTGGCGCACGCGCATACAACGTGTCGCCGGCACGGATCACGAGCGTCTGGTCGTCGCTGACGAGGATTGCGCCGCGGTCGATCAGGCGCAGTGCGAGGTCGGACTTGCCCGATCCCGACGCGCCCTCGATCATCACCGCCACGCCGTCGATGGCGACCGTGGTGGCGTGGAGCCTGTCGGAGGATGGGACGACCACGCGCCGTCCTTACTCCGGCATCTCGGCGAGCGGTAGCCTTACGACGAAGCGCGCGCCATCGAGCCTATCCTCGCGCGATTCGACGAAGATCGCCCCCTGATGGCCATCGACGATGGTGCGCGCGATCGCGAGGCCCAGTCCGGAATGTTGCCCGAACGTCTCGCTGTCCGGGCGGACCGAGTGGAAGCGCATGAACACGTCCTCGCGTGCCGCTTCCGGAACGCCGGGACCTTCGTCCTCGACGCGAATGACGAGGTCTTCGCCTTCCCGAATCGCGGAGACGGCGATCAGGCCTGCGTCGGGCGAGAAGGACAGCGCGTTGTCGATCAGATTCTCGAACACGCGTTCCAGCCTCGCGCCTTCGCCTAGTATGACCGTGCGATCGTCGGGGTTGCGATCGAACCTCAGGCGGATGCCGCGCTCGACACCGCGCGCATCGCGCTGCGCGACCAAGCCGTCGATCATCGCGGCGATGTCGACCGGTTCGAACTTCGCGCGGCTGAGCTGCGCGTCGAGTCGCGAGGCCTCGGAGATGTCCGAGAGCAACCGGTCGAGCCGGTGGACGTCGTCGCGGACGATCGCGAGCAGCTGCGCCTGCAATGCCGGGTCCTTCACGCGCGACAGTCCCTCGACGGCGGACCGGAGCGAGGCGAGCGGGTTCTTCATCTCGTGCGTGACGTCGGCGGCGAATGCCTCGGTCGCGTCGATCCGCGCGCGGAGTGCGAGGCTCATGTCGGAGAGCGCGCGTGCGAGCATCCCGAGTTCGTCGCGACGAGAGGGCAGGCGCGGCACCACGACTTCGCGGGCCCGCCCCAGCCTGACCCTTACCGCCGCTCGCGCCAGGCGACGGAGCGGACGGACGATGGTGCGCGCCAGGAACAACGACAACAGGATCGAGACGATCGACACGCCCAGCAGGACCATGCTCAGTCGGAACCGCTCGATCCGCACCGTCTTGGTGATGTCGCGCGCATTGACCGTCGTCATCACGACGCCACCGGCGCGAAGCGGCGCGGCCGCGGTCAGCACCGGCGTACGATCGGGCGCGCGCCAGACCGTCGTCGAAACGAGGCTGCGTCCGCGGACTGCGGCTACGTCGGGCCATTGCTGCGTGCCGCTACGCTCGCGGTAGAGCGGGGGGCGGGGCGCCATCACGATGACGTCGATCGCCGCGTCCAGGAACCGGGCAATCGTCTGGTCCCAAGCCTCTTTGTCGGGGTCCATCAACACGAAGTTCCGCAGGCCCAGCGCGCGGCTGTCCACGATTGCCCGGCCCCCCGCATCGAACAGCCGGATCCGCGAACCGGTATCGCGCGCGAGCCTGACCACCAGCGGATCGCGCAACGCCGGATCGACCGCGGCGATCGCCTCGCCGATCAGTCGTGCTTCCCGCGCGGTCTGCGCAACGCGGTTGTCGACCACGCGGCTGCGGTAAGAATCGAGATAGAAGAACCCGCCCGCCAGCAGCAGCAGCGCGAAGATGTTGACCGCCAGGATCCGCCGCGTGAGCGAGATCTGACCCGACCACCGCAGCGTGAGATCGCGGCCGTCAACGCCCAGTTCATTCCTCAGAAAATCGATACCCGGCACCATATAATGTCTCGATAGCGTCGAACGCGGGATCGACCTGCCTGAATTTGCGGCGGAGTCGTTTTATGTGGCTGTCGATGGTCCGGTCGTCGACATAGATGTCGTCCTGATACGCGGCATCCATCAACTGGTTGCGCGTCTTGACGATACCGGGCCGCTGCGCGAGCGTCTCCAGGATCATGAACTCGGTGACCGTCAGCGTCACCGGCTCGCCGCCCCACAAGGTCCGGTGCCGCGCCGGGTCCATGCTGAGGCGTCCGCGATCGAGCGGCCCGGCGGCCTCCTCTGCGGTCTCGGTTCCGGGCGACTGGGTGAGTTCCGTCCGGCGCAGGATCGCACGGATGCGCGCGATCAGCAGCCGCTGCGAGAACGGCTTGGCGATATAGTCGTCCGCGCCCATCGCGAGGCCGAGCGCCTCGTCGAGTTCGTCGTCCTTGCTGGTCAGGAAGATCACCGGAACCTGGCTCTTTTCGCGGAACCTGCGTAGCAGTTCGAGTCCGTCCATCCGCGGCATCTTGATGTCGAACACCGCGAGATCGGGCGGGTTGTCCGTCAGCGCCTTCAACGCGGTCTCGCCGTCGGAATAGACGCGCGTGACGAAGCCTTCGGTCTGCAGCGCGATCGACACGGAGGTCAGGATGTTGCGGTCGTCGTCGACCAGCGCGATCGTTGCCGTCATTTCTGGGTCGCTTGCCTTGGTCGTTGGCATGACGGCGTAGGGCAAACCGCGTCTGCACTCAACTAGAGCCGTATCGGGACAGCGGTGCATATTAGCGTGTTTGACCGGTGGAAACCGGCCCCGTACAGCCGGGGGCAACGACATACATACGTATGCGATAAAACTTAGGAGAGAGCCCGTGTCGAACGAGCGTATTCCGGCCGTCGGCCTACCCGCGCAGGGGATCGAAACCCGCGCCAATCTGCACTGGAACCTGGTCACTGCACAACTCGTCGAGGCCGCGCTCGAACGCGGTGAGGGGACGCTGTCCGCAGACGGTCCGCTGGTCGTCGAGACCGGCGCGCATACCGGTCGCTCGGCGCAGGACAAGTTCATCGTCCGCGATGCCGAGACCGACGCGACCGTCTGGTGGGGCAAGAGCAACAAGGCGATGGAGCCCGCGCATTTCGCCGCGCTGAAGGAGGATTTCTTCGCCGCGCTCGCCGCCAAGGACGAGCTGTTCGTGCAGGATCTGTACGGCGGCTCGCAGGTCGATCACCGCGTACAGGTCCGCGTCGTCACCGAACTGGCGTGGCATAACCTGTTCATCCGGACGATGCTGGTACGGCCCGAACAGGCGGCGCTGAAGGACTTCGTCGCGGACTACACGATCGTCGACCTGCCCAGCTTCCGCGCCGACCCCGCGCGTCACGGCTGCCGGAGCGAGACGGTGATCGCGGTCAATTTCACCGACAAGCTGATCCTGATCGGCGGCACCAAATATGCCGGCGAGATGAAGAAGTCGGTGTTCGGGCTGCTTAACTATCTGCTGCCGCCGACCGGGGTGATGCCGATGCATTGCTCGGCCAACATGGGCGCGAACGGGGACACCGCGGTGTTCTTCGGGCTGTCGGGTACCGGCAAGACGACGCTCTCGGCGGACGCGAGCCGGACGCTGATCGGCGACGACGAGCATGGTTGGTCCGACACCGCGGTCTTCAATTTCGAGGGCGGGTGCTATGCCAAGATGATCCGCCTGTCCGCGGATGCCGAGCCGGAGATCTTCGCGACCACTAAGCGGTTCGGGACGGTGCTGGAAAACGTCGTGATGGACCCGGCGACGCGGTTGCTCGATCTCGACGACCACACGCTGGCCGAGAACAGCCGTGGTGCGTACCCGATCGACTTCATCCCGAATGCGTCCGCCGAGAACATGGGGCCGGTTCCGCGGAACATCGTGATGCTGACGGCGGATGCGTATGGTGTCCTCCCGCCGATCGCGAAACTGACGCCCGACCAGGCGATGTACCACTTCCTGTCGGGCTACACCGCGCGCGTCGCCGGGACCGAGATCGGCGTCACCGAGCCGGACGCGACCTTCTCGACGTGCTTCGGCGCACCGTTCATGCCGCGGCATCCCTCGGTGTACGGCAATTTGCTCAAGGAGCGGATCGCCAAGGGCGGCGTCGATTGCTGGCTGGTCAACACCGGCTGGACCGGCGGCAAATACGGCGTCGGCAACCGCATGCCGATCAAGGCGACGCGGGCGTTGCTGAACGCGGCGCTGGACGGCAGCCTCAACGATGCCGAGTTCCGCACGGACCCGAACTTCGGCTTCCAGGTCCCGGTAAGCGTCCCCGGCGTAGACAGCGCAATCCTCGACCCGCGCACCACCTGGGCGGACAAGGACGCCTACGACGCAACCGCGGCCAAGCTGGTAGACCTGTTCGTAGAAAACTTTGCCCAGTTCGCCGAACACGTCGACGAGGGCGTGCGGCAGGCCGCGCCAAAGGTGAGAGAGGCGGCCTAATCAAAACTCCTCTCCCTTCAGGGGAGAGGAAGGGGCCCGCACGACGAAGTCGGTTGGGAAGGTGAGGGCACGTGATACGAAATGCCCTCACCCTCGCCGCCACGCGCGCGCGCCACCCCGAAAGCTACTTCCCCCCTCCCTGAAAGGGAGGGGCCGGGGGTGGGTAGGCCGGCTCGAGCCCGAGCGGTTCGCCAAGCGGAACCCGACCCACCCCCAACCCCTCCCTTCCAGGGAGGGGAGCAGTGAGTTCGCCCTCCCCGAATGAGACAGGACTAAAGGGCCTCCACCACCACCTCACCATCGACCACAGCAGTCACCCGAACCCGAGCGCCAACCCCAGCATCCGCACCCCGAGCCGGCCAACTCCCGTCCCCAACCAGCACCCGACCACGCCCCCCAACAATCGCCGTCTCGACCACCACGACCTGCCCCACCAGCCGGGCAGACCGATCGTTCAACATCGGATCCCCGCCCTCGACCGGATAATCCCGGTACCAGCGCTTCCCGATCAGCACCGCAACCACGCTCCAAACCGCAAACGCACCCAACTGAGCCGCCACCGGCAGATCCGGCAACACGAACACCGCCACCCCGGTCACCGCCGCAGCGATCGCGAGGAACACCAGGAACACCCCCGGCACCGCAAGCTCTGCGATCCCCAGCACCAGCGCCGCGATCAGCCACACGCCAGCCGACCCGATCACGTCCATCAGCTTTTCGGAACCTCGGTCGACTTCGACAACTCGAACGGGCCACGCGCAACAGGCTTGGCCGGCGGCGACGCGACCGCATCGCGCAAAGCATCCTTCGCCAGTTCCCCAATCCCCCCAAGCGTCCCCATCAACTGCGTAGCCTCGACCGGAAACAGGATCGTCTTCGCGTTCGGAGACGTCGCGAACTTGCCGATCGCCTCGACATATTTCTGTGCGATGAAATAGTTGATCGCCTGCGCGCCACCCTCCTCGATCGCCTGCGACACCGCGCGCGTCGCCGAAGCCTCCGCCACCGCCGCCCGCTCGCGCGCCTCGGCGTCACGGAATGCCGATTCCTTGCGGCCCTCGGACTCCAGGATCCGCGCCTGCTTCTGCCCCTCGGCGCGGAGAATCTCCGAAGCCCGCGAACCCTCCGCATCCAAGATGTTCGCCCGCTTCTCGCGCTCGGCCTTCATCTGCCGGCCCATCGCGTTGACGATGTCGGCGGGCGGTCGGATGTCCTTGATCTCGACGCGCGTGATCTTCACGCCCCACGGCGTCGTCGCATGATCGACCACGTTCAGCAGCCGCGCGTTGATCTCGTCGCGCTTCGACAGCGTCTCGTCGAGGTCCATCGACCCCATCACCGTGCGCAGGTTCGTCGTCGTGAGCTGCAACAGCGCCTGGTACAGGTCCGACACCTCGTACGCCGCCTTGGCCGAGTCGAGCACCTGGAAGAACACGACCCCGTCGGTCGAGATCATCGCATTGTCCTTGGTGATGATCTCCTGCCCGGGGATGTCGATCACCTGCTCCATCATGTTCACCTTGCGCCCAACGCGGTAGAAGAACGCGGGGTAGAAATTGAAGCCGGGCCGCGCGACGGTGGTGAAGCGGCCGAAATGCTCGATCGTGTACTGATAGCCTTGGCGGACGATCTTGATGCTGGTGAAGAGGTACAGCAGCACGAGTGCCAGTAGGAGCGCGGCAACGATCAGACCCATCGGTTCATCCCCCATCCGTGTATCGTACCGCTATAGCACGTCGCTGAAGGACAGGCCTAGCCGTACGCCGCGCCTTTGGTTACATGGCGCGCCACCTCACACCCAGGAACGGCAGCTCTCATGGATATCCGCCTCGGCCTCACATTCGACGACGTCCTCCTGTATCCGGGGGAATCGGACGTGCTGCCAAGCCAGGCCGATACCCGCACGCAAGTGACGCGCGGCATCGCGCTCAACATCCCCATTCTCTCGTCGGCGATGGACACCGTCACCGAAGCCGACATGGCGATCGTCATGGCGCAGCTCGGCGGCATCGGCGTGCTCCACCGCAACCTGACCGTCGAGGAGCAGGTGGTCGCGGTGCGCCAGGTCAAGCGCTTCGAATCGGGCATGGTGGTCAACCCGATCACGATCAGGCCGACCGCCACGCTCGCCGAGGCGCAGGCACTGATGTCCGGCCACCGGATCAGCGGCATCCCCGTCGTCGAGGCGGACGGCAAACTTGTCGGTATACTCACCAACCGCGACGTGCGCTTTGCGGGAGATCCGAAACAGCCGGTCAGCGAGCTGATGACGCATGAGAACCTCGCCACCGTCTCGACCGAAGTCGGCAAGGAGGAAGCGCGTCGCCTGCTCCACGCCCGCCGCATCGAGAAGCTGCTCGTGGTCGACGCACAATATCGCTGCGTGGGCCTGATCACCGTCAAGGACATCGAGAAGGCGGTGATGTTCCCGAACGCCACAAAGGACGAAGCCGGCCGCCTGCGCGTGGCTGCGGCGACCACGGTCGGCGACAAGGGCTTCGATCGGACCGAACAGCTGGTCGACGCCGGCTGCGACCTGATCGTCATCGACACCGCGCACGGCCACAACCGCGACGTCGGCCGCGCGGTCGAGCGCGTGAAAAAGCTGTCTAACTCGGTCCAGGTGGTGGCGGGCAACGTCGCGACCGGCGAAGCGACGCGCGCGCTGATCGGTGCGGGCGCGGACGGGATCAAGGTCGGCATCGGTCCCGGCTCGATCTGCACCACGCGCGTCGTCGCCGGTGTCGGCGTGCCGCAGCTGACCGCGGTGATGGATTGCGCCGAAGCGGGCCACAAGGCGGGCGTGCCGGTGATCGCCGATGGCGGCATCCGCACCTCGGGCGACATGGCCAAGGCGCTCGCGGCCGGCGCGTCCACGGTGATGATCGGCTCGCTGCTCGCAGGGACCGACGAGGCTCCAGGCGAGACGTTCCTGTACCAGGGCCGCGCATACAAGTCGTACCGCGGCATGGGCTCGGTCGGCGCGATGGGCCGCGGCTCGGCGGATCGCTATTTCCAGGGCGACATCAAGGATCAGCTGAAGCTCGTGCCCGAGGGTATCGAGGGGCAGGTCGCCTACAAGGGCCCGGCACGAGACGTCGTCCACCAGCTTGTCGGCGGCATCAAGGCGGCGATGGGGTATACGGGGTCGGCGACGATCCCGGATCTCCAGGCGCGGGCAGAGTTTGTCCAGATCACGGGCGCGGGGCTGATGGAGAGCCATGTCCACGACGTGACGATCACGCGCGAAGCACCGAACTACCCCACGCGGTAACGGTGCTTCCCTCTCGCTGGAACGGCGAAGCAGCGGTTGGGTCGGTTGCCGCTTGCCCACTGGCCAACGACTGGGAAGTATCCCTACTCACAATCGTCATTCCCGCGGGGGCGGGGACCCATAATTGGCTGGCCTCACGAGGTGATCGCAAACCTTCGAGGATCTGGATCTCAGCCTGCGCGGGGATGACGATTGTGTGCGGGTCCTAAGCCAGAACGACATGACATTGGTCACACCCCCTTCCGTCATCCCGGCGAACGCCGGGACCCACGGACACGGTGACCCGGCGTAGCGCGCAACCATCACCCAAATCGCAACCATGGGTCCCGGCGTTCGCCGGGATGACGGGGAAGGGGATGACGGGCTGAGGGACGACGGGCGAGCAAATGACGGGCTACGCGGCGGGATCTACTGCGGCGTGGACGCCAACCCGAAATTATTCCCCTCCCGCGAGCGGGAGGGGCTAGGGGAGGGGATGATGACGAACACCCCGTACCAAATCCCCCCCCGAACCCACCCGAAGTCGGGAGCCAACACGTGACTCCCCCCGCACGCACCCAGGCCGCGATCGAACTCCTCGACCAGATCATCGCCGCCGCCCGCGAATCCGGCGCCGCCGCCGACACGCTGATCGCTCGCTATTTCGCCACCCGCCGCTACGCCGGCTCCAAGGACCGCCGCGCCGTCCGCGAGCTCGTCTACGCCGCGATCCGCAAAGCCGGCGACCGCCCCGAAAACGGGCGCGCGGCCATGCTGCTCGTCGCCGACGCCGACCCCGACCTCGCCGCAACCTTCGACGGTTCCACCCACGCCCCAGCCCCGATCGCCAAGGACGAACCCCGCGCCCGCGCCGGTGTAGCGCCACAGTGGTTGACGAAAGCCCTCCGCGCCTCCGGCCTGGACGGCGCCGCGCTGACCGACCTCGCCGGCCGCGCCACGCTCGATCTCCGCGTCAACACGCTGATCTCGGACCGCGCGACCGTCCTCGCCGCTCTACCCGAAGCCGAAGCCACCCCCCACGCACCGGACGGCATCCGCCTCCCGACCGGCACCAACGTCGAAGCGCTCCCGCTCTTCAACGAAGGCGCACTCGAAGTGCAGGACGAAGGCAGCCAGCTTGTCGGCCTCGCGATGCAGGCGAAGCCGGGCGAGCGCATCGTCGATCTCTGCGCCGGCGCCGGCGGCAAGACGCTCGCGCTCGCCGCGACGATGAAGAACGAAGGCGTCATCCTCGCCTGCGACACCGACCGCAACCGCCTCTCGCGCCTCGCTCCCCGCGCGACCCGCGCCGGCGCGACGATCGTCGAGAGCCGCCTGCTCAACCCTACGCGCGAGATCGAGGCGCTCAGCGAATGGGCCGGTCGCGCCGACGGCGTGCTGGTCGACGCCCCCTGCTCGGGCACCGGCACCTGGCGGCGCAATCCCGAGGCACGCTGGCGGCTCACGCCGGATCGCGTCTCGCGGCTGCAATCGACGCAGCAACAGGTGCTCTCGGTGGCCGCCACGCTGGTCAAGCCCGGCGGCGCGCTCGTCTACATCGTCTGCTCGCTGCTCGACGCCGAGGGCACCGACCAGGTTAGCTGGTTCCTGAACGCGCATCCCGGCTGGACCACCGAGCCCCTGACACTCCCCGCCGGCGCAAAGCACGGCAACGGCGTCCGCCTCGAACCCGGCCGCGATGGCACCGACGGCTTTTTTGTCGCGCGCCTCCGGGCTGCGTGCTAGCCAGCCGGTTAATGACCCGCCTGGAGACGATCATGCGTTTTTCGTCCGTTGCCTTTGCCGCCACGCTGACACTCGTGTGCGTATCGACCTCGCTCAGCGGGCAGCGTCCCGACGCGCAGATCGACGCGCGCTCGATGCAGCTTCTTGCCCAGGGTCGCTCGCTGGTCGCCGCAGGCAATCTCGACGGCGCGACGGACGTGCTGGAAACCTCGGTCGCGGTCGATCCGCGCAACCGTGCCGCGTTCCTGCTGCTCGCGAAGGTCGCCGAAACGCGCGACCTGCCGGGCAAGGCGATCCGCCTGTACCGCGAGGCGCTGCTGCTCGAACCGAACGACGTCGCGGCGTTGAAGGGGCAGGGCGAGGCGCTCGTCGCCAAGGGCGCCGTGGTCCGCGCGAAGGACAACCTCGTGAAGATCCGCACGCTCTGCAAGGGCGCGTGCCCGGAAGCGACGCAGCTGTCCGCGGTGATCGCGAAAGGTCCGCCGATCGCAACGGCGCAGGTCGACAAGACGCCGGTAGCCGCCAAGGACTGATGCACTCCCCTCCCTGAAAGGGAGGGGCAGGGGGTGGGTCGCCCTCCGGACCAGCGCAACGCCCGCCAAGCAGCCAACCCACCCCCAACCCCTCCCTTCCAGGGAGGGGGGAAGATCAGCGGGTCTCGCGCGCCAACGCCGTAAAATCGGCCACTGACAGCATTTCCGCCCGCCGCGTAGCCTCCACCCCGATCCGCTCCAGCGCGTCCAGCGCCCCCGGCACGCCCTTCAGGCTCTGTCGCAACATCTTCCGCCGTTGCCCGAACGCCGCGCCCGTCAGCCGCTCCAGCACCGCGAAGTTCACCCCCTCGGGCGCCTCCACCGGCACCAGATGCACCACCGCCGACATCACCTTCGGTGGCGGCGTGAACGCCGAGCGGTGCACCGGCATCGCGATCCGCGCGGTCGAGCGCCACTGCGCCAGCACCGCCAGCCGCCCGTAATGATCGTCATTGGTCTTGGCGACGATCCGCTCGGCGACTTCCTTCTGGAACATCAGCGTGCACGATTGCCACCACGGCAACCACGACGTCGACAGCCAGCCGACCAGCAGCGCGGTGCCAATATTATACGGCAGGTTCGACACGATATGCGGCTTGCCCTCGAACAGCGCAGGCGCATCGACTTCAATCGCATCGCCCTCGATCACCCGCAGCTTACCCGGATACGCCTCGCCGAGCTCCGCCAGCGCCGGAATACACCGCCGATCGCGCTCGATTGCCGTCACGCGCGCACCAGCGGCAAGCAGCGCACGCGTCAAGCCACCGGGACCAGGCCCGACTTCGAGCACTTCGGCACCCTGCAAATCACCCGGCACCGCCGCGATCCGCTTGAGCAACTGCCCATCGAACAGGAAGTTCTGCCCAAGCGCCTTGCTCGCGTTCAGTCCATAACGCGCGATCACCTCGCGCAGCGGCGGAAGTTCCGTCACGCCGCGCTGCTGGCGCGCAGGTTCGCCGCCTCGCCGGCCATCCGGATCGCCGCGATCATCGCGCCCGGTTCGGCAAGGTTCTTGCCGGCGATCGCGAACGCAGTGCCGTGATCCGGCGAGGTGCGGACGATCGGCAGCCCCAGCGTCATGTTGACGCCCTCGTCGAAATGGATCGTCTTGAGCGGCACCAGCGCCTGGTCGTGATAGCAGCACATCACGACGTCATAGGTCGCGCGCGCCCGCGGGTGGAACATCGTGTCCGCCGCAAACGGCCCCGTCGCATCTATACCTTCCTCGCGAAGGATAGTGATCGCCGGCGCGATGATCTCGATCTCCTCGCGCCCCAGCGCACCCTGCTCGCCGGCATGCGGATTGAACCCCGCAAAGGCGAGTCGCGGGTTCTCGATCCCGAAGTTCTTCAACAACCCGCGCGCCGTCGCCCGGCCCTTGGCGACGATCAGGTCGATCGTCAGCAGCGCCGACACTTCCTTCAACGGCACGTGGGTCGTGATCGGCACGACCTTCAGCGACGGCCCGGCGAGCATCATCACCGCATTGTCGCCCGCCACGCCGTAGCGCTCGGCGACGAACTCGGTTTGCCCTGGATGGCTGAAACCGATCGCATACAGTTGCGACTTCGACACCGGCCCCGTCACCAGCGCCCGCGCCGCGCCCGTGCGGACGAGACCGACGGCCAGCTCAAGCGAATGCAAGGCGCACCGTGCTCCGTCCGCGTCGGGCTCACCCGGCACGATCGCTCCTGCATCGCTTACGGTCAGCACCGGCAACGCCTCGCCGAACACCGCTGCCCCCGCGCCCAGATCTGCGATCCGCGCGATCGGGCCCGCCCACACGCGCTCGATCGCCCGCGCATCGCCGACTGCAACGAACGGCGGCAAGCGGTGCGTCTCGCGCGCATCCCAGGCCTTGGCGATGATCTCGGGCCCGATCCCGGCAGGATCACCCATCGACACCGCCAGTGGCGAGACGCCGCTCACGATCCAATCACCGATATTCGACCACGGCATCGCGCCGCAGATCGCGCAGCTTCTGTTGGGCGCGCAAATTGACGCGCTGCTGCTCGAGCTGCCCCTGGATCTGCTCGGAGTTCGGCACCGAACCGCCAGACGCCTCGTCGCGACCGCACAGCACCAACGCACGAACGCCCTGTTCCGCGGACCCGAACGGCGGGCTCGACTCGCCAACCTGGAGCTTCAGCATCACTTCCTGAAGCTGCGGCGGAAGGTCGCGGATGCGAACCGTGTCGTTGTCGACGACGTCCGCACCGATCCCGGCCGCGACCTTCTCGACCGTACCACAGCCACGCAGCTCCTGCGTCGCCTTGGCGAACGCCTGCGCCCGCGCGCTGGCCTGCGCCTGGTTGGTATTCGGCGGGAAGCGCAACGTCAGCTGCTTCAGGCTGAGCTTGGCGTCACGCGGATCGGCGGTCAGCACCTGCCGCTTGTCGGTAAGATACAGGATCGAATAGCCGCCCGAGACCTCGATCGGCCCGGCAACCTGGCCGACCTGCATCGAGGTCGCGGCCTCGGCCAGCTGGGCCGGCAACGTCGCCGTCCGAATCCAGCCGAGATCGCCACCGACCGCGCGGGTCGACGCTTCGGAGAACTGGCGCGCATAATATTCGAACGGCTGCGCGCCCTTCTGAATCTCCTGCAGGATCTGCTTGGCGTTCGCATAGACCTGCTGGCTGTTCGCCGGAGTCGCCGCGAGATAGATTTCCTTGAGGTTGAACTCGTCGGTGCCCTTGGCCGCCTGGAGACGGTCGATGATCGACTTCACTTCTTCGTCGCCGACGTTGACGAACGGCTCGACGCGGCGACGCAGATAGCGCTGCCAGGCAAGCTCACCCTCGATCTGACGCTTCAGCGAACGCTCCGACGAGCCCGACTCGCGCAGATACGCCCGCATCGCGACGGGCGTGCGGTTGAAGCGCTTCGACACCGCGTCATAGCTCTGCGTCAGCTCGGCCGGGGTGATCGTGATGTCGGCGGTCTTCGCTTCCTGGATCTGGAGCGTCTCGTCGATCAGCTGGCGCAGCACCTGCAGCTTCAGCCGCTCGCGGTCCTCCGGCGACAGCTTCGCCTCGTTCGCCATCGCCACCAGCGAGACTCGCTGGTCGACGTCGGTGCCGGTGATAACCGTGTCGTTGACGATCGCGGTCGGCTTGCGGACGTTGGGGTCGACCTTGCCGAAGATCTGCAGGTTGGTCGGGATGTCGAGACCGGTATTGTCCGGCACGCTCTGGTCCTGGACCGTCCGACCCGCGCCGGCCTGGCCTGCGGCACCTTGCGGGGGAGCGCTTTGCGCGATCGCGCTTGCCGCCAGCGCGGCCAAAACCACCGAACCGATCACACGGCCGCCACGCGCCGCCAGTCGAACATCATGCTTCAAGTGTCGGTATCCCATCATCGCACGCCATACATAGCACCGTCATTGCCATGACGACGCATATCCAACGCGGTTTGCCCCAAAGTAGCTGAACGCGGGCTTAGCGGCCGAGGTTGGTGAAGGCCAGCGTCAACAGGAAACTGTTGCCCTTACGCGCGTCGCCGGTGTCGTTGTAGGTCCGCCGCCAGGTCCCGCCGAGACGCAGACAGTCATCCTCATACTGCACGCCAAGTCGGTGGCGGATCGGCGTGAAGCCGTCGCTGCGAGACAGCGGATCTTCCGATGCGTTGGTGAGATCGACCACGCCCGAGCCGAACGCCGACCAGAACCGCGCAAACTGCACGCGGCCGGCGACGCGGACTTCCTCGCGGTCGCGCAGATCCTCGATCGAGGCATCGATGTTGCGATTGAGCTTCAGATACCCGACCAGAACGTAGGTCGCGCGCGACCCGATCGTCGCGTCCAACTCGTTGCGGCGGATCGCAAAGCCATCCTTGTCGAGCCGGTAGCGGTGGACGATCGAGACGAAGTCGCGGAACCGAAGCTCGCTGCGCCCGACGATGTCGGAGAACCGGTCGCTGAGCCCGGTGCCGTCGGGCAGGATCGTCGGCCGCGTGTCCACGCGGTAGCTCTGGCCGACGTTGGTGGTGAACGCGATCCCCGGCAGATCGAGCGCCCATTCGCCACCATAGGTGACGCGCGACGAATCCTCGAACCGATCATAGCCGGCGAACCGGTTGAGCGAGAACAGGTTGGTGTCGTCCAGGTCGACCGCGCGCGAATCTTCGTTCGGCAACGTGATATTGGCCACCTTGGGCGCCGCGACGAACTGCACGCGTGGCGTAAAGCGCTGCGTCCCCCCCATGAACGTGCCGATGAACGGCCATTTCACGTCCACCGCGGCCGCGCCGATGACGCGCTGGCGGAAACCTTCGAGCCCCTGATAGCTGGGGATCGTGGCACTGATGTCGTTGGTATTGTAGAGATCGCCGCGCGCAAACGCCGTGAAAACGACCTCCTGGCCCCAGTTCGTGAAGCGGCGCAGATCCCATTGCAGGCTGCCGAACGCGCGTTGCGTATCCTGGCCATCGGTGCGGGTCAGGGCGAGCGTATTTAGTTGGAGCTGGAACCGGCCACCGACCAGCCCGTCGTCGAAGCGCTTGCGATAGTCGATTTCGGGCAGCGCGATCGGCTGTTCCCCCTGCCTGTCGGCAACGCGCAACGTCTGCGCGTACCAGCCGCTCAGCGAGAAGTAGCTGCTGTCGTCGATCCGCTCCAGGCTGGCCGTGGTGCGCAGCCGATCGTCGCGCGAAATGTCGTAGCGACGCAGGAACGTCCGGTCCGTCGTCAGACGAAGCGAACCGCTCGCGGTCCAGTTCGGCGACAGCTGATACCGCGCCATGCCGTCGATATAGCCGCGAAACGCCATGCTCGTGTCGGTCGGGGTGGCGGTCGTCAGATCGTCGCTGCGCCGGCTTTCGGTCGCATAGGCGCGTATCTTGAACGCACCCTTCGAATTCAGCGCGGAATAGTCGACCTGCGCCATCGGCAGCACGCTGCTATAGATGTGCGGCGTGATGACCAGCCCCTGGTTGGGGGCGAGCTTCCAGTAATAGGGGACGCTGACTTCGACGCCGTTGACGCGGCTATAGCCACCATTCGGCGAGAGCAGACCGCTATCGCTGCCGCCACCGACGGGGTTCGAGAATTCGGGCAGCGGCAGGCTCGGCAACCCGAACAGATGCAGCCGCGCCCCCTTGTAGAAGATGCGCTTGCGTTCTGGCCGATAGGTGACGCGGACCGCGGTGATCTTCCACGTCGGTTCCTTCGGGCAACCGGCGGTGTTTGTGACGCTGCACGGCGTGTAGGCGGCCGTCTTCAGATTGACCGTGCCGTTGGCGTCGCGCGTACCCTGCTTGGCCGCCAGACGTCCGCCCTGTTCGAGCACGACGAGCATGTTATCGACCACGCCGTCCTTCAGCGAGTCGGTAAGGTTGATCTCGTCGCCATACGCGATGTCGCCTTCGGGATTGGTGACTGCGATGTTGCCGGTCGCGACGACCTTGCCAGTCTTGCGGTCCCACACGACCTTGTCGGCGCGCAGTCGGCTGCCCTGGCGGAACATGCGGACTTCACCGGTCGCGGTGACGATATCGGTGTTGGTGTTGTATTCCAGCGCCGTGGAGCTGAACTGCACCTGGTCGTCGGCCGGCGTCGCCGTCGACGCATTGGCGACCGGCGGGTCCTGAACCGGTGGCGCGACCGGACGGTTCTGGAAATCCTGGGCCTGCACGGGTGAACTAGCCAGTCCGCACGCCAGCGCGAGCGAAACGGCACAACCCGTCAAAAGGTCGATACGCAACACGATCCGAACCAACCCCTTTGGCACTGGGCAGCCGTTTGCCGCCATATCGCCCGCCTATCGCACCACCGGCCCTTCGCTGCAATCGCATCCCGCACTCGCTTGCAGGCGCGTCGCCGCAATCATCGGGCGTTGAGGGGCTCCACCTTGCTTTGCCGGACCCGCGGCATCAACTTATGGGGTACGCACATCCGTTCAAAAGCTTCCCGAGGTTTCTTCATGCAGATCGTCTTCGCCCCGACCGTTCCCGCCAACGCCCAGATCCTCGCCGTGCCCGTCGCAAAGGACGGCGTTGCACAGACCAAGTGGAGCGCGATCGGCGGCGATGTCGAGGCGGTGGCGACCAGCGCAGCAGCGGCAGCGCGGTTCGCGGGCGAGGCCGGATCGGTCGTCGAGCTGTTCGTGCCCGTCGAGGGTGCAGTACGCCAGGTCCTGCTCGTCGGCGTTGGCACGGGCGAGAACGCCGATTGGGAGAAGGCTGGCGGCGCGATCACCGCACGCCTGCTGACCTCGGGCGCGACCTCGGTCGTCGCCGACCTCTCGGCCGGTGCCACGCCGACCGCGAAGGCGGCCGCGCACTTCGCCGCCGCCGCCGCGCAGCGCGCATGGCGCTACGACACGTACCGTACCAAGCTCGCCGAGAAGTCGAAGCCGACTCTGACCGAGATCACCATCGCCGGTGCGCCCGACGGCACCGACGCCGCCTGGGCCGAGCAGTCCGCGGTCACCGGCGGTCTCGACCTGACCCGCTGGCTGGTCACCTCGCCGCCGAACGTCGTCTATCCTGAGAGCTTCGTCGAGAAGGTGACGAAGGAGGTCGAGGGTCTCGGCCTGGAGATCACCGTGCTCGACGAAGCGCAGATGACCGAACTCGGCATGGGCTCGCTGCTCGGCGTCAGCCAGGGCTCGCGCCGTGAAGCCCGCATTCTCGCGCTCAAGTGGAACGGGGCAGGGGCCGACGCGCCCACGCTCGCGTTCGTCGGCAAAGGCGTGACGTTCGATTCGGGCGGCATCTCGATCAAGCCCGGCGCCGGCATGGAAGACATGAAGTGGGACATGGGCGGGGCGGGGGCCGTCGCCGGCGCGATGAAGGCGCTGGCGAGCCGCAAGGCCAAGGCGAACGTCGTCGGCGTGATGGGCCTGGTCGAGAACATGCCCGACGGCGCGGCACTGCGCCCGAGCGACGTCATCACCTCGATGTCCGGCCAGACGATCGAAGTGCTCAACACCGACGCCGAGGGACGCCTCGTGCTCTGCGATTGCGTCACGTGGGTGCAGCAGGCACACAAGCCGACCACGATCGTCGATCTCGCCACGCTAACGGGGGCGATGATCGTCGCGCTCGGCACCGAGAATGGCGGCATCTTCGCCAATGACGACGCGCTCGCCGACCAGCTGATCGCGGCGGGCAAGGCTACCGGCGACACGCTCTGGCGCTTCCCGCTGTCACCCGCCTACGACAAGCTGATCGATTCGCCGATCGCCGACATGAAGAACGTCGGCCCCCGCGGCGCCGGCTCGATCACCGCGGCGCAGTTCATCAAGCGCTTCGTCGACGAGGGCGTGAAGTGGGCGCATCTCGACATCGCCGGCATGGTTTGGTCCGACAAGCCGGGGACGAACCACGACAAGGGCGCAACCGGCTACGGCGTCCGCCTGCTTGACCAGTTCGTCGCCGACAATTTCGAGGGCTGAACGCAAGAATTCCCCTCCCGCTTGCGGGAGGGGTTAGGGGAGGGGAAACCGCGAGCGGTATCGAGCGAGGCAAAGCCCTCCCCCGACCCCTCCCGCAAGCGGAAGGGGAGTAAATCATGCAGGTCGATTTCTACCACCTAACCAGCCCCCTCGACCGCGTCCTCCCACGCATCGCCGAGCGTGTGGTCGCAACCGGCGGCCGCCTCCTGATCGTCGCCGAACCCCAGGAACAACGCACCGCCCTCGACCGCCTGCTCTGGTCCTACGCCCCCGAGAGTTTCCTCCCCCACGCCCAGGCCGGCAGCAACGACGATGCAGCGCAACCCATTCTGATCGCGGACGACATACTCGAAACCGCCCCAGCCAATGCGGCGCGCAACGTCGCGGTCGTCGATGGTCGCTGGCGTGACCTGACCCTGACCTTCGACCGCGCGTTCCACATCTTCGACGACGAAGCGATCCGCGAAGCCCGCCTCGCCTGGAAAGCGCTCGCCGACCGCGATGGCGTCGAACGCCGCTACTGGAAACAGAACGACGCCGGGCGTTGGGAACAGGCCGCCTAGTTGCATTCGGACCGCCCCGGCTCTAGGGCGGCGCCACTTTTCCAAAGCTTTATTACAGGAGCCCGTGACCATCATGGCCGCGAACCGTACCTTTTCGATCATCAAGCCCGACGCAACCCGCCGCAACCTGACCGGTGCGGTCACCAAGATGCTCGAGGAAGCCGGCCTGCGCGTCGTCGCTTCGAAGCGCATCCAGATGACCCGCGAGCAGGCCGAGGGCTTCTACGCGGTCCACAAGGAGCGTCCGTTCTTCGGCGAGCTCGTCTCGTTCATGATTTCGGGCCCGGTCGTCGTCCAGGTTCTCGAAGGCGAGAACGCGATGCAGCGCAACCGCGACATCATGGGCGCCACCAACCCCGCCAACGCCGAGCCCGGCACGATCCGCAAGGAACTCGCCGAGTCGATCGAAGCCAACACCGTGCACGGGTCGGATTCGGACGAGAACGCCGAGATCGAGATCGCGTACTTCTTCGAGCCCGAAGAAATCGTCGGCTGATGACCTGGCGGTTGCGACGGGCAGGGCCGGGCGACGCGCCCGCGCTGTCGCTCGTCGCATCCGCCACATTTCTCGATACCTATGCGACCGTGTTGTCGGGGGCGGACATCGTCGCCCACTGCACGGCCAAGAACAGCATCGCCGCGTTCGAGACGTGGCTGGCCGATCCGGCGACGATCGTGACGCTCGCCGAGCACGAGCCCGGCCACGCACCGATCGGCTACACGGTTTTGACCGCACCCGATTTCCCGATCGAACCCGGCCCAGCGGACATAGAACTCCGCCGCATCTACCTTATGAAGCACGCGCAAGGCACCGGCCTCGGCGCTGCCCTGATGGCCCGCGCCCTCGAAGACGCCGCCGCGGCGGCCCACACTCGCGTCCTGCTAGGCGTATGGGACCAGAATACTCGCGCCCGAGCCTTCTACGAACGCCACAGCTTCAAGGTAATCGGCGCCCGGCAGTTCACAGTAGGCACCACCCTCCACGACGACCCGGTCTACGCACGAGCGGTGTGAGGATTAGAACGGGCGGCCACCGCCCCCTTGTTCTCCCGCGAAGGCGGGAGCCCAGTCTGGATCCCCGCCTTCGCGGGGAAACATGCTGTACGGTGCGATCTAGGCCGCGGGCTTCTCTTTCGCCCAGATCGCATCGAGCCGCGCCTGATCCCCGCCACGTTGCCGAACCCGCAAGCCCTCGAGCTTCAACGCACGCCCCCGCAGCATCCGCCCCTCGGTCTTCCAGATCACATCGTAGATCCCAACCGCCGAGCGCGTCCGGTCGCCATCGAAATACTGCACGCTCACCAGCACCGGCAGCCGCCCCGCACGATCATCCGAACCACCATCGGTGAGCTTCAGCATCGGCGCCGAGACCCACGAGGCGTCGATGATCGGCTCGGCCGGCGGCCGCTGCGGCGCTACGCCAAGCGCTTTGGGAAACGTGATCGTCACGTCCTGAAGGTCATGCCGCGCATCCTTCAACAACAGCGTATTGCCGCCATCCTGCACGATCGCCGACAGGTCGATCTTGGTCCGCTCGCGCGCCGCACTCGACTGCGCGGCGAGCTTGTCCGCCTCGTTCGCACGGTGATCCGACCAGTTGGTCCACAACGTCAGCGCGGCGATCAGCACACCCGCAACCGCCACGACTTCCGCCAGCGTCACCCAGCGCCGCCGCGTCGCCGCAGCCTCGCGCCGTTCGGTCGGAGTCTCGCCGCTCATCGACCGCCAGCCTTTAGCAGGCGGGCAGGGGCCGCCAGTTCCCAACTCCGCGCGATCCGGTCCTCGACCAGCGCCCAGTCGAGATCGCCCGCAAGGTTCACGCCGACCCACCCGGTCGCACCAAGATACGCCGGCCGCGAATACACGCCCGGGTTCGCCTCGATCAGCATCGCCTGCTCGTCGGCCCCACCCGTCTTCACGCACACGACGGTCAACCCATCGTCATGATGGTCCGCCCGGAACTGCGCGAACTGCTTGCCCGCGACGAAGAACGTCGGCTGGCCATGCGACACCGTTTCCTCGGTCTCGGGCAACGCCAGCGCCGCCGCACGAACGCGGTCGAGAGGGGACAGATCGGTCATCGCGTCACGAACTCCGCCAAGGTCTTGGGATACAGCGCATGTTCGGCCGTAAGCACGCGCTCCGCAAGCGCATCCGCATCGTCATCCGCAAGGATCGGCACCTCGGCCTGCCCCAGCACCACGCCGCCATCGAGTTCCTCGGTCACGACATGCACCGAGCACCCGCCGACCGCATCGCCCGCCGCGATTGCCCGCGCGTGCGTGTCGAGCCCCTTATACTTGGGCAGCAGCGAAGGATGGATGTTGACGATCCGGTCACGCCACGCCGCGACGAAACCGTCCGACAGCAACCGCATATACCCGGCCAGCGCAACGACCTCGACGCCAGCCTCACGCAACGCCGCATCTATCGCCGCCTCGTAAGCAGGCTTCCCTAAACCCTTGGGTGAAAGCGCAAACGTCGCCAGACCCTGCGACCGCGCCCATTCGAGCCCAGCCGCATCCGGCTTGTCCGAAGCCACGAGTGCGATCTCATACGGACACTCGGCCGCGCGCGATGCGCCGACCAGCGCCATCATGTTCGATCCGCGCCCGGAGATCAGCACGCCGACCCGCGTCTTCTTAGCCATGCGTCGCGGTCCAGTCCTCGCGCGCGCTCCAAGTTCCCGCCGACCCGCGAACCGTGCAGCCATGCGCCCCGGTCTCGATCCGCCCGATCGTGAACACCGTCTCGTCCGCCGCCTCCAGTGCCGAAGTCACCGCCTCGGCCTCGTCGGCGCTCACGATCACGACCATGCCGATGCCGCAGTTGAACGTCCGCGCCATCTCCTCCGGCTCGATCGCGCCCTGCGCCTGAAGGAACGCCATCAACCGCGACTGCTCCCACGCGTCTGCATCGACAACCGCATGCACGCCGTCTGGCAGCACGCGCGGAATGTTCTCGAGCAGGCCACCACCGGTGATATGCGCCAGTCCCTTGATCCGCCGCTCGCGCAGCAACGGCAGCAGGCTCGCCACGTAAATGCGAGTCGGCGCCATCAGATGATCGATCAGCAACTTGTCCTGGTCGAACAGCGCAGGTCGATCGAGCTTCCAACCGCGATCCGTCGCTAGCCGGCGAACCAGCGAGAACCCGTTCGAATGCACACCCGACGACGCCAGGCCGAGCATCACGTCGCCCACCGCGATCTCGCGCCCGGTCAGCACGTTGGTCCGCTCGACAGCACCGACGCAGAAGCCCGCGAGGTCGTAATCGCCGTCCGCATACATGCCCGGCATCTCGGCGGTCTCGCCGCCAATCAGCGCGCAACCCGCGGTCTTGCAGCCCTCGGCGATGGACGCGACGACACGCTCGGCGACTGCCGCATCGAGCTTCCCGCTCGCATAATAATCGAGGAAGAACAAAGGCTCGGCGCCCTGCACGATCAGGTCGTTGACGCACATCGCGACGAGATCGACGCCGACGCCCTCATGCCGGTCCCATTCGATCGCCAGCTTCAACTTGGTGCCGACGCCATCGTTCGCCGCCACCAGCAACGGATCGACGAACCCTGCCGCCTTGAGGTCGAACATGCCACCGAACCCACCAAGATCCGCGTCGGCACCCGGACGCCGCGTCGAGCGCGCGAGCGGGGCGATCGCGCGCACCAACGCATTGCCTGCGGCGATCGAAACGCCCGCTTGAGCGTAGGTATAGGAGCCCGTGGCGGGAGCGGCGGAGTCTGGCGTATCGGTCATGATCGGTGCTGCTAGCCACATCGCGCTTGGATTTCCACGTCTGCTTCGCCAAAAGGCCCGCTTGATGCGTATCCGTACCCTCCCCACCGCGCTTGCCGGCGCCGCTTTGCTGCTCAGCGGCGGAGCCGTGCTCGCGCAGATCGAGGGTGGCAGCCGAGGCGCAGCGCCGGTCGACAGCGGCAGCGCCTACGAGGTCAGCGGCGTCACCGTCGACGTAGCCGGCAAGACCGCCGACGCCGCACGCTACAGCGGCTGGCGGCTCGCCCAGCGCAAAGCCTGGGTGCAATTGTCGAACCGGCTTGGCGGCGGTGGTGGCCTCGTTTCCGACGGTACGCTCGATTCGCTGGTTTCCGGGATCGTCGTCGAGAACGAACAGATCGGCCCGCAGCGCTACATCGCCAAGCTCGGCGTGCTGTTCAACCGCACTCGCGCGGGCTCCGTCCTCGGCATATCCACCTACGCCGATCGCTCGCAGCCGATGCTAACCATCCCGATCCAATATTCGGGCGGTGTCGGCCAATCGTTCGAGCAGAGCACGCAGTGGCAGCAGGCCTGGGCGCGCTATCGTACCGGCAACAGCAGCATCGATTATGTTCGCCCGTCCGGCTCCGGCCCCGACGCGCTCCTCCTCAACGTTGGCCAGACGCAGCGCCCCGGTCGCGGCTGGTGGCGGACGATCCTCGACCAATACGGTGCGAGCGACGTGCTGTCTCCGGTCGTGAAGCTCTATCGACAATGGCCGGGTGGCCCGGTGATCGGCGTCTTCGAAGCACGTCATGGCCCCGATAACGATCTGATCGGCCGCTTCACGCTCCGTGTCGGAACGTCCGACGGCCTGCCGCAACTGCTCGACACCGGCGTCAAGCGGATCGATGACCTGTATCAGCAGGCGCGTCGCAACGGTTCGCTCCGTGTCGACTATAGCCTGTCGCCGCCGCCAACGCCCGAAGCCGCAGTAACCGACGACCTGCCGAGCGACGAGACCGCCGACGCCAATATTGCGGCGTTGACCGGCGGCGAGGGCATCTTGATCACGGTTCAGTTCGACACGCCCGCAGCCACGGCCGTATCGTCGACCGAAGCCGCACTCCGCGCGATCCCTGGTGTCCGCTCGGCCGCGACTACCAGCCTAGCGCTCGGCGGCGTCTCGCTGATGCGCGTCGCCTATGACGGCGACCCCACCGCGCTGAAGACCGCGCTCGAAGCGCGCGGCTATCAGGTCTTCGGCTCGGGCCAGACGATCCGGATCCGCCGGGTTTCCCAACTTCTTCCGCCGGACCTTCCCGCGGATACCGTGACGACAGGGTGAGCGCGACCAAGATGACTCAAATCGCGCTGCCACTCGGGTGGCCGGCGGACCCTCGCGACGACGCCTTCCTGGTTACCCCCTCCAACTCGCGGGCCGTCCATACGCTGGAGCATTGGGCGACCTGGCCCGTCATGACCGCCATCCTAACCGGCCCGCGCAAATCGGGCCGCAGCCTGCTCGCGCGGATCTTTGCGGCGAAGAGCGGCGGGACGATCATCGACGATGCCGAGCGCGTGCCCGAGGCGCAGCTGTTCCACGCCTGGAACCGCGCGCAGGAGAACCACAGGCCGCTGCTCATCGTCGCCGACGCAGCGCCGCCCGAGTGGAAGGTGAAGCTTCCCGACCTCCGCTCGCGCCTTGCGGCCAGCCCGATCGCAGCGATCGGTGCGCCCGACGACGAGCTCATGCGGCTGCTGCTGGCGCATCTGTTCGAGCGCCGCAGCCTCGACGCGCGGGCCGACCTGATCGACTGGCTGGCCACGAGAATCGAGCGCAGTCATATTACCGTAACGCGAACCGTCGATGCGCTCGATCAGGAGGCGATGGAACGTCGCAAGCGCTTGTCCATTCCTCTGGCACGAACCACACTCACCGAGGCCGGGCTGATCCTCCGGCCACAGCTTGCCCTGGATCTGCCGCTCTTCACGTCACCATAAGACCCCAAGAGGACCGATGAACCGTCCAGCGCATATCGTCCGCCAAGCGGAAGACGACGACGATCCCATCGGCGCAGAGCCGAACGACCGGTTCTTCAACCGCGAGCTGTCCTGGCTGGCGTTCAACCGCCGCGTGCTGGAGGAGGCGTGCAATCCTGCGCATCCGCTGCTCGAACGGCTCCGCTTCCTGTCGATCTCGGGCTCGAACCTCGACGAGTTCTTCATGGTCCGCGTCGCCGGCTTGAAGGGCCAGCAGACGCAGGACGTCGACCGGCGCTCGGCCGATGGCCTGACCGCGGGCCAACAGCTGACCGCGATCGTCCGCGAGGCCGACGAACTGATGGCGAGCCAGCAGGCGGTGTGGGGCGACCTGCGCGTACTGCTCGACGAGGCCGGCTTGTTCGTCCTGCGGCGCGACGCGGTCGAAGGCGAAGCCGACGAGTGGCTCGAAACGCATTTCCGCGATCAGATCTTCCCGATCCTGACCCCGCAGGCGCTTGATCCCGCGCATCCGTTCCCGTTCATCCCGAACCGCGGCCTGTCGGTGATCTTCGACCTCGTCCGCCGTTCCGATAACGAACCGGTCCGCGAACTGGTCATGCTACCGCACACGATGACGCGCTTCGTCCGCCTGCCCGGCGAGCCCGCGCGCTACATCTCGATCGAATCGATCCTCAAGCGGTTCGCGCCGGTCCTGTTCCCCGGCTACGAAGTCCTCGCCGCCGCCAGCTTCCGCGTCCTGCGCGACAGCGACATGGAGATCGAGGAGGAGGCGGAAGACCTCGTCCGCTACTTCGCCAACGCGATCAAGCGCCGCCGCCGCGGCCGCGTGATCCGGCTCGAACTCGAAACCGGCATTCCGGACGTGCTCGCCGCCGTCCTAAAGGACGAACTCGGCGGCGCGGACGCGATCATCACCGAGAGCGGCAATCTGCTCGGCATCGTCGATCTCGACGGGCTGGTCGACGAGGATCGCCCCGACCTCAAGTTCCCGCCCTTCACGCCGCGCTTTCCCGAACGCATCCGCGAATTCGGCGGCGACTGTTTCGCGGCGATCAAGGCGAAGGACATCGTCGTCCACCACCCGTACGAGACGTTCGAGGTTGTGCTCGCCTTCCTCAAGCAGGCAGCGAACGATCCCGACGTGGTGGCGATCAAGCAGACGCTCTACCGCGCCGGCAAGCAGCCCGCGGTCATCAACGCGCTGATCACCGCGGCCGAGGCGGGCAAATCCGTCACCGCCGTCGTCGAGCTGAAGGCGCGGTTCGACGAAGAACAGAACATGGTCTGGGCCTCCGCACTGGAACGCGCAGGCGTGCAGGTCGTCTACGGCTTCATCGACTGGAAGACGCACGCGAAGGTCTCGCTGGTCGTCCGCCGCGAAGGCCAGGCGTTCCGCACCTACTGCCATTTCGGCACCGGTAATTATCACCCGGTCACCGCCAAGATCTACACCGACCTCAGCTTCTTCACCGCCGACGCCGCGGTCGGGCGCGATGCGGCGCAGATGTTCAACTACATCACCGGCTACGTCGAACCGACCGACATGGCGAAGGTCAGTCTCAGCCCGCGCGATCTGCGCCAGAATCTGATGAACCTAATCGACGTCGAGATCGCCAACGCACGCGCCGGCAAACAGGCGGGCGTCTGGGCGAAGATGAACTCGCTGGTCGACCCCGCGGTGATCGAGAAGCTCTACGAGGCGAGCGGGGCAGGGGTCGAGATCGACCTCATCATCCGCGGCATCTGCTGCCTGCGACCCGGTGTACCCGGCCTGTCCGAGACGATCCGCGTGAAATCGGTGATCGGTCGGTTCCTCGAGCACAGTCGAATCTGGGCGTTCGGTAACGGCAAGGCGCTCCCCAACGACGGCGCCAAGCTGTTCATCTCGTCCGCCGACTGGATGCCGCGTAACTTCGACCGCCGCGTCGAATATATGCTGCCGATCCTCAACCCGACCGTCCACGATCAGATCCTCGATCAGGTCATGGTCGCGAACCTGATCGACAACGAGCAGAGTTGGGAGCTAGGCCCCGACGGCGAATATAGCCGCGTCGATCCCGGCGACCGTCCGTTCAACCTGCATCGGTATTTCATGACCAACCCGTCTCTCTCCGGCCGCGGCGCCTCGCTCGCGACCAGCAACGCCGTGCCGACTCTGTCGCTTCGGCGGAAACGATGAGCGTCACGAATATCCTGTTCGGCAATTCCACGCCCAAGGCCGAGACCGACGATCACCCGCGTACGGGGATCATCGACATCGGCTCCAACTCGATCCGTCTGGTCGTGTATCAGGGCCCACCGCGTCTGCCCGCGATCCGCTTCAACGAGAAGGTTCTGGCCGGGCTCGGACGCGGACTTGCCGCGACCGGTGCGATCGAGAAGTCGGCGCTGAAGACGGCACGCGTCGCGCTCGCGCGCTTCGCAGCCGTGGCCAAGGAGATGGAGTGCTCGACGCTCCGCACGGTCGCCACGGCGGCGGTAAGGGATGCGAAGAACGGAGGCGAACTCATTGCAGCGGCCGAACAACTCGGCTTGAAGGTCGAGACTCTGTCCGGTGAACAGGAGGCCAGCGCAGCTGGCTATGGCGTCCTGTCCGCGATCCCCGAAGCAGACGGCATCGTCGGCGATCTCGGCGGCGGCAGCCTCGAACTCGTCCGCGTCCGCCGCGGCAAGATCGAGGAACGCGTCTCGTTCCCGCTCGGCGTCCTTCGCATCGGTCCGATCCGGGCGAAGCGCGGCAAGGTGCTCGCCCGCTACGTGGCGCGTCTGGTGCGCGAGGCCGGCTGGACCGCGAAAGGGCAGGGGCTTCCGCTCTATCTCGTCGGCGGGTCATGGCGGGCGCTGGCGCGGCTGGACATGGAGTTGTCGGATTATCCGCTGCCGATCATCCACCAATATTCGATGTCCGCGGCGACAGTTACGCGCCTCAGCCGGACCATTCCGCAACTGTCCAAGCCGCGCTTGAAGGCGATCCCGGGCCTGTCGTCGGGCCGCACGGCAACGCTCGCCGACGCCGCCGCGCTTCTCGGCGTGCTGATGCGGCAGCTCGGTAGCAGGACCACGGTCGTGTCCGCCTACGGCCTGCGCGAAGGCCTTCTCTACGAACACCTCAAGCCCGCAGACCGCGCGCTCGATCCGCTCATCGTCGCCGCGCGCGAAGAGGGACGCCTGCTCGGCCGCTTCCCCGAGCACGGCGACCTCCTCGATCGCTGGATCTCGCCGCTGTTCGCCACCGAGCCGCCGGCAATGGCCCGCATTCGCCACACGGCATGCCTCCTCGCCGACGTAGGCTGGCGCGCCAACCCCGAGTTCCGCGCCGAACGTGGCGTAGAAGTGGCGCTGCACGGCAATTGGGTCGCGATCGATGCGCCCGGCCGGGGAATGTTGGCGCAAGCCCTCTACACGAGCCTCGGTGGTGACTTGGCGGCGGCAGATCCTGTCGGACGGTTGGCACCGCCGGCGGCGGTAAAGAGCGCGACCGCCTGGGGCTTGGCCATGCGGCTAGGCCAGCGAATGAGCGGCGGCCTAGCCGGCCCCCTCAAACGCTCGAGCCTCGCCGACGACGGCGTGTCGCTCACGCTGACGTTGCGCTCGGACGATCGCGGGCTTTACGGAGAAGCGGTGGAACGGCGCCATGCCGCCCTCGCGGCTGCCCTTAACCGCAAGCCATTGCTAACTCTCGCCTAGTTCCCCCTGGAAAGGGGAGGATCAAAGCGATCAGGCGCAGGTAAACCGTTCGATCCGGCCCTTGGCATCGACATAAACGTTCAGCCGGTCGGACCGGAAGTCCATCGTGACGGCGGTATTCGGCGCGATCCAGCGCAGCGTACGCGCACCCGACCGCGTCTGCATGACGTCCGCCCTAGCATCGCTGGCCCGCTTCCCGACCAGATCGCCCAGAGCGTCCGCGTTGCAGGCGGCCGCAACCGGCGAAGCGGCCGGTGTCTCGCCGCGCATCTCGACCGGCGTACATGCCGCCGACGCCAGCAACGCCGCAACCATGACGATCCTCACGCGGCATCCTCCGTACGCGTCATCTTCAGCTTCCCGCCAATGACAGCAAACGCCAGCCGCCCCTCGACCAGATCGAGCGCATCGCGCCCGAACTGATCGAACCGCCAGCCCTCCAGCATCGGAAGGCCAGTCCGAACACCGGCCGCTAGCGCCTCCAGCTCATCGGTCCGAGCGAGAAGTTTCGACGCGACATCAATATCTCGCGAGCGGATCTTCAACAGCAGCTTGAGAAGATCCGCGACCAGCGAACCCTCCTTGCCGAGCCCCGGCTTGCGATCGTCCCGCGGCGGCAACTCATCCTCGCCAAGCGGCTGCGCACCCTCGATCGCCTCCATCAGGCGGCCGCCGATGTCGTTGCCGGCCCAAGTCGCTGAAAGCCCACGCACCCGCGCGAGATCCGCTTGCTTCTTCGGCGGATGCCCCGCCATGTCGCCCAGCGTCTCGTCCTTGACGATCCGCCCACGCGGCAAATCCTTCGCCTGCGCCTCCAGTTCACGCCACCGGGCCAGCGCCTTCAGTCGCCCCAGCACCTCGGGCTTGCGACCCGAAATCCGCACGCGCTTCCACGCCAGATCGGGATCGTTTGCGTAATTGGCGGTATCGCCGAGCCGCTCCATCTCTTGGTCGAGCCACACGCCGCGCCCGGTCTTGCGCAACCGCTCGAGCATCTTGGGGAAGATCTTCGACAGGTGCGTCACGTCGCCGATCGCATATTCGATCTGTCGCGCATCCAGCGGCCGGCGCGCCCAGTCGGTAAACCGCGCACCCTTGTCGACCGCAATGCCGAGCCAGCTGTCGACCAGGTTCGAATAGCCGATCTGCTCGCCCTGGCCGAGCGCCATCGCCGCAACCTGCGTATCGAACAGCGGGAAGGGTGTCTTGCCGGTAAGGTTGTAGACGATCTCGATGTCCTGCCCGCCGGCATGGACGACCTTCAGCACGTCGTGATTCTCGACGAGCAGGTCGAGCAGCGGCTTCAGGTCGATTCCCGGTGCCATCGGGTCGATCGCCGCGGCTTCCTTGTCGTCGGCGATCTGGATCAGGCAGAGTTCCGGGTAATAGGTGCTCTCGCGCATGAATTCGGTGTCGACGCACACATAGTCGGCGTCGGCCATTCGGGCGCACAGATTGGCGAGCGTGGCACTGTCGGAGATTAGCGGGTGGATATGCATCACGTTTCCATAGCGAGGGTCCGGCGGCTTGACAAAGGCCGGTAGGGAAGGGAAGCGCGAGGCACCTGTTTATCGTCCGAGAAGACCCATCATGCACGCCTATCGCACCCACAACTGCGCCGCCCTCCGCCCCGAACAGGTCGGCGAAGAGGTCCGCGTCTCCGGCTGGGTCCACAAGAAGCGCGATCACGGCGACCTCGTCTTCATCGATCTGCGCGATCATTACGGCATCACGCAGATCGTCACCGACGTCAGCGGCCCGGTCTTCAAGGTCATCGAAGGCCTGAAGAGCGAGAGCGTCGTCACGATCACCGGTAAGGTCACCGCAAGGGCACCCGAAGCCGTCAACCCGAACCTCCCGACCGGCGGGATCGAGATCCGTGCGACCGCCGCGACCGTCCAGTCGATGGCCGGCGAGCTGCCGATGCCGGTCGCGGGCGAGGCCGAATATCCCGAGGATATCCGCCTGCGCTATCGCTACCTCGACCTGCGCCGCGAGCGGCTCCACGCCAACATCATGCTCCGCAGCCAGGTGATAACATCGCTGCGTAACCGCATGAACTCGCAGGGTTTCACTGAATTCCAGACGCCGATCCTGACTGCGTCGTCGCCAGAAGGCGCACGCGATTACCTCGTGCCGAGCCGCGTCCATCCGGGCAAGTTCTACGCGCTCCCGCAGGCGCCGCAGATGTTCAAGCAGCTGCTGATGGTCGCCGGCTTCGACCGCTATTTCCAGATCGCACCCTGCTTCCGCGACGAAGACGCGCGCGCCGACCGTTCGCCGGGTGAGTTCTACCAGCTCGATTTCGAGATGAGCTTCGTCACGCAGGACGACGTGTTCGCGGCGATCGAGCCCGTGCTGCACGGCGTGTTCGAGGAATTTGCCGACTGGCAGGGCAAGGGGCGCCAAGTGTCGGCCCTCCCGTTCAAGCGCATCCCCTACCGCGAATCGATGCTCAAGTACGGCAGCGACAAGCCCGACCTGCGCAACCCGATCCTGATCCACGACGTCGGCCATCACTTCGTCGATTCGGGCTTCGGCCTGTTCGCGGGCATCGTCGCTAGTGGCGACGTGGTCCGCGCGATCCCCGCGCCGAACACCGCCGACAAGAGCCGCAAGTTCTTCACCGACATGAACGACTGGGCGCGCGCCGAGGGACATGCCGGGCTCGGCTACATCACGCAGAAGAACGGCGAACTCGGCGGCCCGATCGCCAAGAACCATGGCGAAGAAGCCACCCGCAAGCTTATCGCCGAGATGGGCCTCGGCCCGAACGACGGCATCTTCTTCGCCGCCGGCAAGGAACTACCAGCCTCCAAACTCGCGGGTGCCGCCCGCGCGCGGATTGGTGCCGACCTAGGCCTGATCGACGAGAACCGCTTCGAGTTCTGCTGGATCGTCGACTTCCCGATGTTCGAGTATGACGAGGATGCCAAAAAGGTCGACTTCAGCCATAATCCGTTCTCGATGCCGCAGGGCGAGATGGAGGCGCTGGAGACCAAGGACCCGCTCGATATCCTCGCGTACCAGTACGATATCGTCTGCAACGGCGTCGAGCTGTCGTCGGGCGCGATCCGGAACCACCGGCCCGAGATCATGTACAGGGCGTTCGAGATCGCCGGTTACACGCAGGCCGACGTCGACACGAACTTTGCCGGCATGATCAACGCGTTCAAGGTCGGCGCACCGCCTCATGGTGGCTCGGCACCCGGGATCGACCGCATGGTCATGCTGCTCGCGGGCGAGCCGAACATCCGCGAGGTCGTGCTTTTCCCGATGAACCAGAAGGCCGAGGACCTCATGATGGGCGCACCAAGCCCGGTCAGCGCCAAGCAGCTGAAGGAACTCAACATCCGCCTGACGGTCGATGGTCCGAAGGATCCGGCCAAAGTAGTCGCCGCCAACGCGGGGTGATCTTACTGTCCCTCGCCCCTACGGAGAGAGGGAAGGAGACGCGATTGCGCCGGGAGGGTGAGGGGCGGTTGGTTTGCGCCAACTTCCCCTCACCCTCCCACCCGCAAGTGCGGCCGGGCCCCTCCCTCTCCCCGAAGGGGCGAGGGAAAGACGTTAAACATCCCACCGCTTTCGCCAACCTCAGAACCATGCAAATACCCCCACACGCTAAGGGGATGGCATGCTCGAAAATCAGACGACACCGGCCGCACCGCCTACCCTCGTCCGCAGCCTCGGCGTCACCGGCGTCCTGTTTCTCACCCTCTCCGTCGCAACCCCCACATCATCGGTGTTCGTCATCGTCCCCGGCATGCTCCAGGTCGCGGGAACCGGCGCAGTCTGGGCAACGCTCATCGCCGGGCTCGTCTACGTCGCCACCGCCTTCGTCTACGCCGAACTCTCGTCAGCATGGCCGGTCGCAGGCGGCGAGTATGTCGCCGTCCAGCAGACGCTCGGACCGATGGCAGGCTTCGTCATGCTCGGCGTCAACGTCTTCAACAACCTGCTCTTCCCGCCGGTCGCAGGGCTCGGGGTCAGCGCGGTGCTCGGCACGCTCATCCCCGGACTCCCGCAGATCCCCATCGCGATCGCCGTCGTCGCAGGATCGACCTTGGTCGCGATCCTCCAGATCAGGGTCAACGCCTGGCTCACCGGTCTCTTCCTACTGGTCGAGGTCATCGCGATCGTCGCCGTCGTCTTGCTCGGCTTCGCCGACACGGTCCGCCCGGTCGGCGACCTCCTGCTCCACCCGGTTATGCCCCAGGCCGGTGCGCTCGTCCCCGCGTCCGCAGCCTCGATCGGCCTCGCCACCTCGATCGCGATCTTCGCGCTCAACGGCTATGGCGCGGCGGTGTATTTCGGCGAGGAGATGCTCGACGCCCCCCGGTTGATCGCCCGCGCGATCATGGCGTCGCTCGCGCTCACACTCCTGTTCTAGGGCATGCCGATCGTCGCCGTCCTGGTCGGCGCCCCCGATCTCCACGCCATACTCACTGCGGAAGACCCGTTCGGCCTGCTCGTCGACTTGCGTAGCGGGACCGCGATGGCGGACTGGATCTCGGTAGGCGTGGTCGTCGCGATCGTCAACGCGGTGATCGCCTGCATTCTCGCCTGCGCACGGTTCTTCTACGGCACTGCGCGCGACGGATCCTGGGGCTGCCCGCTCGACCAGTGGATCGCGCAGGTCCACCCGCGCTTCGGCTCGCCATGGGTCGGTACGCTGCTGGTCGGTGGGTTCGGAATCGTCGCGTGCTTCCTGCCGCTTCAGTTATTGCTGGTCCTGAGCGGCACCGGCCTCGTCGCTATCTATGCCGGCATCTGCGTCGCGGTGATGGTCGGCATGCGGACCGGCAAGACGAGCCACGCGCCGTACCGGATGTCGCTCTACCCGCTGGCGCCGGTCGTGACGTTGCTCGCACTAGGCTATGTCGCCTGGACCAGTTGGCTCGATCTCGAGGAGGGGCGCCCGGGCCTGATCATGACGGCCGTACAGATCCTGGGGTCTGCCTGCTATTATTGGTTCGTTCTGCGCCGACGCGGGCCCTGGAACGTTCTCATCCCGAAACTGGCGACGGAGCGCGATGCATGACGATACATCTGGCCGATTACGAAGACGGCGCTGACTATGCCGGTAGATACAAGCACGACCTGAAGAAACTACAGGAGCGCCTCGAGCATATCCAGGTCGCGCACATCGTGCACGGCAAGCGCGCGATCGTGATGCTCGAAGGCTGGGACGCGGCGGGGAAGGGCGGCATCATCCAGCGGCTTTCCGCCGAATGGGATCCGCGCAACTACAAGGTGTGGCCGATCGCCGCGCCGACTGCGGACGAAAAGGCGCATCATTTCCTCTGGCGTTTCTGGAAGCGATTGCCCGCCAACGGCAACATCGCGATCTTTGACCGCAGCTGGTACGGACGCGTCCTGGTCGAGCGGGTCGAAGGGTTCGCCAGCGATGCCGAATGGCGTCACGGCTATGATGAGATCAACGCTTTCGAGACCCAACAGGTCGAGAGCGGCACGACGCTGATTAAGCTGTTCGTCCATACCACGCTGAAGGAACAGGACCGGCGCCTCGAAGCACGCCTGCTCGATCCGTGGAAGCATTGGAAGACAGGCCTCGACGATTACCACAACCGGTCGCGGCGCAAAGAGTATCTGGCGGCGATGGACGAGATGTTCGCGCGTACCGATACCGCGACGGCGCCGTGGTCCGTGATCGACGGCAACGACAAGAAGGCGGCCCGGATCGCAGCGCTGACGCTGATCGCGGACCGCCTCGAAGCTGGCGTCTCGATGGAGCCGCCCCCGCTCGACCCGAAGGTCGAGAAGGTAGCAAGGAAGGCGTTAGGCCTTAGCTGACTTCGCCTCTGCTGCTTCAGCCTGGATGAACTCGTCATCCTCGTTGAGCAGCAGCATCTGGCCCTTGTCGATCCCGAAATAGGCGCCGCGAAGCGCCAACGTGCCCGCGGCTTCGGCCTCGGTCACGAACGGGAATGTGCGCAGGTTGGCAATGGAGGTGCGGACCGACTCAAGCTCCATCTCGCGACCAGCCTGTTCGCTCTCGCCGTACTTCGAGATCACCTTTTCACGTGCACCGTCGAGCAGGCTGACCCAGTCGGAAACGAAGCCGCCAGCACCGTGGTCGGCATCGGCGAACGCCTGGGTCAACGCCGCCTTGCAGCCACCGCACTTCTCGTGGCCCATCACGACGATCTCTTCGACCTTCAGCTGGGTGACGGCGAACTCGATCGCGGCGGAGACGCCATGATAGCCACCACCGGTTTCGAACGGTGGTACCAGGTTGGCGACGTTGCGAACGACGAACACTTCGCCCGGCAGCGTGTCGAAAATCTGGGCCGGTTCGACGCGGCTGTCGGAGCAGGCGATGATCATCACCTTCGGGCTCTGGCCGTCCCGCAGTTCCGCCCAGCGCTCGCGCTGCTCGTCCCAGGGGCCGTCCTTAAACCGATGATAACCTTCGATCATTTCCGGAAAGTGAGTTGGCACAGCTAGCCTTTCATATCAGTTTATGTTCCAACATGACAAACCTGTCATGTTGGAACATGTTCCCTACGATAATTTATCGGGTCCGCAAGCCGGCGTCACCCGGTTGTGCGATCCACTACCATTGTCTCGACGCAAGGGCGGGGCTATCTGGCACGGCATGAACGACATGACCCCGATGGTTGCGCCCGTCCGTGCGCGCAAGCCCGACTGGATCCGCGTCAAGGCGCCGACCTCCGCTGGTTTTGCGAAGACTCGCGAACTCATGCGGTCGAAAAGCCTGACCACCGTCTGCGAAGAGGCGGCGTGCCCGAACATCGGCGAATGCTGGTCGAAGAAGCACGCGACGGTCATGATCCTAGGCGACACCTGCACGCGGGCCTGCGCCTTCTGCAACGTTAAGACCGGCATGCCCCGCGCAGTCGACCGGATGGAGCCGCAGAACGTCGCCGACGCCGCCGCACAGATGGGTCTGAACCACATCGTCATCACCTCGGTCGATCGTGACGACCTGCCCGATGGCGGCGCGTCGCAGTTCGTGAAAGTGATCCAGGCGATCCGCGCGTCGACCCCGACGACGACGATCGAGATCCTGACTCCCGACTTCCGCAACAAGGCGCAGGCCGCGATCGAGTCGATCGTCGAGGCGCGTCCCGACGTTTACAACCATAATCTCGAGACGGTGCCGCGGCTCTATCCAACGATCCGCCCGGGCGCGCGCTACTACGCATCGCTCCGCCTGCTGGAGAGCGTCAAGAAGCACGATCCGTCGATCTTCACAAAGTCCGGCGTGATGCTCGGGCTCGGCGAAGAGCGTCTGGAGATCCATCAGGTGATGGATGACATGCGCTGTGCCGATATCGATTTCCTGACGATGGGCCAATATTTGCAGCCCACCCCGCGCCACGCGAAGGTCGCCGAGTTCGTGTCGCCCAAGGCGTTCGACGCCTATGCCTCGATCGCCCGCGCGAAGGGGTTCCTGCTGGTCGCATCGTCGCCACTAACCCGGTCGAGCTATCATGCTGGCGACGATTTCGAGCGGTTGCGCGCAAATCGTGACGCCAAGCTGGGCGTCGCGCGCATCTGATGCCGAAGCATTCCGAAACGCGTCATTTGCCCTACACCCCTGAGCAGATGTTCGACCTGGTGGCCGATGTCGGTCGCTATGCCGAGTTCCTGCCCTGGGTCAGCGCGATGAGGGTACGCTCGAACAGCGAGACCGAGACGCTCGCCGACATGATCGTTGGGTTCAAGGGCCTGCGCGAGACGTTCACTTCGCGCGTGCAGAAGGTCCGCCCGAGCGAATTGAACGTCGATTATGTCGATGGACCGCTGAAGTATCTGCGCAATGAATGGCATTTCCGGCCTGAGCCGCAAGGCTGTGCGGTCGATTTCACTGTCGACTTCGCGTTCAAGAACCGGATGTTCGAGATGATCGCCGGCCAGGTCTTCGGCGCTGCCCTGCGCAAGATGATCGGCGCGTTCGAGACTCGGGCCGCCGAGCTTTACGGCGCCGAATCTTCCGCGGTCGAGTCTCCCGCGGCTGGCGCGTCCGGCAACAAGAGCTCGAGCGCGCACAACGCGGCCTGAAGCCGGATCCCGCCACGACCGAGATCGCCGAAATCCTTGCGATCGGCATGGACGTCGGACGGATCGCGACCCTTTTCCGCACGACCGAACACGACCGTCCCGACCGGCTTCTTGAGCGATCCGCCGCCGGGGCCCGCCACGCCGGTGATCGCGACGGCGATATCCGCGCCCGATTGCTTCAACGCGGCCTGTGCCATGCTCCACGCGACCGCGATCGAGACCGCGCCGAACGTTTCGAGCACGTCCGAGCTGATCTTCAGCACGCCGAGCTTGGCCTCGTTCGAATAGGTGACGAAGCCGACCTCGAACACGTCGGACGATCCGGGAATTTCCGTCAGCGCGGCAGCGACGAGACCACCGGTACAGCTCTCGGCGACCGCGACCCGGCGGCCGATCGCGCGGTTCTGGTCGACCACTTTACGCGCGGCGTCGACCAGTTCGGCGGGAAGGATGGTATCCATCAGCGAGTCTCCACCGGGCACAGCAGCATCGCCACCGCGGCAATATCACCGCCGCGCGGCTTCTGCGATTTCAGGTACCGCAACGTCTCCACGACGATGGCCGCGGTGTTGCGGGGCGGCAGGGGTTGCAGCAGCGTCAGCATCCGATCGATCGTCCCGCAATCGCGCGTCGCGATCCGCCCGACGATCTGCGGCACCAGCAACGTCGTCAGCAACGGCCGCGCGAACTCCGAATCGAGCATCGCGTCAACCGCCGGATCGCTCAGCTTGACGATCGCCGCGCGAGCGGACGGCCAGGCGCGGTCGGACTCGATCTGATAGCGATCTATCAACGCGCTCGACTGTCGCCGGATCAGGCTGGCGGCCGGGAGTTGCGCCGCGCAGACGCGACCGGTTTCGCGGAGGATATCAGGCATCGCGACGAGCGTCAGCGATTCGGCCTCGGGTCCGGTGATGCAGCGGGGTTGTGCAACCGCCGGGCTGGCGAGAAGCGCGACGGCGGCTAGTGCGGCGCCGATCCTCATGCGGGCCTTCATGCCGGTGCTCCGGGCACGCGAACGGTCGCAACGGCCTGTGCGGCTATGCCTTCGCCGCGGCCGGTGAAGCCGAGTCGTTCGGTCGTGGTCGCCTTGACGCTGACCCGGTCGAGCGTGAGCCCGAGCAGATCGGCAATCCGGGCGGTCATCGCCGCGCGGTGCGGACCGATCTTCGGTGCCTCGCACATGATCGTCAGGTCGACGAAATCGATCCGGCCGCGCTTGTCAGCGATCAGCTTGGCGGCGTGCTGGAGGAACTGCGCGGAGTCGGCGCCCTTCCACTGCGGGTCGCTCGGCGGGAAATGCGTGCCGATATCGCCGGCTGCGATCGTGCCGAGCAGCGCGTCGGTCAGCGCGTGGAGCACGACGTCGGCATCGCTGTGCCCCGAAAGGCCCTTGTCGTGCGGGATCAGGACGCCGCCGAGCCAGAGTTCCTCGCCGGTTTCGAGACGGTGGACGTCGAAGCCCATCGCGGTGCGGGTTTCATACGCGACACGCGCCTCGGCGGCGGCGAAATCTTCGGGGTGGGTGACTTTCTCGAGCATCGCCGAGCCCTGCACCAACGCGACGCCGACGCCAAGCCGCCGCACCATCTGCGCGTCGTCGGTGGCTTCCTCGTCTTCGGGCCAAACGGCGTGCGCGGCGCGTAAAGCGTCCACGGAAAACGCCTGCGGAGTCTGCACGCGGTTGAGGTCCGCGCGGGGCACGATGTCCCCAAGCAGCACGGTGCCGCGCGCAAGCGTATCGGTCACCGGGAGGACCGGAATGGCCGCGTCCCGGGCCCTCAAGGCTAAGACGAGCGAATCGATGACCTCGGCGGAAAGGAAAGGGCGGGCCGCGTCGTGGATCAGCACGTGCGTCGCGTCGTCGATCGCCGCGAGTCCGTTCGCGACCGACTCGCGCCGTGTGGTTCCGCCGATGATGGTTCTGACGTTGCTTCCAAGCGACTGGGCGGCAAGAGCCTGCTGCCCTTCACCGATGATGACGATCGTCTCGGCAATGGCGGGATGCGCGGAAAACGCGTCGTAGGAATAGGTGACCATCGGACGCCCGGCGATCCGCGCATACTGCTTGGGAACCGATCCCCCGGCGCGCACGCCGGTTCCGGCGGCGACGATGATCGCAACGATACGATGTGCCTGTGTCATCGTCGCGACCTAGCGGTTCGTCCGGACCCTCGCCAGTCTTGCGACCGAGCGCGGGACAGGGTAGGGCGATGCCTCTTTTTCAGGCACATTCATGCGTAATCTATCTCCCATCCAGATCGGTCCCGTCCGGATCGAAAGCCCCGTCGTGCTCGCGCCGATGACCGGCGTCACCGACATGCCGTTCCGCACGCTCGTGCGACGCTATGGCTCGGGCCTCAACGTGACCGAGATGGTCGCGAGCCAGGCGGCGATCCGCGAAACGCGCCAGTCGCTGCAGAAGGCGGCGTGGGACCGGCTGGAGGAACCGGTCTCGATGCAGTTGATCGGCTGCACGCCATACGAGATGGGCGAGGCCGCCAAGCTCAGCCAGGATCGCGGCGCGGCGATCATCGACATCAACATGGGCTGTCCGGTGCGGAAGGTCGTCAACGGCGACGCGGGCTCGGCGCTGATGCGCGACACCAAGCTCGCCAGCGCAATCATCGAGGCCACCGTGAAGGCGGTCGACGTACCGGTGACGCTGAAAATGCGAATGGGCTGGTGCCATGACAGCCTCAACGCGCCCGACCTCGCGCGGATCGCCGAGGATCTCGGCATCAAGCTGATCACCGTCCACGGCCGCACGCGCAACCAGATGTACAAGGGCAACGCCGACTGGGGCTTCGTCCGCAAGGTCAAGGATGCAGTGAGCGTGCCGGTGATCGTCAACGGCGATATCTGTACCATCGAGGACGCCGAAGCGGCGATGGACCAGTCGGGCGCGGATGGCCTGATGGTCGGTCGCGGTGCCTATGGTCGCCCTTGGGTGCTGGGTCAGGTGATGGAGTGGTTCGCCACCGGCCGACGCATCGAAGACCCGTCGATAACCGAGCAATATGACGCGATTGCAGGCCATTACGAGGCGATGCTCGAACATTACGGGATCGAGACCGGGGTCAATATGGCGCGCAAGCACATCGGCTGGTACACCAAGGGGCTGCCCGGATCGGCCGAGTTCCGCAACAAGGTGAACCAGATCCCGGATCCCAAGCAGGTCAAGGCGATGCTGGCCGAGTTCTACGCCCCATGGCGTGACCTTGCAGCGGCCTGACACGCCATCACGCAATCGGCCGGGGTTCGCGGAACTCTTCGCCGCACTGCCGGTGGCGGTGGTGGTCGTCGATCCCGATTATAGGGTCGCACACGCCAATGCGCTTGCCGAGCAACTGTTGAACCTGTCGGAACGGTTGATGGTCGGCCAACCGGTCGATGCGGTCATCCCGCCGCCGGATGATCCGCGAAATCGAGACGGGCACGGGCTGGCGGTCTACGACACGGAGATCTCGACGGTGCGTGGCGTCAAGATCCGCGTCGATTTCGCGGAGACGCAGATCGCCGATTATCCTGGCTGGCGCGCGATCACCCTGCACGCATCTGCGACCTCTCGGCGGCTCGGGCACTCCGCGGATCGCGCCGCCGGAGCAAGGGCGGCGGTGGGTGCCGCGGCGATGCTCGCGCACGAAATCAAGAATCCGCTGTCTGGTATTCGCGGCGCGGCGCAACTGCTGGGTACGGGCGAACTCACGACCCTGATCGTTACCGAAGTCGATCGCATCGCCGCACTGATCGACCGCATGCAGGATTTCAGCGACACGCGGCCCTTGCCGCTCGCCAGCGAGAACATCTACCCGCTGCTCGGTCACGCCCGTCGCCTTGCACTTGCCGGGTTCGCACGGGGCATCACGATCGAGGAACGCTTCGATCCATCGCTTCCGCCTGCACAGATCAACCGCGACGCGCTGCTGCAGATCGTCATAAACCTGCTCAAGAACGCCCGAGAAGCCGTTAGAAACGAACGTAAACCGCGGATCATAATGACGACGGCTTACCGTCATGGTATCACGGTCAGCTCGGCTCCCGGCAAGCCGCGCCTGCCGCTTCCGATCGAAATCTGCATTTTCGACAACGGTCCTGGCGCACCGGCCGACATCGCCGACCACCTGTTCGATCCGTTCGTATCCGGTCGGCGCGAAGGGCAGGGGCTTGGCCTCGCGCTCGTCGACAAGCTGACGAGAGACATGGGCGGCATCGTCCAATACGCCCGAGAAGGGATCCCGGAAATGACCGTTCTCCGCCTGTTGCTGCCAAGGGCGGCGTCTTGAGCACGATATTGGTCGTCGACGACGATGCGGCGATCCGGACCGTCGTCGCACAGGCCTTGCGGCGCGCGGGCCATGACGTCTCCGTCGCGGACAGCCTGGCACAGCTCGAACGCGCACTCGCGGTGTCGTTGCCCGACGTGATCGTCACCGACGTCATTCTTCCCGACGGCGACGGCATCGATCATGTCCGCAGCATCGCGGCGCGTTTCCCCCTGCTGCCGATCATCGTCCTGTCCGCGCAGAACACGCTGACCACCGCGGTTCGCGCCGCGGAGGTCGGTGCCTACGAGTATCTTCCCAAGCCGTTCGATCTGGACGTTCTCGCTCGCGCGGTTACGGGAGCGCTTGCGCGCGGCGGCATGGTGTCCGACGACGATCTCCGCGACGAGGACCGGGCGCTGCCGCTCATCGGACGGTCCTCGGCGATGCAGGACGTGTACCGCGTCATCGCGCGGGTCGTTTCGAACGACCTGACTGTGCTGATCTCGGGCGAATCGGGGACCGGCAAGGAACTCGTCGCACGTGCGATCCATGACCTGGGCCCACGCAGCGCGGCGCCGTTCGTCGCGATCAACATGGCGGCTATTCCGCGCGAACTGATCGAAGCCGAGCTGTTCGGGCACGAGCGTGGCGCGTTCACCGGCGCCGCCACCCGCAACGCCGGCCGGTTCGAACAGGCATCGCGTGGCACGCTATTCCTGGACGAGATCGGCGACATGCCGATGGAGGCCCAGACCCGGCTGCTTCGCGTCCTCCAGTCCGGTGAATTCACCAGTGTCGGTGGCGCCCGCACGATCCGCGTCGACGTCCGCATCGTCGCCGCCACCAATCGCGATCTCTCGGCGCAGGTCGCGAGCGGGCAGTTTCGCGAGGATCTGTTCTACCGTCTGAACGTCGTCCCGATCGAACTTCCCGCCTTGCGCGAACGTCGCCAGGACATTGCCTTGCTCGCGCGTCATTTTCTCGATCAGGCGGCGGTGCAGGGGCTGCCTCGGCGACAGCTTGCCGGCGATGCACTGACTGAGCTCGGCGCGCACGACTGGCCCGGCAATGTTCGGGAACTCGAGAACCTCATGCGCCGGCTTGCGGTATTGGCGCGTGACGAGGTGATCGGCGCCGACGTTATCCGCGCGATGATCGGTACCAGCGGCGCGAGCGCGCAGTCCATCGACGTGGACATCGGTCATGCGGTTCGCGCGCTGATCGAGCGGATCGCACGCGAGGATCCGAAGGCGCTTGACGACGGCACGCTGTACGACCGCGTGATCGGCGACGTCGAGCGACCGCTGATCGAAGTCATGCTCGCGCGGCACGGTCAGAATCAGCTTCGGGCGGCGCGGGCGATGGGGATCAACCGGAATACGTTGCGCAAGCGACTCGATACGCTCGGGATCGACATGGCTGAGGCCGTCCGGGTCGACGACGCAAGTCGCCGCTGAAACGTCGGCGCTAATCCGTCATTATGTGGTTTCCCGGCAACGGTTGACGTTGTATCACGGCAACGATGATCGCTTCCACGACGCTATCTGTGGATGATGACGAGCCTGGTTCGGGGTTCGCCGTAACGCCCGCCGTTGAGATGCTGGTGCTGGCCGTGGCCATCGCTACGGCCTTGGCGAGCTATTTCGTCATCGTCGGCAGCGACGCTCCGCAGCGTCTGATCCCGCCTCTGCTGGTTGCTTTCCTGCTCGTAGCCAATCTGGTGCCGGGTATCGCCTTGCTGATGCTGCTCGGGCGACGGATCGCGATGCGGCGCGCGGCGCGGTCGCCGGTCGGCGGCGGTGGCCGGTTGCATGTCCGGTTGGTGGCGCTGTTCTCGATCGTCGCGGCGGTACCGATGCTGCTCGTCACGATCTTTGCGTCGCTGTTGTTCCAGTACGGCGTCCAGTTCTGGTATTCGGACCAGGCGCGCGGGATGCTCGAAAACGCGACGTCGCTCGCCCAATCGTCCTACGCGCGTCAGCTCAACCGCTGGCAGGAGGCGACGGTGACGATGGCCGGCGACATGTCGGGCTATCTTCGCGAACGTGCGCTGCAAAGCCCGGACTTTCCCGGTTGGTTCCTGCAACAGGTCTATTTCCGCAGCCTGTCGGAAGCGGCCTTGTTCAAGGTCTCGTCGGAGAACGAGATCCAGACCCTAGCCGTCGTCGATCCCTACAAGATCGATTTCGCGCGACAGGTCACGCCGCAGACGATCGCCAGGCTCCGCGCGGGGCAGTCCGCCGTCGTTACCGTAACGGGCGACCGGATTCAGACGATCACGCTGCTGCCCGGCTCCGACGAGCTGTTCCTGTACGCGGGCCGCGTTGAAGACACGAAGCAGATGTCGGAGCAGACGGCGCGCGCTAGCGAGGTGCTGACCAGCTACCGTTCGTTGCTGGCGCGCGCGCGAAGCCTTCAGTTGCGCTTCAATGCGGCCCTGCTTGCGATCTCGCTGTTGATCGTCGGCATTGCGGTCTGGATCGCACTGGCGGTTGCCGACCGTTTGGTGCGCCCGGTCGGTGAATTGGTCGATGCGGCACGGCGCGTCGCGGCCGGCGACCTGACCGCACGTGTCCCCGATCCGCGGAGCCGCGACGAGGTCGGCACGCTCGCGAACGCGTTTAACCAGATGACCGGGCGGCTGCAGGAACAAAATACCGAACTCGTTACCGCGAACAGCCAGCTGGAAAACCGGCGTGCGCTGATCGAAGCGGTGATGGCGGGGGTTTCTGCAGGCGTTATCGCGACGGGGCGCGAGCGGACGATCACGATTGCGAACGACTCGGCGACGGCGTTACTGGGGACTGACGCCGGCGGACTGGTCGGACGCCGGCTCGCCGATGTTGCGCCTGAACTTGATGCGATAATCGACGACGGCGGCCGTGAAGCGATCGTCGAAGTCGGGCAGGGGGGCGACGCGCGGACCCTGGCGGTCCGCATCGCGCGTCCAGCAACGGGACCGATCCTGACGTTCGATGACATTACCCAACAACTGCTCGATCAACGCCGCGCGGCATGGTCCGACGTCGCACGCCGGATCGCGCATGAGATCAAAAACCCGTTGACGCCCATCCAGCTTGCGGCGGAGCGGTTGCAACGCCGCTATGGCGGCAAGATCGAGGCGCAGGACGGCACGTTCTCGCGGCTTACCGACACGATCATTCGGCAGGTTGGCGATCTTCGGCGCATGGTCGATGAGTTCTCGTCGTTTGCGCGAATGCCCAAGCCGGTATTCCGCGAGGAATCGCTAGTTGATGCGGCTCGTCAGGCGTTGTTTTTGCACGAAGTGGCGCATCCGGCCATCAGCTTTCAGCTGGTCAACGACGATCCTGGGCTTACGCTTGTATGCGACCGACGGCAGATTGGGCAGGCGCTCACGAACATCGTTAAGAACGCCGTCGAAGCTATTGAAACGCGGTCCGAACCCGGTGGATCGGTGACCATGATCTTATCCCGGGATCAAGGGCGTAGCGTCAGCATCCAGGTGGCCGATACGGGTATCGGCCTGCCCGTTGATCGTGATCGTATCGTCGAGCCCTATGTGACGACGCGCGCGCGCGGCACCGGTCTCGGGCTTGCCATCGTCAAGAAGATCATTGAGGAGCATTGTGGAACGATTGGGTTTTCCGATCGACCGGGCGGTGGCACTGTTGTCACCATGATCTTCGACGCCAAGGCGCTGGCCGCGCTCGACCAGAGGGCATCGCCACCCGAGTTGGCAGGGGAGGGCCAACTCCCCATGATGACTCGCAACCGGACATGATTTGATGGCGCTCGATATTCTCGTAGTAGACGACGAACGTGACATTCGCGAACTGGTAGCCGGCGTCCTGGAGGACGAGGGCTATGATACTCGCGACGCCGGCGACAGCGATACTGCGCTTGAGGCAATCGCTGCACGGCGCCCGTCGCTAGTGCTGCTCGACGTCTGGCTCCAGGGGTCGCGGCTCGACGGGCTAGAGTTGCTCGACGAGATCAAGCGTCGCGATCCGTCGATCCCGGTGCTGGTGATCTCGGGGCATGGCAATCTGGATACCGCAGTGGCCGCGATCCGGCGGGGCGCGTCCGACTTCATCGAAAAGCCGTTCGAGGCCGAGCGACTGTTGCTCATGGTCGCGCGCGCGACCGAAACCGAACGCCTCCGCCGAGAGGTCGCGTCGTTGCGCGCTACGGTCGGCCGCGAGACCGATCTGACGGGTAGTTCCGGCTCGATCAACGGCGTGCGCGCGACCCTCAAGCGCGTTGCCGCGACCGGCAGCCGTGTGTTGATTATGGGCGGGGCGGGTGTCGGCAAAGAGGTCGCTGCCCGGCTGCTTCATGGCTGGAGCCTTCGCACGGACGCGCCGTTCATCATCGTGAGCGCGGCGCGGATGACGCCCGAGCGGGTCGACGAGGAACTGTTTGGGGTCGAGGAGGCGGGCGATCTCGTCCGTCCCGGCCTGTTCGAGCAGGCACATGGCGGCACGTTGTTCCTCGACGAGATCGCCGACATGCCGATCACGACGCAAGCGCGGATCTTGCGTGCGCTGACCGATCAGAGTTTTACGCGCGTCGGCGGTACGCGCGTCGTGAAGGTCGACGTCCGCGTCGTCTCGGCGACGGCGCGCGACCTCGTGTTTGAGATTGCCGAGGGGCGCTTTCGCGAAGACCTGTATTACCGCCTCAACGTCGTCCCCGTGACGATCCCGCCGCTGTCTGATCGCCGCGAGGACATCCCCGCGCTGGTCCAGCATTTCATCGCGCATTACGCGTCCGAACGCCGCGTGCCGACGCCCGAGATCGCACCCGATGCGATGGTCGCGTTGCAATCCTATGACTGGCCCGGCAACGTCCGCCAGTTGCGCAACGTCGTCGAGCGGACGATCATCCTTGCGCCTGGCGATCGCATCGGCCGGATCGACATCGACCTGTTGCCCGCCGAAGTGCTCGGCGATCAGGGCGACATGGGGGCGGCGGGCGGCACCGCGATCATGGGATCGCCGCTGCGGGAGGCGCGCGAGACATTCGAGCGCGAATATCTCCGCGTCCAGATCCGGCGCTTCTCGGGCAATATCTCCCGCACCGCCAGCTTCATCGGCATGGAGCGATCGGCACTCCACCGCAAACTCAAGCTGCTCGGCATCACCGAAACACGCGACGAATAAGGCGCCGCAATTTCGCCGCCCTCTGGAACTACGGGGGTGTCGATCATAGATCAGTACCGTACCTGGTAATCGGGTGCATCTCCGACGCTGGGAAACAGCGCCTTGCGGGCAAAGTCCCGCCAAAAACAAAGGGTTATCCCATTGGCCGATAAACCAGGCTCGCTTCAGGACCTCTTCCTGAACGCACTCCGGCGCTCCAAGACGCCGGTCACGATGTTCCTTGTCAAGGGCGTGAAGCTCCAGGGCATCGTCACATGGTTCGATAATTTTTCCGTACTGCTCCGCCGTGATGGCCAGTCGCAGCTGATCTACAAGCACGCGATCTCGACGATCATGCCCGCCGGCCCGATGGACGTGTCGGCGATCGTCGACGCGGTCGGAGAGAACCAGAAGAAGCACCCGTTGTTGCAGGACATTTTCCTGAACGCAGTGCGCAAGTCCGAAGACAGCGTGACGATGTTCCTGATCAACGGCGTCATGCTGCAGGGCCAGATCGCCGGCTTCGACCTGTTCTGCATGCTGCTTCAGCGCGAGGGCATGGCACAGCTCGTCTACAAGCACGCGGTCTCGACGATCCAGCCGGCGCGCCCGCTGAACCTCGCCGAGGAACCCACCGATACGGATGATGTGGATGACGCAGATGATGCGGACAACGGCGATTGAGTAGCGGTTTCGAACGCGACCGGGACGAGTTCGCGCGCGGTGCGCGTGCGATCGTCGTCCTTCCCGATCAGGGCGACGCTTCGCGCGACGTCGATGCACGCCTTGAGGAGACCGCGGGCCTTGCGGCCGCAATCGGCGTCGAGGTTGTCGAACGGATCGCCTACCGCGTCCGCCAGCCCAAGCCGGCCACGCTCATCGGCAGCGGCCAGGTGGAGATGCTTGCGGCGCAGGTTCGGATGGAGGGGGCGGGGCTCGTCGTGTTCGACGCGAGCCTCAGCCCGATCCAGCAGCGCAATCTCGAAAAGGCGCTAGAAACCAAGGTCATCGATCGCACCGGCCTGATCCTCGAGATCTTCGGCGAGCGTGCGGCGACCGCCGAGGGGCGCTTGCAGGTCGAACTGGCGCATCTCGATTATCAGGCGGGCAGGCTGGTCCGCAGCTGGACCCATCTCGAACGCCAGCGCGGTGGCTTCGGCTTCCTCGGCGGTCCGGGTGAGACCCAGATCGAAGCGGATCGCCGCCTGATCCGCGACCGTATGGCTCGGCTCAAGCGCGAGCTCGAGCAGGTCAGCCGTACGCGGGGGCTTCACCGCGAGCGGCGCCAGCGTGCGCCGTGGCCGGTGATCGCGCTGGTCGGCTATACCAATGCGGGCAAGTCGACGCTTTTCAACCGGCTTACGGGCGCCGACGTGATGGCAGAGGACCTGCTGTTCGCGACGCTGGATCCGACGCTGCGGCAGATCCAGTTACCCGGCATCGACAAGGCTATCCTGTCCGACACGGTGGGGTTCGTCTCGGATCTGCCGACCCAGCTGGTCGCCGCGTTCAAGGCGACGCTGGAGGAGGTCGTGTCCGCCGATCTGCTCGTCCACATCCGTGATATCGCGCATCCAGATACCGAGGCGCAGCGGACGGACGTCGAAACCGTGCTGGCCGAGATCGGCGTGGATGAGAACACGCCGCGTTTCGAGGTCTGGAACAAGCTCGATCTGCTCGATGCCGATACGCATGACGAGATCGCCGCGCAGGCTGCGCACCGCGACGATGTCGTCGCGATTTCGGCGCTGAGCGGGGAAGGGGTGGACGAACTGATCCACCAGGTCGCCGCCAAGCTGACCGGCGCGCATCGCCGGTACAGCATCACGCTCGATGCAACCGACGGTGCGGGTGCGGCGTGGCTGCATGCGCACGGCGAGGTGCTCGGCAGCTTGGACGACGAACTCGAGACGACCTACGACGTGCGACTGTCAGAAAGCGACTACGACCGGTTCATCCGCCGCGACGCTTGACCGCCTGCCACAGGGCTTCCTTCTGATCGAGGTTGATGGCGGCGAATGCGTCGCCGCCATCAACCTCGATCGCCCGAAAGCGCGCCTCGAATTTGGCATTGCCCGCGCGTAACGCGGCTTCGGGATCGACACCGAGATGGCGGACCCAGTTCGTCACCGCGAAGAGCAGGTCGCCGATCTCTTCTGCCACGGTATCCGAGCCGGCTTCGCGAACCTCTTCGATTTCCTCGAAAACCTTCGCAAGCGGCCCCGCTGCATCGGGCCAGTCGAACCCCACGCGCGCTGCACGCTTCTGCAATTTCTCGGCACGCGACAAGGCGGGCAGGCCGATCGCGACGCCGGCCAACGCGCTGGGATCGGACTTCTCCGCACGTTCGCCGGCCTTGATCGTTTCCCATCCGGGCGACGTCACCGCATCGCCGAAGATGTGCGGGTGGCGGCGCTCCATCTTGTCGCTGATCGCGGCGACGACGTCGGCCAGCGTGAACGCACCCGATTCCTCGGCGATACGGCTGTGGAACACGACCTGGAGCAACAGGTCGCCAAGTTCGTCCTTGAGATCGGCGGGGTCGTCGCGGGCGATCGCGTCGGCAACTTCATACGCTTCTTCGATCGTGTACGGCGCGATCGTCGACCAGGTCTGCACCCGATCCCATTCGCATCCGTCGACCGGATCACGCAGCCGCGCCATGATGGAAGTGAGGCGTTCGATCATAGGGGGCACCTGTAAATTGGCATCAGTCCGCTGCCTATCAAAAGATCGATAATATACATTATGTAAAATCTATTCTTGGATCGGGGTCAGGATGAGCGTGGCGTTCTCGACCTGCCACGATCCCAGCTTCGATAGAAAGTTCATGCCGATGACGTCGGTGTCCCCGAACGACGGCGCCGTGACGATCCCAAGATCGGTCGCGGTGATCGTGCCGATCGTGATGCGCTTGGCCGTTGCGGTCCGCGCCGACACGTCGCCGTTTGCGGTCGAGATGATCACCGGGAACGGGCTTTCGTCGCTATCGAGTCCCGCAGCCTTCGCAGTGGCCGTCGACAGCGCGGTCGTCGTCGCACCGCTGTCGATCAGCATGCGCCGGCGTATGCCGTCGATATCGACATCGGCCCAGAAATGCCCGTCCTCGGCCATGCGTATCCGCGTTTCGGTACCGCTGACCTGCTGGTCTGCGAACAGGGTCTTCAGTCCCGACAGCCGGTCCCGCTGGCTCGCGATCAGCAAAGCCACGACAAAGATCGCGACCCAGGCCAGGGCCATTTTCAGCACGGGTTTCAGCGGCAACCGGCGCGCTACCAGCGCGGACAGCGGCAGGACCAGCATGACAGCGTACAGCGCGAACTGGGCTGCGCGGTCGCCGGTCATGCGATGAGGACTAGCCCGTCATAGCCCGGCTCGACGCCAGCCGGGAGTTCATGCCGCAGCGTCGCGTAATCCATGGTATTGTCCATGTGAATCAACGCGGTGCGCTTTGGCGTCAGGCGTTCCACCCAGTTCAGAACGGCCGGCAATTCCATGTGTGTCGGATGTGGTCGGCGGCGGAGAGCGTCGACGACCCAGATGTCCAGATCCTGATACAGGCTGGCCATGTCATCGGTCATCACGTTGAAATCGGTTGCATATCCGATCGACACACCGCCCGCGTCGAACCGCAGGCCAGCGGCGTGGATGCTGCCGTGCGGCTGGTCGGTGACGCGGATGTCGATGCCACCGATCGTCAGTCGGTCCGGCAATATCTCGCCCGCTATCGTCGGCGGATAGCCGGGGCGACCGTGAAAGGCATAGGTGAACCGCGCGTCCAGCGCCGCGAGCGTGAACGGCCGCGCATAGCCACGGACCGGCGTACCGGTCGCATGGAAGAGTTGCCGCACGTCGTCGATGCCGTGGCAGTGATCGGCATGGTCGTGCGTCCAGAGTATCGCGTCGACCCGGTCGATCTCAGCCGCCAGCAACTGCTCGCGCATGTCGGGGCTGGTGTCGATCAGGATCCGGGTGCCGTCATGCTCGACCAGAGCGGACGCACGCGTGCGCCGGTTGCGCGGCTCGGTGGGGTCGCAGTCGCCCCAGTCGTTGCCGATCCGCGGCACGCCGGAGGATGTGCCGGAGCCGAGGATCGTGATCTTCATGCGACCGCCCCGGACACCCGCGTCTTGGCGAACAGCGCGTGGAAATTCTCCGCGGTACGTCGCGACAATTCCTCGACATTTTCCCCGCGCAGATCGGCGAGGAACTGCGCGGTGTCGGCGACGAAGCCGGGTTCACCGGTCTTGCCCCGGTGCGGCACCGGGGCGAGGAACGGCGCGTCGGTCTCGATCAGCAACCGCTCGATCGGCAGGCGCGCGGCAGTCTCCTGGAGATCACGCGCGTTCTTGAACGTGACGATCCCGGAGATCGAGATATAAAGGCCCAAGTCCAACGCCTTGTCGGCGAAAGCTCCGCTTGCCGTGAAGCAATGGATGACGCCGGGATAGGCCCCCTTCCCCATTTCTTCGGCCATGATCGCGGCGGTATCGTCCTCGGCATCACGGGTGTGGACGACGATCGGCAAGCCAGTCTCGCGTGACGCGGCGATGTGCGCGCGGAAACTCGCCTGCTGACGGGCGCGATCGGAGGTGTCGCGGAAATAGTCGAGGCCGCTTTCGCCGAGGCCGACGACCCGAGGATGCCGTGCCCGCTCGATCAGCTTGGCCGCATCGACGTTGGGATAGGTATCCGCCTCGTTGGGATGGATGCCGATCGTCGCCCAGACGTCCGGCTCGCGCTCGGCGGTGGCGACGATATCATCCCACTCGCTCTCCCGTGTCGAGATGTTGAGCATCGCCGTGACGCCACGCGCACGGGCGCGGTCGAGCACCGCCTGCTGGTCCTCGACGAGGCCCTTGTAGTTCAGGTGGCAGTGGCTGTCGGCGAGCATCAGGCCTCCGCGGGCAGTTCGAGACGCGGGAAGACGGGCGAAGGCGGTGCGATCCGGAAGTCGGAGGCAGCGATCCGATCGTACCAGCCGTCATCGTCGATCGCCGCGTGATCGCGTTCCGTCGCGCCGATCTGGTCGAGCACTTTGCCCGCGGACTCCGGCACGACCGGCAGGATCGCGATCGCGAGCATGCGGATCGCGCGGACCAGCGTGCGCAACACCGCGTTCATCCGCTCGGGATCGGTCTTGCGGAGAGCCCAGGGCGCCTGCGCATCGATATACTGGTTGCAGGCGAACACGCCGCGCATCCACGCCTCGATCCCTTGCGACAGCGCGAGATCGGTAAAGCCCGACTTGAACCCGGCGCAGGCCACGACGACCTCCTCGATCAGCTCACCGTCGGCATCCTGAACCGTACCGGCCGTGGGAAACTCGCCGCCCAAGTTTTTGGCGATGAACGATAACGTCCGCTGCGCGAGGTTGCCGAAGCTGTTCGCAAGCTCGGCGTTGACGCGTGTCACGATCGCCTCGGGGGAGTAGCTGCCGTCCTGGCCGAAGCTCACCTCGCGCAGGAAGAAATAACGCAGCGCATCGACGCCGAACGCATCGGCCAGCGCCATCGGATCGACAACGTTGCCGACCGACTTCGACATCTTCTCGCCGCGCGTCAGGAGGAAACCGTGGCCGAACACGCTCTTGGGCAGCGGGATGCCGGCTGACATCAAGAATGCCGGCCAATAGACTGCGTGGAAGCGGACGATGTCCTTGCCGATCAGATGGATATCCGCGGGCCAGTATTTCGCCTTGTCGCCGGTCATGTCGGGGTAGCCGATCCCCGTCAGGTAATTGGTGAGCGCATCGACCCACACATACATGACGTGTCCGGGGCTGCCCGGCACCGGAACGCCCCAGTCGAAGCTGGTGCGCGAGACCGACAGATCCTTGAGTCCTCCCTCGACGAAGCGCATCACTTCGTTGCGGCGGCTTTCGGGACGGATGAAATCGGGATTGGCCGCGAAGAGATCGAGCAACGGTTGCTGATATCTGGACAGGCGGAAGAACCAGGTCTCCTCGGCGGTCCACTCGACTGGCGTGCCTTGTGGCGAGCGGCGATCGTCGCCCTCCCCGGTCAGTTCGGACTCGTCGTAGAACGCCTCGTCGCGGACCGAATACCAGCCCTCGTAGCGGTCGAGATACAGGTCGCCCGCATCCGCCATCGCCTGCCAGATCGCGGCGCTGGCGGCGTAATGATCCTCGTCCACCGTGCGGATGAAGCGGTCATACGAGATGCCAAGACGATCCGCCATCTCGTGGAAATACGACGACATTTCGTTGGACAGGTCACGCACGGGCATGTCGCGGTCGCGCGCGGCTTGGACCATCTTGAGGCCATGCTCGTCGGTGCCGGTCTGGAACAGCACGTCGCGTCCCGCCTGACGCTGGAAGCGGGCGATCGAGTCGGCGGCGATCATCTCGTACGCATGGCCGATATGCGGACGGCCATTGGGATAGTGGATCGCGGTGGTGATATAGAAAGGATCGGCCATGCCGCGCTCCTAGAGCATCACCCCGATCAGGTGAAGCCTGTGCGGGCCGATCAACGGCGTAATGTCGCGACGATCCCCGCCATCTCGAACACCGTGGCCTGCGCATCGAGCGACAGGCCGATCGCCGCACCCGCGAGCTCGCGTGCCGCAGCGTGCGCATCGAGCGCGGATCGCAGCGCCGACCCCGAACGGATCCGTGCGGCGTCGGCAATAAACGCAGGCGCGCGGTCGAGGAACGCTTCGTAGCGCGGTTGCGCGGCCTTGAGCCCGAGCGCCTTGGCGAGCTTCAACCGGCGTCCGTTATCCCGGTCGCCGTCCTGCGCAATCGCGGCGATAGCATCGTCGATCGCCGCGATGTCGAGCCCGGCATAGCGCAGCGCGCGGCCGGGCGCCCCGCCGCTTGCCCGCACCAGCGCCGCGACCTCGCCCTCGTCGGCATCAGGCTGCAACGTCCGGATCGCGGTCGCGACCTCGTCGTCCGAGAGTGCCTCGAACCGCAACAACCGACACCGCGACCGGATCGTCGGCAGCAACCGGCCCGGCGCATGGCTGACGAGCAGGAAGATCGTCCCAGCCGGCGGTTCCTCGAGGTTCTTGAGCAGCGCATTCGCCCCGCCCCGCTCCAGATCGTCGATCGCGTCGATCACCACGACGCGCCGCGGGCTCATCGACGGCGTGGTCGCAAAGAGCGGTTGCAGCGTCCGCACCTGCGCGATCGTGATGCTGCGCGCGAGATCCTGGTCGGGCTTGTCGGGATCCTTCGGCAACCGTGCGAGCACGCGAAAATCGGGATGCGACCCCGCCTCCATCAGCGACCGCGTCCTGTTCCCCTCGGGGACCTCCAGCCCGGTCGACCCGCTATCCGGGTCGGCCGCATCCGCCAGCATCCGCATTGCGGCAGCGCGTGCGAAGCTTGCCTTGCCGACGCCCTGCGGCCCGGCGATCAGCCACGCGTGATGCAACGAACCGCCGCGCATCGCCGCTATAAAGGCGGCCTGCGCGGCGGTGTTGCCGATGATCGGCATCATGCCTGCAACGCCGTCGGCGCCGAAATCATCAGCCGAAGAAGCCGGTCAGCCCTGCCCATGCGCGACCGAAGAAGCCGGCCTCGGCGACGTCCTTCTCGGCGACCAGCGGCATGGTCTGCTGGAGCCCGTCGGATGTCGTCACGACGAGATCGGCGATATGCTGGCCGGCCTTGATCGGCGCCTTGATCGGGCCGTCATACACGACCTTCGCGGTCAGATTGGGCGAGGTGCCCGCGGGCAGTGTCACGGTCAGAGCCTTGGGCGCTACCAGCCCGACCGAGGACGAATCGCCGAGCTGGACCGAGGCGGTTTCGACCTTCTTGCCCTTCGCCACTATCGGCTTGGACTGCCACGCGCGAAAGCCCCATTCCATGAAGCGTACCGATTCCTCGGCGCGCTGGCCCGAGCTGGTCAGGCCGGCGACGACCATCACCAGGCGGCGGCCATTCTGCACGGCGGATCCGGTGAAGCCATAGCCGGCCTCCTCGGTATGCCCGGTCTTCAGACCATCTGCGCCGGCGACGCGGCCGAGGATGGGGTCGCGGTTCGCCTGGGTAATGGCGCTGCCGCCCATCGTCTTGCCCCAGGTGAAATCGCGCTTCGAATAGAATTGCTTGTAGAGATCGGGATAGTTGGTGATCGTCGCCGCGGCGAGCTTGGCCAGATCATGCGCGGTGACATAGGTGACGCCGTTGTCGGGCCAGCCGTTCGCGGTACCGAAATGGCTGTCCTTGAGGCCGAGTTCGGCGGCCTTGCGGTTCATCCGCTCGGTGAACGCCTGCTCGGACCCGGAAATGCCCTCGGCGAGCACGATGCACGCGTCGTTGCCCGACAGCGTGACGATCCCGTACAGGAGGTTGGCGACGCTGACGTTCTCACCCGATGACAGAAACATCGTCGAACCTGCTGCCGGCCCGTGCCATTTCGCCCAGGTCTCGGGCCGCACTGTCATCATCTGGTCGAGCTTCAACTCGCCCTTCTTGACCATGTCGAACGCGACATAGACCGTCATCATCTTTGCGAGCGATGCCGGCGGCATGCGGCGGTCCGCGTCGCGCGCGAACAGCACCGCGCCCGACGAGAGATCCTCCATATAGGCGATCGGCGCAGCAGTCTGGAATTGCGGCGCGGCAGCGATGGACGGGTGCGCCAGCGCGATGGCGACGAGCGGGGCGACGATCAGCTTCTTCATGGGGTATTCCGTGAGCAAAAGGGAACTCAATCCGTAGGCAGGACCTGTGCATCGTCATAGCCGCGCTCGGCGACCGCGTCACGCGCGCGTTGCAGGCTGGCGGCATCTTTGAACGGGCCGATGCGAACGCGGTACAGGCCACCGCCCTTGACGATCTTGACATTGAGGCGCTTCGCCAGCGCCTCGGCGCGCCCCTCGTTCGAGAAGGTTGCGACCTGGAGCACGTAGCGCCGTCCGGGCGCGAAGGCTGGAACGGGTTCGTGCGTCGGCGCCGTGTCGATGCTATAGGCTTGCGTATAGGTCGGGGTCCGGACCCCGACGGCCTTCCCGGCGCGCAGCAGCGAGGCGTCGCGGGCACTCGGCACGATCGAGCGGATACGGACGGTTGCGATCTGCTGACGATCGGTGCCTAACAGATGCGCCGCGGCACGCGAGAGATCGATCATCCGGTCCCGCCGGCCGGGCCCGCGGTCGTTGATCCGGACCAGAATCGACCGGCCGGTCTCGACCGACGTCACTTCGACGAACGACCCTAGCGGTAAGGTGCGATGCGCGGCGGTCATCGCGCCGGGATCGAACGCTTCGCCCGACGCCGTACGGCCTCCGGACAATTCCTCGCCATACCAACTGGCTAGCCCGGTATCCTTGTAGCTGCCGTAAAGGCTGCCACCGGCCGGGAATACCGCGCCGACGCTTTCGCGCGAATTGCTGCAGGCCGCCAGCGCGAACGCCAGGGCGATGGTCCTAGCGCTCGACCGCATCGGCCAGCAACCCGACCGAGAGCGCGTAGAAGTTGGAGCAGTTGTAATCGAGGATCACGCGATAGTTGCTGGTGAGCAGATAAGCGGTGGCGCCCTGCCCGTCCGGTTCGAGCAACGTCGCCATCACGCTATCGGCGGGCAAGCTTCGGCCCTGCGGTGTGACGCCGAGCGCGCGCCACTCGGCGATCGTCCGCCAGCCGCTATGCCGCTCGAACACGCGAGGGCAGCGCGGTGACACCAGCCGGTTGCGGACCTGCGACCGGTCGAGGCGAGCCGGCACGTTGACAGCAACGCCCCAAGGCTGACCTGCGCGCCAGCCGGCGTCGGTGAAGTAATTGCCGATCGAAGCGAGCGTATCGGCCGGGCTGTTCCAGATATCGGCGCGGCCGTCGCCGTCGCCGTCGCGCGCCAGGCGAAGATAGATCGACGGCAGGAATTGGGGATTGCCGGTCGCCCCTGCCCAGCTGCCCTTCAATTGGTCGCGCGTGACGCCGCGATCAAGCATTTTCAGGCCGGCGATGAACTCGCCTGCGAACAGCGATCGGCGGCGCCCTTCATAGGCGAGGCTGGCGAGCGAGCGGAGGAGGTCGAAATTGCCGGTATAGCTCCCGTAATTCGTCTCATGCCCCCAGATCGCGACCATGATCGATTCCGGAACGCCGGTCTCTCGCTCGATCCGCTGCAGCCTGGAGCGCTGCGCCAGATAGGTCTGCCGGCCACGCGCTATCCGCGCCGTATCGACATGCTGTGCCTTGTAGGGCGCGAAAGCCGGGATCGCGCTCGGGTTGGTCGAACCCGGTTGCGCGCGATCAAGCTCGATCACCCGCGTGTTGAGAGTGAGCGTCGGGAAGACCGCGTTCGCAGTGCGCGCACTGACGCCTTCCGCGAGCGCCTGCTGACGCAGCACGCTCATGTACGATTGAAACCCTGCGTCGTCCTGCGCCGCCGCTGGTGCGCTACCGCACAGCATGGCGATCGTGCCGAATACGCCGTTACGCAGCCAAACTGCTGCTCGTGATGCCCCACCCATGGCGAGGATGTGCCACAGACGCCGACCAACCGGAACCTCGCGTCGTCGCACAGTTGGCACGCACAGACGCGCGAACGGTGTAGGATGGGCATTCGCGACTTCCGGCTAGCGAACTACCCGGTCGCTTACTTCGACGATTTCGGCAAAGAGCTACGATCAATCACGCCGCGTGAGGCGGCACAGCAGGGGCCCGGCAGCCATATGGCGCGAAAGCATTCCAAACACGGTTTCAGCGACGACGTACCGAGCGAAGACGAGGCTCCGGCGGAAACCCTAGCGTGCTGGCTCTGCGGTCGGCCCACCGGGAAGATCGTCGTCTGGCATCACCCCGTTCCAAAAAGCCGCGGCGGGCGGGACGTCGTACCGATGCACCCGATCTGCCAGCAGAACTTGACGGCCAACTTTACCAATTCGGAATTGCAGCGTCATGGCATGGACGTGGAGGGTTTGCTGGCGAACCCCGCCGTGCGTAAATTCGTCGACTGGGTCGCGAACAAGGAGCCGGACTTCACCGCAAGCGTCACGAAAAAACAGCGGTAAGATTTGCCACTGTCTTGATAGTCGGAGCGCACTCCGCGGCGTGTATCGTCGACCCGACACGCCGCGGAGTCCGCCGGCTTATTTGACCGCGAGCGCAGCCGCGATTTCCGCGGACTTGGCCTGCCGCAGAACGCCACAATGCCGAATGCTCTCCAGCGTGCGCTCATACCCCAGAACGCCGACATCGGCCTTGCGGATCAGCGCGCCCACCTTCGCATCGATCCGATCGGCGCGATCGGCACCGCACTGCGTGGCGAGGGCTTGAGGAAGACGGCTGGTGAGGAAGATGCCGTTACCGCCAGCCAGAAGCCTGTCGTAATTGGCCAGGATCCAGTCGGTACCGAGATCACGGGTGTCGGGATTGCCGACTACGCCAAAGATCAGGCCGATCCTGTCGTAGCTCCGCGTCCGCTTGTCATCGAGTCCGAGCAGATACGCCGCCGCATCCGCATGCCCGCTGGATGCCGCCGCGCCGATCGCCGTCTGCCGGAAGGTCGGGTCCTCGCTCGCCAGCGCCTTGTCGATCAGCGACTTGACCACCGGCAAGCCGCCCTCCTGTGCCACTACGGTCAGCGCGCTGCCGAGGAAACCGGTATCCAGCGCAGCCGTGTTGCCGGCGAGGTATTTTTCGCCAGCGGTCTTGAGCGTGTTGCGGACAGCAGCGTCGCCAGCCTCGTCCGAGACCAGCTCGACGAGGTCGTGGCGCAGGCTCTGCCGATCGGGATCGTCCTTCGCATAGGCACCGGCAGCGGGGTCGAACCCGAGCGCGGCGAGCCGTGGCGTGTAGATCGACGCCAGTACCGCCCGGTACCCGGGCAGCGAAGCCGCGGGGATGAGGCCGCGAGCGCGCAACCCCGTGATCCGCCGTCCGCCGTCGATGCTGGCGGTCGCATCAGTGTTCGCCGCGACCGCACGCGCTTCCGCGAACAGCCACGCCGCCGGGGCCTTGCCCGCGCGGAAGGCTGCCCACAGGCTGTCGGTGGTGGCCAGTGCCTCGCCGGGCGACAACGTCCCTGAGACTGCGATCAGCGACTGCCAGTCCGCCGCCGCAAGATTGAAGCGATAATAGCCTGCGCCATCGACATTGGGCATGATCACGCCGGAAACCGGCGCGGCAAGAGACGTCGCTGGCTTGTCGAGCAGAGAGCACTGCTTCGCTGCACCGACCCGCACGCAGAACGGGATCGTCCAGCTGAGCGGTGGCGGAGCCGAACCCAGGAAGGCGTAGCGTGACTGCGTCGCGACGATACCATTGCCCTGTCGGCGAACGTCGACGACCGGGACACCCTGCTGATCGACGAACGACTTCAGCGCGGCAAGTACGCGCGGATCCTTTGCCGCATCGGAGATCGATTCGAAGAACTGCTCCGACGTCGCATTGCCGTAGGCGTGACGCTTGAGGTGAAGCCGTACGCCAGCCTTGAACTTCTCGTCGCCGAGATAGGCGGCGATCATCGCCACGACCTGTCCACCCTTGCCATAGGTGATGTTGTCGAATGCGGAGTCGATCTGTCCGTTCTCGGCGATCGGCTGGTGGATCGGGCGGCCGACCTCCAGCGCATCGGTATTCATCGTGCCGAAGCCCTCGGCCAGCGCGCCGACGCCGATCTTGAGTTCCGGGCGCCACTCGTTGCCGATCCGATAGCCCATCCAGTTGGCGAAGCTCTCGTTCAGCCAGATGTCGTCCCACCACGCCGGGGTGACGAGATCGCCGAACCACTGATGCGACAGTTCGTGCGCGACGATCATCCCGAACGCCTGCTTGTCGCGGGTCGTCGCGCCCGGCGCCAGGAAGATGATGCCGTCGCCGTACGTATCGGCGCCCGCATTCTCCATCGCACCGGCCATGATCGGCGTGCCGATCTGGTCCAGCTTGGGAAAGGGAAACGGCTCGCCGAAATAGTTTTCGAGCAACGACACGATGCGCGGCGTCTCGGCCATCACATAGCCCATCTTGTCCTTCTGCGCCGTGGTGGCGAGCGCGCCATAGGGCATCGGCGCGGGGCGTTGTGGCGTTGGCGGGATCATGCCGGTCTGGTGGACGAACGGCCCGGTATCGAACGCGACTAGGTAGGTCGGGAGCGGCTTGGTCGGGGCGAACTGGTGCTTCTCCAGCCCTCCCGTAACCTTGGTGACCGCAACCTGTGGCGCGTTGCTGACGGCGACGAAGCCCGGATGCGTCGTGAGCGAAACGGTGAACGGCGTTTTGAAGCCAGGCTCGTCGAAGCTTGGGAAAGCGGCCCGCGCGTCGATGCTTTCGAACTGGGTCCAGCTGTACCAGGCGTCGCCGACCTTGACGTGAAACAGCCCCGAAGCGCTGTCGCCCAAGCCGCCGGTATACTCGAACGCCAGCGTTGCCGGGCCGGCGGGAAGCATCTGCGCGAAGTCCAGCCGCGCGGTGCCGGTCTGGTCGACCTGCGTGAAGACCGCGGACGTCGCCTTCCCGCCGATCATCGCGACTGCCTTGGTGATCTTGAGGTCGCGACCGTGCATGTAGAGCGATTTCGTCGGCGCCTTCAGGGTGACGTCGATCTCGTTACGCCCGGAAAAACTGTCCTTCTCCGGCAGGATCGTGAAGTCGAGGCGATAAGCCTTGGGTATCGCGGCATCGGAAAGCCTGCCCTTGGGCGCTTTCGCATCGGTCGTCACCGCTGTCTTGATCGGCACCTCGGCTTTAGGTGCCGACTGCGCCCCGGCTGTCGTGGCAAGTAGCAGAGCGGTAAAGCCGGCAAAATATGGCGCGCGCATCAGGATTCCCGCTATAGTGTAGTACGAGCGTAACTCAGCACTCTTCCCTCGGCAAGCGTTGAGATCGGTAGCGGCGTCATGAGGCGAGAGAACGGCCGCGAGCGCGTGACTGAGCAAACAGCTACCGCGAAGAAATGGTACGCAATCTAAGAATCCTGCGCCAGAATTTTGGGCACGTTCCGGATCCCCTCCCTTATGATCGGACGGATGGTAAAACAGGAAACGAGCTTTATGTCATGAGATCGCCCGGCAATTAACTTCGCGCCGAGTTCGCCTCAGCTATGGGCTAACAATTCGGCGTTGGCAGGAGTATCGCATGATCGAGGTCAATTTCGACGGGATCGTCGGCCCCACACATAATTATGCAGGTCTTTCACTCGGCAATCGCGCATCATCCGCCAATGCGGGCGCCGTGTCCGCTCCTCGGCTTGCCGCCCTTCAAGGCATCACCAAGATGCGGCGAATGATGGCGATGCGTCTTCCACAGGGTATCTTTCTGCCGCATCGTCGACCCAACGTCGGGTGGCTGCGAACGCTGGGCTTCGATGGAAGCGATAGCGAGGTGCTTGCTTCGGCATGGCGTGCCGACCGGGCACTCGTCGCCAATGCGATGTCGGCGTCGGCGATGTGGACGGCGAACGCTGGCACCGTTTCGCCTGCTTGCGACACGCGCGATGGTGTATGCCATATCTCGGTCGCAAACCTGTCGACGATGCCGCATCGGGCCAGCGAGGTCGCCCAGACCGAACGCCAACTGCGTCTCGCCTTCGCCGACCCACGCTACTTCCGTGTCCATGCCGCCCTGCCCTCCCCATTCGGGGACGAAGGTGCTGCGAACTTCATGCGGATCGTGCCCCCTGACCACGGCGCCGCGGTTGAAATCTTCGTTTACGGCGAAGGTCAGGCGGGCGGCTTCCCGTCGCGTCAGCACCGGAACGCCAGCGAGGCGGTCGCACGACGCCATGGCCTGGACCCGCTTCGCACGTTGATGGTGCGGCAGAGCGAGGCGGCAATTGCGGCTGGAGCGTTTCACAACGATGTGGTGGCGGTCGCGAACGGTCACGTGCTGTTTACACATGCGCAGGCATTTGCAGCGCCCGGCGATTTGTACGCGAAGCTCGTGGCGTTGATCCCCGGGGCAGCGATCATCGAAGTCCCCGCTGCGCGCGTGAGCCTGGATACCGCGATACGGACTTATCTGTTCAATTCCCAACTCGTCACGATGCCGGACGGCGGAATGACCCTCGTGCTGCCTGCGGAAGCACGAGACAATGTCGATGTCTGGGATTGGCTATCGGAACTGATCACGACCGGAGGCCCGATCACGCGGCTGGAGCTCGTTGATGTCCGGGAGTCCATGCGGAACGGCGGCGGTCCTGCGTGCCTCAGGCTTCGCGTACAGGTCGACGCCGACGCATTCGCCGCGATCGACCGTCGCTTCCTGCTCGACGAGGCCATATGCGACCGCATCGAAACGGTTATCGCGGCCGAGTGGCCCGAGGAGATCGCGCCCGACGACCTCGGTGACCCCCATCTCTGGGAGCAATGCACGCGCGCACGCGCAGAGTTGACCGCGGCGCTCGGGTTCAGTCGGGATGAAATCTGAGGAAGCGGTAAGCTTCCGATCCTGTGCGGGGTTGAGTGCTGCGTGATTTTGGTTTGATTCAACGATCATCGCTTGTCGGCAGCACTTTCCAGTCCTGAATTCGCAGGTGCCTCGGAACTACCACCAACACGTTCATGGATGATATCGGTAGCGCGAGGGCTTGCACGCGACGTCACGCTACGCGATCCCATCACCGCCACTGCGTTTGATCGTCGACGTGTCTACACCCGAGGGCACGCTCGAAGAGCGTGAGGCGGTCGAGACGACACCAAGCCGCCCCCGAAGCCAGTACGTGCTTTCGAGATCGTCGGTTTTCCGCTATCGCTCCCTGAATAGATCGCCGGTCCAGCCGATCGTGCGCCCGCGTGCTCGCCGCGCCTTTTATACTTTGGGGAGTCCGGTTTGCAGATTGTGACCTTGTGCCTGTTCCTGTTGCTCGCCGTTGTGGTCAGCGGCATCGCCTCGCGCATGCTGCCCTCGGCGCTGCCTCGGCCGCTCGTACAAATCGCGCTCGGTGCGCTGATCGGCATGGTCGCGCACGTTCGTGTAGAACTCGATCCCGAACTCTTTTTCCTGCTGCTCGTCCCGCCGCTGCTGTTCCTCGATGGCTGGCGGATTCCGAAGGACGAGCTCTTCCGTGATCGCGGCGCGGTGTTGGGGCTCGCATTGGGCCTCGTCTTCCTCACGGTCCTCGGCATGGGCTTGTTTGTCCACTGGTTGATCCCTGCCATGCCGCTCGGAGTCGCGTTTGCACTGGCCGCTGTGGTGTCGCCGACCGATCCTATCGCCGTCTCCGCGGTCGCGCAGAACGCGCCGATTCCGAAGCGGATGATGCATATCCTCGAAGGCGAGGCGCTGCTGAACGACGCGTCTGGCCTAGTCTGCGTGCGGTTCGCGATCGCCGCGGTGCTGACCGGTACCTTCTCGTTTGCCGATGCCGCAGCGACGTTCGCGTGGATGGCGATCGCCGGCGTTGCGATCGGCGTTGGCGTGGCGCTCGGTATCGTCGCTACGAAGAGTGCCTTCGCACGTCGGTTCGGCGACGAGGCCGGCTCGAACATCCTCGTCAGCCTGTTGATTCCGTTCGCCGCCTATCTGCTAGCCGAACACGTCCACGCGTCCGGCGTTCTCGCCGCCGCCGCCGCGGGCATCGCGATGACCTTCACCGACGCGACCACCGCGGTCGCCGCCGGAACGCGCATCCGCAGGCGCGCGGTGTGGGACATGCTGCAATTTACGTTGAACGGCGTGATCTTCGTGCTGCTCGGCGAGCAACTGCCCGAGGTGTTCGTTCGCGCGCGCGATACCGTGACCTCGACCGGACACGTAAGTCCGTGGTGGCTGGCGGTCTATGTCGTCGCGGTCGTCGCCGGGCTTGCGATACTGCGCTATGGCTGGGTCTGGGTTTCACTCCAGTTCACGCTGCTGCGTGCACGGCGGCGCAACGACACGGTTGCCGGCGAAAGCCCGCCGCGGCGCATCATCGCGGCGATGTCGTGCGCAGGCGCGCGTGGTGCGATCACGCTGGCAGGCGCGTTGACGCTTCCGCTGAGCCTCGCCGACGGTACGCCGTTCCCGGCGCGCGATCTCGTCATTTTTCTGGCGTCGGGCGTGATCCTGTCGTCCCTGGTCATCGCGGCCGTCGCGCTGCCGTTGCTGCTGCGTGGCCTCAGCCTCCCCCCCGAAACCGGAATCGGTGCCGCGCGCGATCAGGCTCGACTGGTTGCCGCCAACGCGGCGATCGCCGAACTCGACCGCGTCCAGCACCGGATGGCTGAAGGGCGCGACGACCCCGACCGTTTCACCGACGTCGCCGCGCGCTTGATGGACCAGTACCGCGAACGGATCGACAGCCTCTCCTCGCTGCCGGAGGACCGCGCGCGGCAGGGCGACGTCAAGATCGAACGCGACATGCGGCTTGCGGCGGTGCGCGCGGAGCGCAACGCAATCTTCGACCTGGCACGCCGCCGGGAGATCGGTGTCGAACTGGCGGAGCAATTGGGGCGCGAACTCGATCTGATCGATGCACGATTGTCGCGGCAAGGCCTTGCCTGATCGGAGCGATATAGCGCCCCGCCCGTCCGTGTGACTGAAACCGACGGGGCGCTGAAGGTACGCGTTACTAGGCGATGCCTCTGCCTGCGCTTTGCCGTCCAAAGGTGAATTTGTAATGAACGCGCGTATCGTCCCCATCCGTACAAAACGCTCGTTGCCAGGCAGGCACCGAGGATGCCGCGGCTTGGCGGTGAGCCTAAATGATCGAGTTAGTGGTACGCCCCTATGACGACCCCGATCCTATACAGCTTCCGACGCTGCCCTTTTGCAATCCGCGCGCGTCTCGCGATCGCGGCCAACGACCGTCGTGTCGAGCTGCGTGAGATCGTCTTGCGGGACAAGCCGGCGGTAATGCTCGACGCATCGCCCAAGGGAACCGTGCCGGTGCTCGTACTGCCGGACGGGGCGGTGATCGACGAGAGCCTCGACATCATGCGTTGGGCTAGTGCGAACACACGCGATGCCGCGTGGCCGACCGGTAGCGACGCCGCGTTGATCGCGACGAACGACGGCGCCTTCAAACACCATCTCGATCGCTACAAATATGCTGACCGCTACGACGTCGATCCGATCGAACACCGTGACGCCGCGACGGGCTTGCTCCGCGACCTGGACGACAGGCTAAACGCTACTGACAGTCTCGGCAGCAGCCCGCAGTCGATGACCGATCTCGCGATCATGCCGTTCGTCCGCCAGTTCGCGCAGACCGATCGATCTTATTTCGACGGCCTGCCGTTCGAGCGGCTCCACCTGTGGTTAGCCATGCATCTCGGATCGACGCTGTTCGCTCAGGTCATGATACGCCCGGCGCCTTGGCAACCGGGAGACCCTCGGATGTTGTTCCCGACGACGGACGCCCCGGCAAACCCGAAACTGCCAACCAGAACGCCTCCCGGTCAGCGACCGGAAAGTGGCTGAACGTCCCGCTAGCTAAGCCATGTTCAGCCTCGAAGCGGCGCGCACATAGGTGATGTTGGTCACGTTCGGCCTAACCATAGCGGTGCGGACGATATGCCCTTCCAACAGCGGTAAACGCGCGCGATGCGGCCCGACAGCGCGAAGCAGAACAGCAGCACTAACATTTGTGGAAGTCGCGACGGCGGCGCGTCGAAAATGTCGTAATTGGCTGCAACGGTAGGACGCGACATTGACGATCCCAATGGCAGGAGTGCTGCCCCTATTATTGTTCCACCCCAGCCCTGGTTACGATCTGCATGCAAACCACTGGGTTGAGCGCTTGCGCTGCCGCGCATGCGCAGGCAGTAGGCGGCCAAACCCCAGGAGTTCGAACATGGCAAATACCCTTGAAATCGATCAGGCGAGCGTCGTCGACAACGACATCCAGAAGCAAATCGAATTTTCCGGCGAGTTCGACGGCGACGAGTATGAGTTCGCGGTCAAGTACGCGGTCCTGAAGGAACTCAGCGGGGACGAGCCCGAGGACGACGGCATCGAGCTGTTCAATCGCTTCAACGACGATATCGTCGACGCCTGCCTCGCAGCGATCGAGCGCAAGCCGAACGCGACGACGATCGTCGTCGACGAAGACGATCTGGAATAGACTGGAGTAAGCAGCACAGGGGGAGCGACGGAGCGGCCTTTGCCATCCGTCGCTCCCCCTACGTACTGGATGTCGGAACGGCAGGTGGTCCGACCTGCAGAGGTTCAGGTTTCCCCTGTGATTGCCCGGTCGCCCCTGCGCGATAGTGTTGCGCTTAGGTAGCTCTCGCCATGGGGCGTCGGCGCAACACGTAGATGTCCATGATCCAACCGTGCCGCTCGCGCAGCGCAGCGCGCGTCTGTGTGATCTGCGGCCCGATGCGGTCGAGCGGACCGGCCAGCAGCGCTTGATGCGGCATGCCGAGATAGGCGCCCCACCAGATGTCGATACCTTCCGGAACCAGGGCTTCGAACGCGCCGCCTCCATCTAGCATCACCGCGACGGTGTCGGTGCCGGCTGGCCACCCCCCTTCCCTCAGGCGGCGCCCGGTGGTGATCAGGACCGGCGCACCCAGCGTATTCAGGGGTATCGCATGTGCCGCGGTCAGCACTTGCAGGCTGGTGATGCCGGGCTCGACATGAACCCGCAGCGCGATCCCGTCGGCGCGCAGCCGGTCCGCGATCCGCAGCGTGCTGTCGTACAGCGACGGATCGCCCCAGACGAGTAGTGCCAGGCGCCCGCCGTCGGGTAGATGCGTTGCGATCTGGGTGGCCCAGGCTGCGGCGATTGCGTCGTGCCAATCCTCGACGGCTTCGAGATACGGCGCGCGAGCGTCGCGGATGGGGAGGTCGAATTCGACAACGCGGGTCGACGCGGTCAGGACGTCGGCGCAGATCGTGCGGCGCAGGTCGATCAGGTCGGACTTCGCATCGCCCTTGCGGGGGAGAAGGATCAGGTCGGCGGCGTTCATCGCGGTGATCGCTGCGCGCGTGAGGTGATCGGGGTTGCCGGTGCCGATGCCGATCAGATGGAGATCGATCATCCGGCGTCCATGAGCGGACCGTAGAGGATCAGCGCGGGCTTGCTGGAAAAGCCTGCCTGCAACTGCTCGGCCAAGTCTGCGATCGTCGAGCGGGTCAGGGACTGGTCGGGGTGGCCGATATTCTCGGCGATCAGCGCGGGCGTGTCCGGGGACAGGCCGTGCTCGATCAGCGAGGCGGCCAGCGCCGGGAAGGTGCGCTTGGGCATGAAGACCACCGTCGTCGCCTCGGGATCGGCCAGTGCGGCCATGTTGCGCTGTTCGGGCAGGTCGCCGGTGACGTCGTGGCCGGTGACGAACTGAACGCGGCGGGCGCTGAGCCGGCGGGTGAGCGGGATCTGCGCGGCGGCGGCGGCGGCGCTGGCGGCGCTGATGCCGGGGATGATCTCGAACGGGATGCCGGCAGCCCTCAACGCGACGATCTCTTCCTCGAGGCGCCCGAACATCCCCGCGTCACCGGACTTGAGGCGGACCACCCGGATGCCGGTGCGGGCGTACTCGACCAGCAATTGCGAGACGTGCGCCTGGGTCGGGGACGGGCGACCGGCGCGCTTGCCGACCGCGACGAGGTCCGCGCCCGGTCGCGCGTGGCCCAGGACCGCGGAGGACAGGTCGTCGAACAGCACGGCGTCGGCGGATTGCAACCGCGCGACGGCTTTCAGCGTCAGCAGTTCGGGATCGCCGGGGCCCGAGCCGACGAACGAGACGAAACCGGTCATGATGGGCTCGCGATCATGTGGAAGAAGCTACCGGTGACGTGGCCGCGATGCGAGCCGGTTTCGAGAACCGGATTGCCCTCGGCATCGGTGACGTGCGCAAGCGGCGCATCCGGCTGGTCGATGATCGTCGAGTAATGGAACTCGTGGCCGGTGAGCGCCGCCCCCGCCGCGAAGCCGCCCATCGGCGCGTGGAGCGTCGCATTGCGGTAGCCAAGGTGCATCTTCCGCTGGGCGTAGCTGGTGACGAGGCCGAGCAGTCCTGCCATCCGGTGACGCGTGCCATCGGCGTCGATCAGCCCTTCGCCGAGTGCCATATAGCCGCCGCACTCGCCGTGGACCGGGCGCGTGCGTGCGTGTTCGCCGAGGGCTGCGTAAAAGTTGCGCGCTTCCGCAAGCTTGCCCGCGTGGAGTTCGGGATAGCCGCCGGGCAGCCAGACCAGATTGGCGTACGCGGCCGGGGCTTCGTCGGCGAGCGGCGAGAACGGCATGATCTCGGCGCCCGCCCGCCGCCAGCCTTCGAGGACGTGCGCGTAGGTGAACGAGAAGGCTGCGTCCTGGGCGAGCGCGATGCGCTGGGCGGGTGGCCGGAGCCAGCTTTGTGCACCTTCCGCCCGGGCGTCGGCTGATGCCGCGTCGCGGAGTGCGGGAATGTCGACGTGCGCGCGGAGGAACGTCGCATATTCGTCGATGCGCGCGTCGAGGTCGCCGTGCTCGGCGGCCTGCACCAGACCGAGGTGGCGCTCCGGCAGTTTCAGGTCGCCGCGCCTTGGCAGCGATCCGAACACGCGGATGCCGACTGCGTCCATGCCGCTGCGCGCAAGACGTTCGTGGCGGGGGCTGGCGACGCGGTTGAGAATGACGCCGGCGATCGGGACGCTGGGATCGTAGCGGCTGAAGCCGAGCGCGGTGGCGGCGGCGGACTGTGCCTGGCCCGAAACGTCGATCACGAGCACGACCGGCCAGCCCATCCTGCGGGCGATGTCGGCACTGGCGCCGTTGCCGGTTGCGCCCGGCTTCGCGACCCCGTCGAAGAGCCCCATCGAACCTTCCGCAAGCGCGAAGTCCGCGTCGTCGGCATTGGCGACGAGCGTGTCGAGCATCGTGGCGGGCATCGACCAGCTGTCTAGGTTGAACGACGCGCGGCCGCTGGCGGCGCGGTGGAAGGCTGGGTCGATATAGTCGGGGCCGCTCTTGAACGGCTGGACCGCGAGGCCGTCGTCGCGAAGCGCGCGAAGGAGGCCGAGCATGACGGTGGTCTTGCCGGTGCCCGAGGCGGGCGCGGCGATGAGCAGGCCCGGGGTCATGCGAGGTCTCCGGCGAACTTCGAGTCTGCGGATTGGGGACGGAAGCGGCGGTCATAACCGGTTGCGTAGAGGCTGCTTTCGACGAAATTCTCCGCGGCGAGGGCTTTGCCGACCAGGATCAGCGCGGTGCGATCGGGTTTGCCTTCGATAGCCTGCGCGATCGTCGCGAGCGTGGCGCGCTCGATCTGCTGGTCTGGCCAGCTCGCGCGCCAGACGATCGCCACCGGGCATTCCGGGCCATAGGACGGCGTAAGGTCCGCGACGACCTGCGCCAGATTGTGGACCGAGAGATGGATCGCGAGCGTCGCGCCGGTTGCCGCGAACGCGGTCAGGGTCTCGGCAGCGGGCATCGTACTGGCGCGACCGGGCGTGCGCGTCAGCACCACCGATTGCACGAGTTCGGGGAGCGTCAACTCGACCTCCAGCGCGGCGGCGGCGGCGGCGAAGGCGGGGACGCCGGGGGTGATCGTGAACGGGATATCGCGGTCGCGAAGGCGGCGCAGTTGCTCGCCCATCGCCGACCAGATCGACAGGTCGCCGGAATGGAGCCGTGCGACGTCCTGCCCGGCGTCGTGTGCGGTCTGAATCTCGGCGACGATCTGGTCGAGCGACAGCGGCGCGGTGTTGACGATGCGCGCGCCGGGGGGACAGTGATCGAGCATCGCCGTCGGGATCAGCGAGCCGGCATAGAGGCAGACGGGCGAACCGGCGATCCGGTCGCGGCCGCGTAGGGTGAGCAGATCCGGCGCGCCGGGGCCTGCGCCGATGAAGTGGACGGTCATGCAGCGGGTCCTTCGACGCCCGATCGAGCAATGGCGCAGGTGGCCATCCGGTCGGGCGAGATATGGCGGGTGGCGAGAAGCTGCGCCCCGGGGCCGGCAGCCGCGAGGGCCGAGGCTTCGGCGACGCTGCCCGTTTGTCGGGCTTCGAGGCTGGCGATCGACTGCGTTTGCGTTATCGGCACCCGCAACACGTCGGGAGGTACGGCGATCACGGGTAGACCCAGCGCCTCCGCCAGTTCCGAAACGAGCGCCAGCTTGTCGAGGGGTGCCGCCAGAGCCTTCACGGGCGCGCACCCGTGCTGCGCCGCGGCGAGCGCAGTACGTAGTGCAGCGACGTTCACGCCAGTGCGAAATCCGAAGCCGGCGACGATCACAGCACGACGCTCCACTGGACGACGGGATAGCTCGCTCGCCAGCCGCGGCGTGTGCCGAGCGGAGCGGCGTCGGACAGTTCTATCCGCATGAGCGTGCCGCCCTTCTCTGCGTGCCAGCCGGCCAAGAGCGCTTCGGATTCCAGCGTGACGGCGTTGGCGACGAGGCGGGTGCTGGGTGGAAGTGCTTTCCAGAGTGCGTCCAGCATCGCGTCCGAAAGCCCCCCGCCGATGAAGACGGCGTCGGGTATGGCCTGGTCTGCAAGGGCAGCGGGTGCGCGGCCTTCGACGACTTGCAGCCGGTCGACGCCGAGCGCCGCGGCGTTGTTGCGGATGCGGTCGGCGCGGACGGGGTCGGCTTCGAATGCGATGGCGTTGGCGGATAGATGGGAGAGCAGCCATTCGATCCCGATCGAGCCCGAGCCTGCGCCGATATCCCACAGCGTCTCGCCGGGTTTCGGCGCGAGCGCGGACAGCGTCAGCGCGCGGACCGGGCGCTTGGTGATCTGTCCATCATGCTCTAACCACGCGTCGGGCAGGCCGGCGGTGCGCGGTAGCACCGTGCCGTCGCCGGCAAACGCGATGCCGATCGCGACCGGATGCGCGATGTCGTCAAACGCCAGCGTGGCGGCGGTCGCTTCGCGGATGCGTTGGCGGGGGCCGCCAAGGGCCTCGAGGATGTGAAGATGCGATGCGCCGAAGCCGATATCGTCCAGATAGCAAGCGAGTTTCGCCACGGCCTCGCCGTCGCGGAGCAGGACGAGGGCGCGGCGGTCTGGTGCGACTTGCTGGCGAAGGCGTGACAGGGGCGCGGCGTGGAGACCGATACAGGCGGTATCCTCGAGCGGCCAGCCGAGACGCGCCGCGGCAAGGCTGAACGTGGAGGGCGCGGGGTAAGCGACCCACTCGGTCGGTGCCAAGTGGCGCGTGACGGAGGTGCCTGCGCCGAACCAGAACGGATCGCCGGACACCAGCATCGCCACTTGCCGGCCGCGGTGTTCCAGCAGGCAGGGAATGCCTGCGGCGAACGGGACTGGCCAGGGCATGACCTCGCTCTTAAGGTCCGGGAGGAGGGCGAGGTGACGGGCTGCGCCGGTCACCAGATCGGCCTCGGCGAGTGCTGTTTTTGCCGCTACGGACAGGCCGGCCGCGCCGTCTTCGCCCAACCCGATGATCGCCAGCCAGGGAGTGTCAGCCATGTCGAACATCCTGGTGCTGGGCGGCACGACCGAGGCCAGCGCGCTGGCTGCGATGCTGGCCGAGCGAGGCGATGCGGCCGTGTTGAGCTACGCTGGGCGCGTGGCGAACCCGAAGGTGCAGCCGATCCCGGTGCGGGTGGGCGGCTTTGGCGGTGTCGAGGGGCTGGTCGCGTATCTGCGAGCGCACGGCGTGACGCATATGGTCGATGCGACGCATCCGTTCGCGGCGCGAATGAGCGCCAGCGCCGTCGTGGCAGCAGAGCGTGCGGGGGTAGCGCATATCGCCTTGACGCGCCTCGCCTGGGTGCCCGGTCCGGGTGATCGCTGGACCCGCGTGACCGATATCGAGGGTGGGGTCGCGGCGTTGGCTGGCCCCGCGCGGCGCGTGATGCTGGCGCTCGGGCGGATGCATGTCGATGCGTTCGCGGGGCAGCCTCAGCACAAGTATCTGCTGCGGTTCGTCGATGCGCCCGAGCAGGCGCCCGGGTTGCCTCGGCATCATCTGGTGGTCGATCGCGGGCCGTTCGATGTCGACGGCGATCGACGGTTGATGGCGGCGCACGGGATCGAGCTGGTGGTCTGCAAGAACGCCGGCGGCACGGGCGCGCAGGCGAAGCTGGGCGCGGCGCGTGCGCTCGGGCTCCGCGTGATCATGATCGATCGGCCGGCCCTGCCCGCTCGGTTGGAGGTGCATGCGGCGGAGGACGTGCTGCACTGGCTCGATCATGGTGCCGACCGGGGCGTGTAGAGGATCGGGCCGGCCGGGCGCTCGATGATCCGGGTCAGGCTGGAGCCGATGATGATCATCGTCCGCATGTCGGCCATCTCGGCGCGGGCTTCGGTGAGCGGGACGATACGGAGGGTTTCCTCGGGCGTTGAGACGGCGCGGGCGAACAAGACGGGGCGGTCGTCGCGGCAGGTTTCGCGGAGGATCTCGAAGACGCGGATCAGGGCGTCGGGGCGCGCCTTCGATCGGGGGTTGTAGAAGGCGATCGCGAAGTCGGCCTCGGCGGCGAGGCGCACGCGGCGTTCGATCAGTGGCCAGGGTTTGAGATTGTCGGACAGGTTGATCGCGCAGAAATCATGGCCGAGCGGCGCGCCGGCGCGGGCGCTCGCGGCGAGCATCGCGGTGATGCCGGGGAGTACGCGGATGTCGAGATCGCGCCATTCCTGCGGGCCGGCTTCGAGCGCTTCGAACACCGCGGCGGCCATGGCGAACACGCCGGGGTCGCCGGACGATACGACCACGACGCGGTGGCCTTTGGCCGCGAGTTGGAGGGCGTGCGTGGCGCGGTCGAGTTCGACGCGGTTGTCGGTCGGGTGGAGCGTAAGGCCGTCGCGGGGGGCGACGCGCGCGACATAGGGGATGTAGCCGATGACGTCGGTCGCTTCGGCGAGCGCGGCGGTGACTTCGGGCGTCACGAGGTTTGGATCGCCCGGGCCGAGCCCCGCGATCGCGAGCCAGCCGGTCATGGACGGCGTCCTTGCCCGTGGATCAGCAGGATCGAGAAATAGGGCGTGATGGCGTCCGCGTCACAGAGCCGCGTGACGCGCTGATCGGCCATCGCGGCGTATTCGACCAGCCATGCCTCGCTCTCGCGTCCGGCGGCGGCGACGGCGCGGCGGAGCTTGGCGAGGTGACGGCCGATCTTCATCACCACCAGCGCGTCGGTGTCGCGGATGCGGCGGACCAGATCCTCCTCGGGGAGCGTGCCCATCAGGACCGTCAGCACGTCATCGCCCCAGGTGATCGGTGCGCCGCTTGCGGTCCAGGCGCCGGACATGCCGGTGATGCCGGGGACGACCCGCACCGGTGCGATCGTCTGGAGGCGGGTGTAGAGGTGCATGAACGAGCCGTAGAAGAACGGGTCGCCCTCGCAGAGCACAACGACGTCTTCGCCGGCGCTGGCTAGCGCCGCGAGGTGATCGATGCAGGTTTCGTAGAACGCCGACAGGCAGTCGTTGTAGCGCGGGTCCGAGACGGGGATTTCGGTGGTGACGGGGTATTCCATCGGGAATTCGACCACGTCGGCGCGGAGCATGCCGTCGACGATCTTCCGAGCCTGACCGGCGCGGCCGGCCTTGCGGAAATACGCGACGTGGCGCGCGCCGCGGACGAGGCGATCCGAGCGGACGCTCATGAGGTCCTGCGCGCCCGGCCCCAAGCCTACGCCGTGGATCGTGCCGCCAGTTCGCAAGGATGTCATTCGGTGCCGCTCGCCAGCGCGTTGATCGCGGCGACGGTGATCGCGCTGCCGCCCATCCGGCCTTCGACGACGACGCAGGGGACGGGTTGGTCGGTCCAGAGCGCCGCCTTCGATTCGACCGCGCCGACGAAGCCTACGGGGCAGCCGATGATCGCCGCCGGGCGCGGACAAGCGGGGTCTTCGAGCATGTTGAGCAGGTGGAACAAGGCGGTGGGCGCATTGCCGATCGCGACGACGGCGCCGGCGAGATGCGGACGCCAGAGTTCGAGTGCGGCGGCCGATCGCGTGTTGCCCATAGTCCGGGCGAGCTCCGGCGTTTCGGGCGCGTGGAGCGTGCAGACGATGCGGTTGTCGGCGGGCAATCTGGCGCGGGTGATGCCTTCGGTGACCATGCGGGCGTCGCACAGGATCGGCGCACCGGCCTGCAGCGCACGGCGGGCTTCGACCGCGAAGTTGGGCGAGAAGCGGAGGTGCTGGGCGAGGCCGACGAGCCCTGCTGCGTGGATCATGCGGACGGCGACCGGCTCTTCTTCGGGCGAGAACCGGGCGAGATCGGCCTCCGCGCGGATCATCGCGAAGGACTGGCGGTAGATCGCCGCGCCGTCGGTTTCATAGGCGTACGGCATTCAGGCGGCTCCGAACTGGGCGAGGATCTGCGCGGCGTCGAGGCCTGCACGGGAAGGTGGCGCGCCGGCGCGCGCGTCGTAGGCGAGGTCGTAGCGACCGTCTCGCCCGGTCAGCGTGACGTCGGCGGGAGCGGCGCGCGCGCATCCCTTGGCGCATCCGGAGACGTGGAGCCGGCCGGCGATGTGGGGGGCTAGGCGGTGTGCGAGGCTGCGGGTTTCGACGGTAGCTTGCGGACAGGCCGGTGCGCCGACGCAGGCATCCGCGCGAAGGATCGGCGAGGATGGGTCGGTGATGAAGTCGGCTGGGTCCGGCTGCACGCGGAGCTTGGCATCCGTTTCGCAGATCGCGATGTGCCAAGGTGTCAGGCGGATCGCCTCGACGGCGGTTTCGGCTTCGAGGAAGCGGCTCAGTGCCGACGCCGAGACCCGACCGAATGGCAGGCCGAGCGCGATGCCGAGAGGGTGCCTGCCGGGTTGGAGCCTGTACGCCGATGGCGCGGGGGACGTGATGCCGGCAGCCCAATCGGGGAGCGGCGCGTGGTGTCGTGCCATGCGACCGCTCGCGGCGCCATTGCTGTCCACGAACCAGCGGGCTAGCGCGATCAGGTGGTCGACTTCGGTGCCGGGCGACAGCAGCGTGCCGCGCTCGCGACCGTCTGAGCGGAGGATCAATTGACCGGATGCGGCGCGTTCGATGCGGAAGTCGGCGGGGGCGTCCTGCAGCGTCGGCGCGGCGCCGGCGTCGATCGCGAAGCCGACCTTGCCGGGAAGATCCGGCAGCTCCGACAGTCGGGCGCGCAGCTCTTCGGCGATGCGGTGGGTGTCGTCGCCGGCGCGCCAGTCGGGTGCGACGAGAATGTTGGCGCGGGCCTCTCGGGTCGGGTCCCGGTCGATCAGGCCGAGATCGAGAAGCGCGTCGATCAGCGCGCGCCAGCTATCCTCGCGGACGCCGCGGATCTGGAGGTTGGCGCGGATGGTTGCGTCGATCTGGCCGTTGCCGTGCCGCGTGGTGGCTTCGGCAAGGCCCAGAAGTTGCGCGCGGGTCAGGCGACCGAGCGGGGGGCGGACGCGAACGAGCAGGCCGTCGCCGGCCATCATCGGGCGCCATGCGTCGGGGCACCAGCCCTTGACGACGAACCCGGTCATGCCGGCAGATCCAGCGCTGCGAGGATTGAGTTGCGGCGGGTCGGCCACAGGTCCGCGGCGTGGAGCGCAGTGAAGCGCGCCTGCATCGCCGCCAGCGCGCCAGGATTCGCTTCGGCGAGGAAAGCGTGGACATCGTCGCGGCCGAGCGTGGCGTCGTAATAGAGGTCGATCAGTTCGGGGCGAACCGCGCTGGCGAGGTGGGCGAAGGCGCCGAGATGATCGAGCGTGGCGGCGATCTCCGCGCCGCCCCGGAAGCCGTGGCGCATCATGCCGTCGACCCAGGCGGGGTTCGCGGCGCGGGCGTGGACGACGCGGGCGATTTCCTCCTTGAGCGGGCGGGCCTTGGCTTGGGTCGGGTCTCTCGCGTCGAGGTGGTAGAGGGTGGCGTTACCCCCGGCGACCGATTGCGCGGCAGCGAAGCCGGCCTCGTGCGCGGCATAGTCTGCGGCGAGGAGCAGGTCGGTTTCGGGCAAATCCTGGACGTGGACGAAGGCGTCGGCGGCGGCGACACGGTCGCGGATGCCGATGGGGTCGAAGTTGCCTTGGCGCCCTCCCCCATCTGTGTCGAACGCGTGGCTCGACGCCGACAGCCACGCCTGTCCCGCGGCGAGGCGCGCTTCCGGCGTGTAGGTTTCGGCGGCGTCGCCCATGCTCAGGCCGTAGCGGCCTGGTTCGGGCCCATAGACGCGAGCGCCGACCGCCTTGCCGACGAACGGGTTCCAGTCCGGCGGTTCGTCGCGTGCGGCGAGCGCGCGGACGGTCTGGCCGAACATCGTGCACAGCGTCGGGAAGGCGTCACGGAACAGGCCGGATATGCGCAAGGTGACGTCGATGCGGGGACGGTCGAAGTTCGCCAGCGGCAGGATCTCGACGCCCGTGACGCGGTCAGACTGCATGTCCCACACCGGTTCCGCGCCGAGCAGGCGGAGCGCCATCGCGAACTCCTCGCCGGCGGTCCGCATCGTTGCCGAGGCCCATAGGTCGACCACGAGATTGCGGGGGTAGTCGCCGTGGTCCTGTAGGTGACGGCGGACGAGTTCGTCGGCGAGCTTCACGCCTTGGGTATGCGCGGCGCGCGACGGGACTGCGCGGGGATCGGTGGTGTAGAGGTTGCGGCCGGTCGGTAGGACGTCGGCGCGGCCTCGCCACGGGGAGCCGGATGGGCCGGGTGCGATGCGTTTGCCCTGGAGTGCGGACAGAAGCCCGGCGCGTTCGCCGGCACCGTGCTCGCCGCGGCCGTAGATGTGGAGGCCGTCGCCGTACTGGCTCTCCTTCACGTCGCAGACGAACGTGTCGATGCGCGTGATCGCGTCAGCCTGCGATTGCGCGTCGTCGAGGCCGAGTGTGGCAGCGAGGCCGGTGGCGGTGGCTTCGTCGCGGATGTCGCGTTGCAGGCGGTCGCGGCGGGCAGGATCGAGGCCGTCGGCGTTGGAAAATTCGTCGAGCAACGCTTCGAGACGGCCGAGGCCGGCGCCGGTACGGGTGCGTTCGAGTGGTGGCGGGACGTGGCCTAGAGTGACCGCGCCGATGCGGCGTTTGGCCTGGGCCGCTTCGCCGGGGTCGTTGACGATGAACGGGTAGATGACGGGCATCGCGCCGGTTAGTGCTTCGGGCCAGCAGGCGTCGGACAGCGCGACCGACTTGCCGGGAAGCCATTCGAGCGTGCCGTGCGCGCCGACATGGACCAGCGCGTCGGTGCCGCGCGTGCGGAGCCAGAAGTAGAAGGCGACATAGGCGTGGCAGGGGCAGCGCGAGAGGTCATGATACTCCTCCGCGCGTTGCTCGGTTCGGCCGCGTTCGGGCTGGAGGGCGACGAGTGCCCCGCCCCGGTCGATCGCGGTGAAAGCGAAGTCTTCGGTTGGATCGCCCCAGGTTTCCCGAAGGTTCTTTCGCAGAGCTTCCGGGAGGTCCGCGAGGGCTTTGCGGTACTCCGCGAGCGGCCAGTGAATGCGCGAGGTCGCCAGATCGGTTGCGTCGGGCGTGATCGCGTAGCCGGCCTCGGTGAGGTCGGCGAGGATCGCCTGCGTCGAGGCGAGTGCGTCGAGACCGACGGCGTGCGCCATCTGGTATGTCTTGCCGGGGTAGGTCGAGAGGACGATCGCGATGCGGTGGTCGGAGACGGGTTTGCTGGCGAGGTTCGTCCAGGCTTCGATCCGCGCGGCGATCGCGGTGATGCGCGCGGGGTCGGCGCGGTGTTCGCGGCGGGTGTATTCGAGGTCGCCGTCCCTCGCCGCGGCTGCCTTGAAGCTGGCGACGCCGGCCAAGAGGCGGCCGTCCACTTCGGGAAGGACGACGTGCATGGCGAGGTCGGCGGGCGACAGGCCCCGGGTGGCGCCAGCCCAAGCGGCGCGGTCGGAGGTGGCCAGCGCGATCTGGAAGACGGGGACATCGGCGACGTCGAGTGGGGTCGTGTCACTCGCGCCGCGTGCGGAGAAGGCGGTGGCGTTGACGATCGCGGCGGGCTTCAAAGCTCGGACCCAGTGGCCCATCCAGCCGGCCGCATCCGGTGCCTTGAGCGAGGGCGCGAAGAGGCCGATGACGTCGAAGCCTCGCGCCGTCAGTTCGGCGTGGAGCGCTTCGATCGGGTGGAGGTCTGCGGCGGTCAGGTAGGAGCGGTAGAATACGACCAGCACGCGGGGGCGGTGCGCGTTGAGCGCGAACGCGGCCGGGCACGTCACGCCATCGTGCGGTTGCCAGCCGCCTACATCGGCGATCGCACGGACTCCGGTGACCGGGCCGGCATAGCAACCGGCGGCCAGCGCGAACTGCGCGAGTGCCGCCTGCGCCGCAACCGCGCCGCCGGTGTCGCAGAGATGAGCCAGGCGGCGGAGCGTCGACAGCGGGATCGTCGAGGCGGCGTCGAGGCGCGTGTCGACGCGGCCGTCTGCGGCAAGGACGGCGAGCGCGATGCCCTTTTCCCGCGCGAGGTTTTCGACCTGTTGCAGGCCGTAGCTCCAGTACGAGCGGCCGCCGATCAGCCGGATCAGGATGCCCTTCGCGCCCGCCAGCGTCTGCTCGACATAGGTGTCGACCGAGAGCGGGTGCTGGAGCGCGGTCAGGTTCGCGAGGCGTAGCGACGGCAATCGGCTTCCGACGGCGTCCGCACGTCTCCAGCCCGCGGCGAATGCGCCGAGGTCGCCGTCGGAGAAGGACAGGACGACGAGATCCGCAGGGGATTGGGCGAGATCCTGCGGGACCGCGCTTTCCTCCAGCCCGTGGGTCTCGCGGAAGACGACGTGCATTGTGGGTCAGCCGTTCAAAGCGGCCTTGATGCGGGCCTCGTCGATGCGGTCGTGCTCGGCGATGACCACGAGCTGCGTGCGGCGCTGTTCGCCTGCGCGCCATGGGCGATCGTATTGCGTGCGGACGCGGGCGCCGACTGCCTGGACGAGCAGGCGCATCGGTTTGCCGGTGACCGCCGCGTAACCCTTCACGCGGAGGATGTCGGCACTGCGGGCGAGCGCCTCGATCTTCGCGGTCAGGTCGGCGGGGTCGGCGATTTCCCCGAGCTCGACGACGACGCTGTCGAAATCGTCATGCTCGTGGTCGTCCTCGCCGTCGTGGTGCGAGGGGCGGCTGGCGATGTCGTCTTCGGCTGCGGCGTTGAGACCGAGGATCACGCGCGGATCGATGATGCCGTCGGTCAGGTCGATGACCGGGAGCGGCCGTGCGGACTCTGCGGCGATCACCGCGCGCGCCTTGGCGACGCCCTCGGGGCCGGCGAGGTCGACCTTGGTCAGGAGTACGAGATCTGCGCAGGCGAGCTGGTCCTCGAACACTTCCGAAAGCGGCGTCTCGTGGTCGACGCTGGGGTCGGCGGCGCGCTGGGCGTCGAGCGCGGCCACGTCGGGGGCGAAGCGACCGGCGGCCACCGCTTCGGCATCGGCGAGTGCGATGACGCCGTCGACGGTGATGCGCGAGCGGATCGCGGGCCAGTCGAATGCCTTGAGCAGCGGCTTGGGCAGCGCTAGGCCGGAGGTCTCGATCAGGATGTGATCGGGGCGCGGGTCGAGTGCAAGCAGCGTTTCGACGGTCGGGATGAAGTCGTCGGCGACGGTGCAGCAGATGCAGCCATTAGCCAGCTCGACGACGTTTTCGGCGGGGCAATCGGGGATCGCGCAGCCCTTGAGAATGTCGCCGTCGATGCCGAGCGTGCCGAATTCGTTGACGACGACCGCGAGGCGGCGGCCGTTCGCGTTGCGGATCAGGTGGCTGATGAGCGTCGTCTTGCCGGCACCGAGAAAGCCGGTGACGATGGTGACGGGGACCTTGGCCAGATTGTGGGAAAGATCGGGCATTGGTATTCTCCTGCAAGCACACGCGCGCACGACCGGACGGCCGCACGCGTTCGTCGCTCAGACGGAGTACCGTGCCGCGACCATCCCCTGGATCGTAGCAAGAGCGACCATTGCGCTGGCAGGTCTCCTGGCTCGCGGGTCGAGGCTCGACGTACGCCTTCCCAGGTTTCCCCAGTGGCTGCCCTCCGCAACGAAGGGCGTGTGCGTCTCGCTCACCGCTTACAGTTGCAGGGACAGCCGCGGCATTGGGAGGATATCCTCCCGCACCGCATTCCCATTCAAGCCCTTCCGGGCACCGGCGCGATCTGTGAGGTTCGGTGAAACCGAGCCTCGACGATGGGGTTAGAGGAATTCCGGGGGCGTGCCAATGCACTCCACCTCCGTCATCCTGACGAAAGTCAGGACCCAGAGCCACGCACGATTCGGTGCTTGGCTCTGGGTCCCGGGTCGAGCCCGGGATGACGAAGGAGCCTATTACCCGTGTCTCACTTCGATCTCGTCGAAGCGTTTCCAGCGGTAGATCGCGAAGCTCAGGACCCAGCAGAGGACGAACAGGCCGATGATCGCGAAGCCGAGGCCGTTGAAGTTCTCGCCGAGCGCGGCTGCCAGATCCCAGATGCCACCGGTCAGGCCGAGCTTTGCGCCGAGCAGCGCCAGCATCTCGATGCCGCCGATCGCGATCGCGACGATCGCGGAGATCAGCGTGATAGTGATGTTGTAATAGAGCTTGCGGATCGGCTTCACGAACGCCCATTCGTACGCGCCGAGCATGACGACGCCGTCCGCTGTGTCGACCAACGCCATGCCGGTCGCGAACAGCACGGGGAGGACGAGCACGGTGCCGATCGAGAGACCGTCGGCGGCCTGGCTCGCGGAAAGGCCGAGGATCGCGACCTCCGTGGCGGTGTCGAAGCCGAGGCCGAACAGGAAGCCGAGCGGGGCCATATGCCAGCTTCGGGTCACCAGCCGGAACATCGGGCGAAACAGCCGCGCGAGCAGGCCGCGACTGCCGAGCAGCAGGTCGAGATCCTCCTCGACATAGGTGCCGCCGCCGCGGACGTGGCCGAAGGTGCGCCAGACCGAGCGCAGGATGATCAGGTTCATGGCGGCGATGGTGAACAGGAACAGCGCGGAGATCATCGTCGCGACCACGCCGCCGACCTGCTTGAACGCCTCGAACTGCGACAGCGCGCTGGCGGTCAGCGCGATCGCGACGGCGGCGATCAGCACGATCCCGGAATGGCCGATCGCGAACCAGAAGCCGACGGCGATCGGGCGCTGGCCGTCCTGCATGAGTTTCCGCGTGACGTTGTCGATCGCGGCGATGTGGTCCGCATCGACTGCGTGGCGCAGGCCCAATCCCCAAGCCAGCAAGGCCGTGCCGAGCATGAGCGGTTGCGCGTGGAACAGCGAGAATGCCCAGCCCCAGGCGGCGATATTGGCCGCGACCAGGCCTGCGAACAGCCAGCCGACGCGCTTGCGGGTCGAAACCCGCGCCGATCTCTCGAGTGTTGAAGTCGTCATGCACAAACCCCGCAGCGTCCGACGAGGACCGGGGCCTGCCGCGAACGGCCGGGACATACGACGACCGGACGCCATGAGCGGCCGACGCACGACGCCGATGCGGCCCCCGCCACATGGTCGTCGCTCAGCCAGTGTCACGCAGGCGGCGTTCACCGTGCCTCGGCCACCCCCTGGACCGGGACAAGAGCGACCAGACGCCGGCAGGTCTCCTGGCTCGCGGGTCGTTGCTCGATGCACGCCTTCCCAGGCTTTGCGGCCCAGTGGCTGCCCTCGCGCAGAGGGCTCGTGCGTCTCGCTCGCCGCTTACAGTTGCAGGGACAGCCGCGGCATAGGACGGCGAACCGTCCGCACCGCATTCCCAATCAAGCCCTTCCGGGCACCGACGCGATCACGGGAAACGGCTGGAAGCCGCATCCCGCGCGATCGGTACCCTGCTTTCGCCCATGTGCCAACGGGCGTGCCAACGGGCGTGCTATTTCGCGAGGCCGAGCTGTTGCAGCATGAACGCCTGCCATTCCGAATTCTGGCGATAGCGCTCGAACCGGCCGGACTTGCCGCCATGCCCCGCCTCCATGTTGACGCGGAACAGCAGCGGGTTGGTGTCGGTCTTCAGTTCGCGCAACTTGGCAACCCATTTGGTCGGCTCGTAATATTGCACCTGGCTGTCCCATAGCCCGGTGCCGACGTAGAGCGCCGGATACGCCCTGGCTTTGACGTTGTCGTACGGCGAATAGCTCAGCATGTAGTCGTACGACGCCTTCTGCGCGGGGTTACCCCATTCGTCGTACTCGAATGTCGTCAGCGGGATCGACGCGTCGAGCATCGTTGTCACGACATCGACGAACGGCACCTGCGCGATGATCAGCTTGTAATCCTGCGGCGCCATGTTCGCGACGCCGCCCATCAGCAATCCGCCCGCGCTGCCGCCCATCGCCGCGACGCGGTCCCTCGCGGCGTATTTCTGCGCGACGAGATACCGCGTGACGTCGATAAAGTCGGTGAAGCTGTTCTTCTTGTTGAGCAGATGGCCGTCGTCATACCAGCCGCGCCCCATCTCCTGCCCGCCACGGATATGCGCGATCGCGTAGACCACGCCGCGATCGAGCAGGCCTATGCGGCCCGGGTCGACGGCGGGGTCGCTCGAGATGCCGTAGCTGCCATAGGCGTATTGGAAGAGCGGTGCGGTGCCGTCGCGCTTGGTGCCCTTGGCATAGACCAGCGATACGGGGATCCGCGTACCGTCTCGCGCGGGTGCCCAGACGCGTTCGGTGACGTATTTTGCGGGGTCGTAGCCCGGCACCGGCGCGACCTTCAGCACGCGGCGCTCGCCGGTTTTCGCGTTAACCTCGTAGGTCGTCGTCGGCGTCACGAGCGAGCCATAGGTGTAGCGGACCCACGGTGTTACGATTTCCTCGTTGACGTCGAGCGACATGCGATAGGCGCGCTCGTCGGCGGTCACCGCGGTCGACTTGCCCGCATCGTTGAGCACGCGGATCATGCGGTTGCCGCCCTCGCGCTGGTCGATCGCGACGAAACCGTCGAACGGCTTGAAGCCCTCGATGAAGACGGTGTCGCTGGCGGGCGTGAGGTCGCGCCATGCCGTCGTTCCCTTGGCTAAGTCGGCATCGGCGACGGTGACGAGCTTGTAGTTCTTCGCGTCCTTGTTGGTGCGGATGATCCAGCGGTTGCCGATGTGGTCCGCGCCGTAGCGGAACTCGCGCGCCCTTGGCGCTACGATCGTGAAGCTGGTCGGCGCGGCGGCGGGGGCGCAGCGTTGCTCGTCGCTGACCGTGCTGCCGACGCCGATGCAGATAAACTTGTCGTCGGACGTGCGCGAGACCTCCATCGAATAAGTATCGTCCTTCTCCTCGTACAACAGCCGATCGCTGGCGACGGGGGTGCCGAGGACGTGTGCCTTCACGCGGTAGCCCCGGAGCGTGACCGGGTCCTTCTCGACATAGAGGATGGTCTTGTTGTCGTCGGCCCAGACGACGTTCGGCTCGATGTTCGAGAGCGTGTCGGCGATCGTCGCGCCGGTCGTAAGGTCCTTCACCTTGAGGACATATTGGCGGCGGCCGACGGTATCTTCGGCCCAGGCGACGCGGGCGTTGTCGGCGCTTACCGCCCAGTCGCTGAGCGCGAAGAAGCTGTGACCTTTCGCCATCGCCGGCTCGTCGAACAGCGTTTCGGCAGGCGCGGTGCGGCTGCCCTTGCGGCGCTCGAGGATCGGGTAGTCGGCACCGGTCTGGAACCGCGAACCGTAATAATAGCCGTTCTTCGCATACGGGACCGAGCTGTCGTCCTGCTTGATGTGCGCGACGGTCTCCTCGTAGAGCTTGGCCTGAAGCGGCTTCAGCGCGGCGAGTTGCGCATCGGCATACGCGTTCTCCGCGGCGAGATAGGCGAGCATCTCCGGGTTCTTCCGCGTGTCGTCGCGCAGCCAGTAATAATCGTCCTCGCGCGCGCCGTTGGGCGAGGTCACCTGGAACGGCTTCTTCGCCACGCGCGGCGGCTGGACCTGCGCCACCGCCGCCGTCGAGACCAGCGCCACGCCGGCCAGCATCATGTGCCGTATCGTCATTGTGCTGCTCCCTGCGCCGGTGCCGTCGCTAGCGCCGGCTTCCGATATCGATCGAACCAGGCGATGATCGCCGATGCCTTCGCTGCGGATTGCGACGGTCTTGCGGCAAGGCCACCGTGGCTCGCGCCCGGCACCTTCACCAGCGCGGTCGGCACGCCGCGGATCTGGAGCGCCGCGTAATATTGCTCGGATTCGCTCACCGGCGTCCGGTAATCGTCGCCCCCGACCACCACCAGCGTCGGCGTCTTGACGTTGCCGACGATACTCAGCGGCGAGCGGTTCCAATAGCTCATCGGATCCTCCCACGGCAGCTTGGTGAACCAGTAGCGCGAGGTGAACAGCGTGTTGTCCATCGTCAGCGCCTCGCTGATCCAGTTGATCACCGGCTTCTGCGTCGCCGCGGCCTTGAACCGGTCGGTCTTGCCGACGATCCACGCGGTCAGCAGCCCCCCGCCCGAGCCGCCGGTCACGAACAGATTGTCGGGATCGGCCGTGCCCTCCGCGATCGCCGCGTCGACCGAGGCGATCAGGTCGTCGTAATCCGCGGCCGGATAGGTCTTGTCGATCAGGTTCGCGAACTCGGCGCCATAGGAGGTCGAGCCGCGCGGGTTGGTCCACAGCACCGCGTAGCCGGCTGCGGCGTAAAGCTGCATGTCGGTCGCGAAACCGGGTCCGTACGCGGCGTTCGGCCCACCGTGGATTTCGAGGATCAGCGGCACGCGCTGCCCCGCTACGCGTCCCGGCGGGGTAGCGAGCCATGCGTCGATCGGCCGACCGTCGGGCGCGGTCACGGCGATCTTGCGCACCGAAGCGAGCGCCTTCGATCCGGTCAGCACCGCGTTGAGTGTCGTCAGCCGGCGCGGCTTGCCGCCCGCCAGCACCCAGACGTCGGCAGGTGCGCTCGCATCGCCACCGGTATAGGCGATCGTCCCGCCCTTCGAGACCGAGAACTCGCCGCCGGTATAGGGCCGGTCGAGCCCGCCGCCCGCGACATTGTCGATCAGCGGCGTGACGCGGCCGTCGACACCGACGCGGGCAACGCGGCGCTGGCCGTGATCGTCATAGCTCGCATACAGGCTGCGGCCGTCGGCGGCCCACACCGCATCGTCGATCGCGCGGTCGAGCGTGGCGGTGAGCGAGCGCGGCGAGGCGGCGTCGCGGTCGCCGACATAGAGTTGCGTGTTCTCGTAGCTACGGCGCTTGTCGTCGAAGCCGAGCCACGCGATCTTCGAGCCGTCCGGCGACACGCGCGGCTGCGCATCGGGACCGTCGCGCGTCGTCAACGTCCGCATCGTGCCGCTCATCGCATCGACCGCAATCACGTCGGAGTTCATAACCTGGCGATCGGCGGCGGGCCCGCGGATCGCCGCGAACACGATGCTGCGGCCATCGGGTGTCCACGACAACGGGCCGCCGTCGTCGAACTTGCCGTAGGTAAGCTGCCGAGCCGCCCCGCCGTCCGCGCCGACCACGAACAGATGGTCGTAGCCCGGCTTTACGTAGCCCGGCCCGTCGTTGCGGTAGTTGACGCGGTCGATGATCGTCAGCGGCTCGGCCCATTTCGCGCCCTCGGGCTTGGGCGGCTGCGTGCCGAGCTTGGTCCCCTCGCCCGCCACCGTCGCGATATACGCAAGCTTCGTGCCGTCCGGCGACCAGGCGAGTGCCTGCGGATCGCCCGGAAAACTTGTCACGCGCGCGCTCTGCGCACCGCCGATCCAGCGGACGAACAGCTGCGATCCTTCGCCGTCGCGCGCGGCATAGGCGATCCTTGCCCCGTCGGGCGACCAGCGCGGGCTGCTGCCGTCGGTGGCGAACGGGGTCTGGCGACCACTCGCGACGTCGATCAGCCAGAGCGACGACTGCATCCTGTCGGTCATTACGTCACCGGTGCGGCGGACATAGACGATCGTCTTGCCGTCCGGACTGATCTGCGGGTCCGCCGCGATCGTCAGGCCGAACAGGTCGCTGCCGGTGAAGCTGCGGGTCGGACCGTCCGGTAGTGGCGCGATCGGCTGCTGCTGGGCAAAGGCCGGCGTCGCCGCGAGCAAGAGTAGAGCTAGGGTCAAGCGCAACGAACGGCTCCTTCGAATGAACCGCGCGAGGATGACGGATTGTTACGGGGAAGCAAGCGGTACGAACGTGACGGGCAGGCCATCCTTCGGGCGTGGGATCGGGAACACCTGCCAAGCATCCCCGCTGCCGGCCGCCGCCTCGATCCGGTAGCGTTTGAGCAGGTGCGCGATCAGCAGTCGCATCTGCATCGTCGCGAAATGCAGCCCGATGCACATGTGCGCGCCGCCGCCAAACGGGACCCAGGCGAACCGATGGCGACCCTTCGATGCCTCTGGCGTGAAGCGGAGCGGGTCGAAGCGGTCGGGATCGGGCCAGTGCTCGGCCATACGGTGCGTGTAGGTGATACCGACGCCGACGTTCGTGCCTGCCGGGATATCATACCCGCCGAAACTGAAATCTTTCAGCGCGCGCCGGGGGATCGACGGGACGGGTGGCATCATCCGAAGCGATTCCTTGAACGCATATTCGGTAAGGATCAGGCGATCGAGCTGCTCGGTGAGCGGCATGGCCGGGTCGAGCGCGGCGACTTCCTCGCGCAGCCGCTCCTGCCACTCGGGGTTGCGCGCGAGCAGCATGACCAGGCTGGTCGCAGAGGACGTGATCGTGTCGTGCGCCGCCATCATCAGGAAGTTCATGTGGTCGGCGATCGCCAGCGCGGTCAGCGGCGCGCCATCGTCGTCGGTTGCGCGGCAGAATTGCGAGAAGAAATCCTGGCCGTTCCCGGTGCGTCGCGCGGGGATTTCGCGCTCGAAGAAATCTATCAGGTAGGCGCGGGCGCTGACCCCCTTGCGCATCTGCGTGCCGGGCCAAGGCTTGCGGATCGGCGAAACGCTCGCCTGCACCTCGTCGACGAACGCCTGGTTGATCCGGTCCGCCTCCGCGCCGAGCGGCACGCCGAGGAAGCTGGTCGCGGCGAGATCGAGCGTGAGCTTTTTCACCACGTCGTAGAAGCGCAAGGTCTGCCCGGCCCAGCCACCGATTGCCGCTTCGATCCCGGTATCGAGTTCGGTCGCATAATGCCGCATCGGCTCAGGCTTGAAGGCGACCGACAGGGTCTTCCGGTCGGCGCGATGCTTGTCGAAATCCATCAGCATCAGGCCGCGCGGGAACAGCAGGTTGAGCACCGGCCCCCAGCCCTGTTCGGACGAGAATATCTTGTCGCGGTCGAACAGCACCAGTTCGTTCGCATCGGGCCCGAGCAGGTTCACGCCGGTGCCGCCGAGCGCGCGATTGCGATACACCGGGCCGTACCGCGCCGACATGGTCTCGGAGAACGCGATCGGATCGGCGAGCAGTTTGAAGGTGTTGCCGACGAACGGTAGGCCGTAATTGCCCGGGATGTGATCGAGCGCACCCTTTCGCTGACGCGGGAGCCAGTGCGGACTGGCGTTCTGCAACATGGCGTGGCTCATCGGCGGATCCTCAGCGACATGCCGGCTTGGCAAGTCCCGAATACCGGCATAACTAATGTTCTGCAACCGGGGCGGGGATCCCGGGGCTTTGACAGGAGAGATGCATGGACCTTGCAAACAGTGCTGCCGTGGTGACCGGCGGCGCGTCGGGATTGGGCGCGGCGACCGCGCGCGCGCTGGCCGCCAAGGGCGCGAAGGTGGCGATCTTCGATCTGCAGGCGGACAAGGGCGAAGCGCTCGCCGCGGAGATCGGCGGGGTGTTCTGCAAGGTCGACGTGACGTCGGACGATAGCGTCGATGCGGGGTTCGCCGCGGCGCGCGCCGCGCACGGCCAGGAGCGGATCCTGGTCAATTGCGCGGGCACGGGAAACGCGGCGAAGACCGCGGGGCGATCCAAGCAGGACGGGTCGATCAAGCATTTCCCGCTCGATGCGTTCGACCGGATCATCCAGATCAATCTGGTCGGCACGTTCCGCTGTCTCGCCAAGTCGGCGGCGGGGATGCTGACTTTGGAGCCCGGTGAGGACGGCGAGCGCGGGGCGATCGTCAACACCGCGAGCGCGGCGGCGGAGGATGGCCAGATGGGGCAAGCCGCCTATTCCGCGTCGAAGGCGGGGGTGGTCGGGATGACCCTGCCGATCGCGCGGGACCTGATGAGCGAGGGGATACGGGTGAATACGATCCTGCCGGGGATCTTCGACACGCCGTTGCTCGCGGCGGCACCGCAGCCGGTCCGCGAGGCGCTGGCGGCGTCGGTGCCGTTTCCCAAGCGGCTCGGGCGGCCGGAGGAGTTTGCGGCGCTGGCGCTTACGATGATCGAATGCGGGTATTTCAATGGGGAGGATGTGCGGCTGGATGGCGCGATCCGGATGGCGCCTCGGTGAGTTGACGGCCGACTTTTTGGGACGGATCGGGTACCAAGCTGATCGCCCTCGGAGGGAGGCACTGATCCTTTCTCCCCTCCCTGAAAGGGAGGGGCTGGGGGTGGGTCGGTTCGTTTGTGCCGCCGGCGTCCGTTAATACGGAAGCCGACCCACCCCCGCCCCCTCCCTTTCAGGGGGAGGAAATCACTCGATAACGCCTCGAATGTTGACGCGTCCAACTGCCACCCGGGTGAAGGCCGGGGCCCAGTTGGGGAACGGTGCTATCGAAGGACCGCGCTCCGTTATTGCCACCTTTCCAGCTGGGCCCCGGCCTTCGCCGGGGTGGTGGGTCTAGGTCGCCAAGGTGGTGGCAGTTCGCCGCGTCATCCTCATGCCGCCCGCGCCAATTGCCGCCCCTTGATCATGTCCGCCGCCTTTTCTGCGATCATGATCGTCGGCGCGTTGGTGTTCGAGCCGATCAGCGTCGGCATCACCGATGCGTCCACCACCCGCAGTCCCTCCAACCCACGCACCGCGAGCGTCGCGTCGACCACCGCCATGGTGTCGTCAGCCGTGCCCATCTTGCACGTGCCGACCGGGTGATAGATCGTCTCCGCCGTCCGCCGCACCCAAGCATCGATCTCGTCGTCGGTCCGCACACCCTCGCCCGGCGACAACTCACCCGCCCGGTACGGATCGAGCGCAGCCTGCCGCGCGACATCGCGACCGATGCCGACACACGCGCGCATCACCCGCCGATCCTCCGCGGTAGCGAGGTAGTTCGCGACGATCACCGGATCGGCAAACGGATCGGCCGAGCGCAACCCGATCCGCCCGCGACTCTCCGGCCGCAACTGGCACAGATGCAGCGTGAAGCCGTCCTCGGTCGCCTTCACCTTCCCATGGTCCTGCATGATCGCGAGCACCGCATGGATCTGCACGTCCGGCCGCGACAGCCCCTCGCGCGATGACACGAACGCGCCCGCCTCCAGGAATTGCTGCCGCCCCGCCCCCTTGCCGCGCAACAGGTAATTGAGCCCGACGCCGATCATCCCCACGCCCTTGGTCATCGCGTATCCGGTGCGCAGTCCGCGCGATTTCCAGTTCATCACGACGTCGAGATGATCCTGGAGGTTCTCGCCGACGCCGGGCAGCGCATGGACGACGCCCACCCCCGCCGCGGTCAGCCGGTCCGGATCGCCGATCCCCGACAGCTGGAGGATCTGCGGCGACTGTACCGCCCCCGCGCACAACAGCACTTCGCGCGCCGCGGTCACCGACTCCGCCCGCGCGCCCTTGTCGAGCACATAGTCCACACCGGTCGCGCGCCGCTGGTCGATCCGGATCCGCGTTGTCCGCGCGCCGGTAATACAGGTAAGGTTCCGCCGCGACAGGATCGGTCGCAGATACGCCGCCGCGGTGCTCCAGCGCTTGCCGTCCGCCACGGTCAGGTCGTACCGGCCAAAGCCCTCCTGGCTCGCGCCGTTGAAATCGTCGGTGACCGGATAGCCCGCCTGCCGCCCCGCTTCGACCAGCGCGTCGTAGAACGGACTGTCGGACTCGCCGCCCGAGATCGTCAGCGGACCGCCGCCACCGTGCAGCTCGCACTCGCCGCGATGATGCCCTTCGAGCCGCTTGAAATACGGCAGCACGTCCTCGAACGACCAACCCGGCAAGCCCATCTGGCGCCACTCGTTGTAATCCTGCGGATGCCCCCGCGTGTAGATCATGCCGTTGATCGACGAACTGCCGCCCAGCCCCTTGCCGCGCGGCCACCACAGCCGGCGGTTGTCGAGATGCGGCTCGGGCTCGGTCGAGAAGCCCCAGTTGCTTGGGTTCTTGCTCTTGATCAGCTCGCCGACGCCTGCGGGCATCCGCACCAGCACGCCGCCGTTGCGCCCGCCCGCCTCGAGCAGCAGCACCGACACGTCGGGGTCCTCGGTCAGCCGCGCGGCCAGCACGCAGCCCGCCGAGCCAGCGCCGATGATCACATAGTCATACGTCTGCATGCCCGCATCCTCCTCATAACGCTCCGCTTTTTACGGAGTCGCATCACCGCGATACGCTAGCGCTCGCACAGCAGCGTGAGCAAGCCGTTGCGCAGCACGGCGCGATCGAGCCCCTCGACCGGATGCACCTCGCTCAGGCCCACCGCGAGCAGTGCATAGCCGCGAATGCCCGCCTCGACGGGGTCGAACCCGTGCGCGGTCAGTTGCCCCACCAAGAACGCCATTACCTTGTCGTCATGCTCGCGGATTGCCGCCGCCGCCCGCGCGTCGCTCTTCGCCCAGGCACGCATCGCCAGTGCCAGTTGCGACATGTCGTGATCGCGGACATGCTCGGCGAACGCGCGGATCCGCTCGACCGGCGCGAGGTCCGACGCAGCCAGCGACGCCAGCAACGGATCGATCTGCGCCTCCGCGAAATACGATGCGAGCGCGGCGTGATAGCCGTCAAAATCCTTGAAATGATGATAGAAACTGCCGGTCGACGCCCCCGCCGCCTGCGCCAAGCTGCGAAGCTTCAGCGCGCGAAGACCCCCGCTCTTGAGCAGCGCCTGCCCGATATCGAGCCAATCGCGCGGCGCCAGATCCGCGCGGGGTGCAACGTCGTTTTCAACCGATACCGTGCTTGACAAGCCACTCTCCATAACGAATGTTACGTCGGAACGAAGCCGGACGCAATCCGGCATCAGGCACCACGACCGCACCAAAGCGGCGGGTGTAACAGGAGAGAGAGTGTGGCCGAGGCTTTGATCATCGATGCCGTCCGTACCCCGCGCGGGATCGGCAAGACGGGCAAGGGCGCGCTCGCGCACATGCACCCCCAACATCTCGCCGCGACCGTTCTCAAGGCAATTGCCGAGCGAAACAAGCTCGATACCGCCGATGTCGACGACATCATCTGGTCGACCTCGACCCAGCGTGGCGAGCAGAGCGGCGATCTCGGGCGGATGGCGGCGCTCGACGCGGGCTATGACGTCAAGGCGAGCGGGACGACGCTCGATCGGTTCTGCGGTGGCGGGATCACGGCGGTGAACTTCGCGGCGGCACAGATCATGAGCGGGATGGAAGACCTCGTCATCGCCGGCGGGACCGAGATGATGTCGCTGACCACGACAATGATGCAGGACGACATGGCGGCGGGGAAGCGGCCGCTCGGGATCGGCTCGGGCAACGCCCGGCTCGACGCGGCGCATCCGCAGTCGAACCAGGGCATCTGCGCCGATGCGATCGCCAGCATCGAGGGGATCGACCGCGAGACGCTCGAAGCGCTGGGGCTCGAGAGCCAGCGGCGTGCCGCGGTGGCGATCGCCGAAGGGCGGTTCGATCGCAGCTTGGTCCCTGTCACCGACGCGACCGGCGCGCTGGTGCTAGAAAAGGACGAATATCCGCGTCCCGATACGACCGCCGAGGGTCTCGCCGCGCTGCGTCCGTCGTTCGCCGGGATTGCCGACATACCGCTCGACGACAAGGGCACGACCTATCGCAAGCAGATCAACCGGCGTTATCCAGACGTCGATATCAAGCACGTCCATCACGCCGGCAATTCGTCGGGCGTGGTCGACGGCGCCGCCGCGGTGCTGCTCGCGAGCGCCGACTATGCCGCCAAGCACGGGCTCAAACCCCGCGCGCGGATCGTCGCGATGGCGAACATGGGCGACGACCCGACGCTGATGCTCAACGCCCCCGTCCCCGCCGCGCGAAAGGTTCTGGCGAAGGCGGGGCTGACGGTCGACGACATCGACCTGTGGGAGATCAACGAGGCGTTCGCGGTGGTCGCCGAGAAGTTCATCCGCGACCTGAAGCTCGACCGCGACAAGGTGAACGTCAATGGCGGCTCGATCGCGCTCGGCCATCCGATCGGCGCGACCGGGGCGATCCTGATCGGCACGATCCTCGACGAACTCGAACGCCGCGACCTGAAACGCGGGCTCGTGACGATGTGCGCGGGCGGCGGGATGGCCCCGGCGATCATCATCGAGCGCGTCTGATGCACCCCGTCGCGCACGCGCTGACGACCCCCGACAAGCCCGCCTATATCATGGCGGCGACGGGCGAGACGGTGACGTATCGCGACCTGGATGCGCGCGCGAACCAGGGCGCGCATCTATTGCGCTCGCTCGGGCTGAAGCGTGGCGACGGCATCGCGGTGCTGATGGACAATTCGCCGCGCTATCTGGAGGTGATGTGGGCGGCCGAGCGCACCGGCGTCTATTGCACCTGCCTGTCGTCGAAATTGACCGCTAGCGAAGCGGCGTACATCATCCGCGACGGCGATTGCCGTGTGCTGATCGTGAGCAAGGGATGCGCAGAGGTCGCCGCCGCGCTGGTACCGATGCTCGACGACGTCCGGCGGTACGTCGTCGACGGCGCGATCGACGGGTACGCGGCGTACGAAGCCGCGCGCGACGCGAAGCCGGCCACGCCGATCGCCGATCCGTCGCCCGGCGGCATCCTGCTCTATTCGTCGGGCACCACCGGCAAGCCAAAGGGCGTCAAGCACGCGCTGTCGGACGAGCCGTTTGGCACCAACGTCTCGCCGCTCGTGATGCTCGGCAAGGGGCTGTACGAGTTCACGCCCGAGATGGTCTATCTCTCGCCCGCGCCGCTCTACCACGCCGCGCCTTTGCGCTGGTCGATGGCGGTGCAGCAGGTCGGCGGGACCGTCGTCGTGATGGAGCATTTCGACCCCGAAGCCGCGCTCGCCGCGATCGAGCGGTTCCATGTCACGCACGCGCAATGGGTGCCGACGCACTTTATCCGCCTGCTCAAACTCCTGCCCGAAGTCCGCGCGCGTTACGACGTGTCGTCGCTGAAAGCGGTGTGGCACGCGGCGGCGCCCTGCCCGATCCCGGTCAAGCAGGCGATGATCGACTGGTGGGGGCCGATCATCGGCGAATATTACGCCGGCACCGAAGGCAACGGGTTCTGCGCGATCTCCAGCGCGGAATGGCTGACGCACCAGGGCTCGGTCGGCCGCAACCTGACCGCGCAGACGATGATCTGCGATGAAGACGGCAACGCCCTCCCCGCCCGCGCCGAAGGCGACGTCTATTTCGCAGGCGGCGGCGCGTTCGAATATCACAACGATCCCGCCAAGACCGCGGAGGCCGCCAACGCACACGGCTGGACGACGCTCGGCGATGTCGGTTGGCTCGACGAGGAGGGCTATCTCTACCTCACCGACCGCAAGAGCTTCATGATCATCTCAGGCGGCGTGAACATCTACCCCGCCGAGATCGAGAATTTGCTCGTCACGCATCCGAAGGTCGCCGACGTCGCGGTGATCGGCGCGCCGGACGACGAGATGGGCGAACACGTCGTCGCGATCGTCTGTCCCGCCGATCCGTCCGAAGACCGCGCGCAACTCGCCGCCGAACTCAGCGCGTTCGCCCGTGCCAACCTCAGCCACGTCAAAGCGCCGCGCCGGATCGACTTCCGCGACACGCTGCCGCGGCACGAGACGGGCAAGCTCTACAAGCGCCTGCTCCGCGACGAATATTGGGCGCATTCGAAGGAGTCCGCATGAACTTCGATTATTCCGACGACCAGAAATTCCTCAAGGACGAAGCCCGCAAGTTCCTGGCGGCGCAGTGCGGCAGCGACCGCGTCCGCGCGGTGCTCGACGATCCCGCCAAAGCGTATGACGCGGACCTGTGGAAAGCCGTCGGCGCACAAGGCTGGCTCGGTGCGGCGATCCCCGAAGAGTTCGGCGGACTGGGCCTCGGCCATATCGAACTCTGCGCGATTGCCGAGGAACTCGGGCGAGCCTGCGCACCGATCCCGTTTGCCTCGACCGTCTATTTCGTCGCCGAAGCCTTGATGCTGTACGGTACCGACACCCAGAAAGTCCGATGGCTGCCGAGGATCGCGGCGGGCGACGTCATCGGTGCATTCGCCACGTCGGAAGGCGCCGGCCCGGTCACCGCCCGCTCGATCCGCACCACCGTCTCCGGTGGCAAGCTTACCGGCGAGAAGATCCCCGTCACCGACGGCGACGTCGCCGACCTGATCGTCGTCTTAGCCCGCGACGGCCTCTACCTCGTCGAGAAGGGCGCAGGCGTCACCGCGGAAGTCCTCGAAACCCTCGACCCGACACGCAGCGCCGCCCGCCTCATCTTCACCGACGCGCCTTGCGAAAGGCTCGGCACCGACGATGGCATCGCCGCGATGCAGGCGGTGTTCGACCGCGCCGCCGTCCTCCTAGCGTTCGAGCAGCTCGGCGGTGCGGATCGCTGCCTCGATATGGCCAAGGGCTATGCACTCGATCGCTACGCGTTCGGCCGGCAGATCGGCGGCTATCAGGCGATCAAGCACAAACTCGCCGACATGTACGTCAAGAACGAACTCGCGCGCTCGAACGCCTATTACGGCGCGTGGGCGCTGAACGCGGGCGCCGCCGAACTCCCCCTTGCCGCCGCCACCGCGCGCGTCGCCGCGTCCGACGCCTATTGGTTCGCGTCGAAGGAAAACATCCAGACGCATGGCGGAATGGGCTTCACCTGGGAGTCGGACTGCCACCTCTATTACCGCCGCTCGCGCCAGCTCGCGCTCGTCGCCGGCAGCCCCGCCGCGTGGCGCGAACGCCTCGTCGGCCAACTCGAAATGCGCAATGCCGCCTGATCGGAGCAGACCATGGACTTCAAGGACAGCGACGCCGAAGCCACGTATCGCGCCGCCGCACGCGCGTGGCTCGACGCGAACATCGCCGAGCACGACGCCGGCCATTACCCCGACGACATGACCAAGGCGAAGGCGTGGCAGGCGCTCAAGGCGGCTGGCGGCTACGCGTGCATCACCTGGCCGCAGGAATGGGGAGGCGGCGGCGGCACCCCGATCGAAAGCGTCATCTTCGGCCAGGAAGAGGCGAAACACGCGGTCGACGGCAGCTATTTCACGATCGGGCTCGGCATGTGCGTGCCGACCGTGATGGCCTATGCCGACGACGCGACCAAGCACCGCTTCGTCGGCCCCGCGGTGCGCGGCGACGAGATCTGGTCGCAGCTCTTCTCCGAACCCGCCGGTGGCTCGGACGTCGCCGCGATCCGCACGCGCGCCGTCCGTGACGGCGACGACTGGGTGATCAACGGCCAGAAGGTCTGGACTTCGGGCGCGCATTACAGCGACTACGGCATCGTCCTGGTCCGCACCAACCCCGACGTGCCCAAGCACCAGGGCCTGACGATGTTCTGGCTCGACCTGAAGGCGCCGGGGATCGAGATCCGCCCGATCCACCAGATGTCCGGCGGATCGAGCTTCAACGAAGTCTGGTTCGAGGACGTCCGGATATCCGACGCGCAGCGCCTCGGACCCGTAGACGGCGGCTGGAAGGTCGCGCTGTTCACGCTGATGAACGAACGCCTCGCGATCGGCACGAGCGGCGGGGTCGGCCCCGAGGACATCCTTGCCTTCGCCGCGCAAGCCAACGGCGCAGACGGCCCGCTGCTGAAGGACGCCGCGTTCCGCCAGACGCTCGCCGACTGGTGGGTGCAATCGGAGGGCCTGCGCAACACCCGGATGCGGACGATCACCGCGTTGTCGAAGGGCCAGGTGCCCGGCCCCGAAAGCTCGATCGGCAAGATCGTCGCCGCCAACCAGTTGCAGGCGATCGGTAACACCGCGGTCGAGGCGGGCGATCAATACGGGATCATCGCCGACCCTGCGCTAACCCCGCTGAAGGGCGCCTTCCACGCCGCGACGATGTGGGCGCCAGGGTTGCGGATCGCCGGCGGCACCGACGAAATCCTCAAGAACATCATCGCCGAACGCGTGCTCGGCCTCCCCGGCGAAATCCGTGTCGACAAGGATTTGGCGTTCCGGGATTTGCCCGTGGGGGCGTGAGAGCATGGTCGGTGCATGGTCGGTGCATGTTCCGGTGCAGCGCTGAAGCATGAGGTTGACCTGGCGTATCTGCCGTCAGCAAGTTTCAAATTGCGGTCGGCAAACGAAGGGATGAGAGTGCTCGAATGAGTGACGAAGATCTCGTGATCGTGCCCATTCCGGCGCTGGTGACAATTTTACTCGACCGCGAGCGTACGAAGAACGAGCCTCTCACGGAAGCCGAGGTTTTAGCTGTCCGGGATAATGCCGTATCCGTAGCGCTGCCGCGAGATGTGGCGGCGGACATCGTCGAAGAACGCGGTTACGACGATATAGACCAGGATGATGTCTGGGCCGCATGGAATGCGATCCGACCCACCTTGGACGTATAATCGGCTTGTTCCAGGAACGCAGGCTCGCGATCGAAGTTCGTGTTTTGCGGGCCAGGCGTCGCTGTCACGTGTTTCGCCGATGCCCGTCGGTCCGAGACTATAAATTGCTTCAGTCGAGTATCGATCTGCCAAGGATTTACGAATGACCGACATGCAGACCATCCTTACCGCGCAGCGCGAAGCATTCATGGCAGAACTCCCCATCACGAAGACGGTCCGCCTCGACCGGCTCAAGCGCGCGGCGGCGATGGTGCGGGATAACGCGGCGCGGTTCTGCGACGCGGTGTCGGAGGATTTCGGGCATCGTAGCCGCGAGCAGACGATGATGACCGATATCGGCGCGTCGCTCGCGCCGATCGCGCATGCCGCCAAGCATCTCGACCGCTGGATGAAACGCGAGCGCCGCGCAGTGCAGTTCCCGCTCGGCCTGCTCGGCGCGAAGGCGTGGGTCGAATATCAGCCCAAGGGCGTGATCGGCATCATCGCGCCCTGGAATTTCCCCGTGAACCTGCTGATCGCGCCGCTCGCCGGCGTGTTCGCGGCCGGCAACCGCGCGATGGCGAAGACGAGCGAATACACGCCCGCGACCGCGGCGCTGTTCGAGGAGATCGCCCCCAAATATTTCGCGCAGGACGAACTCGCGATCGTCTCCGGCGATGCGGAGGTCGGCAAGGCGTTCTCTTCCCTCCCGTTCGACCATCTGATCTTCACTGGCGCGACTGCGATCGGCCGCCACATCCTCCACGCCGCCGCCGACAACCTCACCCCCGTCACGCTCGAACTCGGCGGCAAGTCGCCGGTCATCCTCGGCGCATCGGCGGATATCGCGCGCGTGACCGAGCGCGTGACACTCGGCAAGATGATGAACGCGGGGCAGATCTGCCTCGCGCCCGACTACATGCTGGTGCCGTCGGCCGACGAGGCGAAGGTGGTCGACGGCATCAAGGCGGCGGCCAGCGCAATGTACCCGACGCTACTCGCGAACGCCGACTACACCTCGGTGATCAACGATCGCCACCACCAGCGCCTCACCGATTGGATCGCCGACGCCCACGCGAAGGGCGGGACGGTCGAGGTCGTGAACCCAGCTAACGAGGATTTCGCCAGCGTGAACTCGCGAAAGATGCCGCTGCACATCGTTCGCGACGCGACCGATGACATGATCGTTATGCAGGAGGAGATCTTCGGTCCCATCCTGCCGATCCGCCGTTATGACGGGATCGACGATGCGATCGCGCAGGTGAACCGCCGCGACCGTCCGCTCGCGCTGTATTATTTCGGCAGTGACGAGGCCGAACGCCGCCGCGTGATGGACCGGACCATCTCGGGCGGCGTGACGCTCGACGACGTGATCTTTCATGTCTCGATGGAGGACCTTCCGTTCGGCGGCAGCGGGCCGTCTGGGATGGGCGCGTATCACGGGATCGACGGCTTCCGCACGTTCAGCCATGCGCGGGCGGTCTACAAGCAGTCGAAGTTGGACGTCGCCAAGCTGGCGGGGTTGAAGCCGCCTTATGGTGCGGCGGCGGCGAAGACGATCGCGCGGATGATGCGGGGGTGATCCTCAAGCGTGCCCTCACCCTGCTCACGGCTGAGTAACCGCGGGCCCCTTCCCTGTTCCCGGAGGGCGAGGGAGACTGGGTCACTGCCGTAACAATAACGCCGTGGTCGCGGAATCGTCTTCGATCTGTCGCGGACGCGTCACGGGGATCGGCAATGGGCCGCTGAGCGCCGTCGCGCTTCAGGGGACATCATGCAGACCATATCGTCGCTCTTCGCCGGTGTCGCACTCGCGGCGCTCGCCACGCCTGCCGCTTTTGCTCAGGCGGCGCTCGCGTCCGGGCCGGAAACTCCGGTAGCCGCGCCGGCCGAGGTCCAGGCCGATCCCGGACCCGAGACGTCGGCCGACATCGTCGTGCTCGGGTTCGGCCAGAGCCGCCAGGTGCAGAGCGTCAGCGCGGTCGATCTTGCGCGTCTCACGCCTGGCTCCAGTCCTTTGAAGGCGATCCAGAAGCTCCCCGGTGTCAATTTCCAGGCGTCCGACCCGTTCGGCGCGTATGAATGGGCGGTCCGCATCTCGCTGCGCGGGTTCAACCAGAACCAGCTTGGCTTCACGCTCGACGGCGTGCCGCTCGGCGACATGAGCTATGGCAACGTCAACGGTCTGCACATCAGCCGCGCGATCATCTCCGAGAACGTCGCCCGCACCGAAGTCGCGCAGGGCGCGGGCGCGCTCGGCACCGCCTCGACCAGCAATCTCGGCGGCACGATCCAGTTCTTCAGCGACAAGCCGCGTGATACCGCGAACGTCACCGGCGGCGGCACCTATGGGTCCGACAACACGTACCGCGGCTATGCCCGGCTCGACAGCGGCAATCTCGGCGGCGGGCTGAAGGGCTATCTGAGCTACGGCTACCTCACCACCGACAAGTGGAAGGGCGACGGCGTCCAGCGCCAGCATCAGGCGAACGGCAAGATCGTCAAGGATCTGGGCAGCTTCGGCAGCTTGTCGGCGTTCGTGAACTTCTCCGATCGGCGCGAGCAGGATTATCAGGATCTCAGCTACGATATCATCCGCCGCCGTGGCCTGCACAACGACAACATCGCCGGCAATTACCCGCTCGCGCTGCAGATCGCGAAAACCTACCAGAACCAGGCGGCGCTCGGCACGTACACGCGCGCGAACAACGGCTCGTCGGTCGGGTTCGTCGCGCCTTGGGCGGGCACCGGCACGACCTTCCCGACCGGGTTCGGCACTGTCGACGACGCGTACTTTGACGCAGGTGGCGTCCGGCGCGATTATCTTGGCGGCTTCACGCTGGACGCGAACCTGACGCCCGAACTGACGATGACCACGACCGGTTATTATCACGACAACAAGGGGCAAGGGTCGTGGATCACGCCCTATTCGCCGACCCCCGTCGGTGCGCTGAACCAGGACGGCAGCGCGATCACCGCGCCGAGCCCGCTAGGCTTCCGGACGACCGAATACAGCATCAAGCGCGGCGGGGCGCTCAGCAACATCGCCTATGAGACGGGTGCGAATACCTTCGAGATCGGTGGCTGGCTGGAAACCAATACCTTCACGCAGGCACGGCGTTTCTACGGGATGACCGACAGCGCCGAGCCCAACCGCGACGTGCTGAAGTTCCAGAAGAATTCCTACGCGACGCAGTGGGACGGCAAATACGGCACCGACACGATGCAGTATCATGTCGAGGATACGCTCAAGCTCATCAATGACCGGCTGATCGTCAACGCCGGGTGGAAGGGCGCCTATGTCGTCAACAGCGCGACGATGCTGCCCGATACGACCTCGCCGCTCTCGGTCGGTCGTATCTCGGCGAAGGACTGGTTCCAGCCGCAGGCCGGCATCCTGTTCAAGCTGACCCCGGCGGCGGAAGTGTTCGCGGACTATACCGAGAACATGCGGGCGTTCGTGTCGTCGGCGACGACCGGGCCTTTCGCTGCGACACAGGCCGGCTTCAACGCCGTCCGCGGTCGCCTCAAGCCCGAGCGGTCGAAGACGGCGGAGGGCGGCGTTCGTCTTCACAGCGGACCGTTCCAGGCGTCGGCGGTGGGGTATTACGTCGACTTCTCGAACCGCCTGCTCGCGTTCGCGAACGGCGTCGGCATCCTCGGCAATGCGCCGACGCTCAACAACGCGGGCAGCGTGCGGACGTACGGTGCCGAGGTCTCGGCGAACTACCGCGTGTTCCGCCCGCTCTCGCTGTTCGCGAGCTATTCCTACACCAACGCGGAATATCAGGACACGGTCACGGACGCCTCGGGCTCCGTCCAGGTCCGCAAGGGCGACACGGTCGTCGACACACCCAAGCACATGGTTAAGGGCGAGATCGTGCTCGAACAGTCTGGCTTCACCGGCCGGGTCGGCGCGGATTATATGAGCAAGCGCTACTTCACCTACCTGAACGACCAGTCGGTGCCGAGCCGCGTGCTGGTCGATGCCAGCATCGGTTACCGGTTCGATGGCGAAGGCGCGCTGCACGGCGTCGCGATCGAGGGCAACGTGACCAACCTGACCAACAAGAAGTACGTCGCGACGATCGGGTCGAACGGCTTTACCGCGAGCGGCGACAACCAGACCCTGCTGGCCGGCGCGCCACGGCAGTTCTTCGTGTCGCTGAAGAAGGGCTTCTAAAGTCCGAAAGGGTATCGGGCCGGGCAGCGTTCGCCCGGTCCGATATCACTCGACCGCGCGCAGCTTCGGACGGCCGGGTGGCGACTGGCGTAGCAGCTCGTCGACCCGCGCAGCAAGGTCGGTCTGGCGGAACGGCTTCGACAGTCGGATGACGCCTTCGGGGACGTCCTCGCCCGCCGCGGCATAGCCGGTCACGAGCAAGGCCGGGATACGATTGCCTGCCGACCATAATTCGCTGATCAACTGCCCCCCGGTCATGCCGGGCATGAGATAATCGCTGACCAACACGTCGGCATCGACACCAGACCGGATCGCCGACAGGGCCTGGCTGGCGGAGGACACTTCGACCACGACATAGCCGATGTCGCGCAGCATGTCGGCGGTTGCCGCACGAACGAGATCCTCGTCGTCGACCAGTAGCACCTTGGCTGCACGACGCGCGGTGACGGGCTCGGCCGTGTTCTCGATGGTATCGACCGCCGCTTCCTCGGTTGCCGGCAGCCAAAGCTCGACCGTCGTGCCGGAACCGGGTTCGCTCGTCAGGCGGAGCGTGCCGCCCGATTGCGCAGCGAGGCCGTGGACCATCGACAGTCCCAGCCCGGTGCCCTTGCCGACGCCCTTTGTGGAGAAGAACGGCTCGGTCGCACGTGCTAGCGTCGCGCGGTCCATGCCTACGCCGGTGTCGATCGCCGCGATCCGGACGTAGCGGTCCGGCGAAAGACCGATGACGTTGCGCTCATCGACGACGATCTCGCTGACCGTCAGGGTGAGCTTGCCACCACCGGGCATCGCGTCGCGCGCGTTGATCGCGAGGTTGAGGAGCGCGAGTTCGAGCTGATTGGGATCGACGCGTGCCGACGACAGATGACGCGGGATTTCGATCGTCACTGCGATCGAGGGTCCGAGCGAACGCCGCATCAGGTCGACCAGTCCGTCGATCAATGCGCCGATATCGACTGCGCGGGGTTGCAGAGCCTGTCGACGGGCGAAGGCGAGCAATCGCTGCGTCAACGTCGCGGCGCGCTCCGCCGCCTGCAACGCGCCGCCGATCATTCGCTGCGTGCGCTCGTCGTCCTTGTGCCGCCTGCGCAACAGATCGAGGCTGCCGACGATCGGGGTCAGCAAATTGTTGAAATCATGCGCGACGCCTCCGGTCAGCTGCCCGATCGCGTCCATCTTCTGCGCCTGCGCGAGTTGCGCGTCGGCTTCCTTGCGGTCGGTGACGTCCGAGACGACGCCGGTCATTCGCGCGGCCTTGCCAGCATCGTCATACTGCACCCGACCCTTGGCGACGAGCCAACGCGACTCGCCGTCGGCAGCATCGATGCGGTACTCGACGTCGATCACGCCGGTCTTCGTCGCCTCGGTCATCGCCTGCGTCACCATGCCACGCTGCTTGACGTCGACATGGCTGAGGAACGTCTCCAGGCTCCACTCCGAGCGCCCCTCGGGATAGCCATAGATCGCATCGTGACGCTGCGTCCGACGCGAGATCCCCGTCGCCAAGTCGATATCCCAGCTTCCCATGCCCGCGGCTTCGAGTGCGATCTCGAGGCTTTCGCGAGCGGTCCGCAGTTCACTGGTCCGATCCAGCACGGCGCGTTCGAGCGTTACCGCGACGTCGCGCAACTCATACTGCCGACGTCGTGCCGTGATCGCAGACCGGATCGCCCCCAGCATAGCCTCGGCATGCAGCGGCCGTTCGAGCAGCAGGACGTTGCCAAGATCGGCGAGGCGTTGCGTCGCACGCTCGGTACGCGGTGTCCGGGTGCCGTTGGCGAGCACGACGAACTGGATATCGGCCCAATTGGGTTGCGCCGCTACCCATTCCGCAAGCGGCGCAACCTCCTCGGTGGTCAACGCTTCCTCGGTCAGCATCACAGCGGCGGCGCCCCTGTTCAACTCGAACACCAATTCGGTCTGGTCGCGACAGACGAACGCAACGATATCGTTGCGGCCGAGCAAGTCCGACGCGATCGCCGCATCGCGCCCGCGCGGCGCAAGGATCAGGACGCGATCGTCCATGTCAGCCGCGAATGTCCCGTATTCCCATCCGGCTGGCCATCAACGTCTTTCCTTCGCCCGAGAATGTCGGGACCCCGGTCAGCACGCCTTGGAATTCGCGCAGGGGCTCGCCGACCAGCAATCCGTTGCTACCGATCTGAAACTCCCGGATCGTGCGTTCGTGCCGTGCGGTACGGGTCTTGATGACCGAAATCGCCTGGCGCACCTCTCCATGCGCTTCGAAATAGCGGAGCTGGACGATCGTATCGGACAGATAGCTGAGATCGACGTCGGACCGAACGTCGCCGGTGATCCCGTGCAGGCCGAGGATCAGCAGGCTGACGATCCCCTTCTGGCCCAGATACGTCAGCATCTCGTGCATCTGGAGGATCAGGAACTGCTCGTTCGGCATCGCCTGGAGGTAGGCGTTGAGGCTGTCGATCACGACGATCTTCGCGCCGTGCCGTTCGACCGCCGCGCGCACCGCACCCGAGAATTCCCCCGGCGACATCTCGGCCGGATCGATCGCCCGCAGTTCTAGCTGTCCGTTCTCGACGAACGGCATCAGGTCCATGCCGAGCGACGCGCTACGCTTCAGCAGCGTGGGCAGACGCTCGTCGAACAGGAAATACGCGGCCCGCTCGCCTCGCTTCAACGCTGCGATCATCGACTGGACCGACGCGGTGGTCTTGCCGACGCCGGCGGGGCCGGTCAGCAACGTGGCAGTGCCGGGGATCAGGCCACCACCCAACAGCGCGTCGAGTTCGATCGAACCGGTCGACACGGCATCGTCCGAATATTTCATCACGTGCTCGGACGCGATGAGGCGCGGATACACGCAAAGGCCACCGCGCTCGATCTCGAAGTCGTGATAGCCGCCGCGATACCGCACGCCGCGCATCTTCACGACGTGAAGGCGACGGCGTTGCGCACCGAACCCGGACAAGGTCTGTTCCAGCGAGACGACGCCGTGCGCGATGCTGTGCAACTGGAGGTCACTGCCCGAGCCGCTCTTGTCATCGAGAAACAACACGGTGCAGGCGCGCGTCGAGAAGAAGTGCTTGAGCGCCAGGATCTGGCGCCGATAGCGGATCGGGCTCTGCGCGAGCAGGCGCAACTCGGACAGGCTGTCGATCACCACGCGCTTCGGGCGAAGCTCGTCGACCTTGGCCATCACGTCGCGGATCGTCTCGCCCAGCTCGACCTCGCTCGGGTGCAGCAACGTCTGTTCGTGATCTTCGCCAAAGCCGTCGGCGGGTACCATTTCGAACAACGACAGCGAGTCCAGCGACCAGCCGTGAGTCTGCGCCACCGCGCGAAGTTCGACCTCGGTCTCGGCGAGCGTGATATACAGCCCGGCCTCACCCACCGAAGCACCGGCCAGGAGGAAACCGAGCCCCAGTGTGGTCTTGCCCGTACCCGGCGTTCCCTCGATCAGGTACATCCGGTCCGGCGTCAGTCCTCCGTTCAGAATGTCGTCGAGCCCGTCGATACCGGTCCGTGCGAGTGCCGGTAGATGTCCGTCTAGTGCCAAGTCGGCAGTCCTTCCCGTGATCGTCCCGCGCATGGTGCGATCAATCGTGCCGGTCCTAGGTTATAACCGTCGGATCGCATAGCCTTGTGGTCATTCGACGCCGAGAGAACTTAATGTCGCTCAAGCATTCCTTTCCGCCAATTATGGGTCCCGATGCGCGTATCCTGGTGCTCGGCAGTTTGCCCGGGGACCGGTCGCTGGCAGCACAGCGGTATTACGCGCATCCCCAGAACCAGTTCTGGCATCTGATGTCGCCGGTCGTCGGCCGGGATCTCGTTGCGCTGGACTATGTAGATCGGCTGGCGGCATTGCGGGCGAGCGGCGTGGCGCTGTGGGACGTTATCGGCTCGGCCCGGCGGGCGGGGAGCAGCGATGCGGCGATCGTCGACCCCCAAGGCAACGACATCGCGGCGCTCGTAGCGCAGTTGCCGAAGCTGCGAGCGGTCGCCTTCAACGGCGGCACCGCGCTCAAGCAGGGCCTGAAGCTGCTCGGACCGGGTTACGACGGACCGGCGATCATCGCTCTCCCGTCCAGTAGCCCGCTTCACACGGTGGGCTTGGCGGCAAAGCAACCCGCCTGGAACCAACTCGCGGCGTTCCTGCTCGACCCGACCTGATCGTAGGCCTTCGCCAGACGTTCGACATTACCGGACAGAGCTATGTGGTCGGGTTCGTGCTCCCGAATTTCTACTTCCACGTCACGACGGCTTACGTGCCGCTGCGGATGCGCGGCGTCCCGATCGGCAAGATGGACTATCTCGGTCGGTAAACACCTGTAGGGTACTGGATAACGGTACTGGCGGACGCCTCTGCGCTCCGGCAAGACCAGGCGATGTCGATCGAAACGCTTATCGCCCAATACGGCCTCGCCGCGATATTCCTGGGTGCGGGGATCGAGGGTGAAACCGCCGTCGTGACCGGTGGCGTGTTGGCGCATCAGCAATTGCTGCCGCTCTGGGGCAGCGCTGCGGCGGCGGTCGCCGGATCGTTTGCCGCGGACCAGCTCTTCTTCCTTGCCGGACGCCGTTACCGCGATACCGCCCGCGTTCGCAGGATCGCTGCCAAGCCGGCGTTCGCCAAGGCACTCGATACGCTGGAGCGGCATCCTACGATTTTCATCCTCGGCTTCCGCTTCCTCTATGGCTTGCGCACGATCAGCCCGATAGCGATCGGCACGTCGAACGTCCCCGCACGCACCTTCATGGTGCTCAACGCGGTCTCGGCGGCGATCTGGGGCGTGATGTTCACGGGCATCGGTTACCTGTTCGGCGACGCGCTGCTTGAGGCGGTCCACAGCATCATGCCGAAGCATAAGCTGGCGGGCGTCGTGGTCCTAGCGATCGTCGTTGCGGTCGTGATGACGGCGATCCGCTATTGGCGGGGACGTCGCTCGAATGCCGCAACAAAGACTGGATGAATGCCATTCGATACTTGGAGACGTGGGCCGCGCAAGTAGTGGTCCAGCAGAGGGGCTCCGCTGGACCACGAGGTTCCGTCTAGGGAGCTTCACTTCGCCTCGACGTTGCCCCTTTGTAATACCCATTCACCGGATGGGAATAGAGATATCCGCGATGTTCGGCGAACAGAGTATAATTTGCGCCGTCCGACTATAACTTGATCACCAGGTCAGGCCGGCACGTGCGTAGACGTAGCGCCCGTTGAACCCGAACGGCGAGTAATACGGGTAACCGATGACCCCGGTCGTGTTGTTGGCGATGCTCGTCGCGTCGGGGTAGACGTCGAACAGGTTGCTGACGCCGAGCCCGATCTGCGCGCCCTTCTTCGCCTGATAGCGGAGTTCAAGATCGGTAATCAGGTGCTTGCCGCTGTGTACGTCGCCGGCCGCGGTGGTGCCGGGCTGATTGACGTCGCCGTAATAGGTCACGCGGGCCAGCGCGCCGAGCTGGTCGAGCGACCAGTCGATCGAACCGGTCACCTTCTCACCCGGCGTACCATTCTCCAGCGACTCGATGCGATTGCGGGCGAACAGCGTGGGTGCCGGGCTTAGCGTCGAGGTCGAGGTCGGCACACGCGTCACGTTCACGTCGTTGACGTTGCCGGCGATCGTCAGGTCGAAAATGCCCGCCGCATCGGTCGGCAGGCGGTAATGCGCGACCGCGTCAATGCCCTTGGTGGTCGAGGCGATCCCGTTGATGAAGAACCGTGCCGCACTGACGTTGAACGGTGCGAGCAGGGCCGCGACCTGCGGATTGCCTGCTCCGGCAAGGTTCTCCGACAGGCCGATCTGGTTGCGAATCCGGATGCGATAGGCGTCGACGGTCAGATCGAACCCGCCCGCGCGGATCACGGTGCCGACCGACAGGTTGGTCGACTTCTCGGGCTCCAACGGCAGGCCACCGAGCGCGGCTGCGACCGGGGATACCGACGGATACGTGCCCGTGAGGATCGGCACGCCGTCCTGCACGACGCTCGCGACCGATGTGAAATACTGCTGTTGCAGCGCCGGCGCGCGGAAGCCGGTCGATGCGGTTGCACGTAGTGCGAACCAGCGCGCGAAATCGTAGCGTGCGGAGATCTTGCCGGTGCCGGTCGAGCCGAAATCGGAGTAATCCTCACCGCGACCGGCCAGGCCGAGCAGCAGCTTGTCGGTCACCTGCGCCTCGATATCGAGATAGATGCTGCCGTTGCGGCGGCTGCGCTCGATCGCGTTGTCGGGCGAGAACCCGCCAAAGCCCTGTGCGCCTGGTGGTGCCGTCAGCAGCGCGCCGCCGGTAACCGCGCCGGCGCTCGGATAGCCGTAGGATGCCTGTTCGCCCGGCTCGATCTTGAACCCTTCGCGGCGGCCTTCGAGTCCGAATGCGACGTTCACGCCCTGGAGAAGATCGAATTTGCGATCGACGTCGAGGCCGACGATGTACTGGTCGTAGATGAGCGCACCGTCGGAAAAGTCCCTCGGCGTCGCGCTGCCATAGGCGTAGTTGGCGGAATTCAGCGTGCGGAACCCGATCTTGTTGCGGCCATAGCTTGCGTTCAGGTCGACGTTCCAGTCGGCGACCTCGCCCTTGATGCCGATCGCCGAGTTGATGTCGCGCGACTTGGTATTGATCAGCGGCAGGAACCCGTCCCGCACACCTGCGAGCGTCAGCCGCGTTGCTGAGGTCGCATCCAGCGGCAGGCGCGGGAACGCGGCGCTACGCGTGTCGCGGTCCTGATAGCCGAGCCAGCCATACAGCTTCCATGTGCCCGTCAACGTCGTGCCGGCATTGGCGAAGATGCTGTACTGCTCGACCTTGGGATCGCCGAACTGGCCGGTCACGCGCTTCGGCGTCGCGGGCGCGTTGAACAGCGGGCGCGTGTCGAAGTCGGCGCGGTTGGTCGCCTGACGATCGAGATACTCACCCGAGACGGTCAGGAAGCCATCCTCACCAAAGCCGATGCCCTGCCAGCCGGATACGGTCAGCGCATGCTCGCCGTTCGTGCTGCGGCTGCCTCGCGCGGTGTCGATGTCGGTATTGTAGAAGCCGTAATTGACCGTCATGCCGCCGCCCGACCGAGCCTCGCGCAGGCGGAGGTTGACGACGCCGGCGATCGCATCCGAGCCATATTGCGCGGACGCGCCGTCACGCAGCACTTCGATGCGGTCGAGTGCGACGGTCGGTATCGTATTCAGATCGACCGCCGCCGAGCCGCGCCCGACCGACCCACCAACGTTGAGCAGCGCCGCGGTATGCCCGCGCACGCCGTTGACCAGCACCAGCGTCTGGTCGGGCGAAAGGCCGCGCAACGTCGCCGGACGGATCGCGTCGGTGCCGTCGACGGCGGACGGCCGCGGGAAGTCGATCGACGGCACGATCGCCGACAGCGCCGCACCCAGTTCGGTCGTCCCCTGGCGCTGGATCGCCGCCGAGCTCAGCACGTCGACCGGCGATGCGCTGTCGAGCCGCGACCGACCAACGGCGCGGGTTCCCGTGACGATGATATCGTCCCCCGTGTCGGGCGCCGCTGCGGGGTCTGCGGCAGGTTCCGCAGCGGGCGCGGTCGCCGATTGCGTCGGAACGTCCTGCGCATGAGCAGCCTGCGCGCTGGCAAAGGCGAGGGTCGAGGCAGCGAGCGTCAACGCGGTACGGTAGGCAGTCATGATAATGTCCCTGTTAGTGGATCGTTCTGCGACGATCTCCGTGCGAGCCAAACGAGCGACCGCAGTCATCGGTCCCGATAGGTCCCAAGCGACTGGCCTATAAGTGAAAAGAATGCGCGGCTGGATGCGCTGGCTGCAACGTCCCATTCGGGATGCCATTGCACCGCCAGCACATCGCCGCCGCATGGACGCACAGAGAACGCCTCGACCAGCCGTCCGAAACCGCATGCGCCTCGACGCTGAGCCCCTCCGCCAGCCGATCGATACCCTGGCGGTGGACCGACGGGACCGAGACGCTGGGCTCGGCAATCGCGGCTGCGAGGACCACGCCAGGGCATTCAACCACCGGTTTCGAACAGTGTCGCTGCATCCTCACCTCCATTCGGTGAGATGAATATCCCCGGACTCGGTAGGATATAAAGGCGATTGAGCTTTCCGGTTGCAAAACTTTGATTTGCGGTGCGCGAGTCAATGACCGAGCCCGAATGGCCCCGCACTCTTTAGGCGGGCCGAACGCGTCAGCCGCGACGCGTTCGACGAACCAGCCGGCGGTTTGCAGCCGCCGACTGGCTCGCAGGTCAGGCTATACGGTCCAGCGGGCGGTTCGGTTGGCCGGCGATCGCACGGAAACGCGCCGCAGTGGCCTGCGTGTACGGCTTAGCCAGGATCGTCGATACCGTCACCGAGTCCGCAGTGGCGTGGTCCGGGGTCAGCGTCAGCAGCGTAAACCCCTTGCCGTCCTGATCGCAGAAGCGGACCTCACCCTTGTTGGCATCCGCGATCAACGAACCGATCCCGGGGAGTAACGAACCGTAGGATGGGCTGGAAATACCGGTACAGCCGAACTCGACGGCGACCAACGCGCCGGACGCATCGTGCAAGTCGTTCGCCCAGGCGGCGTGGCTGTCGCCCGAGAGCACGATCGGCCGCGACTTGGCGCGACGGAACGCCGCGTACAGTCGCTCGCGTGCGGCCGGATAGCCGTCCCAGCTATCGAAGTTGAACGGGAGGCCGGCGCGGTACGAGGCCATCGCGGCGCTCAACCGGTCCCGCCACATCGCGGGTAGCTTCGCCATCGTCGCGGCGAATTTGACCGGGCCGAGCTGACGTTCCAGATCGGGCCCGGCAACCTTCGCCATGACCACCTGATTGCCGAGCACCTGCCACGGCTTCCCCGCCGCGACCGACGCCGCCATCGTCTTCTCGACCCACGCCAGCTGCGCGGGGCCGAGCAGTTCGCGGTCGGTGCGCGCACGTTCTGCCATCATCGGGGCGTACTCGGCGGGCATCACCCCCTCGCCCTTCGCCGCTACCTGTTCACTGCGCGCGAGCAGTCGCGTCTCGACCATCACCAGCGTCGCGAGATCGCCGAAGTCGAAGCTGCGGTTGATCGCCGCCCAGGGCTGGCCGGGCTTGGGATCGCGGATCGGCATCCATTCGAAATAGGCCTGCATCGCGGCGGCCTTGCGCGCGTCCCAGTCGCCTTCGGTCTTGGGGTCGTGGTTCTCGGCGCCGTGCATCCAGTCGTCGTTGGCGACTTCGTGATCGTCCCAGACGCAGATGAAGGCGGCGCGGGCGTGCGCCGCCTGCATGTCGACGTCGCGCTTAACCTGCGCGTGCCGCATGCGGTAGTCGGCGAGGCTCACGATCTCGTGCCGCGGTTCGACCAGGCGGCCGATCTTCTTGGCGATGTCCGCGCCGTACCCGTCGGCGCCATATTCATAGATGTAATCGCCCAGGTGAAGCACCGCGTCGAGCCGGTCGAGCTTGGCGATCGCATCATAGGCGTTGAACAGGCCGCCTGCGTAAAGCTGGCAGGAGACGACGGCCATGACGACGTCGGCGACCTTGCCCTTCGGCAATGTCCGAAACCGGCCGACCGGCGAGCGCGTGCCGTCGGCGGCGTCGAACCAATAGCGGTATTCGCGTCCCGGCTGGAGCCCGGTCGCCTCGACCTTGGCGGTGAAGTCGCGTGCCGCGCGCGCCTTGACGGTGCCCGAGCGGAGAGGCTTGCCGCCTTCGGTTTCCGCGACGTGCCAAGTAAGCGCGACGTCGCCGGCCTGCGCGGCGTCGACCGGCGTCGCGCGGGTCCAGAGGATTGCGCCGTCGCTTGACGGATCGCCGCTCGCAACGCCGTGATCGAAGCGGGCTTTCGCCGCGCCCGCTGCGTGCGTTGCCACCGCGGGCAGCGCGAGCGTAGCGCCGGAGCCGGCCAGTTTCAGAGCATTTTTCAGGGCATCGCGGCGGTTGATCGTCATCGTGTCGGACTTTCGTAACGGGTGCTGCCCGCCTGCTAGCCACGATCGAAGACAGTGCGGCGGCAACGATGTGACAGCGCCGTTACGGAATAGTCATTTTGCTTTCACGAAGACGCCATCGAAACGTCACCTCCCCCCCGTAGTGCGACGGCAACGAAACGGGGGACTTAATGACACGTATCTTCACGCGGCTCGCGCTTGCGACGCTCGCCACGACCTGCTCGACCGCGGCACTCGCCCAAGCCACCGCTCAGACCGAAACACGCGTTGCAGCATCGGACGACGAGATCGTCGTCACCGCGCAGAAGCGTGAACAGCGGATCGAGGATGTCCCCGTTACCGTCACTGCGCTGACCGGTGCGCGCATGGCCGCGATCGGCGTCAATTCGCTGACCGAAGTCGCCGCGTATATCCCCGGCCTCCAGGTCCAGGAGCAGAGCGCGAACAACCCTGGCTTCGTGATCCGCGGCATCACTTCGGACAACGGATCGTCGCAACAGGGCGCACGCGTCACGCTGTATTACAACGGCATCGACATCAGCCGTTCGCGCGGAGCGTATCAGGATCTGTTCGATCTGGAGCGGATCGAAGTGGTCAAGGGCCCGCAGGCGACGCTGTTCGGCACGGCCGCCGCGGTCGGCGCGATCAGCGTGATCTCGGCCAAGCCGGAAGCCGGCTTCTCGGGCGCGATCAACGGATCGTACGGCAATTTCGACCGGACGCAGGTGTCTGGCTTCCTGAATGCCGGCAACGACGTCCTCGCCGGCCGCATCGCCTTCGCCTACAAATACCGCGACGGCTATGTCCGCAACATCGCCGGCGACGCGAACGTCCCGAACCAGAACCAGGGCGGCGTCGACCAGGACGATCTGAACGGCCAGGACCAGCGCGGCATCCGCGGATCGCTGCGCTATCGCCCGAGCGACAGCATCACCGCCGACCTCGTCCTGACCTATGACGGACAGCGCAACCCCGGTACCGCGTTCAAGAGCCGCGCGCATGCCCCGACCGGCGGCCAGACCGGCGACTATGGTAACGCCGAACTCTCGGGCTCGCCGTACAGCGCAGCGGCGCTCGGCGCACGCAAGCTGGGCCTCGACCGCAACGTCTATGATGCGAACCTGACGATCACCGCGGACCTGTCGCCGGGGATCACCTTCACCACGGTCAACGGCTATCGCCGGTTCGACGCGCTCGAGATCTTCGACGCGGATGGTGGGCCGGCTGCGTATCTGGAGTTCGCCGAAGACGCGAAGGGCGACCAGTGGAGCCACGAGAGCCGGTTCGCCTTCGAAGGGCCGAAGTACCGCGCCTCGGTCGGCTGGAACGCGTTCTTCGAGAACGGCTTCCAGCGCGTGCCGTTCGCGACCGAAGAGGGCACGTATCTCGCCTGCTCGGTCGCCGCCGCCTACGCGCCGATCCGCACTGCGCTGAACGGTGCCGGCATACCGACCGGGACCGGGTGTGTTGCAGCGAACGGCACGATCCCCGCCACCCGTGCCACCGGAGTGCTGACCGGTGGTCGTGCTACCGCAATACCTTACGCGGCGGAGTTCACGAACTACGGCAACAACGACACCTACTCGATGTTTGCCGATGCGACCTATATTCCGGTGCCGGCACTAGAGCTGACGGCCGGCGCGCGCATCCTGATCGAGGATCGCCAGTCGGGCTATTCGTCGGTTCAGCCGAACTCGGTGCTTCTGGCGGGGCTCGGTATCCAATCGAGCCTGCTGGGCACGATGAACACAAACGGCAACAAGTTCGTCGCCGAGAAGAGCTTCATGGCGATCCTGCCGCGTTTCAACGCGCTGTTGAAGCTCAACGATGCCGTCAATCTCTACGCGACGATCAGCAAGGGACGCCGCTCGCCGGTAGTCCAGCTTGCCGCACAGCGGACCGCTTTCGGCGTCGGGCCGAACCTGCAGGTTGTGCCGCAGGAGAACGTCTGGAACTATGAAGGCGGCATCAAGGGACGCGTAGGTCCGTTCAGCGGCGCGGCATCGGTCTTCTACCAGACCTATGATGGCTTCCAGGTGTCGGTGACGAACAATGGCGTGACCACTACCCAGAGCGCCGGATCGGCGAAGAACCTCGGCGTAGAGCTCGAAGGCAATCTGCGGCTCGCCTCGTATCTCTCGGTATTCGGGACGTTTGCCTATATCGACGGCGGTATCGGCGACGAAGCGGCGAACGGCGTGTTCGCGGGCAACCAGTTCCGCCTTCAACCCGACACGACCGCGTCGGGTGGGGTTATCCTTCGCCTGCCGGTCGGCGGCGCGACGCTCTATGCCACGCCGAGCGTCAACTACCGCACCAAGGTGTTCTTCGAGCTGCCGAACAACCCTGCGATCAGCACGCCGGGCTACACGCTGGTCAACGTGCGTGCCGGTCTCGAGTTCGCGCAGGGCCGCTACAGCGTCGGCGGGTTCGTCCGGAACGCGACCAACAAGCGCTATCTGATCGACGCGGGCAATACCGGCGGGGGCTTCGGTATCCCGACCTACATCGCCGGCGAGCCGCGCTTCTACGGCATCGAGCTGGGCGCGAAATTCTAACTTTCCCGCATCGTTACACACCACGCAACACTCCCCGGGGGGACCAAGCATGACGTTCGAAACCATCTATACCGACGGCGATATCGATACCAACCCGACCGCCAACCCGCATATCAACGACCTGATCGACACGCGCTATTCGCGTCGCCAGACGTTGATGGGCGGCATGTCCGCGACTGCCGCAGCCGTGTTCGGCGGCATGCTGCTGACCGGGTGTGACGACGACAACGAAGGCAATGGATCGAGCCCCGTCACGGTGACGGCGACCGCAGGCGGCAGTTCGACCGCCGGCCGCGTCGCGACGCTGACCGGCGCCGCGATCGGCCAGGTCGACAGCGTGACTTGGACGCAGACCGCAGGCCCTGCCGTCACGCTCGCCGGTGCTACGACTGCCACGGCGACCTTCGTCGTCCCCGGCGCCGCTGCCGGAACGGTGCTGAGCTTCCAGTTCACGGCAGTATCGGCGGGCGGTACGGCCAGCGCGACGACCAGCGTGACCGTCGGTGCCGCTTCGCTTGGCTTCACTGCCGTTGCGAAGAGCCTTGCCGATGTCGTTGCAGTCCCAGCCGGATATGCGGTGACGGTGTTGTACCGGCTCGGCGATCCGATCGGCAGCGGCGTGGGCGCCTACGCCAATAACGGTACCGACACGACCTTCTCGAAGCGCGCGGGCGATCATCATGACGGCATGAGCTATTTCGGCATGTCCGCCACGGGTACGCCGGATGCGAACGGCAACACGCGCGGTCTGCTCGTGCTCAACCATGAGAACATCACACAGGCCTATCTGCACGCGAATGGCCCGACAACGACCGCGGGTGTCCGCCCCGAAGCCGAAGCGCTGAAGGAGATGGAGTGCCACGGCATCTCGGTGATCGAGGTCAACCGCGCCGCAGCCTGGAGCTACACGACCGCCTCGTCGTTCAACCGCCGCATCACCCCGCTGACGCCGATGAGCTTTTCGGGGCCGGTGCGCGGTGCCGACAGCCTGAAGACGCGCTACTCGCCGGACGCCACCACGGGCCGCGGCACGATCAATAATTGTGCAAATGGCACAATGCCTTGGAACACGTACCTGACGAACGAAGAGAACTGGGTCGGGTATTTCAAGCGCGAAGTCGGCGACGGCGTGCGGCGCGCAGCTAGCGGCCCGGCGGGCGTGAAGGCAAACACCTCGCTAGCGCGCTACGGCAAGGGCGAGAGCAACACCGGCGGCAACTACGGGTGGGCGACGGTCCAGCCGGCCGACGCGGCCAACACCGCCTATGCGCGCTGGAACATCACCGCGCAGGCCGGCGCACCTGCCGACGGCACGGGCGATTTTCGCAACGAGATCTTCCAATATGGCTGGGTGGTCGAGATCGACCCGTTCGATCCTGCCTCGACGCCGCGCAAGCGGACCGCGCTGGGTCGCATGAACCATGAGGGCTGCGAAATCGGCCGCACGATCCCCGGCAAGAAGCCGGCGTTCTACATGGGCGACGATGCGCAGAACGAGTATATCTACAAGTTCGTGTCGGCCACGCCGTGGTCCGCGGCGGACGCGACGGCAACGAACCGTCTCGCCATCGGTGATAAGTATCTCGACGCCGGAACGCTTTACGTCGCTAAGCTCGCAGCAGATGGCACCGGGCAGTGGCTGCCGCTGACCTACAATGTCGGGCCGTTGACCTCGGCCAACGCGGCGTATCCGTTCTCGAGCCAAGTCGATGTGTTGATCAACACACGGTTGGCGGCGGATGCATTGGGTGCGACGCGGATGGACCGTCCGGAGTGGACCGCGGTCAACCCCGCGACGGGTGAGATGTATTGCACGCTCACCAACAATACGTCGCGAACCGTTGCGACTGCGGACGCGTCAAACCCCCGCGCCTATGTCGATCCACGGACGGACGGCCGCACGAATGGCACCGGCAACGTTAACGGCCACATCATCCGCCTCCGCGAGAAGGACGACACGTCCGAAGCCACGACGTTCGCCTGGGACATCTACGCATTCGGTGCCGGCTCGGATCTGGATGCGACCAACATCAACCTGTCGGGGCTCGATGCGACCAACGACTTCTCGTCGCCCGACGGGCTTTGGTTCGGCCTGCCGAGCAATGCTTCGGGGACGATCTCGCCGGTGATGTGGATCGAGACCGACGACGGCGCGTACACCGACGTCACCAACTGCATGCTGCTCGCCTCGGTACCGGGGATCGTCAACGACGGCGGCACGCGGACGGTGACGAACACCGTGGGCGCGGCGACCGGATCCGTGACGACGCGGATCGGCAAGGCACCGGGGGCGGCGCTGCGCCGCTTCCTGGTCGGGCCTAAGGAGTGCGAGGTCACCGGCATCTACTCGACGCCGGACGGTCGCTCGCTGTTCGTCAACATCCAGCATCCGGGCGAAGGCGGCGACCCCACCAGGATCACCAGCAGCTGGCCTGCAAGCCAAGCTGGCACGGTGACCACCCCGTCACGGCCGCGGTCTTCGACGATCGTGATAACGAAGAACGATGGCGGTGTGGTGGGGCTTTAAGCTGAATCGAGGAGTGAGAGTGGGCCGATCTTCCTCCCCCCCCTGAAAGGAGGGGTCGGGGGTGGGTCGGCCTCCGCGCTGCGCAACGGTTCGGGCCCAAGCAGGCCTACCCACCCCCAACCCCTCCCTTTCAGGGAGGGGGGCAAGAAGAGGGTCAGTCGCCCGCGGGGATCCGAGCCAGCGCTTCCTGCTCGATCTTCTCCAGTTCGTCGCGCGTCTGGACGATCGCCTCGCGTTGTGCGTCGAGCAGGTCGATCCGCTGGCGACAGCGTTCCGCCAGCGCGCGCATCTGCTCCACATGCTGCGGGTCGGCGTCGTAGAGGTCGAGGAACTCCTCGATGTCGCGCAGCGTGAACCCGAGGCGCTTCCCGCGCAAAATCAGCTGCATCCGCGCGACCTCGCGCCGCGTGTAGACCCGCGTCGTGCCGATCCGGCAGGGCTCGATCAGCCCCTTGTCCTCGTAGAATCGCAAGGTCCGCGCGCTCACGCCGAGCATGCGCGAGACCTCCTGTATGCCGGTCAGATCGTCATGTCGGTCGTTCACGCGTCCACTCCCCTCGCCTCCGCCGCTGCGGCCTTTTCGGCCTCTTCTGCGACAAGTTCCTTTTTGGATAGCTTGCCGATCAGCGTCTTGGGGAGACTGTCGCGGATTTCGACCTCGCGGGGAAGCTCGATCTTGCTGATCTTGTCGCGGAGAAAATCGCGCAGTTCGAGCGGGGTAGCGACCGCGCCTTCGGCCAGCACGACGAACGCCTTGGGGGCTTGGCCACGGTATTTGTCGGGGACGCCGATCACCACCGCTTCGAGCACCGCGGGGTGTTCGTACAGCGCTTCCTCGATCACGCGCGGATAGACGTTGTAGCCGCCGGCGAGGATCAAATCCTTGATCCGGTCGACGATGAACAGATAGCCGTCTTCGTCGAGATGCCCGACGTCGCCGGTCCGCAGCGCGCCATCGACGAACAGTTCCGCTGTGGCGGTAGGCTTGTGCCAATAGCCCTGCGTGACCTGAGGCCCACGCGCGCAGATCTCGCCATTCTCGCCGATCGGCAGCAGCCGCGTCGGGTCCTCGCGGTCGCGGATCTCGATCGTCGTGCCGGGGAACGGCAAACCCGCCGAGCCCGGCTTGTTCAGGCCGTCAATCGGGTTGCAGGTGATAATGGGCGAGGCTTCGGACAGGCCGTAACCTTCGACCAGCTTGGCGCCGGTCGCCGTCTCGAACGCAACACGGACCTCGGCGGGAAGCGGTGCGCCGCCCGAGATACACGCGTGGATCGAGGACAGGTCGATCTTCTGCGTTTCGGCGGCCGTCGTGATTGCCGCGTAGATCGTCGGCACCGCGGGGAAATAGCTCGGCTTGGTCCGGTCGATCGTCTTGAGCAATTGCTGCAATTCGAAGCGCGGTAGCAGGATCATCTCGGCGCCGGTGCGGATCGAATAGGTCAGCACCGTGGTCAGCGCGAAGACGTGGAACAGCGGCAGCGCGCCGAGCACGCGGTCCTGATGCGGCTGTTCGCCACCGACGAACATCACCATCGCATCGGCGTTCGCGACCAGATTGGCGTGGCTGAGCATCGCCGCCTTGGGTTCGCCGGTGGTGCCGCCGGTATATTGCAGCACCGCAACCTCGTCCGGGGATACGACGACAGCAGCAGGCGCGCCCTTTCCCTTCAACAGCGAGTCGAACGTGCAATGGCGCGCATCGCTGGGCGCGTGACCGATCTCGGCGCGCTTGAAAATGCGGTAGGCGATCGACTTCAATGTCGGCAGCGCGCCGGCGATCGGGCAGGTGATGACATGCTTGACGCCCATCTGCCCTGCGACCTTGAGGACGCGCGCATGGATTTCCGATATGTCGCAGGTGGCGATGATCGTCGCGCCCGAATCCTCGAGCAGATGCGCCAGTTCGCGCTCGACATAGAGTGGGTTGACGTTGACGACGATGCCGCCGGCCTTGAGGATCGCGAAGAACAGGATCGGGTAATAGGGCGTGTTCGGCAGGCACAGTGCTACCCGGGTCCCCTTCACGACGCCGAGGTCCTGGAGCCCCTTCGCCGCCCGCCCGACCGACTCGCCAAGTTCGGCATAGGTCAGCGTCCGGCCCATGAAGTCGAGCACGTTGCGCGATCCGAACCGGCGCACCGACGTGTCGAGCATGTCGCCCAGCAGCCGCGGCTCGCCTAGCAATGGCATGCCGATCGCTTTGCCCCCGGAAGTGTCCTGCATCTCGCTCTCCATTACTTGGTGTGCGTAAGCCATATTGTCGGCCGCTTCACCTTGACGTAAAGGTGAGGTATCGCACCTTAAGGGTAACCCGCAAGCGTTAACCGGGTCGACCGCAATATGAGAGGATCATCGTGACCAACGTCGTCATCGCCGGGTACGCCCGTTCGCCGTTCCACCTCGCCGGCAAGGGCGACCTCGCCCGCGTCCGTCCGGACGATCTCGCCGCACAGACGATTCGCGGATTGCTCGACAAGACCGGCGTCGATCCCGCCGAGATCGAGGATATCATCCTCGGCTGCGCGTTCCCCGAGGGCGAGCAGGGCCTGAACGTCGCCAAGCTGATCGCGCAGATCGCCGACCTGCCGATCTCGGTCGGTGGGATGACGGTCAACCGGTTCTGCGGATCGTCGATGAGCGCGATCCACATCGCCTATGGCCAGATCGCGGTCGGCGCGGGCGAGGCGTTCATCTGCGCGGGGCTCGAGTCGATGAGCCGCGTGCCGATGGGCGGCTACAACCCCCTCCCCAACCCCGAGCTCGCGAAGAAGAGCGCCGGCGCGTACATGGGCATGGGCGAGACCGCCGAGAACGTCGCGCGCAACTATCAGATCACGCGCGCCGAGCAGGACGCCTTCGCCGTGAAGAGCCAGGACAAGGCCGCCGCGGCGCGCGCCGATGGCCGCTTGTCCGACGAGATCGTGACGATCCAGACCAAGGCTGGCCCGGTCAGCCAGGACGGCACGATCCGCGCCGGCACGACGACCGAAGCGCTCGCCGGCCTGAAGCCTGCGTTCAGCGCGGACGGTTCGGTGACCGCCGGTACGTCCTCGCCGCTGACCGATGGCGCGTCCGCGGTGCTCGTCACCTCGGAAGAGTTCGCAAAGAAGCACGGGCTGACGATCCTCGCGCGGATCAAGTCGATCGGCGTGTCGGGTTGCGCGCCCGAGACGATGGGGCTTGGTCCGATCGGCGCGTCTAAGAAGGCGCTGGAGCGTGCCGGGATCACCGTCGCCGACCTCGACGTGGTCGAGATCAACGAGGCATTCGCGAGCCAGGCGATCGCCTGCATCCGCGACCTCGGCCTCAAGGACGAGACGATCAACCTCGACGGCGGCGCGATCGCGATCGGCCATCCGCTCGGCGCGACCGGCGCGCGGATCGTCGGCAAGGCGGCCTCGCTGCTGTCGCGTGAGGGGGGCCGCTATGCGCTCGCCACCCAGTGCATCGGCGGCGGTCAGGGCATCGCTACGGTGCTGGAGCGCGCATGATGGTCGATCAGGTCAAGAAGGTCTGCGTCATCGGCGCGGGCGTCATGGGTGCGGGTATTGCGGCGCAGGTCGCCAATGCCGGCATTCCCGTGCTGCTGCTCGATATCGTCCCCCACGAGGGTGACGATCGCGATGCAGTGGCCAAGGGCGCGGTCGCCAAGATGCTCAAGACCGACCCCGCCCCCTTCATGTCGAAGCGTGCGGCCAAGCTGGTCGAGACGGGCAACATCGACGATCATCTCGACCGGGTCGCCGAATGCGACTGGATCGTCGAGGCGATCGTCGAGCGGCTCGACATCAAGCAGGCGCTGTACGCCAAGCTCGAGGCGCTGAAGCGTCCCGGCACCGTTGTGTCGTCGAACACCTCGACGATCCCGCTCGGCAACCTCGTCGAGGGTCGGTCGGACCAGTTCAAGGCCGACTTCCTGATCACGCACTTCTTCAACCCGCCGCGCTACATGCGGCTGGTCGAGATCGTCCGCGGTGAGCACACCGACGTCGCGGTCGCCGAGAAGGTCGAGGATTTCGTCGATCGCTTCATGGGCAAGCGGATCGTCCGGGCGAAGGATACGCCGGGCTTCATCGCCAACCGGATCGGCACCTACTGGCTGGCGATCGCGATCAACGCGGCGATGGACCAGGGGCTGACCGTCGAGGAAGCCGACCAGATCGGCGGCCGTCCGATGGGCGTGCCGAAGACGGGCATCTTCGGCCTGGTCGACCTCGTCGGCGTCGACCTGATGCCGTTGCTGTCGAAGAGCCTGTCCTCGACGCTGCCGGCTGGCGACCCGTATTTCGATACGGTGCGCGAGTTGCCGCTCGTCGACAAGATGATCGCGGAAGGGTTTACCGGCCGGAAGGGCAAGGGTGGCTTCTACCGCTTCGACAAAGCGACACGAACCAAGCTGTCGCTCGACCTCGCGACTGGTGAGTATCGGCCCGAGGCGAAGCCGGCGGAGTTACCGGGCAAGACCGGTAAGGATCTTGCCGCGCTGATCGCTGAGCCAGGGAAGATCGGCACCTATGCGTGGTCGATCCTCGGCAACACGCTGTCCTATGCAGCGATGCTGGTCGGCGAGGCGGCGGACGATGTCGTCGCGATCGATGACGCAATGAAGCTCGGGTATAACTGGAAATACGGGCCGTTCGAGCTGATCGACCGGATGGGTCCTGGCGTACTCGCCGCGCGCCTCGCCAACGAAGGTCGCGACGTTCCAGCGATCCTGAAGACTGCAGCCGACCGTCCGTTCTACCGTGTCGAGAACGGCCAGCGTCAGTATCTCACCGCCGACGGCGAGTATGCCGACGTGCCGCGCGCAGACGGCGTCGAGTTGCTGGAGGACATCAAGCTCCGCTCGCAGCCGATCCTCCAGAACCTGTCGGCGTCGCTCTGGGACGTCGGCGATGGCGTCGCGGCGCTCGAATTCCACACCAAGATGAACGCGCTCGACGATCAGGTCGTGGCGTTGATCAACGAAGCGATCCCGGTCGTCCGCGAGCGCTTCAAGGCGCTGGTGGTTTATAACGAGGCGTCGAACTTCTCGGCGGGCGCGAACCTGGGCGCGGCGATGTTCGCGGTCGGGGCGGGCCTGTGGGACATGGTCGAGGCCAGCGTCGCGGGCGGGCAGCAGGCGTACAAGGCACTCAAATACGCGCCCTTCCCGGTCGTTAGCGCACCGGCCGGGCTCGCGCTCGGCGGCGGGTGCGAGATCCTGCTCCACTCCGACGCGGTGCAGGCGCATGCCGAGACGTATGCGGGGCTCGTCGAGTGCGGCGTCGGCCTCGTCCCGGGCTGGGGCGGCAATGGCGAGATGCTCGACCGCTGGACCAAGTCGGGCCTGGTGCCCAAGGGCCCGATGCCGGTGTTGACCAAGGTGTTCCAGAGCATCTCGACCGCGGTCGTCGCCAAGTCGGCGGCGGAGGCGAAGGAGATGATGATCCTGCGCAAGGACGACGGCATCACGATGAACCGCGACCGGTTGCTGGCGGATGCGAAGGTCAAGGCGCTGTCGCTGGTCGATGGCTATGCGGCACCGGAGAAGCCGACCTTCCGTCTGGCTGGGGAGAGCGGCCGGACCGGGCTCAACATGGCGGTGGCCGACTTCCACAAGAAGGGCATGGCGACCGACTACGACCTCGTCGTTGCGGATCGTCTTGCGGAGTTGCTGACCGGGGGCGAGGCCGATCTGGTCGACATCGTAACCGAGGATCAGTTGCTATATCTGGAGCGCGCGGCGTTCATGGCGAGCGTCAAGGATCCCCGGACGCAAGCGCGCGTCGTTCACATGCTGCAGACGGGCAAGCCGCTGCGGAACTGACATGTTCCTCCGTGAACGCGGGGGCCCAGGATCAAGCAGTGCCGCGTTGGTTACCCTGAGCCCCCGCCTGCGCGGGGGCCCACCATGCTGGTGAACACTTTTTCACTCGCGGAATCAGTAAGAAGACTTGACTTGTCTTCGTACAATTCTAGTCGGGACAAACAGCTGCCGTATACGGCAACAGGGTCGCGGTAACGTCGACGATCTGACGAGAAATTCAGCGACCGTACGCATACGGCGCACCCAATGATACTAGGAGAGGATAGAAGATGTCCCTGTTGATCGCCACCGCCTTGCTCGCTGGCGCCGCCGCGACGCCCGAGACCGTCATCGGTCGCTGGAAGACAGAAACGCGCAACGCCATCGTCGAGATCGCGCGTTGCGGCCCGTCGATCTGCGGCAAGATCCTCACCTCCGACGCACTGCGTGCCAATCCTTCGATGAAGGACGCCAACAACTCCAACACGGCGCTGCGCAACCGCCCGATCCAGGGCATGCAGATGCTCAGCGGGTTCAAGCCCGATAAGGACGGCGTCTGGAGCAGCGGACAGGTCTACAATGCCGAGGACGGCAAGACTTATAGCGGCAAGATCACGCCCGTCGGCGCGAACCAGCTGAAGCTGCGCGGCTGCGTGTTCTTCCCGCTCTGCAAGACCCAGACCTGGACGCGCGTGCGCTGAGGCGCCGCCGTCATCTCGTGAAATCAGTATCTTAGCTTAGGACCTTCCCATGTCGCTTCGTACCAAGGCCCCGTTGCTGGCCGTCACTGCGCTCGTCTCCGCGTTTGGCTTCGAGAGCGCCGCTTCCGCCAACGCCTTCTATCTGCAGTCGCAGTCCGCGCGCGGCACCGGCCGCGCCTTTTCGGGTGAGGCCGCTGACACCGGCGCCGCGTCGCTGTGGTGGAACCCCGCCGCGATCGCCGGCATCCGCGACGGCAGCGCCGCGATCGCGGCGACCGTGATCCGGCCGAAGGGCGACGTGGTCGACAACGGCACCGTGATCGGCCGCCCGACCTTCTCGGCTACGGGACAGCCCAACGGAAACAGCTACGCCCCGATCGGCGGCAACCGCGTTTCCAGCGATCCGATCAACAACGGCGTCGTTCCGTCGGGTTCGATCGCCTATCCGCTGACTGACCGCATCGCGATCGGCGTCGCGGTGACGTCGCCGTTCAGCTTCACCACCAACTACGAAGCGAACAGCTGGGCGCGCTACACTGCGGACAAGACGCGGCTGCGCACGATCGACATTCAGCCCTCGATCGGCATCGCGGTCACCGACTGGCTGCGGGTCGGTGGCGCGCTCAACATCGAATACACCGATGCGATCCTCAACAACGCGCTGCCCAACCTGTCGGCAGCGCAGCCGGACGGCTTCCAGGAGCTGAAGGGCGATGGCTGGGATCTCGGCTGGACCGCTGGCGTCCAGTTGCACAATGATTTCGCGACCGTCGGCGTCAGCTACAAGTCGAGCATCCGCCACAAGCTGAAGGGCAGCCTGAACATCACCGGGTTGGTCGGCCCGCTGGCCAGTTCGAACGTCTCGATCGACGGCGCCACGGCAAGCTTCAACACGCCCGGCCAAGTGATCGTTGCCGGCCGCTTCCGCGGCACAGACAAGTTGACGCTCAACGCACAGGTCGTCGCGTATAACTGGAGCAAGTTCGACACGATCGATCTCGGCGCGCCGCTGAACACCGCGATTCCCGAAAGCTATCGTGACAGCTGGAGCCTGGCGGGCGGGTTCGACTACGACGTCACGCCGAAGGCGACACTGCGTGCCGGCATCCAGCGCGCCAAGACTCCGACCCAAAACGGCCTGCGCGACGCGCGCGTGCCTGACGCCAACCGCTGGACCTATGCAGCCGGCGGCAGCTACCAGCTAACCCCGCGCATGGCGTTCGACCTGGGTGCGAACTATATCGACTTCAGCGACACGACGATCGATCGCGTCACTGCTGCCTATGCCGGCACCGCGGTGCAAACGCCCATCCTGACCAGGGGCCTGCTCCAGAACGCGCATGCAATCGAGGTCTCGCTCGGTGGTCGCCTGACCTTCTGACATGGCGCGCGCGGATCTTGGTTTTGGCCAGCACCCACCCCGGTTTCAGCCGGGGTGGGCGTTATTTCCCGGGCCCAGACTGTTCGTCGACGAGCGTCAGCCCCTCGGTATAGACGCGCTGTTTGGCTGCGTAGGCCACGGCCGACATCTTCAGCCCGGCGATCGCCTCGGGCGATAACTCCCGCACAGCCCTGGCTGGCGAACCGACGATCAGGCTGCCGGCCGGAAACACCTTCCCCTCGGTCACCAGGGCATTCGCGCCGATCAGGCAATTCTCGCCGATCACCGCATGGTTGAGGACCGTCGCTCCCATCCCGACCAACACGTTGTTGCCGATCGTGCAGCCGTGAAGGATCGCATGATGGCCCACGGTGCAGCCCTCGCCGATCGTCAACGGCGCGCCGGGATCCGAGTGCAGCATCGCGCCCTCCTGGATATTGGTCCGCGCGCCGACCAAGATCCGCGTGTTGTCCGCACGGATGACCGCCCCGAACCAGACGCTCGCGCCCTCCCCCAGTCGCGCGTCGCCGATCACGTCGGCGGACGGCGCGATCCAGACGTCGTCGGCGAGCGTCGGTCGTTTACCCTCGATCGCGTAGAGCGGCATTGGCATCCCTTTCCTTGACCCGCGCTCGATACGCGTGAAGCAGCGGCTCGGTATAGCCGCTCGGCTGCGTCAGGCCATCGAACACGAGGGCACCGGCAGCTTGGAAGGCCAGGCTCTCGTCCTCATGCCCCGCCATCGGCCGATACAGCGGATCGCCCGCATTCTGCGCATCGACCTTCGCCGCCATCCGCCGCAGCGCCGCATCGGCCTCGTCGGACGTGGCGATGCCGTGGAGCAGCCAGTTCGCCATGTGCTGCGAACTGATCCGCAGCGTCGCACGGTCCTCCATCAGGCCGATGTCATGGATGCCGGGCACCTTCGAACAGCCGACGCCCTGGTCGACCCAGCGCACCACATAGCCGAGGATACCCTGCGCGTTGTTCTCCAGTTCCTCGCGAACCTCGTCCGGCTGCCAGTTGTGGCCAGTCGCCACCGGAATCGTCAGCAGCGCATCGAGCGACGCGATCGGTTCGGCCTTGCGCTCCGCCTGCCGCGCGAACACGTCGACGCGGTGGTAGTGCGTCGCGTGCAGCGTCGCCGCGGTGGGCGATGGCACCCAGGCCGTGTTCGCGCCGGTCATCGGATGCGCGATCTTCTGCTCGAGCATGTCCGCCATCCGGTCCGGCGCGGCCCACATGCCCTTGCCGATCTGCGCCTTGCCGCTGAGCCCGCAGGCCAGCCCGATCTGGACGTTGCGATCCTCATACGCCTTGATCCACGACGAGGTTTTCATCTCGCCCTTGCGGATCATCGGGCCGGCGCGCATCGACGTGTGCATCTCGTCGCCGGTGCGATCGAGGAAGCCGGTGTTGATGAACACCACCCGGTCCTTCACCGCGGCGATGCACGCGGCGAGATTGGCGGACGTGCGCCGCTCCTCGTCCATCACGCCGACCTTGATCGTGTGGCGCGCGAGGCCGAGCAGGTCCTCGATCGCGTCGAACAACCGATTGGTGAAGGCGGCTTCGTCGGGGCCGTGCATCTTCGGCTTGACGATATAGATCGAACCCGCGCGGCTGTTGCGGATCGGGCCTTCGCTCTTGAGATCGTGCAGGCCGATCAGCGACGTGACGATGCCGTCGAGGATACCTTCGGGGGCCTCTTTACCGTCGGCGAGCAGGATTGCGGGGGTCGTCATAAGGTGACCGACGTTGCGGACGAACATGAGGCTGCGGCCTGGGAGCGTGAACGCGCTGCCGTCGGGGGCAGTGTACTGCCGGTCGGGTTCGAGCGAGCGCGTGACGGTGCGGCCGCCCTTGTCGAAGCTGGCGATCAGGTCGCCCTTCATCAGCCCGAGCCAGTTGGTGTACGCAGCGACCTTGTCCGCGGCATCGACCGCGGCGATCGAATCCTCCAGGTCGGCGATCGTGCTGAGTGCGGATTCTAGCACGACGTCGGCGAGGTTCGCAGAGTCGTCGCGGCCGATCGGATGCTCAGGATCGATCACCAGTTCGATGTGCAGGCCGTTGTGACGTAACAGGATATTGTCGCCATCATACCCGACAAGCTGGCGGGCATCGGTGAGTTCAGGCTTACCACCGGTCCAGTCGCTCCACGATCCGTTCGCCAACGGCACAGCGTCGTCGAGGAACGCCTTCGCCCAGGCAATCACCTGCGCACCGCGTGCGGCGTCATACCCCTTGCCCGACGCCGCGCCGGGAATCGCATCGGTCCCGTAAAGCGCGTCGTACAAGCTCCCCCAGCGCGCGTTCGCGGCGTTCAGCAGGAAGCGCGCGTTGAGGATCGGCACCACCAACTGCGCACCGGCGAGCGAGGCGACCTCCGGGTCGACATTGGTCGGGGCGACCGCGAACGGCGCTGGCTCGTCGACCAGATAGCCGATCTCGCGCAGGAACGCCTGATACTCGGGCTGGTCGATCGGCTTGCCGGCGCGGGCTTCGTGCCAGGCGTCGATCTTCGCTTGGAGGTCTTCGCGAACTGCCAGCAGCGCGGCATTCTCCGGCGCGAAGCTGGCGTAGATGTCGGACACGCCCTGCCAGAACGCGGTCGCTTCAGGCCCCGTGCCCGGCAGCGCATGCGTCTCGATGAAGTCCACCAGCGATGCGGCGATCTTCAGACCCGCCCGATTCTGATAGGTGTCGATCATCTCGGCCATGCTGCTCTCCTATGCTCTGCCAGCACGATAGACGTCCGCCACCTTCGCCACTAGACACTATAAACCGAAAGCTGTTGATCGTCTGGAGAACGAATGGACCCCGACATCGTCCTCTTCGCCGAAGTCGTCCGCACCGCCAGCCTCAGCGCGGCCGGGCGGTCGCTCGGCATTTCGCCGGCGATGGTGTCGAAACGGATCGCGCGGCTGGAGGCTCGGCTTGGCGTGCGGTTGCTCAACCGGACGACGCGACGGCTAGAGCTTACTGCGCGGGGGGCAGCGTATCACCGCGACATGGTGGATATTCTCGCCGCGATCCGCGATGCCGAGGCGCGCGTGTCGGACCGCGCCGAAACGCCCGCCGGACCGCTCCGGGTCAGCGCTCCCACCTCCTTCGGCCGTCTCCACATCGCGCCGCACCTGAAGCCCTTCCTAGATGCACATCCAGCGATCGAACTCGATCTCGACCTGTCCGACGGTTTTGCCGACGTCATCGGCGACCGGCTAGACCTCGCAATCCGGATCGTGCCCGCCGTACCGCCGAGCCTCACGGGGTATCGTCTCGCCGACAGCCGCCGTGTCCTCTGCGCTGCGCCAAGCTACAGCGCGCCAAGCGACGCGGCCGACCTCGCCAAACACCGGCTGCTCGCGGCGAAGGGCCAGATGCCATGGCGGTTGGCCGGACCCGAAGGCGACGTCACGATCGACCGCCCGAGCTACGTCGCGACCAACTCCAGCGAAGTCGTCCGCGAACTCACGTTGGCAGGCGTCGGCATCGCGCTGCGCTCGCTTTGGGACGTCAGCGCAGATCTCGCCAGCGGCCGACTAGTCCGGGTCTTGCCTGAACTCGCTGGGTTTGCGGACGTCGGCATCTATGCGGTGCACGCACGCGGGCCGGTGTCGTCGGGCACCACGGCGCTGCTCGATTACCTGCGCGGCCTTTGGTCGCCGATACCGCCGTGGGACTCCTGAACGAGGTCGATCGTCACTGCGTCGATCCGCCGCAGCATTGCCACGAACTGCTCGACTTCCTTGGCTGAAAACCCGGCGAAGATCCGTCGTTCCAGATCGAGCGCTTTCGGCGCTACCGACGCGTAGAGCGTGTGGCCGTCTTCGGTCAGCTTCAACAGATGCGACCGCCGATCCTCAGGGTTCGCATGCCGCTGCATCAGCCCGCGCTCGACCAGTGCGATCGCCGCGCGGCTGACCGTGACCTTGTCCATCCGCGTCTGCTGGCCGATCTGCTGCTGCGTGATCCCGCCAGCTTCGGCGACCACGGTAACCAGCCGCCACTCGGGGATCGTCAGTCCGAACAGCGCCTCGTAGGTGTCGGCGACCGCCTCGCTGACGAGGTTCGAGGTGATCGACAGGCGATACGGGATGAAATCGTCCAGGACGAGTGCGCGGTCAGCCATGGCGAGATCGTAACGATTGACACCAGTTGATCAACCCGCCAGATTGGTAACAACAGATACCAATCTAAGGATCGAGTCATGGACCATATGCCCCAGTCTGATCATATGGACGTAAACCCGATGGGTCTCGACGGGTTCGAGTTCGCCGAGTTCACCTCGCCCGATCCCGACCGGATGGCCGCGCAGTTCGAGCAGTTCGGCTTCGTCGCCGCCTCGACCCACCCGACCAAGGCCGTCACGCGCTACAAGCAGGGCCGCATCAACCTGCTGCTCAACCGCGAGGACAGCGGCCATGCGGCGGAATTCCGTGCGGCGCATGGTCCATCGGCCAGCGGGATGGCGTTCCGCGTCCACGACGCGAAGGCCGCGTTCGACGCCGCCCTGTCGCGCGGCGCCAAGGCGGCCGATGCCAGCAAGGGCGCGCTTGGCGAGGGCAGCTATGTGCTTGAAGGCATCGGCGGATCGCTGCTGTATCTCGTCGACAAGCATGGCGCGGCGGGCAGCCTGTACGACGACTGGAACCAGGTTCCGGGCGCTGCCGAAGCCGAGGCCGAGAACAACGTCGGTCTCGACCTGCTCGATCACCTTACGCACAATGTGAAGCGTGGCCAGATGCGGACCTGGGCCGAGTTCTACGGCCAGATCTTCGGCTTCGAGGAGCAGAAGTATTTCGACATCAAGGGCAAGGCGACCGGGCTGTTCAGCCAGGCGATGATCGCGCCCGACCGCGCGATCCGCATCCCGCTCAACGAGAGCCAAGACGACAAGAGCCAGATCGAGGAATTCATCAAGGATTACAACGGAGAGGGCATCCAGCATTTGGCGCTGACCACCGACGACATCTTCGAGACGGTCGAGAAGCTGCGCGCCCGCGGCGTCAAGCTGCAGGACACGATCGAGACCTATTACGAGCTGGTCGACAAGCGCGTGCCGAACCACGGCCACGACCTCGAACGCCTGCGCCGCAACCGCATCCTGATCGACGGCAATGTCGGTGAGGAGGGGTTGCTGCTGCAGATCTTTACCGAGAACATGTTCGGGCCGATCTTCTTCGAGATCATCCAGCGCAAGGGGAACGAGGGCTTCGGCAACGGCAATTTCCAGGCGTTGTATGAGAGCATCGAGCTCGACCAGATCCGCAGAGGCGTGATCACTGTCGACGCTTGAGAACTTAAAACCCTCTCCCTCGGGGAGAGGGAAAGGCGCGCAGCGCCGAGGGTGAGGGCACGCACAACATCAGCACGTGCCCTCAACCTTCCGCCGCGCAAGAGCACGTCTCCTCCCTCTCCCCGAGGGAGGGGAACAGAAAGAGTTTGAACGGCCGGCGGTTCGGGCGTTGATCGGAACAGGTGACGGAGAGGAAGCCATGACAATTCACCAGCCGACCAACGCCGCAGGCGAGACCGCCGGCCAGACCGAAGACCACGCGGCGTACCAGCCCGGCTTCGGCAACCACGTATCGACCGAGGCGATCCCCGGCGCGCTACCGATCGGGCGCAATTCGCCGCAGCGCCCTGCCTTCGGTCTTTATACCGAGCAGCTCTCCGGCACCGCCTTCACCGCGCCGCGCCACGAGAACCGCCGCAGTTGGCTCTACCGGATGCGTCCGACCGCCGAGCATCCTCCGTTCGAGCGCTACGTCGGCGCCGAGCGGTTCGCGCCCGGCACCACTAACGCGCCCCTCGCCCCCAACCGCCTGCGCTGGGACCCGATCGCCGCCCCTGCTCCCGGCACTGATCTAATCGACGGCATGACGACGATGCTCGCCAACCGCGATCCAGCCGACCTCGAAGGCGTCGCGCTCCACGTCTACGCTGCCACCACCGACATGACCGACCGCGTGTTCATGAATGCTGACGGCGAACTGCTGTTCGTGCCGCAGTCCGGACGGCTGCGATTGCTGACCGAACTGGGCCGGATCGACGTCGCCCCCGGCCAGATCGCGCTGGTCCCGCGCGGCGTCCGCTTCCGCGCCGAACTCCCCGATGGCGAAGCACGCGGCTATGTCGCGGAGAACCACGGCGCGCTGTTTCGGCTGCCCGATCTCGGCCCGATCGGCGCCAACGGCCTCGCCAACCCGCGCGATTTCGAGACGCCGGTCGCTTGGTTCGAAGACCGCGACGAGCCGGTCGAGGTCGTCCAGAAGTTCATGGGTTCGCTGTGGACCACCACGCTCGATCACTCGCCGCTCGACGTCGTCGCGTGGCACGGCAACCTCGCGCCGTGGCGCTACGACCTGTCGCGGTTCAACACGATCAACACGGTAAGCTTCGACCATCCCGATCCGTCGATCTTCACGCTGCTGACCTCGCCGAGCGACGTGCCCGGCCGCGCGAACGCCGATTTCGTAATTTTCCCGCCGCGCTGGATGGTCGCCGAGGGTACGTTCCGGCCGCCGTGGTTCCATCGCAACGTGATGTCCGAAGCGATGGGGCTGATCACTGGCGCGTATGACGCGAAGGCCGAAGGGTTCGCGCCGGGCGGTATCTCGCTACACAACCTGATGTCGGGTCACGGGCCGGATTTGGCGAGTTGGCAGGGCGCGAGTGCGGCGGACCTGAAGCCGCACAAGATCGATGGGACAATGGCGTTCATGCTCGAGAGTTGCTGGCCGTATGAGCCCACCGCCTATGCGCTGGAGCATTCGCAGCTCGATTACGATGCGGTCTGGTCGGATTTCCCGAAGGCGGTCCTGCCGAAGTGAGCCTGACGCTGCACGGCTATTGGCGCTCGACCACCGCCTACCGCGTCCGCATTGTGCTGGCGCTGAAGGGCATCGCGTACGAACAGGTCGCGCACGATCTCCGCAGCGGCGCGCAGCGCGAGGCGGGGTATCGCGCGCTCAACCCTCAGGGGCTTGTCCCGGCGCTGGAGACCGACGATGCAGTCCTGACGCAGAGCCCAGCGATCCTAGAATGGATCGACGAGGTGTATCCCGACCCACCGTTGTTCCCCGTCGGCGCGAACGACCGGGCGATCGTCCTCGCGATCGCCGCGACGATCGCATGCGACATTCATCCGGTGAACAACCTCCGCATCCTGAACGCCCTGCGGACCGATTTCGGGGCGGACGAGGCAGCGGTCAACCGCTGGATCGCACGCTGGATCGGCGACGGATTCGCGGCGCTGGAGACGCTGATCGCGCGGCACGGCGACGGCTTCGCGTTCGGTGCGACGCCGACGATCGCCGACTGTCATCTGGTGCCGCAGGTCTATTCGGCCGAGCGGTTCGCGGTCGATCTCTCGCCCTATCCGCATCTTATGAGCGCCGCCGACAAGGCGCGCGCCCTCCCCGCCTTTGCCGCCGCGCATCCCGACCGGCAGCCGGACGCCGACCGCCCATGAGCGACGGCGAACGGCTGACCGCCACGCCTGGCGGCATCAAGCTCGCGCCGCTCGATGCGATCGCCGACGGCAAGGCGCGGAACTTCGTGCTGCAGATGCGCGCCGGCCGGTTCCACGGCTTCGTCGTGCGCAAGGACGATGCGGTGTTCGGTTATGTGGATCGCTGCCCGCATATGGGCCTGCCGCTCGCGCAGGTGCTCGACGACTATCTCACGCCGCGTGGCGACCTGATCGCGTGCAGCTGGCACTCTGCGCTGTTCGAGATCGAGAGCGGTGCCTGCGTCGGGGGGCCTTGCGGCGGAACAAAGCTGGCGCCCTGGCCGGTCACGGTAGTCGATGGGATGATCGTCACCGCAGGCTGACGTGGGGGGCGACTTGCGCTAAGGAGCGGCGCCCCACCCCAGCATGATAGACCGATGACCGAAACCCTGCCCATCCGCGTCGTGGCGCTGTACCGCTTCACGCCGTTCGCCGACACCGCCGCGATCCAGCCGCCGCTCGCGCTCGCGTGCTGTTCGAACGGGGTGAAGGGGACGCTGCTGCTGGCCGCCGAGGGGATCAACGGGACGATCGCCGGGTCCGAAGAGGGCATCGACGCGGTGCTCGCGCATATCCGCGCGCTGCCGGGATGTGCCGATCTCGACGTCAAGGAATCGCGCGCCGAGACGATGCCGTTCCACCGGATGAAGGTGCGGCTGAAGCGCGAGATCGTGACGATGGGCGAGCCTGCCATCGATCCGCTGGAAGGCGTCGGCCATTATGTCGAGCCGGAGGACTGGAACGCCCTGATTGCCGAGCCGGGGACGATCGTGATCGACACACGCAACGATTACGAGGTTGCGGTCGGCACGTTCGCCGGCGCGGTCGATCCGCAGACGCGGACGTTTCGGGACTTTCCCGCGTGGTTTCGCGAGCATCGTGAGGAGTTGGTCGGGGACGGGCCGCAGCCGAAGATCGCGATGTTCTGCACCGGGGGGATCCGCTGCGAGAAGTCGACCGCGTTCCTGAAGGCCGAGGGGCTGGACGAGGTGTATCACCTCAAGGGCGGCATCCTTAAGTATCTGGAGACCGTGCCCGAGGCGGAGAGCCTTTGGGAGGGGGAGTGTTTCGTGTTCGATCAGCGGGTTGCGGTTGGACATGGGCTCGCGTTGGGAAGTCACGTCCTGTGCCATGCCTGCCGGATGCCGGTGAGTGTCGGGGACCGTTCGTCGCCGTTATATGTTGAGGGGATCAGCTGCCCGGCGTGTCATGATGCGCGGGACGAGACGCAGCGCGCGGGATATGCCGAGCGCGAGCGGCAGATGCGGTTGGCCGACGCTCGGGGCGAGGCGCATGTCGGAGCAGTGTTGCCGAAGACGCACGGGGCGGATTGATCCGCAGAACCTTCACCAGTATTTACCCCCCCCGGCGAAGGCCGGGGTCCAATTGGGAAACGGTACTAACGAAGCGCAGTCTTCCTTTACTGCGACCTCCCAATTGGGCCCCGGCCTTCGCCGGGGTGGAAGTGCTCGGTTGCTACGCTGAAAATCGCGCCGCCAACGCCGCATTACCCTGCGACACCGCCAGCGAATGCACGCTATTCCCCGCCGCATCCGCAATCGTCGGGTCCGCGCCATGCTCCATCAACAGATCGACGACCGCCGTACGATCCACCAGCGCCGCCATCATCAGCGCGGTCTGTCCAACGCCATTCCGCCGGTTCACGTCGGCGCCAGCGTCGAGCAGGATCTGCGCGATCTCGGTATAGCCCTTGAAGCAGACCCCCATCAGCGCGGTGTTGCCCCGCGCGTCCGCGGCACCGTCGACCTTCGCGCCGGCCGCGAGCAGAGCCGCCGTAGCTTCGGCCTGTCCGTTATAGCTGGCGATCACCAGCGGCGTGTAGCCCTTGGCGTCAGTCACTTCGATATCCACCCCCGCCTGCACCAGCGCCGGGATCATCTCGTCCCGCCCCGTTCGCGCCGCGTCGAACATCAGTTCGACCAGTCGCTCCATCGGCGGCAACGGGGGCAGCTCACGCGCGTCGGTCATCATTCGCCTCGATGATATGCGGCACGAACCGCGCGAGATTGCGCGTCACGACCGTTTCATCTTCCCGAACGCCGATCCCCGCGGGTTCGTTGCCGACCATCCACGCGCCGATCACCGGATGCCGCCCGTCGAACACGGGTGGAGGCGCATAGGCCTGGCGGATCGCACCCTCGGCACCATAGCCCTGATCGAGCACCGTGTGGCCGCCCTCGCCGATCACCTCGACGTTCGCGCCCTCGCGCGAGAAAAGCGGCTTGCGCACATATTTCGGCCCGAGGATCTTCGCGGCGAGGTCGTCGTCGAAGAACGCGGGCAGCAGGTTGGGATGCTCGGGATGCCGCTCCCACAACAGTGGCAGGATGCCCTTGTTCGACAGGATCGACTTCCACGCCGGCTCGATCCAGCGCACGTCGGCGCGCGAGAGGTTCGGCGCGTACGGCTCGCGGAGCATAAACTCCCACGGATACAGCTTGAACGCGGCCTGCACCTCGAAACCATCGGTGTCGATAAAGCGGCCGTCGGCGGCGAGGCCGATGTCCTTCATCTCGACGAACTTCGGCTCGATCCCGACCTGCGAGGCGAGATCCTCGAAGAACCGCACCGTCTGGCGGTCCTCGATCGCACTCGCATCCGCCGCGAAATGGACGAAACCGCCGCTCGGGAACAGCGCGCGGAAGCGTTCGCGCAGCTTGTCGAACAGGCTGTTGAACTGGTCCGTCCCCGCCGGCAACGCACCGCTGGCGAGCAAATCCTCCAGCCACATCCACTGGAACGTCGCGCATTCGAAAACCGATGTCGGCGTGTCGGCATTATACTCGTAGAGCTTGGCCGGTCCGGTACCGTCATAGGCGAAATCGAACCGCCCATAGAGCGAAGGCTGACGCGTCCGCCAGGTTTCCGCCACGTAATTCCACTGCTCGCGCGGGATGGCGAGGCGTTCCATCAGTTGCTGGTCGCGGACCACCTCGTCGACCAGATCGAGGCACATCGCGTGAAGCTGTTCCGCGGCGGGTTCGAGGTCGTCCTCGATCTCCGCCAGCGTGAAGGCGTACGCCGCGCCTTCGTCCCAATAGGGTTCGCCATCCGTGTCGTGATAGACGAACCCGATCGCGTCGGCCCGTTCGCGCCAGTCGCCGCGCGGGTCGACCGCGATCCGGCGCATCAGGAGTCCGACGTCTTGGAGTCGTCACGCTGACCGATCTGCAGCGTCTGGCCGAGTTCCGGCGTCTTCGGCGCTGTCAGCCGCGCAAGCACGTCGTCCGCGGACGACTGCCCCGGCCCGATACCCGCCAGCCGGAGCTTCTCGTCGAGATCGGCACCGGTGCGACGATCTTCCAACTCACCCGCCGCCTTGATCCGCTCACCACGGATCGCCTGACGCTCGCGGATACGCGCGAGGCTGTCGGCCGCCGAGCCGAGCTTGTTGCCTGCGCCCATGCTGCCTGACGCGACAGAAGCCTGTGCCTTCTGCACCGACTCGTTGACCTTGACGACCTCGACCTCGCGACGGAGCTGCTCGATCTTGCGGTCGGTCTGCGCGACCGCGGTGTGGATCTGCTCCTCGGCAGCGCGCATGTCCTCGACTTGCGGGGACTTCAGCGCGATGTCCTGTTCGAGATCGGCGATCCGCTGCGCGACCTGGCGCGCGAGGTCCATGTTGCCCTTCTCGACCGCGATGCGTGCCGAGGCCTCGTACTTCGCGGCCTGCGCGCGGAAGCTCTCGACCTCGGTTTCGAGGATACGTCGCCGCGCGACCAGCCCTGCGAGGTCGTCGCGCGCCTTGCCCTGCGCCTTGTCGGCATCGCGAATTTCCTGGTCGAGGATGCGCAGCGCGTTCGCGTCGACGACTGCCGCACCCGCTTCGTGCGCGCCGGCACGACCGAGGGTGAAAAGCTTGCTCCAGATGGCCATGCCAGTCTCTCCGTTTGTATCTAAATCAGGCGATGATGTCAGGCAGCCGGGATCTGCGCGTGGCGCAAATCGGTAGCCGCATCGATCGCATTCTCGGCAAGCGTGCGCAGTTCGATGATCACGGTATCGAGCCGGCTCGACGTCGCGAGTTCGCCGAACAGCTCGTAATAATCGCGGCCATCGACCGTGCCGATCCCGAAGTTCGACAGCGGCACCAGCTTCTGCGATTTCAGCAGGAAGGTGTTGAACGCCAGCTGGTCCTCCTGCTCGTCGCATGGCCAGAGTAGCGTCGAGCACGCGATCTGCGCCTCGCTCACGTTTACGAACAGCTCGAGGTCGCCGTGATGGTGCATCGTCACCAGCAATACCGGGTCCGCGCCTTCCAGGATCCGCGCGGTAAATTCGCCGGCTTTCGCAGGCTCGGACGTGTCGAGCGCGGCCTTAAGGCTGCGGACGGTCCAGATGTCGGTCAATGCAAGAACTCCCGTGCTTGTCGCTCGTGGAGACACATAGGCGTTTCGCGAGCGCCTGCCACCCTCCCCACTTCCGTCATTCTGCTCTTCCTTCCGTCATCCTGACGAAAGTCAGGACCCAGGGTAACCAACCGCAGCGTTTATGGCTCTGGGTCCTGACTTTCGTCAGGATGACGGGGGTTGCGCTTTGCGACGCCGGCCACTTTGCCCTAAGAAGCAAGCCAACAACACACACGCGAGGATTGCATGTTCGATCGCCTGTTCGGCCGCAAGCCAGCGCTTGACGGCAACGCCCTGCCCGTCGTCCGCAACGTCACCCTAGGCCGCACGGTCACGGTCGATCCGCTGGCATGGCGGCGGTTCGGATCGGAACTGCTGTTCCCGTTCGACCGCGATACGCTGGTGATCGTCGCACAGGGGCTCGTAGACCTCAACGAAGGCGGCTTCGTCCACCGGTTCTATACCGACGACGACATCATGTTCCAGGCGGTGTCGAACGATCGCGACGGGCAGGACGTGACGGACGTGACGCTGTTCGCACCGTGGGACAGTGCCTACCCGTCGTCCGCTGCCGAGCGTCCTGCTTGGAAGAGCCGCCTCAAGGCGCGCACTTTCACCGCCGAAGGACTGCCCGAATACAGCCGTTCGTGGTTCGGCCCCGAAGCGAGCGAACAGGAGCCCGTGACGTTCTGGGAAGAGCTGCACGACGACCGCGACGGCATCGTCGACCGCCGCATCTTCCAGACTTGCATGCTGTTCAGCCGCGACCTGCCGGGCGACGATGGCCGCGAACTGCTGCTCGCGATCGACATGGAGAACGAGGCGGGCGAGGTCTCGTTCGAGATCATGCTGGGCGTGGCACTGGAACTCGGCGAGTTCAGGGCCTAGCATCCGCTACGAACGGCTCCGGGGGAAATGCCATGATCGACCAATACAGCTTCGGCGCCAGCGTGCTCGCCTTCCTGATCGCGTTCGTCGCGGCGGGGGCGTTCACGATCGTGTTCAAGATTATATTTCAGGCGACGACGCCGTATCACGAGAAATCCCTGATCCGCGAAGGCAATACCGCCGCCGCGATCACGTTGGGCGCGGCGCTGCTCGGGTACGTCCTGCCACTGGCGTCGGCACTCACGCATACCGTCACGCTGCTCGAATTCGCGATCTGGGCATTGCTTGCGGGCGTGATCCAGATCGTCGCCGCGCTCGTCGTGCGGCGGCTGGTGATGCGCGACATCCACGACCGTATCGTCCGTGGCGACATCGCCGCGGCGACCTATATGGGTAGCATCTCGCTGTGCGTCGGCATCCTCAACGCCGCGTGCATGACGAACTGAGAGGCATAGCGATGAAGCGTTCCAGATCTATCGTCCTCACCAGCCTGATCGCAGGCTCGGGTATTTTACTGACCGCCTGCGACGGCGATGTCGGCGGCAAACCCGTCGAGGCGCAGAGCTATGCATCGGTACAAGAGTGCCGCGCGGCCGGCGCGCTGTCGGCGGTGCAATGCGACACCGCGTTCGAGCAGGCCAAGGCCGATGCCGCGAAGACCGCGCCACGGTTCCAGGATCGGCAGACTTGCGAAGAGCAATATGGCGCCGCGCAGTGCGAGCCGCGCAATAACGGCAGCGGCGGGAGCTTCTTTACGCCGCTGCTGACGGGCTTTCTCGTCGGGCAGGCGCTCAACGGCGGCTTCGGCAACCGCGGCGCACCAATGTACCGCGATCGCAACGGCAATTACTATGGCGGCGCAGGTGGCCGCATCAATCGCGACTATGTCACCGGGCGAACGCGCGTAGGCTCCGATGCCTTCACGCCAACCACCGTGAGAGCCCCTGCCCGAGTCCAGTCGCGCAGTTCGGTCATCTCGCGCGGTGGCTTTGGCGGCGGCTTTGGTGGCCGCAGCTTCGGGGGGTAACGCAGCCGCTACCCCCTTTCGTCGTATTTAGCGGCGGGCCGGCATCAGCGGGCCACCGATCTCAGTCGCGGCGATGAACGCCGGCCTCGCGCGCAGGCGATCCAGATACGCCGCGACGTCGGGATGCTCCTTGAGCAATCCGACGCTCTCCGCGATCGCCAAGATGTAACACATCTGGATATCGGCCAGCATCAACTGCTCGCCCATCAGATACGGACCATCACCTACGCCTGCGCCGATATAGTCGAGCGTCTTGGTCACCTCGGGCCCGGTGAATTTGGCAAGGCCGTCGGGCAACCCGCCCATCCGCTTGCCGAGCGACGTCATCATGATCGGCAACGACGCCGAGCTTTCGACATATTGCAGCCATTCGTCGTGTACGGCGGCGGCATCGCTATCGACCGGCGGCGAGAAGCGGCGGTCGCCGTAATGCGCGTCGATGTACGACAGTATCGGCGCGCTCTCGGCCAGCGTGAGCGCGTCGTCGACCAGCACCGGCGCCTTGCCGAGCGGGTGGATTGCCTTCAGTTCGGGCGGCGCACGGAAATTCTCGTCGCGTTCATATTTGACGAGGTCGTATTCGATCCCGAGCTCTTCGAGCAGCCAGATCACACGGATCGAGCGCGAGTAGTTCAGGTGGTGGAGCGTTAACATAAGCGTCCTTCGGGTAGGAATGTGCTGCATCGCGGAACGGCTGGGTGGCATCGAAGGTTTCGTCGAGCGCGACCCCGGAATTCTCCGGCAACGGAGACATTCATGACCAAGCTGACCTGCGACGTGGCGATCATCGGCGCTGGCACGGCTGGTCTTGCCGCCGAGCGCAGTGCGCGTCGCAACGGTGCCAAGACGCTGCTGATCGACGAAGGCTTCGGCGGCACGACCTGTGCGAGCGTGGGATGTATGCCCTCCAAGCTGTTGATCGCGGCGGGGAATGCGATGCACGCAGTGAACCACGCGGCGGTGTTCGGCGTCGAGGCGTCGGCCAAGGTCGACGGCGTCGCAGTGATGACACGTGTGCGAAAGGAGCGAGACGCGTTCGTCGCGGGCGTCGAGACGTCGATCGACAAACTTCCCGAGGACGTGAAGATCGAGGCGCGTGCCAAATTCGCCGGTGCGACGGTCCTGGCGCTCAGCGATGGCCGCGAGGTCCATGCGAAGTCGGTCGTGATCGCAACCGGATCGAGCCCGGCCATCCCCGACATGTTCGACGCGATACGCGACCGCGTGCTGACCAACGAGAGCATCTTCGAACTCCAGGACCTTCCCAAGTCGCTCGGCGTGGTCGGCGCAGGCGCGCTGGGGCTCGAACTGGCGCAGGCGATGGCGCGGCTCGGGGTCGAGACGATGGTATTCGACATAGGCGAGACGATCGGTGGATTGAAGGACCGCCATGTGGCCGAAGCGTATCGCACGATCCTGTCGCGCGAGATGCCGATCCTGCTGGGTGTCGAACTCGAGGTGGCACCCGTTGGCGATGGCGATGGCGTCATGCTGTCGTGGACCGGGTCCGCGTCGGGCAAACAGCGCTTCGACTATCTGCTCGTCGCGACCGGACGACCGCCGCGGATCAAGGATATCGGGCTGGAGACGACCGGCCTCGCGCTCGATGACCACGGCATGCCGGACTATGCCCCGGAAACGATGCAGTGCGGCACCGCGCCGATCTTCATCGCGGGCGACGCGGATCATGACCGGGCGGTGCTGCACGAGGCGTCTTCCGAGGGGACGATCGCGGGACGCAACGCGGCCAGCTATCCCGAGGTCACGCCGGGCAAGCGGAGCGTGCCGTTCTCGATCACCTTCACGCACCCCAACGTCGCGGTGATCGGAAAGATCGCGAAGGACGACGATGCGGATAGCGTCATCGGCACCGCATCATATGACGACCAGGGACGAGCGAAGGTCGAGGCGTGCAATGCCGGACTGGTGCGGTTCTATGCCGACCGCCGTGACGGGCGGCTGACCGGCGCGACGATGGCGGGACCCGCCGTGGAGCATAGCGCGCACCTTATAGCATGGGCGATCCAGAGCAGATGGACCGCGACCGAAGTGCTCGACCTGCCCTTCTACCACCCGACCTTTGAGGAAGGAATGAAGGGCGCGTTGCGGTCGATCTGCGCCGAAGTACATGCACCGACGCCGCCGGATCGCGATGACGGGTTCACGCCCGGGACGTAACCGAACCCGTGATGAGAACTACCCCGGCCTCCGCCGCGGTGGTTACATTGGGGGTAGCGCATTACAAATGCCGGTCGCTCGCTCGGCGCTACTCCTCAAGGTCCAGATACGCCACGACGTCGTTCTCCGTCGCCAGATACAGGCCAGCCTGAACGTCTTCCTCCTGCTGCGCGGCGATTGCCATTGCCTCGCTCAGTGGACCATAGAAGAGCGTTGTCGCCGCCCCACCCTCGCCGGTATCGTCGAGATGATACAACCGCACCGATACGCTCGAAGAAATCGTCCGCATTACAATACCCTACCAAACCCATCATAATCTAGAATTCACGGAACCAAATGCGAAGCGGCGCAACTTTGGCTCGGCTCGCCCGTTACGCTAGCAGATACAGGGATTTACTATGCATCAGGATGAAAGTTTTCCGGTGTCGCGCCGTGGCGTGATTGCCGGTGGTGTCGCGTCGGCTACGTTGGCCGCGGCTCCCGTTGCCCAGGCTCAGACCCAGGGCACCGCGCAATCGGCCCCGCCGACCATGCCGGTCACGCTCAAGGTCAATGGCCGGACCACCAAGCTCAACGTCGATACGCGCACCACGCTGCTCGACGCGCTGCGTGAGAATTTGAAGCTCACCGGCACCAAGAAGGGTTGCGACCACGGCCAGTGCGGCGCGTGCACGGTCATCGTCGAGGGTCGCCGCATCAATAGCTGCCTGACGCTCGCGGTCATGCACGAAGGCGAAGAGATCACGACGATCGAAGGCCTCGGCACGCCCGAGAAGCTCCACGCGATGCAGGCGGCGTTCGTCAAGCATGACGGCTATCAATGCGGATACTGCACCCCCGGCCAGATCTGTTCAGCGGTCGCGACGCTCGGCGAGATCAAGGCGGGCATCCCCAGCCACGTCACCGGCGACATCGCTGCACAGCCGACCGTCACAACCGACGAACTGCGCGAGCGGATGAGCGGCAACATCTGTCGCTGCGGTGCCTATGCGAACATCATCGACGCGATCCACGACGTCGCCGGTACGGAGCGCACCGCATGAAGGCCTTCACCTACGAGCGCGCGACCTCGGCCAAGGAAGCCGCGAGCGCCGCGGTCCGCACGCCAGGCGCGAAGTTCATCGCCGGCGGCACCAACCTGCTCGACCTGATGAAGCTCCAGATCGAGACGCCGCAGCATCTGATCGACGTCAACGGGCTCGGCCTCGACAAGATCACGGCGACTTCCGACGGCGGTCTCCGTGTCGGCGCGCTCGTCCGTAACACCGACCTCGCCGCCGATGCGCGCGTGCGGAAGGATTACGGCGTACTCAGCCGTGCGCTGGTATCCGGCGCGTCCGGCCAGCTTCGCAACAAGGCGACGACCGCGGGTAATCTGCTTCAGCGTACGCGCTGCCCGTATTTCTACGACACCACAAAGCCCTGCAACAAGCGTCAGCCCGGTAGCGGCTGTGCGGCGATCGGCGGGTTCAACCGCAACCTCGCGGTGATGGGCACGAGCGAGGCATGCATTGCCACGCACCCGAGCGACATGGCCGTTGCGATGCGCGTACTCGACGCGACGGTCGAGACGGTGAACGCCGCCGGCCAGACGCGGGCGATCCCGATTGCCGATTTCCACCGCCTCCCCGGTGCTACGCCGAACATCGAGACGTCGCTTGCGCCGGGTGAACTCATCACCGCCGTCACATTGCCGAAGCCGATCGGCGGCACGCATATCTACCAGAAGGTGCGTGATCGTGCGTCGTACGCGTTCGCGCTGATCTCGGTCGCTGCCGTGATCCAGCCGGGTGGCCGTGGGCGTCTCGCCTTCGGGGGCCTCGCCCACAAGCCCTGGCGCGTCGAAGCCGCCGAGGCTCAGATGCCGAACGGCGCCAAGGCTACCGCGTCGGCAGTCCTCGCCGGCGCCCGCACCACATCACAGAACGCGTTCAAGCTGCCGTTGGTCGAACGCACCATCGGCGCCGTGTTCGAAGAAGCGAAGGCCTGATCGCCATGAAGTTCGATACCCCAGCCACGGCGAACCCGACCGACCGCATGAAGGTCCTCGGCAAGCCGCTCGACCGCGTCGATGGCAAGCTGAAGACCACCGGCACCGCGCATTATGCCTATGAGCGCAACGACGTCGCGCCGAACGCGGCCTACGGCTACATCGTAGGTTCGGCGATCGCCAAGGGACGGATCGATAGCATCGACGACGCCGACGCGAAGGCAGCGCCCGGCGTGCTGGCCGTCGTTACCTACAAGAATGCCGGCACGGTTGCGAAGGCCAAAGCCCATACCGCGCGGATGCTCGCCGGCCCCGACGTCCAGCATTACGATCAGGCCGTGGCCGTCGTCGTTGCCGAGACGTTCGAACAGGCCCGTGCCGCCGCCCAGTTGTTGCGTGTGACCTACGCGCGAACCGCTGGCAGCTTCGATCTGGCAGCGGTCAAGGCATCGGCAACCAAACCCAAGGACGGCAACCCCGATACCGCCGTCGGCAATTTCGCGGGTGCGTTCGCCAAGGCCGCCGTCAAGATCGACGAGCAGTACACCACGCCCGATCAAAGCCACACCATGATGGAGCCGCATTCCACGACGGCCGCCTGGCAGGGTGACAAGCTGACCCTGTGGACGTCGAACCAGATGATCAACTGGGCGGTCCGCGACATGAGCGAGACCTTGGGCATGCCGAAGGAAAACATCCATGTGATGTCGCCTTATGTGGGCGGCGGTTTCGGGTCGAAGCTGTGGGTCCGCAGCGATGCGGTCATGGCGGCGCTCGGCTCGCGCGCGATAGGCGGGCGTCCGGTGAAGCTGGCTCTCGCGCGTCCGCAGGTGATGAACAATACGACGCATCGGCCTGCGACGATCCAGCGTCTCCGCATCGGCGCGCAGAAGGACGGCAAGATCACCGCGATCGCGCATGAGAGCTGGTCGGGCGATCTGCCCGGCGGTGGACCGGAGACCGCGCCGAATGCGACCCGGCTGCTCTACGCCGGCGCCAATCGCATGACTGCGACGCGCCTCGCCGTGCTCGATCTCCCTGAGGGCAATGCGATGCGCGCGCCGGGCGAGGCGGTGGGCCTGCTCGCGCTCGAAGCGGCGATGGATGAACTGGCCGAGAAGCTGAAGATGGACCCGGTCCAGCTGCGGATCATCAACGATACGCAGGTCGATCCGGAAAAGCCGTCACGCCAGTTCTCACAGCGCGATCTGGTCGGTTGCCTGAAGACGGGCGCCGAACGCTTCGGCTGGAACAAGCGCAATCCCGTCCCAGGCCAGGTTCGCGACGGCCGCTGGTTGGTCGGCATGGGCATGGCATCGGCGTTTCGCGACAACGTCACGATGAAGTCGGGCGCGCGCGTCGGGATTGACAAGAAGGGCGTCGTGACGGTCGCTACCGACATGACGGACATCGGCACCGGCAGCTACACGATCATCGCGCAGACCGCGGCGGAGTTGATGGGCGTACCGATGGACAAGGTCATCGTCCTGCTCGGCGACAGCAGCTTCCCGACCTCGTCGGGCTCGGGTGGCCAGTGGGGCGGCAACAGCTCGACCGCGGGTGTCTACGCGGCGTGCATGGAGTTGCGCGCGCGGGTTGCCCAGAAGCTCGGGTTCAACTCGACCGACGTCGTGTTCGAGGACGGCAAGGTCAAGTCGGGCAATCGCAGCGTTTCGCTGTCCGAGGCAGCGGGCGATGCCGGCCTTTCGGCGGAGGATTCGATCGAGTTCGGCGACCTGACCAAGACCTATGCGCAGGCCACGTTCGGCGCGCATTTCGTCGAGGTCGGCGTTGATTCGGCGACTGGCGAAATCCGCGTTCGCCGGATGAGCGGCGCGTTCGCTGCCGGCCGCATCCTCAATCCGAAATCGGCACGCAGCCAGGTGATCGGCGCGATGACGATGGGCGTCGGTGCGGCGCTGATGGAGGACGCGATCGTCGACACGCGGTTCGGCTATTTCGTCAACCACGACCTTGCCGAATATCATGTGCCGGCGCATGCCGACATCCCGATGCAGGACGTGTTCTTCATGGACGAACTCGACGAGAAGTCCTCGCCGATGAAGGCCAAGGGCATCGGCGAGCTAGGCCTTTGCGGTGTCGGCGCCGCGATCGCCAACGCTGTCTACAACGCGTGTGGTGTCCGCATCCGCGAATACCCGCTGACGCTCGACAAGGTCATCGGCAAGATGGCCTGATACCCTGCCCTCCATCCCGCCGCATCTGCGACCGGGGTGGAGGGCAAAAGTGGCTCTGGCGTGCGCGAATGGGTTGCGCTAGAAAACCCATATGACCGTACCCGCTATTCTAAAAAACCTACGCTTGCCCGTCATCGGGTCGCCGCTGTTCATCATTTCCGGACCCGATCTGGTGATCGCGCAGTGCAAGGCGGGTATCGTCGGTTCGTTTCCCGCGCTCAACGCGCGCCCGCAGGCGATGCTCGACGAGTGGCTGCATCGGATCACCGAGGAGTTGAGCGCACACAACCGCGCCAACCCCGATCGCCCGGCGGCTCCGTTCGCGGTCAACCAGATCGTCCACAAGTCCAACGATCGTCTCGAAAGCGACCTGGAAACGTGTGCCAAGTGGCAGGTGCCGATCGTCATCACCTCGCTCGGCGCACGCGAGGACCTAAACACCGCGGTGCATGGCTGGGGCGGCATCACGCTTCACGACGTGATCGACGACCGGTTCGCGCGCAAGGCGATCGAGAAGGGCGCCGACGGACTCATCGCAGTCGCGGCGGGCGCTGGTGGTCATGCTGGACGTTTGTCGCCGTTCGCGATCGTCCAGGAGATCCGCCAGTGGTTCGACGGCCCGCTCGCGCTGTCGGGCTCGATCGCAACGGGCGATGCCGTCCTTGCTGCCCAGGCGATGGGCGCGGACTTCGGCTATATCGGTTCGCCGTTCATTGCCACGACTGAGGCTAACGCGGACCAGGCGTACAAGGACGGCATCGTCGCCGGCAAAGCCTCCGACATCATCTATTCCAACCTCTTCACCGGCGTGCACGGCAACTATCTGCGCGCGTCGATCCAGGCCGCGGGAATGGACCCCGACAACCTCCCCGAGGGCGACCTGAAGACGATGGACTTCGGCGGCGGCAACGGTTCCAAACCCAAGGCGTGGAAGGACATCTGGGGCTCGGGCCAGGGCATCGGCGCGGTCACCGAGGTCGAGAGCGTCGCCGACCGCGTCGATCGCCTCGAACGCGAATATCGTGCGGCGCGGGTCCGTCTTTCGCTCTGACGGACCCGGCACCGACCGATCTCGGCTCGCTCAGAACAGGCGTTTGAGCAAGCCGACATTGGTCTTGCCCAGTTCGACCACCTCGTCGCCGCGCCCGCTGATGATCGCCTTCGCCATGTAGAGCGTGAAGCCCTTCATCTGCTCCAGCGTGATTTTCGGCGGCATCGACAATTCAGTTCGCGCGGTGACGGCGTCGAGCAGAGCCGGCCCCGGATGTGCGAGCACGTCGCGGATACCCGCCTCGACGTCGCCCGGATCGGTCACGCGCACGCCGTGGATCCCGATCGCCCGCGCCATCGCCGCGAAGTCGGGATTGTCGAGCGCAACGCCGGTCTCGACCAGTCCCGCCGCCTTCATCTCCATCTCGACGAACCCGAGCGTCCCGTTGTTGAAGACGATGATCTTCACCGGCAGGCCAAGCTGGCGGACCGTCAGCAATTCACCCATCAGCATCGCCAGCCCGCCGTCGCCCGACAACGTCACCACCTGCCGCGCGGGATAAGACGCCTGCACGCCGATCGCCTGGGGCAACGCGTTGGCCATCGATCCGTGGTTGAACGAGCCGATCAACCGTCGCCGGCCGTTCATTTTCAGGTAGCGCGCAGCCCATACCGTCGGCGTACCGACGTCGCAGGCGAACACCGCATCGTCCGCCGCCTGCTCGCTGAGAACACGCGCGACGTGTTGCGGATGAATGATCCCCCTGCCCGGTGTTCCATCCGCCAGATCGTCCAGCCCCTCGCGCGACTTCGCGTAATTCTCGATCGCGGACTTCAGGAAACTGCCATCGCGCCCGGTCCTCACTCGCGGAATCAGGGCCGCAAGAGTAGCGCCGACATCGCCGACAAGCCCGATATCGATCGCCGTCCGCCGACCGAGATTTTCCGGGACCAGATCGATCTGCGCAACCTTGGCCTTTTCCGGGTAGAATTGCCGATACGGGAAATCTGTCCCCAGCATCAGCAGCACGTCGCACGCCATCATCGCGTCGTAGCCGCTCGCAAAGCCGATCAGCCCGGTCATGCCAACATCGTAAGGGTTGTCGTATTCGACGAATTCCTTGCCACCCAGCGCATGGACGATCGGCGCCTGGAGCACGCCCGCGAGCTCGACGAGCTCGGCGTGCGCGGTGCGGCACCCACGCCCGGCCAGGATCGTCACCTTCTCCGCGCCGTTCAACAGCGCGGCGAGTTCGGCGATGTCCGCCTCCGCCGGTATCGTCACCGAAGGCGGCGGCAAGAGCGCGCCCTTCGACCGTGCCAGCGTACCCGTCGTCGACCTTAGCGCAACGTCGCCCGGCATCGCGACGACCGAGACCCCGCGGTGCCCGACCGCCGCCCGGATCGCGGTCTCCAGCGTTCGCGGCATCTGGTCCGCGTCGGAGATCGTCTCGCAATAGACGCTGCATTCGCGGAACAGCGCTTCCGGCCGCGTCTCCTGGAAATAGTTCGAGCCGACTTCCCCGCTCGGCACCTGCGCCGCGATCGCCAGCACCGGCACGCGAGTGCGGTTACAGTCGTAGAGCCCGTTGATCAGGTGCATGTTACCCGGCCCGCATGATCCCGCGCAAACCGCAAGCTTGCCCGTCAGCTGCGCCTCCGCTCCCGCGGCAAACGCCGCAGCCTCCTCGTTGCGGACGTGGATCCACTCGATCTTGCCCTGCCGCCGCAAGCTGTCGGTGAGGCCATTGAGGCTGTCGCCGACGACGCCATAAATCCGCTCGACGCCCGCCAAATGCAACGTCTCGGCGAACAGGTCGGCGATGATGGTCTTGGACATGAAGCAGCTCCGGGCAGTGATGATGACCGGCCTCGACCGGCGAGGCGGCAGAGCATCAACGCGTTCCGGTATGATCGGGATGCAAGGAATGCCGGCCGCTCGTCGGCAACCGGGCTCGCGCCGCACCTTTCCGCCGAAGTATGATAAATCGCGATGGCGCGACGCCGCAAGCAAACCTAAAGATGGCGGTACGGCGCAGCGGCCCGTGCGATCGGCGAAATATCCGACGGCAAACGGTCCGCGAGCGCACGTAAACCGGGGGGGGACGCAGTGGACAAGGCGATGATCGGTCGGCGTGCGGCACTGTTGGGAGGCGTAGCGCTCGTTGCAGCCTGCGCGAGCGACAGACGTTTCGGCAAAACGCACGCAAAGGCGTTCGTGACCGTCAACGGCACCGGCTTCCTGCGTGGCGGAAAGCCCTACCGCTATGCCGGCGCCAACATCTGGTACGGCGCTTGGCTCGGTGCCAAGACCGCGTACGGCAGCCGCGCGCGTCTCGGACGCGAACTGGACCGCCTCAAGGGACTCGGCGTCCGCAACCTGCGCATTCTCGGCTCGGCCGAAGTCTCGCCGCTGAAGAACTCGATCACCCCGGGCTTCCGCGACCGGACCGCGACCTACAACGAGGATCTGCTCGAGGGACTCGACTGGATGCTCGCCGAAATGGCGAAGCGCGACATGACCGCCGTGATCTACCTGACCAACTTCTGGGAATGGTCGGGCGGGATGATGACCTATCTGTCGTGGGTCAACGGCGGACAGTTCATCGACATGAACGACCCCGCGCACCCCTGGCCCGAGTTCGCCGACCGGAACGCCCCGTTCTATGCCAACGGCCAGGCGCAGGCGATGTACCGCGACTATATCCGCGCGGTCGTCTCGCGGACCAACAGCGTCACCGGCACGGCGTATGCCGCGGATCCGACGATCATGGCGTGGCAGCTGGCGAACGAGCCACGGCCGGCTGGTAGCGCGGCGGTCGCCGTTCCCAACCTGCCCGCCTTCTACCGCTGGATCGACGAGACCGCGCGGTACATCAAGACGCTGGATCCCAATCACCTCGTCTCGACCGGCTCGGAAGGGCTGAAGGGTTCGATCGAGCGCGAGGACGTCGTACTTGCCGCACATCGTTCGCGGTCGATCGACTATCTCACCGCGCATATCTGGCCGAACAACTGGACGTGGATGGATGCAGGCGATCTCGCCGGCACCTATGACGCGGGCGCGGCGAAGGTCGCCACCTATATCGACGCGCATATCCGGCTCGCCACCATTCTCGGCAAGCCGCTGGTGATCGAGGAGTTCGGCTATCCGCGCGACGGGAAGACCGCCTACGACCCAACGATCGCGACGGTCTACAAGGATCGGTTCTACCGCCAGATCTACGCGGCGATCGAGGCAAACGCCAAGTCCGGTGGGCCGCTAGCAGGCTCGAACTTCTGGGCCTGGAACGGCGAGGCGCGTACGCCGCATGCCGACCACCGGTTCCAGCGCGGCGACCTCGGCTATATGGGCGATCCGCCGCACGAACCGCAGGGTTGGTACGGCGTATTCGACAGCGACGCCTCGACGCAGGATGTGATCCGCACGCACGCTGCGGTCATGGCGGCGCTCTGATGCTGGCCCCATCGTCACACCGAATCGAAGGACACGCTATGCGAACCGCCTTGGGCCTGCTCGCCGTCGCGCTGCTGTCGACCTCCGCGGTCGCAACGCCGGTCGTCGTCACGCAGGTATCGAGCAAGCCGGGCGCGATGCTTCCGACGCATATCGGTGGCCGTGTCGAGAGGACGGCGGACGGTTATCGACGCCAATGGCCGGGCACCTATTTCGAGGCGAATTTTCGCGGGCGCGGGGTGCTGCTGAAGATCGGCGAGGGCGACGTCGCGCTGCGTATCTCGCTCGACGCGTCGGTCCCGACGTCGCTGTTCAAGCCCAAGCCCGGCCTTTACCGCATCGACGCGTCGTCGAGCGGCCGGCACAGCATCCGGGTGGAAATCGCCAGCGAAAGCCAATCCGCATCGACCGTCTTCGGCGGCTTCTACGCCGCGCCGGGAACACGCGGATTGGCGACCCCGGCGCGTACGCGACAGATAGAGTTCATCGGCGACTCCCATACCGTCGGCTACGGTAACCTCTCGACCAAGCGCGATTGCACCCAGGAGGAAGTCTGGGCGACCACCGACACTTCGAAGGCAACGCCGGCGCTGACCGCGCGGCGTTACGGTGCGGATTATCAGGTCAACGCGATCTCGGGCCGCGGGATCGTCCGCAACTACAACGGCATGGCGGCCGACACGCTTCCCGCCGCCTATCCCTTCACGCTGTTCGACAAGGCGACGCGCTACGTCGATCCGGCTTGGCGTCCTCGCCTGTTCGTCATCGCGCTCGGTACCAACGACTTCACCACCGCGCTTCACCCAGGCGAACCGTGGAAGACGCGCGAGGCGCTCCACGCCGACTACGAGCAGCGCTATGTCGACTTCGTCAAACGTCTTCGGGCTCGGGATCCCGACGCGCATGTCGTCCTGTGGGCAACCGACATGGCCAATGGCGAGATCGCCGCGGAAGTCGGCAAGGTCGCCGCGCGGCTGAAGGCCGAGGGGCAGCGCAACATCGCGTTCGTACCCGTTAACGGTCTCGCGTTGACGGGGTGCAACTCGCATCCGTCGACTGCCGACGATGCCCGGATCGCCACGGCGTTGTCCGGCTATATCGACGCGCATCCCGAGATGTGGGTCCGTCGATAGCCAAATGATTTGCACCGCGCTGCCCTCACCCGGTAGCGAGGACACAAGAACAGGGTCGCGTCAGCGCACCGTCCGGGGAGAGTATGATGTCGGCCAGTTTTTCAACCTTAACGATCGCGCTTCTGCTGCAATCGGCGGCGACGCCCGTCGCGGCACCGACCGCGTCCCTCTCACCCGTCGCGCACCCGGAAATCTGGCCGACCGCCAACGCACGTCCCTCGCGCGATCCGAAGGTCGAGGCGCGGATCGATGCGATCATGAAGCGCATGTCGGTCGCGGACAAGATCGGCCAGTTGATCCAGGTCGACATCGCCAGCATCGAGCCGTCGGATCTACGCACCTACAAGCTCGGCTCGATCCTCAACGGCGGCAACTCGGGCCCCGGCGGCAACGACCTCGCACCACCCGTCGAGTGGCTCAAACTCGCGGATCAATTCTATGAAGCCTCCATGGCACGCACCGACGGGCGCCCCGCGATCCCGGTGATCTGGGGCACCGACGCGGTCCACGGCAACAACAACATCCCCGGCGCCACGCTCTTCCCGCACAATATCGGCCTCGGCGCGACCCGCGACCGCGACCTGATGCGCGAGATCGGCCACGTCACCGCGATAGAGACCGCCGCCGCCGGCATCGACTGGACCTTTGCCCCCACGCTCGCTGTCGTCCGTGACGACCGCTGGGGCCGCACCTATGAGAGCTATTCCGAAGAACCGACGATCCAGGCGAATTTCGCAGGCGCGGTGATCGAAGGCGTTCAGGGCAAGGTCGGCACCAAGGAGTTCCTCGCGCCCGACCGCGTGATCGCGACGACCAAGCACTTCCTCGGCGATGGCGGCACCGGCGGTCGCGACCAGGGCGATGCGCGCATCCCCGAGACCGCTTTGCGCGACATTCACCTCGGCGGCTATCCGGCAGCGATCGAAGCCGGCACGCAGTCGGTGATGGCCAGTTTCTCGAGCTGGAACGGCGCCAAGATGCACGGCAACAAGAGCCTGCTGACCGGCGTGCTGAAAGATCGGCTCCATTTCGACGGCTTCGTAGTCGGCGACTGGAACGGCCACGGCCAGGTCGACGGCTGCTCGAACGAGAGTTGCGCCGCGGCGATCAACGCCGGGCTCGACATGTTCATGTATTCGGGCAGCGGGTGGAAGACGCTCTACGACAACACGTTGAAGCAGGCACAGTCGGGCGAGATCCCCGCCGCACGCCTCGACGACGCCGTTCGCCGCATCCTTCGCGTGAAGATCCGTGCCGGCACGTTCGATCGCGGCCGCCCGTCGTCGCGCGCGCTCGCCGGCAAGATGACCCTGATCGGCGCTGCCGATCACCGCGCCATCGCCCGCCAGGCGGTGCGGGAATCGATGGTACTGCTCAAGAACGAAGGCGGCCTGCTCCCGCTGAAGCCTTCGGCCAACATCCTCGTGGCAGGCTTCGGTGCCGACGACATCGCACAACAGGCAGGCGGCTGGTCGCTGACGTGGCAGGGCACGGGCTTGACCAACGCCAATTTTCCGAACGCCGAAACGATCTGGTCGGGCATCAGCACGGCGGTGAAGACCGCGGGCGGCACTGCAACGCTGTCGGCCGACGGCAGCTTCGCCAAGAAACCAGACGCGGCGATCGTCGTGTTCGGCGAACAACCCTATGCCGAGTTCAAGGGCGATCGCCCGAACCTCGAATACAGCCCAGACGACAAGTCCGACCTCGAGCTGTTGCGCAAGCTGAAGGGCGCGGGGGTGCCCGTCGTCGCGGTATTCCTGTCGGGGCGTCCTTTGTGGGTGAATGCCGAACTGAACGCCTCCGACGCGTTCGTCGCCGCGTTCCTGCCGGGTACCGAAGGCGGCGGCGTGGCCGACGTGCTGTTCGGCAAGAAGGACGGCAGCGTCGCCAACGACTTCCGCGGCAAGCTGAGCTTCTCCTGGCCCAAGCGACCCGACCAGTATGTCCTCAACCGCTCCGACCCCGGCTACGACCCGCTGTTCCAGTTCGGCTATGGCCTCACCTACGCCAAGCCGGGCGCCGTCCCCAAGCTCGACGAAGCGCGCCCCGCGGGCATGGCCGCATCGTCGAATGGCACGATCTTCGGCAAGGGCCGCGTTCCGGAGGGCTGGTCGCTCACCTTGGTCGAACAGGACCAGTCGAAGGTCCGCCTGCTCGGCGCCAACGCGACCACCGCAACCAAGCGCCTCACCGCCTCCGCCGTCGACCGTCGTCGCCAGGAAGACGCGCGCTCGTTCGTCTGGGCGGGTGGCCCCGCGGACGCCCGTGTCGAGGCGTCCGGTCCGCTCGATCTGACGCGTGAGAGCAATGGCGAGTTGAGCCTGGTCGTCGACGTCCGCGTCGATCGCGCGGGCAGCGCACCTGTGAACCTCGGCATGGTCAGCAACGACGGGAAGGCAGTCACCGTCCCGATCACGAAGACGCTCGCGGCGGGCAAGCCAAGCGAGTGGCAGCAGGTCGTCGTCCCGCTACAGTGCTTCGCCATGCGCGGGATCGACATGGCGCACGTCACCGCGCCTTTCGTGATCGCCACCGATGGCAATCTCGGCCTGTCGATGTCCGACGTGAAGATCGACTCGGCACCCGTGCCGATGACGAAGTGCGGCGATTGAGCCGGCTCCTTCTGGGTGCGGCGGCAGTTCTGCTGACGACCGCCGCCACGCAAGCGCCGCCTGCGCCGATCCGGATCGACCAGGCCGGGTTCGAAACGCACGGTCCCAAGATCGCCGTCCTGCCGTCCACGCAGGGCAGGCCGCTCGCGTGGACGCTCACCGATGCGCGCGGCAAGACCGTCGCGTCGGGACAGACGACACCGGTCGGTCCCGATGCAGCCTCGGGCGAAAGCGTCCACCGGATCAACTTCGGGACGTTCCAGACCCCCGGCACCGGCTATCGCCTGCGTGTCGGCAGCGACGCCAGCCACCCCTTCGCGATCGCCGATCGCCCATTCCAGCGTGTGGCGACGGCGGCAATGGCGTTCTTCTACCAACAGCGAAGCGGCGTGCCGATCCTGCCCGCCTTTGTCGAACGTAAGGATCTGGCCCGCCCTGCCGGCCATGCCCCCGACATCGCCACCTGCTTTGCCGGCGTTGACCAGAAGGGCGTGAAATGGCCCGGTTGCAGCTACAGGATCGACGCGACCGGCGGTTGGTACGATGCCGGCGACCACGGCAAATACGTCGTCAACGGCGGCGTCTCGACCTGGACGCTGCTCGACCTATACGAACGCTTGCCCGCGTTGGGTGACGCAAACGCGTTCGCCGATGGCCGCCTCGCGCTGCCCGAACGCGCCAACGGCAAAAACGACCTGCTCGACGAAGCTCGCGTCGAGGTCGCGTTCCTGCTCTCGATGCAGATACCCGACGGCACGAAGCTGGCCGTCGCGCCCGACGCCGGCGTCGCGGGGAAGACCATTACCCGGTTCGAAACGATCGACGCGAGCGGCTTGGTCCATACCAAGATCGCCGACGAGAACTGGACCGGGCTTCCGACAGCGCCTGCCGAAGACCGCCAGACCCGTTTCCTGTACCCGCCCTCGACCGCGGCGACGCTGAACATGGTCGGCGTCGCGGCGCAGTGCGCGCGGATCTGGCGGACGATCGACCCGGCCTTCGCGACCAAATGCCTGACTGCGGCTCGCCGCGGCTGGGCCGCAGCGCTCCGCCACCCGAACCTCCTCACTAGCTCCGACTTCACCGGCAGCGGCGGCTACGGCGATCCCGAAGTTCACGATGAATTCACCTTCGCCGCCGCACAACTATACGCCACAACTTTTGAGTCCGCGTTCCTCGACCGCCTGCGCAAGGACGGCATCTTCACCGATCCCGGTGCGGATATCGGCTGGGGCTCGCTGAAACTCGCCGGCGCGCTGACGCTAGCCACCGTTCCCAGCACGGTACCCGCAGACGATCACGCTAGGCTCCGCAACCGCATCATGACGCTCGCCGACGGCTTCGTCGAGGAGGGCAAGCGCAGCGGCTACGGCATACCCTTCGGTGGCACCAACTACCCCTGGGGTTCGAGCAGCTCGATCCTCAACCGTGCGATCGTGCTCGGCGTCGCGTGGCAGATCGACCGCAAACCCGCCTACCGCGATGCGGTGGTGGCGAGCCTCGACTATATCTTAGGTCGCAACCCGCTCGACCGCTCTTATATCACCGGCATCGGAATGCGTCCCGTGCAGCACCCGCATCACCGCTTCTGGGCCGCTGCCGCGGACAAGCGCTACCCCGCGCCACCCACCGGCGTCCTGTCAGGTGGTCCCAATTCCGCCGCGACGAACGAACCCGGTTCGATGAAAGGCTGCGCACCGCAGACCTGCTGGATCGACGACTACCGCGCGTTCACGGTGAACGAAGTCGCGATCAACTGGAACGCTCCCCTGGTCTGGACTGCCGCCTTTTTGGATGCGACCCGGCGGCGTTAGTCGCGCAGCAGCCTTTGGCGATCCGCTCGAACGATCGCCGAGGGCCTTTACCGTGAACCCGGATGTCTGACGCGAAGAGACGTTTCGTCCACGTGACAGGGTCATGGCCAGCGGGTAGGCCGTTCACGTGGCTGGTCTCCGTCGCCTTCTAATGGATCATCGCGCGCTCGCGGCGTGGGTGCTTGCCTGTGCGTTGGCGATGAAGATCCTAGTGCCAGCCGGGTTCATGCCCGTCGTATCCGCGACCGGTGTGTCTATCGAGATTTGCGGCGGCACCGCTCCAGCGCAGGCAGCGATGGCAACGGCGATGGCTATGCCCGGCATGGCGCATCATTCGGACAAGTCCGATCATCAGGGTCGGGACATGCCCTGCGCCTTCTCCGGACTGACCGCGCCGTCGCTGGCGGCTGCCGATCCGGTGCTGCTTGCGATCGCGATCGCGTTTATCGTCCGTCTCGTCTTCCGCGTGAGAACCGCAGCGCCGGTCGTCGCACATGCGTATCTGCGGCCACCCTTGCGAGGCCCCCCGCCCTTCCCTGCCACGTGATCGCTCGGTCTTCGGACCGGGCGCGATCACGATGTTTCGGCTGGTCCGCCACGTCGCGGGACCGGCGTCTACGCGCGCGGCATGTCCGCGGGAGTTACGGCATCCGATCCGACACCTCGATGTGCGGACGGATCCAGCAGGGATTCGCATGTTCAAAACCATATTACTCGCGTCGGCATCGATCGTCGCGTTCTCCGGGGCCGCCCATGCGTCCGATAACGACGATGCGACGGACAAAAAGTCCGAAATCGTCGTCACCGGCCAGCGCGACCAACTTAAGCTCGATCGCAAGTCCGATACCGCCAGCCGCCTCGGCCTGTCGGTGCGCGAAACACCGGCCACAGTCGAGATGCTGACGCAGGCGGACATGCAAGCGCAGGGCCTGCGCACCGCCCGCGAAGCGTTCAACAGCGTCGTAGGTGCCATCGCCGGAAACGTCCCCGGCAATCCCGCGGTCGTGACGGTGCGTGGCTTTTCGGGGGGTGCCATCTCGATCCTGCAGGATGGCGTCCGTATTTCCACGTCGACCGTGGTCCAGCGGGATACCAACGTCTGGCATTTCGACCGGATCGAAGTGATCAAGGGCCCAGCGTCGGTCCTGTACGGCGAGGGCGCGCTGGCAGGCGTGATCAACAAGGTCACGCGCAAGCCGACGTTCGACGGCGACCATCTCGATGGATTGCTGAGCGTCGGCAGCTTCGAAACGGTGACCGCCGCCAGCGGTGTGAACCTGAAACTGTCGGACACCGTCGCGGTCCGCGCGGACGCAAGCTACATGCATTCCGCCAGCCTGTACGACGTCGACGACAATGCGACCCGCTCCGCCGGACTGACGGGCAGCATCCTGTTCAAGCCGTCGGCCGACTTGAGTATGCTCTTCGCCGTCGACCATTACGAGGACCGATACGACGGCAGCTATCAAGGGCTGCCCTTCGTCTCCGCCGCGGTAGCCCGCGATCCGAGCGACGCGCTCCGAAGCGAGAACGGCATGGTGCTCGACAAGGCGCTGCGCCGCCGCAATTATAATCCGTACGGGGCCTATTCCGGTGCGCGTGATACGACGCTTCGGTCGCGGATCGACTATGCGATCGGGGGTAACTGGTCGGTCGCCAACCACTTCACCTGGTATCGTGCCAAGCGCGACTTCGTGGTCAGCGGCGATCAAAACTTCACCGCCCCCACCGCCGCCTTCCCCAATGGCAGCTTCGCGCGCTCGGTCCAGCGCATCTACCACGACCACCGGTTCTGGAACGAGCGGTTGGTGATTGCCAACGACAGCGTGATCGCAGGATTGCGCAACCGGTTCAGCCTCGGCGGCGAATATAACGACACGAACTTCATCAACCCGCGCCAGCAAAGCCCGGTCGGTGGCAACGCGGCCGTGCAGATCGCGAACGTCGATCCGTTCACACCAATCGTCGGCGTCTTCCCGACCAGCGACGCGGCGTATTTCACGACCAACGTCGTCTACGTTTCGAAGCTCAAGACCGCGTCCGTGTTCTCCGAGGACGCACTGAACCTGACCCCAGGCTGGCTGCTGGTCGGCGGCGCGCGCTACGATCACATCGACCTGACGCGCGTCATCACCAACCTCAACGCGAACGGCGCAGTCACGCGCGGCACGCCGACCTATGATCCGTTCTCGTGGCGGATCGGCACGACCTACGACGTGACGCCCGGTATCACTGTGTACGGCCAGTACACGACGGCGGTCACGCCGGTATCGTCGATACTGCTCCAGTCGATCGTCAACACGACCTACAAGATGACCAGGGGCCGCTCGTACGAGGTCGGTTTCAAGGCCTCCGCGTTCGCCAAGCGGCTGACGATGACCGGTTCCGCATACCGAATCGAACAGACCGACATCCTCACCCGCGATCCGAACAATCCCCAGCAGGCCATCCAGGGTGGCGAGCAATCGTCGCAGGGTGTCGAGCTGAACATCGGAGCGGCCGTCAACGATGCGCTCTCGCTGTCGGCAGGCGCCGCCTATACCGACGCGAACTACGACCAGTTGAGCGAACTGATCTCGGGCGTCCGTATCGATCGAGCCGGCAACCGACCGATCAACACACCTTCGACCACCGTCAGTAGCTCTGCGCTCTACACGCTTAAGGTCGTTCCGGTGACCCTTGGCGGGTTCGTCCGGCACGTGTCGGGCTTCTACACCGACACCGCCAATACATATTTCGTCCGCGGGCATACGACAGTCGACGCGTCGGTCAGCTATCAGGTCGCACCGCAAGTCTCGGTCTCGATCCGTGGGCGCAACCTGACCGACGCGTTCTACGGCGAGTATTCGGGATACCCGACGACCAACGTGTATATCGGCGCGCCACGCAGCGTCGAAATCGCGCTTTCCACGCATTTCTGAGCAGGGGTTTCCAGATGGCATTCACCAGTTCGATCGACCCGAAAGCCTATCGCGCACTGTGGCGCTGGCACTTCTATGCCGGCCTGATCGTCGCGCCCTTCCTGCTGATCCTCGCCGTCACCGGCTCGATCTATCTGTTCAACGACGAGATCGACGATGCGCTGTATCCCGCGCAACGCTTCGTCGCGGTCCATGCGACCCAAGTGCCGCCGTCGCGGATGATCGATGCCGCGCTGAAGTCTCATCCAGGCGCCGCCACGCGGATCGACCTGCCGGGCGCGGCCAATCGCTCGGCGGTCGTCTTCGTTACCCCCGATCACGGCGAGCCGCTCCGCGTGGCGGTGGATCCAGGGACGGGCCGCATGCTCGGCTCGACGATCTACGCCCGCACACTCGTCGGATTCGCCGACGAGATGCACGGATCGCTAACGCTTGGCACGGTCGGCGACCGGATCGTCGAGCTTGCCGCATGCTGGGCGCTCATCCTGATCGTGACCGGGCTATACCTGTGGTGGCCGCGCGGACGCGGCGGGCTCGGCGGCATCCTTTATCCGCGGCTCGGCGCCGGTGGGCGTTTGTTCTGGCGCGACCTCCACGCGGTGATCGGGTTCTGGTCGGTCGCGTTCATCGCGTTCCTGTTGCTGACCGGCCTCCCCTGGGCCGGCATCCAGGGTGATCTGCTCAACCGCGGCACCGCGGCGCTCGGCATCGGCTATCCGGCAGCGAACCGCACGCACAACGCGCCGGCGAGCGTGCCGATGAAGACTGCGCTCGGCGAAGCACCCTGGACGATGGAGCAAGCGCCGATGCCGACATCCACGGCATCCGCGGAGCATGCCGGTCATGCGGGCCACGAGATGACCATGGCGGTGCGCGACGATGCGGCGGTTACGGGGATCGACCGGATCGCGACCTCCGTGACGCGCGACCACCACGTCGCGGGTGCGTATCGCCTGTTCCTGCCAAGTGGACCGTCCGGCGTCTATACCGCCTACACCTACCCCGATCAGCCGCAGGGCCAGCGTACGCTGTACTTCGATCGCTGGACAGGCGAACTGATCCGCGAAGTCGGCTACCCTGATTATGGTTGGGCGGCGAAGGCGATCGAGCTCGGCGTCCAGTTGCACATGGGCAATTACTTCGGGCTTGCGAACCAGCTCGTGATGCTGGCGACCTGCATCGCGATCGTGCTGCTCGTGATAAGTGGAGTCGTGATGTGGTGGAAACGCCGCCCCAAGGGCCGCCTTGCCGCGCCCGCGCGCGTGCCCCCGACGAGGATCAAGGGCGCCTTCGCGATCCTTATCCTCGCCGGTGTATTATTCCCAATCCTCGGGATGTCCGTGATTGTGGTCTTCATGATCGACCGGCTGGTCCTGCTGATCTTCGCGAGGCGATAGGCAGACGATCAGGGGAATGCCGCGGCGAGGCCTTGTAACGCGGCCGCGTAATAGTCGTTAGCAAGCGTATCGGGTGCCCGCGTGCCGAGTGTGCGGCTCACCACCGCGCGGCCGCCGACGGATAGCGGGTATTCGGCGGACTGCCCCGACACAACGTCGGTCCAGGCGGGAATTTGTTCTGCGGGCATCGATCGCCACCAGGTTCGGATCGGCTCGATCAGCGTACTCCGGCCCGACACGCTGGCGAACAGCGGCACCCGGATTGCATCGAAGCCGAACCGTGGCGGCTTGTCCGCGGCGGGGGCGATCGCGCCGGTGTTCGAGACGTCGATCCAGTCGGTCGGCAGTTGGTGTGCGCCGAACCGTGCTGCAGCGATCAACGCCTCGCCATCGGTGATGACCCGTCGCCAGACTGCCGCGTTGCCCGACTTTGCGAACAGGTCGAGCGCGGGCCAGACGTAATAGCACGGATTGATCGTCGTGCGCGCCGCCGTCGAGAATCCGTCCAGCCCCGGCAGCAGCAGCATCCGCCCGCCGACCGTCTTGACCAGCCTGGTAGAGATCGCCGCGACGATCGCCCGTGACCTCACCGCATAGTGTGGATCGCGCCACCGGTTCGCCGCCTTCGCCAGAGCATAGGCGATGAGCAGGTCGCCGTCGGTCGCGTTGTTGCGATCGGCCACCGGATTGGCCGCACGCGGATCGTAACGCCAGCCGTAGAGCGCGACATCCGGGCGGGCGAGCTTTGCTTCGGTCCAGCCAAGGATCTTGTCGAACGCGGCGCGATCGCCAGCAGCCTGGGATAGCAGCAGGCCATAGCTCTGGCCTTCGCTGTGGCTGACGCCGCCATTGCCGTTGTCGACGATCCGGCCATCGTCGGCCATGAACCGTTGCCTGAACGTCGCCCAGTTCACACCGTTTGCCGCGCCCGTCGCCGGCAACGTAGTCGGTTCGATCGCGGTACTGTTCTCGGCCCCGACGTGCTCGGCCCCGCCGTTGTCGGTCGTGCCGTTGTCGGTGGGGGTTGCGTGGTCGTCCGGTGCGCGTGCCTTGCTGCATCCGGCGATGGCGAGACCGGCCATTCCCGCCATAACGTGTCGACGATCAACGTCCATGCTTCAGTCGTGCCTCCGTATCGCTCCACCACAGGGTGCGTGTCGTCAGATTGGCGCCGCTGCCGAGCGTATGCAACCATGCGTCATACGCTCCCTCCAAAAGCGGCCGCAGCGTCTGCTCGGTCGCACCGCCAAGGACCGGGGAAAGCCGCCGGGCAAAGCCGGTATGCGTGATCAACAGGCCGTCATCGGCGAGTTCGAAGCGTACTTCGCCGCAGTCGTGCTCGCGCCACAGGCGGTTGATCGAGGCGGCAAGCGCCACGATGTCCTCCGCATCGCCGACCGGATGCGCCGCCGCGATCCGCGCGCCGACCGCACGGAAGAACGCGCGCCGCTGGGCAGTAGTGGCGCCCCCGCCGACTTCGGCGACGATGCTGCCCAGCAACAGGGAGGCGGCGGTAGTTTCGGTCGCATTGTCGGTGGACCATTCAGTCATCGCGTTCATTTGGTTCCCCCCAGGGACTGGCGCAGTTCGAAAGTCGATCGGTAGTCGTCGTAGGTTCCGAACGTGTTGGCGCTGGCCGAGGCGCCGATCCGGGTGTTAGGGTTCAGGCGGTAGAACAACGATCCGTCCGCCGAAAAGGCGAAACCGGTGTTGCTCAGGCTATCGTAATAGGACCGGACATCGGTGTTCCGCGCCTTCAACGCATCGAGTTCGGCCTGCGCGTTGGGATCGGTCGGATAGATCGGTGCGCGATCCTGTTCGAAGCTTTGATAGCCCGGTGCGACCCCCAGACGTCCCTCCCACCGCGTCGAGTTATACGCGTAGCGGATCGGCAGGCTCATGCTGAGGAAGCTCTGCGGGCTGAAATAGCCGCCATGACCGTAGGTGAAGTAGTTCTGGTTGTTGTCGAACGCCTGCCAGTTAAGGTTGAGACCACCGGTCAGCGTCGAATGCCCATCGCGGTAGAGCGGCAGGTAGCCACCCGCGTTCGCCTGGTACCCGCGGTTCCGGCGGACGTTCTCGCCAGTGTAGCGATAGCCCGAGACGTCTGCATAGACGCCGGTTCCCTGGTCATCCCACGACAGCGATGCGCCGCCGCCGGTCCGCATCACCTGACCCCAGCGCTCGCCGGTGACGGGATCGCGCGTGCCGGCATAGGATACGACGCTGTCGGTGACGGGCTCACGCTTGACCCAGCCTTGCGCCGACACCGTGTTCGAGATCTTGGGTTTTCCGGTGAAGCCCCACGTTACTTCGGTGTTGTCGAACCCGATCGGCGTGGACCCGACATCAATCCGCACGCCGGGGCTGTCGTACGATGCGGCGACCGCAACGCCGGATGCGTGCTGCGTATCCGCCTGGGTCAGCACGGATGGCAGGGCGTTGACGATCCCTTGCGCCTCCGGCGTGGCGTTACGGCCGAACCGAGCGAGTGAGGAGCCGGTTGGGCGGCCGGAATCGATCACCACGGGCGTCGCCGACACGGATACGCGACCACCGGCGACACCCGTGGAAAGCGTGGCGGTACCCGACAGTTCTCGCAATCCGCTCAGGCCGGTCTCACCCGAGCGCTCGCGGAAGCCGAGCTTCATTTCCGCACGCGGACCACTGTCATCGCTCAATCGGGCGATGTCGTTGCGCAGGCGGATGAGGGTGGCATCGCCGCCCGCAACGCCGGCTGGAGGCACGCCGCCATTGGTCGACGTACCAGCCGCCGCATAGCCGCTCGCGGGATAGCTTCCCTGTCCAGGCATGCCTGGTGCTCCGGCGCCGTATCCAGGCGCGACGGTGAAGGCCATCGGGGTCGACGACGTGCCTGGCGTCGATACCGGGATCGGTCCTGCGCTCAACGCGAAGGGGTTCGTTGGCATGACGGGTGCCTGTTCCGCCTGGCGGAAGGGATTGCCCGAGCCCATGCCCGCGGCGAACGGATTGGCCCCGCTAAGTGTGGCACCGGTGCCAGCGCGCGCGGCATAGGCCGTCTCGGCGCGACGTAGATAGCGTTTTGCCGCCCCCCGGTCGCCGCGCGCCTGCTCCATCTGGCCGGCGGCCGCGTAGATCTCGTAATCGTCCGGGTAGGCGGCGAGCGCGCGGTCGATGGTGGCGGTGGCGACGTCGTGATTGCCGCCGGCGCCTGCGCTGCCGATCAGGCCGATCAGCGCGCTCTTGTCCCGTGGATTGGTCGCAAGCACCATCTGATACGTCTGCGCGGCTTGCGATGGCATGTTGCCTGACTGGTACAATCGACCGAGCGCACCGAGCACGTCGGTGTTCCCCGGCGACGCGATCCACGCCTGTTGCAGCAGGTCGAACGCCTGGGCGTTCTGGCCAGCCAACCGCATCCGGTCCGCCTGCGACGACGCGGCGATCCCCTCGAGCCGGGCAATTGCCGGCGCCGCGGAGGCGGAGCCGGCCGACGCCGTCCGCGCGCGGTCGATCGCGCTGGCGACCGCGGCATCCTGGCCGGTCCGTGCCAACACGCGGACGATCGGCTCGTAATCCGCCGCGGTTGCAGGGCTTGCGGCTAGCGCGCGCTCGGCAAGCGGGACGGCGCCGGCCTGATCGCCAAGATCGTTCAGACCGCCGGCAATCGCCGCGAGCGATGCCGCGCTTAGCGTCGGGGTCGTGCCGATCTGGCGCAAGGTCGCGATCGCCTCGCCGCCACGGCCCTGCGCGGCGATCGCCTTGGCGCGCGCGACGGCGGAGTCCACTGCGATCTGCGCCTCGAAACGGCGGATCGCAGGTGTCTTCTGCGCTTCGGTCAGCCGCGACAGCAACGACGTCGCCTGCGCCTGACGACCACGTTCGTTATGCAGCATCGCCGCAGCATACAGTGCGTCGGCGGTACCGATCGTCTGGATCGACTGGATCAGCGCTTCCGCCTCGGGCGCACGGCCCTGACCGATCATGTACCGCGCATATTCGTAGCGGATCCACGGGTCCGCCGGATCGAGCAGCAGCCCGCGCTGGAACAGCGCATCCGCCTTAGCCGGATCGCCGTGCGTCGCTGCCTGCAACGCGTCGTTGCGCACCACGCGGCTTTCGAGTTGCGCCGCGCTGCCGCCGGCCGACCCCGCCTGGCGTGCGAGATCGGCCGAGTCTGCATAGCGACCCTGGCGTTCGTAGATGTCGGCGAGCAACGCCAACGCAGGGCCGCGATCCTTGACGCTCGTACGTGCGAGCGCCTCGGCCTGGGTCTGTGCGCCGGTGACGTCGCCAGCCGCGAGCTGCGCGCGAGCGTCATCGAGCCCCGCATAGAACTGCGCCGACGCAAGTGCTTCCGCCCAGCGTGCCCGATTGCCGCGTGCCGAGGCGCGGGACAGGAGTTCGGCGGACTCGGCGAAGCGCGACTGCCGCAACCGGACGACGCCCAGGCCACCTGCCGCGTCGGCATCGTTGCGGTTGTTGGCCAACGCAGCCTCGAACTGGCGTTGCGCTTGCGCAAGGTCACCCTGTTCGAGCGAGCGGAAGCCTGCCGCGCGCGAATCCCCACCGCGGTCCGAGGATATGGGTGGTGCTCTACGTGCCGAAGCCGGGGCGGGGGCCGGAACCGCTCGCGGCGCGGGCGCGGGCGCGGGACCGGTCATACTCGCGGGAGCCTGAACAGGCGTCCTGTTCGGTCGTGCAGCAGGGGTCGGCGCCGGTGCGCTCGACGTAGACAAGGCACGACGCGCTTCCGCATTCGACGGATCGATCGCGAGCGCACGGCGATATGCGGTCCGTGCGAGATCTGTCCGGCCTCGCGACTGCCAATATCGCCCTTGTTGGACAAGCGCGCCGACCCCGGCAACCTGTGCGGCAACGGGCTGTACCAGAAGCGGTGACGCGATCCCCGCCATCAGCAGCGCGAGCGTGGTCAACCGGCTCATGCCGCGTCCTCCGAACCGAGCCGGCGACGTTGCTGGCGCACCAGCAGCAGGTACAGCGGTCCGGCGAGCAGCAGCGCGATCAGCAGCCCGCTCAGCGCCATCAGCAGCGGCCGCTCGCTGAACCACCAGGCGATCCGCATCCACACCGGCAGCGAGCCCGACCAATACGTCTGCCCGACCGCGAAGCTCCGCATGCCTTCGCCGCTCGTCACCGACAGATCACCCTGGACCTGCGCATTGATCCGCTGTTCGGCGAGCCCCTGGACAAGCTCGGGTAGGTCCGCGGTATTGGTGCTCATCACCGCCACCACCGTGCGTGCCGCATCATAGGGCGACCGGAAGCTGACGAAACCGTCGAAGCGCTCGGCGGTGGTCAGGAACGCGTTGGTCTCGCCGACGTCGCTCGCGCCGTATGGTGAGATTAGGCCGAAGACGCGATCGATCGGATTGCGTTCTATCACGCGCAGGCTGCCGTTCTGGATCCGCACCGGCGCACCGGCGAACAGCGCGGTAGCACCAGCGGTCCGTGGGACACCGATGACGAGCACGTCCCGACCTTCCAACCGGTCGCTATCAGCCGCCTGGGTGACGGTCACGCCGGTGGTCGCGGCGCCGGTCGAATCGCCGAAGCGGCCCATCATGGCCAGGAACGCCTCGACGATACCCAGGTCTGGAGAGGCCGGCACGACGACGACGGTCTCGGCGAGGTCGGGGCTGATCGTGAACGGATAGCCTGCGTTCGCGAATGTCGCGAGGCTCGGCATGCGCTGCGCGTGATAGGCGTGCGTCAGGTCGATCGCGCTGTCCGGGTCGATTGCGACGCGGACGTTCTCGGGCAGCGTGGCCTCGCACTTCTTTTTGTTGGCGAGGATCAGATTGTAATCGAAGATCAGCTCGTTCTGCCCGAACAGATTGTAGTTCGGCAGTTCGACCTTGGCTTGCGCCTGGCTTGACGTCGCACCGTCCTGGCCACCAATCAGCGCGTTCCACCACGCCGCGCCGGCGAGCGGGAGCGTCCGCAGATACTGGTTGTTGATCGAGATATCGAGCCGTGACGCGCGCCGATCGAGCCATGACGCCGACGGATAGCGATAGCGCAAATCGAGCGACGCGCCGCCGCGTGGCCAGAAGAACAGGTCCGGCGCGGTCCGGAATGCCGCGGTGAGCGGACCCGGCGGCAGGCCGACGCCCTGCAACGCGCGCGGGTCCATGATCTCGCCGAGCTTCACCGCACGGTCCGACCGCAGCCAACGTGGTGCTGCGTAACGCGCATAGGTCGGGATACGGACGCCGTCGAACGACGCCCCTGCCCCACCGATGGTGCCGCGTCCGGTCGCAAGGGCGGCGGCGGCAAGCTTCAGTTCGCGCTCGTCGCGGCCCATGACCAGCAGCAGCTGGCCGTAGCCGTCGAACGGGTTGCGGATGACCTGAGCCGATGGCCCGGTGATATTGGGAACGTAGCTGCCGACGCGCATGCCGGGACGCAGGAACACGATCGCATTGCCGCGCGGGATGCGGCCGTAGCTCGGCTTGAACGCGAACCCGCGATAGCTGGCCACCCGTCCAAACCAGGACGCGACACTGGCTGCTGCCTCGAGTTCGCCGGTGGAAGGTGCAGAGCCAAACACGAACGGCAGGTTGAGCGGCAAATTGTCCGCGCGATCGAAGAACGGCGACGGCAGCCGGGCGAGGTCGGGCCCGAGCGGCAGGCGCTGGATCGTCAGGTCGAGCGCCGAGCGAGTATTGCTGATGTTCGCCCAGAGCGAGCTGTGAAACGGATCCTCGCAATCGCGCGTGTAATGACCGATCAGGCGCAGGTTGAGCTGGTTGTCACCGGGCAGGAACAGTGCGGGATTGACCGCCATCTTGAGTTGCTGGCCGCCGGCACCGTCGGGCGTAAGCCGAACCGTGCGGACGACTTCGCCGTTCAGGATCACGACGAACTGACTGAGATCGGGCAGCATTGCGGGCGACCAGGCGAGCGTTAGCGTCAGATTGGCCGCGGTCACGACTTCGTTGCTGCGAAGGCCGAACGGGATCGCGATCTCGCCGCGGGTACCGGCGAGCCTGATCGCGCTACGGATACGAAGGTCGCGCAGAGTCAGGCGCTCCTGACGGATACCGCCCGGCGCTTCGGGCGTGGACACCGGTACGGTGGGCGCTTGCGCAGCGACCGGCTGCGGCAGGCCGACGCTCATCACCAGCGCGGCGGCGGCCAGCGCGGCGGTCGCGGCCTTCAGTCGAGTCCGCTCGCGGCGGCGTTCCGCGCGATTTAAGCCGAGCAAGCGCTTCAGCGTGACGAGATCGACGACCAGAATGTCGCGGAGCGATCGCAGCGTCGAGATCGGAGCCCGCGGTGCCTCGGGTTCCCAGGCATCGTTGCGGCCCATGACGGCGCGGACGAGTTGACGTAATTGAAGCATGTCGAGTTCCAGAAACCGCATGGTGGCCATGTTCTTGTCGACGCGTAGCGTCTGGACGGGGAGCGTGAGGATTTCATCACCCATCGGCAGCGCGACGTGCGTGACTTCGCGGCCCGCGAGCGTCACGCCGGTAGGCGCGGTGATCGCGAGCCCGCCCATCGACAAATCGATCGTCTCCGCGTCGACGACGTGGCCGTCGGCGAAATAGAGCGTCGCCGGCAACTGGACGGGAATGCGGATATATTCGCGGACCTGACGCGTCTCGCGCGCGACCGATACGGCGGCGAGCAGGATCACGAGGCTGAAGACCGCCCACACCGTGTTCAGCACCAGCGTATCGCCCTGGATGTTGAACAGGTGCGCAAAGAAGAAGTATTTGACGCACCCGAACGCGATCCCAAACAATACCAGCCCGATGCAGATCAAATGCGGGCGCGCGGTCGCGGTATCGAAATGCGTCTTGTCGAGCAGCGATCCCTTATCGGTGACGTTGAACTTGCCACCGTGCGGTCGGAAGAGCGTGACGACGGTCGGTTTGACCAGATGGAACGCCAGGATCGTCTCGTAGACTTCGCCCCAGAACGGCCGGCGATCACCCCCCTGCAATCGACCGCCCGAAACCTGCGCGCAATATAGATGTGCAGCAGCGTAGGCGAAGATCATGCCGGCTGAGGCGTGAATGATGTTCTCACCGAGGATGAGGTACGCGAGCGGACTGGTCAGGAAGGCGATGCGCGGCAGCGGAAACTGGAAATGCAGCATCGCGTTGAGATAACAAAACCGCTGTTGTAGGCTGAGCCCGCGACCGAACAGCGGATTGTCGATGCGCAGGATCTGCGTCATTCCGCGTGCCCAGCGAATGCGCTGGCCGATGTGCAACACGAGGCGCTCGGTCGCGAGCCCGGCCGACAGCCGGATGCCGAGATACGCGGTCGACCAGCCCATCCGTTGCAGGCGAAGCGCGGTATGCGCGTCCTCAGTCACGGTTTCGAACGCGAACCCGTTGGTGTCGGCCAGCGCTTCGCGGCGGATAATCGCGCACGATCCGCAGAAGAAGGCGGCGTCCCATAGGTCGTTGCCGCGTTGGACCGCGCCGTAGAACAGATCGCCCTCGCCCGGCAGGTCGCGGACCGAGCCCAGATTGCGCTGGACCGGATCGGGCGAATAGAAGTGATGTGGCGTCTGGACGAGCGCCAGCTTCTTGTCGCGCTGGAACCAGCCGACCGTCATCTGCAGGAAGGCGCGCGTTGGTACATGATCGCAGTCGAAGATTGCGATCAGCGAGCCCTCGGTGTTCGACATCGCCGCGTTGAGGTTGCCCGCCTTGGCATGGTTATTGTCGGCGCGCGTGATGTAGCCACACCCGACTGAGCGCGCGAACGCGCGGAATTCCGGGCGGCGGCCGTCGTCGAGCAAGTAGACGTGATACCGATCACGCGGATAATCCATGTCGAGCGAAGCCAGCACCGTCGTCCGGACGATCTCCAGGCTTTCGTTATAGGTCGGGATATAGACGTCGACGGTCGGCCATTCGTGCGGCTCGCCCTCCGGCTCGACCGACTGGCGATCGAGCGGCCAAGCGGTCTGGAGCACGCCGAGCGCGAGGATGACCCAGGCATAGAGTTCGGCAAGATACAGCCCCATGCCAAGCAAAGTGCCGAGCGGGCTTTCGAATTCGAGCGTCGCGGTGGTCCGCCAGAACAGATAGCGCGTCGACACGACCAACGACAGCAAGGCGAGCACGAGCGTCCCGCGACGCGACTTCGACCGGCCGATCACGATCGCGCCGAGGATCGACACGCCGGCGAAGATCCACTGCGACTTTAGGTCAAGCGGTACCGTCACAACGACCAGCGTCAGCAGCGCGGCGAGGACGATGCCGAGCGTATCGGCGCGAAACGCCTTGCGAACCGATCCGCGTGTCATTCCGCTGGCTCCGAGACGGCGACGAGGCCGCAACGCGCCTCGATCGCTATAGTCATCGCGGCGAGATCGGGAAGTACCACGCTTTGCTTGGCGTAGCGCGCGATCGGCTGGAACGACGCCAGCGCTTCGTTCACCGCCTCGTCACGGCGAACCGTCGCGATCAGCTTGTCACCGAACAAAGCGCGCAGGAATATCTGCGAATGCCGCGACAATTTGCGCGTGTCGTCGACTTGGTTGAGCACGAACACGGTCTGTTCGAGATCGATCGTTGCCGTCCCCGGCTGGACCTTCGTCAAGGCGGCGAGCGATGTCGGCTGCGGGACGAGCGTGCACAGGTGCAGCGCGGCGTGCGGCAACAGGCTGGTCTTCAGCGCGAGATCCGCCGACGCGACATCGGCAAGCACGATCCGCTCGCTATCGAACGGCGACGCGCCCGACCGCGAGATCAGACGACCGAATGCGCCACTCTGGACCGCGGCATAGCCTGACAACAATTCGACGCCATCGACGACGATGCCTTCGGTCGTGGCATCGGCCATCGCGGGAATTTCCTGCGCGGGCAGCATTCCGAAGAACAGCTTCAATGCGTCGGCGTGCGTGAAGTCGATCGCGGAGACGTCGTGTCCCCGCGCCGCCAGGCCGAGCGCGAGACGCGCGGTCAGGAACGTAGTTCCGACGCCGCCGACGGGTGAATGACACAGGATCAACGGCATCAACGGCGCTCCGCATTGTCGTCGGAGAGGCCGGAGAGGAACGCGCGCAGGCTGCCGCCCTGGCGCTGGCCAGGCTCGCCGCGGGCCGACATGTCATCGTAATCGCTCAGGAAACTCCTGGCAGGTGCCCTTTCCTCCGTTGCACGTTCGGCTCGACCGACGACACGCTCGTCCTCCAGCAACGCAGCAAACAACGGCCAGGGCTCGACGTCGGCAATGGGATCGGCGAACTGGCGATACTGGAAATCGCGCTGTCCCAGTCTCGATAATAGTGCCTTGGCATCGGGTCGCATCGGGAACTCCTTGTGTTCCGACACTCGCCCAAAATCTGCATCAATTGGTTAATAACGGTCATCACTTACATACAATAATTGGGATATCGGATCGCAGCATGGCCAAGAATGCATTGCGTTTTCGGCACTTAAGGAAAGCACCGCTCGACGTAGTAAAAAATACGCCCGAAAAATTTATCGTTCGTATCGCCAATTCGATATCCCGGAACGTGGTCGGCGTCGCGCGTTCCTATACCTACAACCGAAATGACGATCGAATCATCGAAACCATCGATCGATGAGATTTTCGATTAAGCCGAATTGCAACGGTTACCGGTCGTCATGCCGCGCTGCGTATTGGCCGCACTTCAAAATATTGTCGGGACATATCCCGTATCTTAACTTATAATTAATCTGTGTTGCATACATAGATCAAGTTGGACGGCATAGGTAAAGTGGTGCGAATGTCGCGGCGGACTATCTGTAAAGTCCTAACACAAGTTTACATTCAGATGGGATGGGATCGGCAATAGTCGAGCCATCAGTCTTCTAAGGCACCGTCCTCGCTTAGGGCGCCCTCTTTACATCGACGCTACATGGCTCCCGCTGCTGCGGATGGGAGAACCGTGCCTTCCGTCCGCGGTGACTTTCGAGGTGTTCATGTACAAGTCGACCCTTCGGGCGGCCGCGTTTGCGGCTGTGAGCCCGGCTGCCTTGCTGATTTCTGCCCAATCGGCACAGGCGCAGGTTCCCGTAGGGGCCGGTGGACAACTCCAGCAAATCCCGCCTGTACCCCTGAATGAGACGCCAGCGCCCGACTTCGGTTTCGAGCGCACAACGCCGGTCGCCGTTCCCACCACGGGTGGTCCGAAGACGCTGGTCCGGTCGCTGCGCGTGACCGGCGCGACGCTGTTTCCCGAAGCCGACTTAATCGCCGCGTCCGAGTTCGTTCCCGATAGCGAACTCGACCTGTCCGGGATGAAGACGCTGGCCGCGCGGATCACCGACTATTACACGAGCCACGGCTATTTCGTCGCGAACGCCTACCTCCCCGAGCAGGACGTGCAGAGCGGCGCGGTCACGATCGCGGTGATCGAAGGGCGCTTCGGCGCGGTCGGCGTGAAGAATGAGTCGCGGCTATCGGACAGCGTCGCGAACGGCATCCTGGATGGGCTGGACGTCGGCGATCCGGTCGCGGTCGCGCCGCTCGAGCGCCGCCTGCTGATGCTGTCGGACCTGCCCGGCGTGCGCGTGCGATCGACGCTCAGCCCCGGCACCGCGGTCGGCACGTCCGACCTGCTGGTCGACATCACTCCCGGCCGGAGCATTACCGGCAGCGTCGAGGCCGACAATGCCGGCAACCGCTACACCGGCGCCTACCGCGTCGGCGGATCGGTCAACTGGAACAACCCGACCGGCTCGGGCGACGTGCTGAGCCTGCGCGCGCTGACGTCGTTCTCCGGGCTCGCTTATGGCCGCGCCTCGTACCAAGCACCGATCGGCCAGGTCACGCTAGGCGTCGCCTTCGCGCATCTCGAATATTCGCTCGGCAAGGAGTTCGACAGCCTCGACGGCAGCGGCAACGCCGACGTGGCCAGCGTCTATGCGAGCTATCCGCTGATCCGCTCGCGCGACAACAATCTGTACGTGACCGTCGGCGGCGACGTGAAGTGGTTCGAGGACAAGATCGGCATCGTCGATACCACCAGCTATCGCCGCGCGCAGGTGATCACCGCAGGGCTCAGCGGCGACCAGCACGACACGCTGCTCGGGGGCGGCTGGAGCGCGTACTCGCTGAGCTATTCGGTCGGCAATCTCGATATCCGCGGCGCGTACGAGCGTTCCATCGACGCGCTGACGGCACGCACCGACGGCAGCTACGGGAAGCTGCAATTCAGCTTCGCGCGGTTGCAGACGATCGCCGGGCCGTTGTCGCTGTTCGCCTCCGCCCGCGGGCAGATCGCGTTTAGCAATCTCGACATTTCCGAGCGGATGGAACTGGGCGGCGCCTATGCGGTGCGCGCCTACCCCGAAGGCGAGGCGTATGGCGACCAGGGCTATGTCGCCACCGCCGAGGCGCGGCTGGCGCTGCCGCAGGTCGTGCCGGGTGCGCTCCAGCTGTTCGGGTTCGTCGACGTCGGCGAGGTCGATTACGTCAAGCACCCGTATTTCACCGGCTCCAACCACGCGAAGCGCAGCGCGTACGGCGCGGGCCTTAGCTGGGCGGGACCGTACGGGATCGCCGCCCGGGCGACCTATGCGCGCAAACTCGGCGACGAAGACGCGACGTCCGCCCCCGACAAATCGGGCCGCGCCTGGTTCCAGGTTTCGAAGACCTTCTGACCGCGCCGCCAAACGCTGCTGGCACCCCCAATTTTGCGGCCATCCGCCGCCACCAAGGATACCGCCCATGACCCCCATTCCCTCTTCGCTCAGAAACACCAGCCGCCCCGCTCCCTCCGTTACGCGCACGCGGCGTGGCGGGCTGTTCGGCACGACCGGGCTCGCGCGGTTCGCGTGGCTGATCGGGTTCAGCCTCGCGGGCACGATGGCGGCGCGTCCGGTCGAGGCGCAGACGCTGCCGACTGGGGGTGAAGTCGTTGCGGGCCAGGCGAGCATCGCGGCCGGCAGCAAGTCGCTGACCGTGACGCAGACCAGCGACCGCGCGGCGATCAACTGGCAGTCCTTCTCGATCGGCAAGGGCAAGAGCGTCGTCTTCGATCAGCCGACCAGCAGCTCGGTCGCGCTGAACCGCGTGCTCGGCACCGATCCGTCTGTGATCCTCGGCAACCTGTCGGCGAACGGGAAGGTGTTCCTCGTCAACGCCAACGGCATCCTGTTCGGCCAGACTGCGAACGTGAACGTCGGCGGGCTGGTGGCCTCGACGCTCAACATCTCCGATGCCGACTTCCTCGCGGGCAAGAACAGTTTCGCAGGGACCAGCGGCGCGAGCGTCCAGAACGACGGCCGGATCACCGCGAAGAACGGCTATGTCGCGCTGCTCGGGGCGAACGTCGGTAACGGCGGCACGATCAAGGCGAACTTCGGCACCGTCGTGCTGGCGGGCGGCGAGGCGATCACGCTCGACGTGGCGGGCGACGGGCTGCTCAACGTCGCGGTCGACAAGGGCGCGGTCGGCGCGCTGGTCCGCAATGGCGGGCTGATCCGCGCCGACGGCGGCAAGGTCGTGATGACCGCGCAGGTTGCGGGCGACCTGCTCCACACCGCGGTCAACAACACCGGCATCGTCGAGGCGCGCACGTTGCAGAACCGCGGTGGCACCATCCTGCTGCTCGGCGACATGAAGACCGGCACGGTTACCGTCAGCGGCGAACTCGACGCGAGCGCACCGGTCGGCGGCAATGGCGGCTTCATCGAGACGTCGGCGGCGACCGTCTCCGTCGCGGATAGCGCCAAGGTCTCGACCTACGCACCGGGCGGCATGACCGGCATGTGGCTGATCGATCCGCAGGATTACGTGATCGGCGCGGGCGGCAACATCTCGGGCTCGACGCTGTCGGCGCAGCTCGTGACGACCAGCATCACGATCAGCACGATCCCCGCGGCGGGCGACACGACCACCGGCAATGGCGACATCTTCGTCAACGATGCGGTCGCATGGACCGCCTCGGGCGTGCCGACGACGCTGACGATGAACGCGTTTCGCGACGTCAATATCAACGCGCCGATCACCGCGACCAACGGCAACATCGTCGCCTGCTGCGGTCGCGACGTGAACGTCAACGCCGACCTGACGACGACCAACGGCAGCATCCTGCTGAACGCCGGGCAGAACGTGAACGTGTTTCACGCGATCACGACGACCGATGGCAACATCGCGCTGTGCGCCGGCCACGACGTGCTGATCGACGCGGCGGTCACGCTGACCCGCGGCACGACGATCCCCGCGCAAAGCCTCGGCCTGCCGGTCGGGCTCACGCTGATCGCCGGCGCGGACGGCACCGGGCCGGGCGTCAACGGCGGTACCATCGTGTTCTCCGCGCTGTCGCCGCCGACCACGGTCACCGCAGCGCCGGTGTCGATCAACTACAACCCCGTTTCGTACACGACGCCGACCGACTTCACGACCGAGTTCGTGCTGACCGAAGGCGCGGCGATCACCCAGCGCATGCTGCTGTTCCCGACCGCGCAGAAGGTCGCGGACGGCACCAATACGGCGGTGCTGAGCGGGTTCAATACCAACGGCACCTCGGGCACGCCGACCGGCGTATCGCTGGTCGCCGGCCCGGACGCGACCGCGACGTTCGACAGCACTGGCGAAGGTACGGGCATCGGCGTGAGCTTCAGCGGCTACACGCTGACAGGCGCGAACGCGGACCAGTATGCGCTGGCAAGTTCGTGCTGCGTCGCCGGGTTCCGGACGACCGGAACGATTACGGCTGCTGCTCCGGCACCCGCACCTGCGCCTGCTCCGGCACCAGCACCTGCTCCGGCACCAGCGCCCGCCCCGGCACCAGCGCCCGCCCCGGCACCCGCACCTGCCCCGGCACCCGCACCTGCCCCGGCTCCAGCGCCTGCTCCGGCACCAGCGCCCGCCCCGGCACCAGCGCCGGCACCAGCGCCCGCCCCGGCACCAGCGCCCGCCCCGGCACCAGCGCCCGCCCCGGCACCAGCACCCGCTCCGGCACCAGCACCCGCTCCGGCTCCCGCTCCAGCGCCCGCTCCGGCTCCGGCTCCGGCTCCGGCTCCGGCTCCGGCTCCGGCTCCGGCACCAGCGCCTGCTCCGGCACCCGCGCCTGCCCCGGCCCCGGCCCCGGCCCCGGCTCCGGCACCAGCGCCGCCGCCAGTACTCGCGCCGGCACCGGCACCCACTCCGACGCCTACGCCTACGCCTACGCCAGTGCCGAACTTGCCCAATGCGACGCGACCGTTCCTCGATGTGCCGCTTGTCCCGGTTCGCGTTCCGACGCGGCCGACGGTCGATATCGTCGAGGGCGGCGTGACCTACCCGACGCCCGTACGTCCGGGGACCGTCATCGTCGAGACGCCCGACACGCCGCCCGTGCAAGCTGTCCAGCCGCTGTTCGTGCAACCCACGCCGCCGACGGCGCCGGTGGTCCCGGTCTATCCGCGCAAGCAGGCGCGTAACTGAGATGACTCGCGAGCGAGGGCTGAGCGCGGCACGGCGGGCGAGCGGATGCGTCCGACTCTTCGGCGTGCTCGCCTTCGGGATGGTCGTCGCGTCGCCGGTGGCAGCGCGGCCTCTCTCCGAGACCGCGACCGTCGCGCAGTTCAAGGGGGAGACGGTCTCCACCGAGGCGCGCGACACGGCGGACTGGGTGACGGCGTCGCACGACAATCACGCGTTGCCGTTCGTCGTCATCGACAAGGTGAATGCCAAGGTGTTCGCGTTCGACGGCGCCGGCATCTTGCGCGGTGCGGCGCCGGCGTTGCTCGGGATGGCGCGCGGCGATGACAGTGTGCCGGGCATCGGCCAGCGCAAGCTCGCGACGATCACGCCGCCTGAGCGGACCACGCCTGCGGGCCGGTTCGAAGCGTCGCTGGGGCGCGATTTCGAGCAGGACATATTGTGGATCGACTATGAGGCCGCACTGTCGCTGCACCGCGTGATCAAGGGACGCCGCGTGGACGATCGCGCCGGTCGGCTCGCCTCGCCGACGCCGAGCGACAACCGGATCTCATATGGCTGCGTAAACGTGCCACCGGGGTTTTACGACGGCGTGGTGAAGCCGTTGTTCACCGGGACCGTGGGGATCGTTTACATCCTGCCGGAGACGAAGCCATTACGGAGTGTGTTCGCCGTTCCGGGCTGACGGCTAATCCTTCCCCTTGCTGGGAAGGATTAGCGGGTCAGACGCTTCACTGGCACCAGGGGCGTTCGCGGTACCATTTCGTCAGGACATACTTCACGCCCTGCTCGACCGGCATGCCTTGGTGGAGCGACCCCGGGTTCGGCGCGCCAAATTCGTCCATGTTGTTCCAGATCACCAGATTGCCCGCTTTGGGCGTGATCGCCAGTCCCGCGATCTGGAAATTCGTCCGGCCGCCTGCCTCGGGTTCGTTGAGGAAGGTCATCGCCGACCAAGTCCGCTGGCCGCCCATCGTCACCTGGTCCAGCCAATAGGGCTGTTCGGTACCGAAATAGTCGTGATGCGGCTTGAACTCCTGCCCGACCGCGTAGCGCTGCCCTTGCAACGCCTCGCCGTAGCGCGGCTCTAGTCCGGTCAGCAGGTCAAGCTTGGTCTCGACCGCGATCACCGGCGCCGGGCCGGGATAGAGGTAACACGTCTCGCTGGTACGGTGCGGTGACACTGGGGCATCGCCCACGACCGGCGAGGGCACGCGAGCGCCATCGATAAGCGCGATCAATGCGGCGCATTCGTCGAGCGTCAAAAAATCGCGAACGATGTAGAGTTCCATACCGTTGGCCGGCATCCGGACCGCCCCGAGATAGCACAGGATCTGATCGCGGACCTGAGCGGCCGAGTTCGCCCTGCCAAGCGCCTCGATCTGGCCGTCGCGGCGATCGGGAGATCGCGTTTCCAAAGTGGAGCAGGGAACGTCAATATCAGCCATAAAGTCCGCACCATCCGAAAGTTAGCGATCCACATCTTATCAATTAAATATGATACAGGTTAAGATTAGTACAATTCGCATCCCTCTATGAAACCAATATTCCTGTTTTTTGACTAACATAGGTTAGGTCGGATAGACAACCACATCGCGGACCCAGGCCCTCACGGATGCGCGTAAGTCGCACCGACCAAAGAGTTCGAGAACATCCCCTGCTCCGCTGTCGGTGCGTGCTTTGGATAACGCGATCGAACCGGCCTCCCAATTTTGCTCTTGCTCGTCCTCGCGCCTCGTGGAACCCAGATAGTCATGCTCAATAACTTTCTGACCGGTGCTAGGGCGTCGCTGCTCGCGGTCATCCTACAACCCTCGGCCGCGCAGACAGTGGTATTACCGGGTGCGCTCCGCCTCGCCGGCTACCGCGCCGCGTGCGGGCCGGTCGATACGATGATCCAGCCGATCGACGACATCGCCGCCGCGTACAAGGGCCGCATCATTCTCCACCCGCGCGTCCTCGACCTGTCGCGCGTACAGCAACTCTTATGGTACACGCACGAATGCGCGCATGAGATCTTCGGCCAAAGCGAAGTAGCTGCGGACTACTCGGCGGTACAACAGGGCAAGATCCAGGGCTGGCTCACCCGAGATGAACTGTCGATGTTGAGCGGAACGATGCGCCGGTATCGGGCAGACGAGACGCGTAGCAACGGCGCAGCGCGGGTCGTGGCGATGGATGCCTGCTTCGTCGATGATCGCCTGATCCTGCCGAAAGGCGATGGGGACTGATCCAAGTCGTTGACAAGGTGTCACCGAGCGCTTCTGTATCGTTGGCGTAACGATACGGCCCGCTGCGGTGTCGGATCGCCTCCGTCTGGATCGCACCCGCCATGCCTGGTTTTCTACCCGAGGCGATCGACCGCGGTGCACGGTCGCACGGCCCAGACGTTTCCGCTTGCGACCGCGAACCGATCCATCGGCCCGGATCGATCCAGCCGCATGGCCTCGTCCTCGTCGCCGACGCCTTCACGTTCAAGGTGATAGCGGGGGCCGGCGACATCGAGACATCGCTGGCTGCGGATTGGCTGGGCGCTGATCTGGACGACCTACTCGGGCAGCCCGTCGCCGCGCACCTCGCCGCGAAACCAAACGCCAGTACTGTCGTACTAACGCGCGTAATCGGTCTCGAAACGCCGTTCGACGCGATTGCGCACCGCGTAACGAACACGATCGTCGTCGAACTCGAGCCCACCCCCATAGCAATGCCCTCCCCGATCGACGTGCTGGTCGCAATGGAAGAAGCCGCCGCGACGTTCGAACAGGCGTTCGGCTTACGCGAACTGTGCGAGCGCGCTGCCAGGACGTTTCGCCTGTTGACCGGGTTCGATCGGGTGATGTTGTACCGCTTCCTCGACGATGACGCCGGGGTCGTCCTTGCCGAGGACCGCGATCCAGCGCTCGGCAGTTTCCTCAACCAGCATTTTCCCGCGTCCGACATCCCGAAACAGGCTCGCGCGCTGTACGTCAGGAACCGCGTCCGCATCATTCCCGACATCGCCTATGAGCCGGCACCGCTACGCCCCGCGGGGACCGCGCCGCTCGACATGAGCGATCTTGCCCTGCGCAGCGTATCGCCGATCCATCTGCAATATCTCGCTAACATGGGCGTCGCGGCGTCGGCATCGGTGTCGATCGTCCGCGACGGCGCGCTGTGGGGGCTAGTCGCGTGTCATCACCCGACGCCGAAGTTCCTGCCGCTGCATATCCGCATGGCCTGCCGTGCGCTGGCCGGGAGTCTTGCCCGCCAGATCCGCGCAAAAGAAGACGCGGAGCTTTACCGCGAGCGCATCCGGCTGCGGACCGCTGAGGATGCGGTGGTGCTTCGGCTCGGCAGCGACATCTCGCTCGCCGGCTTCTTCGCGACCGCGGGCGACGACATGTGCCGTATGCTGGGCGCCGACAGCTTCGCGGCGGCGCGCGGTACCGAATTGTTCGTCGCCGGCCGTTCCCCCCGCCACGACGACATTCGCGCGGTGGCCGATCACGTCATCGATCTTGGCCGGGCGCTCCCCTTCTCGACCGACCGGCTGTCCGAACAACTGCCCACGGCCACCGGTTTCCAGGATCTCGCGAGCGGCGTGCTTGCGGTGACGATGTCGACCGACGAGCCAACGATCCTGATCTGGTTTCGCGCCGAACAGATCGAAGTGATGAACTGGGCCGGTAACCCGCATAAAGGGTTGGACGTCGATCCTCACATGCCGTTGACGCCTCGCGCGTCGTTCGAAAGCTGGAGCGAGGCGGTCCGTGGCCGATCGGTACCGTGGACCTTGTTCGAAATCGAGGCGGCTGGGCGGCTGAAGCGGACGATGTTCGATGCACGCCAGAACCGCCGCCTGTTCGAGGTGAACCGCGAGCTGACCGCGACCATCGCTGACAATGAGAGCCTGTTGCTGCAGAAGGACTATCTCATCAAGGAGGTCCACCACCGCGTCCAGAACAGCCTGCAGCTGGTCTCCGCATTCCTCGGCCTTCAGGCGCGGGCGGTCGGTGACGACGTTCTGACCGCGCATCTTGCCGAGGCGCAGCGAAGGCTGTCGGCGGTGGCTATGGTCCACCGTCGGCTGCATTCCGACGAGCATGTCCAGGCGGTCGACCTCGCACGGTACATTGGCGACCTGTGCACCGAAATTGGATCGACGATGGACCAGTCATGGGGTGGCCAGATCGAACTCGAACTCGCGCCGATCCTGATCTCTACCGACCGCGCGGTCAGCGTCGGCCTGATCCTGACCGAACTGGTGATCAACGCCAACAAATATGCTTACGCCGGCGCGTCGGGACCGATCACGATCGCGCTCGAACAGCACCGCAACCGCTTTCGGCTGATCGTCGCAGATCGTGGTCGCGGCAAGGCGAGTTCCGGGACCGGGTTCGGTTCGCGGATGCTCACGTCGATGGTCGCGCGGCTATCCGGCACGATAGAGGAGGCCGACAACGATCCCGGCCTCCGCGTCACCATCGGCGCGCCGATCGACGACGACCTGCCACGCACCTGAACCGCCTATTCAATCGTCCCAAACGTCAGATCGAGCCGGTCCGGATCAGGCGCTGGACATCGTCCGCAACCTGATTGTTGGCGCCGAGCCGCTCGATCAGCTGCGCGGGACGACTGCCGCGCAAGCCGGCGGTCGTGAGCTGCTTGTCGCGAACATAGGTGTAGATTCCGCTGACCGCGAACGCCTGGACATGCGCGATGTTTGCCTTCTGACCGGCCTGCGTCGCGGCAAAGGTTTCGGCCACGAAGAACGCGCGGCGTGCCAGTGGGCTCTCGAAAGCGAGTTCGACCACCGCGATCAGGGCACGCTCGGCGGGTACGAGATGATCGACGTTCGGCGCGGGCGGTGCGGGCTCGGCATTGTCGTAGCGGTCCGGCAGGTGCAGCCGCAGTTTCAGGACCGCCGGGTCCGCGGCAAGCGTCGCGGAAAAGCTAGTCATGAACGTACCGAACGCCTCTGCGTCGTCACCCGCCGCGCCGAAATGAACGTGGATACGGTCGAAGCCGTCGTCCCCATTCGGGATCGGATCCGCGATCCGGTCGACCAGCGTGTGTGATCCGCTCGGCAGCGCATAGGCGACGGTGGCAGCGAACATGTTCTGTTCGTCGGCGAACAGGATGTGGCTCGCGGCGTTGAAGACGTCCTGATCCGACTTCGAGGCAAAGCCGATCTCGACCCCGCCATCGAGTTCATAGTCCGCGAACGGCGCGATCCCGTCGATCACCGGCCAGAGATGCGCGTCCTGTTCCCGGTCCAGGTGGTTCTGGACGTACCAGCCGAGCCCGGGGATGCGCGAACAGAGCGGACCATGGACGTCGCGCCAATAGGTCGCGAAGACCGCGTGTGGCACGCGCGGACGGCGCAGCACCGTCGTGTAGCTGTTGATGACAATGCTGGCATCGCGCTCCGCATAGTCGGTCGTGGTCGAGACTTTGGGCATGGCTGGGTTCCTGATGACGAAAAGGTCGAACGCGTGAAGGCGTGCTGCCGGGTCAATGCGGGACGAGGTATTCCCGCACCAAAACCGATCGTTACGCGATGCTCGGAGTCTTCAACCGGTTTACTACCGGCGTAACGAGCACCGCGAGGATCGCGATCGCGGCGGCGACATAACCGACCGCGCCGAGCCCGAGATGCTGGATCACCGAGCCGCCGATGATCGCGCCAAGACCAATGCCGGCGTTCGCCATCGACACGTTGAGCGTGCCGGCGAGTGCCTGCGCGTGGCTCGCCGACTGCATCACGCGGACCTGGCAGATCGGGTAGAGCGCGGTGTTGGCGATGCCCCAGACGGCTAGCGCCACGACGAGCCAGGCGTGCGAGCCCGCGACCAAAGTCGTCGCCGCCATGCCGACCGCCAGCACCAGCGCCGTGATCGCCGTTACCAGTAGCGGTCCGCGACCGACGAACTGTCCGCCCAGCCAGTTGCCTGCGAGACCGAAGATGCCAAAGCCCATCAGCCACCAGCCCACCTGCCCCGCCGGGATATGCCCGATCTGCTCCAGTGTGTCGGCGAGATAGGTATAGGCGGTGAACATCGCGGTGAAGACGATGACCGACAGCACGACGTTGCCGAGGAAATACGGATCCTTCAGGATGCGTGCCTGTTCGGCCAACTTGACGCGCGCGGGGCGTGCCAGCGTGGGCATCACGACGAGCAACAGCACCGCCATCAGCAGCGACAGCCCCGACAGTCCCCAGAACGTCCCGCGCCAGCCGAACGCCGTCGAGGCGAGCGTGCCGAGTGGAATGCCGAGCACCATCGCGCCGGAAATGCCGAGATAGACGTTGGCGACGGCCTTGCCCGCCTTCTCGGGACCGGCAAGTTCACCCGCGGTTTCGCTCGCCGTGCCCCAGAACACCGGGAGCGCGAGAGCCGGGAGGAAGCGTGCGAGACCCAGCACCCAGATATCGGGCGCCGCCGCGGCGAGTGCGTTCGCGCCCGCGAAGATCACGAGGATTACGACGAACAGCCGCTTGCGCTCAAAGTGCGACAGCATCGCGGTGAGGAACGGTCCTGCGAGCATCACGGTGAAAGCAAACAGCGTCACGAGCTGCCCGGCGACGGTGATAGAGATCCCGAGGTCGCGCGACAGGCTCGGGAGCAGGCCGACGATGATGAACTCGGTCGTGACGATCACGAAGGCTGAGATAGCCAGCAGCAGCACGGCCAGGCCATGCCCTGCGGACTTGGCGCTGGGTGGCGCGGCACTAAGAGGACGAACGGGGGACGACATTGGCAAACTCCTGTAGCTGCCGTCTCTACGCGCGACGAAAAGCGACGTCCTGCGGCATGTTTTCCCGTATGGCGGGACAATAATTCCAGAATGGACTCGCATGATCCCCTCCGAACGCCTCAAGGGCATCGAAGCTTTTGTCTGTACCGCCGACGCCGGAAGCTTCACCGCGGCCGGTGTACGGCTGAACCTGACCAACTCCGCGGTCAGCAAGAGCGTCGCGCGGCTGGAGGCTCGGCTCGGTAGCCGGTTGTTCGAACGTACCACCCGCCGGCTGACGCTGACCGACGTCGGCGCTGCCTTCTACGAGACGTGCGTCCGAGTGCTCGAAGACCTGGCCGACGCCGAAGCGGTGCTGGCGGCGCACCGGTCGGAGATCGTCGGGCGGCTGAAGGTCGACGTGCCGATCGCGTTCGGACGGATGCAGGCGATGCCGCTGCTGCTCGCCTTTGCCGAACGCCACCCCAATGTACGCCCGAGCATCACCTTCACCGATCGCAAGATCGACCTCGTCGAGGACGGCATCGACGTCGCAATCCGGATCGGCGCGTCGGAGCCATGGCCGGACAATCTCGGCCACCGCTACCTCGGCAGGGAGCGCGTCATAATCTGCGCCGCCCCCGCTTACCTGGAACGGCGTGGGATACCGGCATCGGCGGACGATCTCGCGCAGTTCGACTGCATTCTCTACGGGCGCGGTGACGGCAGCACGATCAAGTGGCGCTTTCCCGACGGGGCCAGCGGTATCGAAGAGCGCGCCATGGATGGCCGCATCGTCCTCGGCAGCGCGGAGGCCCAGGTCGGTGCGGTCAAGGCCGGATTCGGTATTGCGCAACTCGCGACTTGGCTGATCGAAGATGAGCTCGCGCGTGGCGACCTGATCGAGGTCCTTCCCGAACTGGCGACGGCAGGGTTGCCGCTGCATCTGGTCTGGCCTCGACGGCGACAGCTGAGCCCAAAGGTCGATGCGCTTCTCGACGCGCTGACCAACGGACTGCGGATTGCATGACGGAGACGCGGCGGACGGTACACCGTCCACCACGTCTCCGGTTTTCAGCCATGCGCGCGAACGGCCGCTTTCTGTGCGCGAGCCTGCTTGGCATAGTGGTGATGGGCGGCGACGCAACCAATGGCGGCGCCGGCGACCGCGTGTCCTTTACCCACGAAATGCCCACCGACCCCGCCGGCGGCCGCGCCCCGGATGCAACCCTTGGCCAATACGGGGGAGGCCGTCACCGCGAGGAACGGGAGAGCGACGAGGGGAATAAAGCGCATGTCGGCATCCTTGAAAGCGGTAGAGGAACACCTGAAATACAATCCGGGCGGCGCCCATGTTCCGTGAGAAATTCGTCATGAACGAAGGTGCGGGGCGGCTCAGGAACCGTGGCAACCGCATACCGTAAGATATTGAGTCTGCACCGATACCATAAGAACCGGCAAGTTCGCCGATGCCAGCGACGCGCGCTTACGTTGTATCCCAATCCGCAAAAGTCGAAAGCCATCAACCATGATTGCCCTGTATCTCGCGGCGTTGTCGATCACGCCCAACGTCACCTCGAAACCGATCGGTCCCGACGCGGCGCAATGCATGGCGGGCAGTACCCATCCGGCCATGCTGGTCGTGGTCGAAGGGTTCAAGGCACGGACCGGAACCGTGCGTGTCCGTACCTTCGGGGGCTCACCATCGACCTATTTCGACAAGAAAACGACGCTGTTGCGCACCGAAATTCCGACCCCGCGCGAAGGTCGGGTCGCGATCTGCATGCCGGTCGATCGGCCGGGCATCTATGCTGTCGACGTCCGCCACGATCTCAACGGGAACAACAAGACAGATCGAAGCGATGGCGGCGGGGCATCAGGCAACCCGCACGTGACGCTGTTTGACATGCTGTTCTCCCGCAAGCCGGATCCGAAGACCGTCCAGGTCCGTGTCGGCGCCGGCACCACCGTCGTTCCCGTCACCCTGACCTATCTCCAGGGCGGTTCGCTCAAGCCGATCGGTTAAGCGGTCGGCCGTTACGTCGGCGGCCCGTTACGTCGATGGCCCGCTATGTCGCCGGCAACGCCTTGAGCGTATCCGTCACGCGCCGCCGAAGGTCCGGATCCCGTGTAATTTCGAGCATGGCGCTTAGGCTTCCGCGCGCGGCGATTACGTCGCCGTCGACGAGTTCCAGCCGCGCTCGCTCCCACCAGGCATGCCCATAGTCGGGCGCCATCAACGTCATTCGCGTATAGAGTTCGAGCGCGCGCCTGCCCTGCCCATTATGCTCCGCGCGCGTCGCCTGGTTCAGCAACAGCCGGACGAGGATGGCGCGGTTCGGCATTGCTGCGATGTGACTGACGGCGGCGGCGGGCCCCGAGGTGGATGCCAGCAGGAGCGCGGCCAGCGCTTCGCGGTCTACCCGCCTCCCTTCGCGGAAAGGATCGACGATGACCGGCGCAGCTTCCGCGCCGACCATGACCAGCACATGCCCGGGGACGTCGAGTGCGTCCGCCTCCCAGCCGATCCGACGCGCCGCGCCGACATAGAGGATGGACAGGCTCACCGGCAGCCCCCGGCGGCGATCGACGACACGGATCAAGTCGGCGTTTGCGGGATCGTCATACGTGTCCCGGTCGCCGACAAAGCCGAATTCCTCATGAAGGACTTGCGACAATGCATCGGCACGATCGCTCGCGCCGCTCGCGTTCCGGCCGACTGCATCGAGACGGGTAGCCACTTCGTCGAGGAGCGTCCGGTAGGGAGTTGGATCGACGTCCGGGTGATCGAGCAGCGCCAGCGACAGCGCCGCCTCGTCCAGGATGATGTCGCCCTCGTCGAGAAGGCCGAGACGGATCAGGTTTTCGTTCATGGAACGGAGATGGGAGCGCCAGACGACGCTGCAATGCAGTCGCTCCGATTTCGACCAAGGCCCGTTGCCGGGAACCGCAAGCGCCGACCGCAGCTATTGACAGCCTTGCGCGTTGAAGGGGATCAATGTGGAGAAGACGGATGAAGCTGTATTATTCCCCCGGCGCGTGCAGCCTTGCAGATCACATCGCGCTGCATGAGGCGGGTCTTTCGTTCGAACACGAGAAGGTCGACCTCAAGTCCAAGCGCACCGAGAGCGGCATCGACTACACGACGATCAACCCGAAGGGATACGTCCCTGCCCTGACGCTGGATTCTGGTGAAACGGTGACGGAGAACATCGCGATCCTCGACTGGATCGCGCATCAGGATACGGCGCTGAAGCCGAACGGTACGATGGGGCATACGCATCTGCTGGTGGCGCTCGCCTTCATCTCGACCGAAATCCACAAGAGTTTCAAACCGTTCTTCGCCGGTGGCAGCGCGGAGGATAAAGCAAAAGCAGCCGAGGTGATCGTGAAACGGTTTGGATACCTCGCCGATACCATCGAGGGCGATTATCTGTTCGGCGACAAGGTCAGCGTCGCGGACTGCTACCTGTTCGTGATGCTGCTGTGGGCGGACAAGAACCAGATCGAAGTACCTGCGAAGCTTTCAGACTTTGCGCAACGAATGAAAGCGCGTCCCGCCGTCCGGAAGGCCATGGAGCATGAGAAACTGATCTGATCCTGCCGGCGTTTCACAGACCCGTTCGCGTATAGCCGCCGGTTTCGTGCGACGCCGCCGATCGCCTTCCGATTAGAACCGAGCCATGCCTCCTACGCGAGATCGACGATGAAAACCGTGATGCTGCCAAGTGGCGAGACGGTACCCGCCCTGGGACAGGGAACCTGGATGATGGGCGAACGCGCCGACCAGCGCGACGCGGAGATCGCCGCGCTGCGGGCTGGCGTCGAATGCGGGATGACACTGATCGACACCGCGGAGATGTACGGCGACGGCGCATCCGAAACGCTGGTAGCCGAGGCGCTATCCGACGTTCGCGACCGGATCTTCCTGGTAAGCAAGGCTTACCCGCAGAACGCATCGCGCAAACGCCTTCATCTTGCGTGCGAGGCCAGCCTGAAGCGGCTGAACACCGACCGGCTGGATCTGTATCTCCTGCACTGGCGTGGATCGGTTCCGCTTGCGGAGACGGTCGAGGCGATGGAAGCATTGAAAGCGGACGGCAAGATACGCCATTGGGGTGTAAGCAACCTCGATACCGACGACATGGACGAGTTGGTCGCAGCCGGTGGATCCGCCTGCGCCACCGACCAAATCCTGTTCAACCTCTCACGGCGCGGCCCCGAACACGACCTTCTCCCGTGGCTTCGGCGCGCGGAGATGCCTGCGATGGCGTATAGTCCGGTCGAACAAGGTAGACTGGTTTCCGACCCGACGCTGGTACGGATCGCCGCCAAGATCGGTGCGACTGCGGCACAGCTTGCCCTTGCCTGGGCCCTGAACCGTGAAGGCGTGATCGTCATCCCCAAGGCCGGCACCGTCGCTCATGTTCACGAGAACCGGCGTGCTGCCGACATCGCTCTATCGACCGAGGACCTCGCCACGCTCGATACGGCGTTTCCACGACCGAAACCGGGTCCGTTGGAAATGCTTTGAGCGCCGTGTTTGCCAGCGTCGGCTCCACGTGTGACGCGAAATTGGTCCTCGGAACAATCTCGACGGATACATCGACATCCCAAAACTGCTGTTTGGCCCGTCGAAGGATTATCCTTGAACCTTACCGGTCACGCCGTTGTCTTTGCCCGAGAAAATGCGACCGACGACGGCCATTAATCTACTTTTTTTCGTTTCTTTTATATCCCCGCCGTCCATGGACAGTCGTATGAGTGGCTTAATTTCCCGCCTCAGGCAGCTCCGGCATTCCGATCAGGCGATCGCGGCTTCGGTTCGCGCTACCCTGCTCGAGTCGCTCTATGCGTCTCCGCAATCGCTGGTGATCGGTGCGATCACCAGCAGCGGCATCATGGCGATCGTCGCTTTCGTCAGTGGCAACCGGTCGATGATCGCCTGCGCCTCGGCGATAGCGCTGGTTGCGGGATTTCGGGTGGTCGACGCTCTCAGGCGCCGGCGGGACGTTCCGAAAATCGAACGCGCCAAAGGTCGCTGGGCGAAGCGGCAGGAGCTCCTCTATCGCGCCGGCGCACTGGGGTATTCCGCGCTGCTCGGTACGTTCGGGCTGCTCACACTCGTACACAGCAACGACGGTGTCCTGCAACTGCTCGCGGTAACGACGACGATCGGATACGCGGCCGGCATCGCCGGGCGCAACGCCGGCCGCCCGTGGATCGCCTTGTCGCAGCTGTGTTTTGCTTCCCTACCGCTGACGGTCGGGCTAGTCGTATCGCTCCAGCCCCTCAAGATCGTGCTCGCGACCGTGATCGTGCTGTTCGTCGTTGCGATGATGGATATCACGTTGCAGACCTATGGCGTCATCCTGAAGGCAACGCTCGTCTCGCGCGAAAAGGCGGCGCTGGCCGAGCATCACGCCGCAGTCGCCCGTCGAGACGACCTGACGGGCGTGGCCAACCGCACTGCGTTTCGGGAGCAGTTCGAGGCCCGCTTGCAGGCGATCGACAACGGTCACCAGCAACTGGCCGTATACTGGATCGATCTGGACCGGTTCAAAGAGATCAACGATTCATACGGGCATCTGGCCGGCAACGCTCTGCTCGCGGGGGTGGCGCAGCGACTGGACGAGGCCTTCGGTGCGGCCGGTATCGTCGCGCGTCTGGGTGGCGACGAGTTCGCGGTGATTTGCGAACTCGTCGGACACCCCGACGCTGACGCTGACGCTGCGGCCACCGGCGAGCGGATCATCCATCTGGTTGAGCAACCCGTGCATCACGATGGGCGAACACTCCATGTCGGGGCGTCGCTCGGTATCGCGATCGCTCCTACCGACGGCACCGACGCGGACACGCTGTTGAAGAATGCGGACCTCGCCTTGTACCGAGCCAAGGACAGCGGCCGCGGCCAGATGCGGTTCTACGAACCGTTGATGGACGAGAAGATCGAGCGCACGCGTGATCTTGGCGCCGAAATGCAAAGTGCGCTGGAACGCGGCGAGTTCCACCTGGTCTTCCAACCGATCTTCGATCTGACGGGCGAGCAGGTGCTGTCGTGCGAAACATTGCTGCGCTGGACCAATCGCCGTTACGGCGCGATCTCGCCGGCCGAGTTCATTCCGATCGCCGAAGACAATGGACTGATCGTGGCGATCGGCGGCTGGGTTATCCGCGAGGCGTGCCGCATCGCCAGCGGGTGGCCGACCGACGTGACGATCGCGGTGAACCTATCCCCGATCCAGTTGCGGTCGGCGAACCTGCCGACGACGATCATGGGCGCGCTGGCCGCGAGCGGCTTTGCCGCGGACCGCCTCGAGCTCGAGGTGACCGAGTCCGTCCTGCTCGAAGACATCGAAGCATCGCTCGCGGCCTTGAACGCGATCAACCGTCTCAAGGTACGGACGACGCTGGACGATTTTGGGACGGGGTATTCGTCGCTGAGCTACCTGACCAAATTCCCCTTCCAGACGTTGAAGATCGATCGATCCTTCATCGCCGATTTCGAGCAGAGCCCCGCATCGGTGGCGATCGTCCAGACCGTGATCGAGCTGGCGGCGAAGCTGGGAATGCGGACGGTGGCCGAAGGGGTCGAGACGCAGGCGCAACTCGACCAGCTGCGGCGCATCCGCTGCGACGCGGTACAGGGGTTTCTGCTGGCGCATCCCATGCCGGCAAACATGGTGTCGACCATGCTTGCCGGCGCGGGGGTCAAAGCAATGCGGCGTTCCTGAACAGAACCTAGGCGGCCTTGTCCATCAACCGCGTCTGTGCCCCGACGAGACGACGCATCAGCTTCAGGTCGGCGTCGCTCAGTCGAAGAGCGGCATCCGCCCAGAGATCGACGACCGCTTCGAGTTCGCTCAGCGGCAGCGGATTCACCGAGCGCGATGCCTCATAGATCGCGCAGTGCCCGCTGTGCCGCCGCCGGTTCTGGCGGATATAGCGTTCGACTTCGGCACGGCCCTCCCCGGGATCGGCGAGGGCGTGGACGATACCCAGATCGTAGAGTTCTTCGGCGCTATAGGATCGCCCGCTGAGTATCATCTGCTCGGCGCGTGCCGCTCCGAGCCGACGCGACAGGAAGCAGTGCGCGCCCATCCCGGGAAACAGGCCGAAATTGGTTTCCGGGAGCCCGAAATGCGTTCCGCGTTCGGCGATCACGACGTTGAACGACAGCAACGCCTCGAACCCGCCGCCCAGGGCATCGCCTTCGACCAGACCGATCGTGATGATTGGTTGGTCGAGGCTCAGCATGTTGCGGTGAAGAATATGGACGCACGCACGTCCGTATCGGACAAGGGCATCGCGGTCCTGGTTGCGGATATGTGCCGCGAACAGATCCAGGTCGCCACCGAGCGAGAAAACGCCCGGAAAGCGCGACCCGAGCACCAGATACCGGACCGGCATCGCGCCCGACGATCGTGCCGCGACGATGTCGGTCTGCCACTGCGCAAATTCGCCGAGCAATTTGGGATTGAAGCTCGGTCGTGTCCGTTGCCGCATGTACGTCCACAACGTCTCCAACCCGGGATCGAACTGCGTTTCGAGGTCGACGAAATCGAAGGGGTGCCGTGGGGGAGTTTTGTCGATGGTGTGGATCGAGACCGCATCAGGCCGACGATCGCTGTCAGGAGAGAATTCCAAAGTCATTGCGACGTCCTTTTCAGGCAGCGGATTGCTGCGGGAAAAGTTTACGTCCGTTTTGCCGCGTAAGGCGCAGATTCTGGGTACTATATGTCGCTCTGGCATCGGTATGAATACGTGCCTGCGACGGTGTCGCTATCTCTCCTGGTTTTGGCGCGGCCGACATTCCTGGCCGTGGCGTGGTACAATCGTAGAACCGCCACCACGACGACCAGCACTACCGACACCGGCAAGACAATATAGAAAAGCGGGCAAAGCCAGGCAGATCGAACCTTTGCGACTGCGCCGACAAGCCGACCGTCAGCACTGAAATCGTAGACCGCGACGCGTTTGGCACGCTGCACGACCGCTACGGGAATCGGCGGTTCGGCAGCACTGTCATACTGTGAGATCGCCAGTGCCGACATGATCGTCTCCCCTCGCTAGAACCGCTTCGATACTCCTGTTTGGCGACTCCTTCGTGACGTCGCCGAGATGCCGCTGGACCGACGATCGCTGGTCGAGCCGGGGCAGTTTGACTGGGGTGGAACACGGATGGTTTGTGCGGTTGGGCTTGCATTACCATGCTTCCGTAGCGCTTGCTTGCCGTATTCGGACAGCTGCGGTATCCCGCTGGATAATACCATTATGATACCGGAGACGAGCATGACCCGACATATTGGCAAGTTCGGCGTAGCGCCCTCGCTGATGGTTGCCGCCAGTTTGGTGGGTCTGGCATCGGGATCGGCCTCGGCTGGTCCGGTCACGATGCCTGCGGTGTTCCCGGCACCGACCTCGATCGAACTCGGGACCGGGATGATCGCGCTGGGGCGTTCGGTATCGCTGATCGCAGCACCGGGCGTCGATCCCGACACGATCGCGCTGGTCCGCAGCATCCTGACGGCGTCGGGCGTGGAGACGATCACGACCGCACGGCGCCTGCCTTCGGTCATCGACGGGACGTATGTCGTGCTCGGAACCGGGACCGCGCCGATCGTTCGCGATGCGCTCGCCCGCAGTCGCGCGGCGGCCGACAGTCATGCAGAAGGCTACACGATCGCGAGCCTGGCCTCGGCATCGGGCGGTGTCGTCACTTTGGCCGGTAACGACGCGGACGGCCTGTTCCATGCCGTACAGACGTTTCGCCAGCTTGCCCGGCGGTCGGCGATCCCAGCCATGGTGATCCAGGATCATCCGGCGATGCCGATCCGGGGCACGATCGAGGGGTTCTACGGCGCGCCGTGGTCGATGGCGGACCGCACCAAGCACCTCGACTTCCTCGCCACGGTGAAGGCGAACACCTATGTCTACAGTCCGAAGGACGATCCGTATGCGCGCGATCGGTGGCGGGAGGCTTACCCGGCCGCAACGCTGAAGGCGCTGGGGACGCTCGCGACCGCCGCGCGGCGGAACCATGTCGACTTCGTCTATGCCGTATCGCCAGGTCCGTCGGTATGCTTCTCCGATCCGGCGGACGTGCAGGCGCTGGAGCGCAAGTTCGACGCGATGCGATCGATCGGCGTCGGCAGCTTCTACGTCGCGCTGGACGACATCGAATATACCAAGTGGAACTGCGAGAAGGACAAGGCGGCGTTCGGTCCGTCCGGCGCCGAGGCAGCGGGCGTCGCGCAGTCGCAATTGCTGAACGCGGTGCAGGAGAATCTAGCAGCCAAGGACCCTGCGGCACGCGCGCTGATCATGGTGCCGACCGAATATTACGACGCGAAGGAAACGCCGTACAAGGCGGCGTTGCGCAAGCATCTCGACCCGCGGATCGTCGTGCAGTGGACCGGTACCGATGTCGTACCGCCGGCGATCTCGATCCCCGACGCAAAGGCGGCGACCAAGGCGTTCGGCCGCAAGACGCTGTTGTGGGACAATTATCCGGTCAACGATTATGCGCAGACGACGGGTCGGCTACTGATGGCACCCTATGCGCGGCGCGAAGCTGGGCTGTCGGGCGAGCTGACCGGCATCCTCTCGAACCCGATGAACCAAGAAGCGCCGAGCCGCCCGGCGGTGACCGGCGTCGCCGCGTTCGGCTGGAACGACAAGGCGTACGACGCGGAGCGGACGTGGCATTTTTCCGCACGAGAACTGGCAGGTGGCGACGAGCGGGCAACCGCCGCGTTGCTGACGTTCTTCGACACGCAGCACATGGCGCCGACGTTCGGCAGCCAGCCGTGGCAGGAGCAGGCACCCCGATTGAAGGCGGTCTTGGACGGCGTGCGCGAGGCGATTGCCGGCGGCGACGAGGCGGCACGACATCGGGCTATCGCCGACCTGACCAAACACGCGGACGAGATCGCAAACGCGCCCGACATCATCCGGTCCGGGACGATCGAGCCGGGCTTCGCTGCGCAGTCGCGACCGTGGCTGGACGCGATGCAGCTTTGGGGGCGTGCACTCCAGTTGACGGCTGCCGGGCTCGACGCCGCCGACCACGGCAGCAGCGCGGCGGGACGATATTTCGCGGACGCGAAGCGGCTGGCGGCCGAAGCGGCGGCGATCCAGAGCATTCCTGGCGCCACCCGGTTCGACGGGCCGATGAAGATCGCCGATGGGGTGCTCGACCGGTTCGTCGCGGATGCGCCGACGCTGATCGCGTTCGATCGTCCCGCGGGAGCACCTCCCATCGCGGCGCGGTAACTGTCCGGTCCGGCAGCGGACGGCGCGACCTTCTCGGGTTTCAATCGTTCCTGCCGGATGGATGCAGACGACCGTTCCACTGCCGAAGCCCGGTGGTTGACTCTGACCCGCGACACCTTGCCGGGGATGGCCCGCACCCGCCGCTGGCCGGTCGAGGAGGACCATTGCTTCCAGCGCATCTTCCTCGACAATGCGTGCGACGGCGTGTGGTATGACCGCATAGCGGGCCGCCCCGCCTACGCGCATGCCGAACGCGCGGTACTGGACCGCGCTATCGACCTGGCCGAGGCAGCGATTGCAGGTGAGGTAGAGCTGAGCGTGCTGAACCAGCGCTCGCTGGCTTGGCGGAGGAAACGGAAGTCGGAAAGCAGAACATAGAAGGGACCAGGATGAAGGACTGGGACGCGGTCGTCGGGGTCGGGCTTGCGCTGCCGGGTGTCGAACTGGGAACGACGTACGGCAAACCCGCGCTGAAGGTTCGCGGCAAGATGATCGCTGCGACGACCGCGCCGGAACCGGGCAGCTTCGTCCTTCACGTCCCTATGGAGGACAAGGCCGTCCTGATCGAAACCGATCCCACAACGTTCTGGGAGACCGATCACTATCATGGCTGGCCTGCCATACTCGTCCGATATGGAACGCTCGAGACCGACCGCATCGCCGTCCTGCTTGCGCGCGCATGGTGGGACCGTTCCACGATCGGCGCACGTGCAGCCTATGGTGACCGCCCCTGATGCGCGCGGCGTAAAGCGGGTATCCGGGTTGAAGCGCTGACGCATAAGCATGACATAGTCGGAGCACCCTGCCCACGATCACGTAGTACCACGTGATCGCTCGACCTATGGCAGCACCCTGGTACGGTCTGGTCCTTGCGCCAGTCCTGCGAAGCGGACGCTCGACGTGATGCTTTCTTACCCGCCATCGACGGAGACGATCAATGACTACCGGCTATGACACGAAACTCGGGCTTTATATCGCCGGCGAATGGCTCGACGGCACTGGCCGCGACACGCGCGACGTGCTCAATCCGGCGACCGGCACCGGCCAGGCCGCGCTGCCACTGGCCAACGCCGCGGACCTGGATCGCGCACTCGAGGCTACGCAACGCGGGTTCATCGCATGGCGTGCCACCCCGCCGGAAAAGCGCGCCGCGATCCTGACGCGGACTGCGCAACTGCTTCGAGAGCGGGGCGACCATATCGCGCGGATCGCGACGCTCGAACAGGGCAAGATCCAGGCCGAGGCGAAAGGCGAGGTCGCGTTCGCGGCCGCGCTGCTCGATTTCCATGCCGCCGAGGCGCAGCGCATCTACGGTCGCGTCCTGCCCCGCCCGTCGGGGACTCGCGGCATGGTCCTGCATCAGCCGGTCGGCCCGGTCGCGGCATTCTGCGCGTGGAACTTCCCGATCATGAACGTCGTGCGCAAGATCGCCCCGGCGCTGGCGGCAGGCTGCTCGATCATCATCAAGCCGTCTGAGGAAACCGCCGGTAGCGCGGTTGAAGTGCTGCGGTGCTTCCAGGACGCGGGACTTCCGGGCGACGTTGCGCAGTGCGTGTTCGGGGTGCCGGACATGGTATCGCGGCAGCTCCTTGCGTCTCCCATCACGCGCAAACTGAGCTTCACCGGTTCGGTGCCGGTCGGGAAAGCCCTGATGAAGCTCGCGGCCGACACCATGATGCGGACGACGATGGAGCTTGGCGGGCACGGGCCGGTGCTGGTGTTCGACGACTGCGACCTGGAGAAAACGCTCGACACGCTGGTCGCGCACAAGTTTCGCAACGCGGGCCAGGTCTGTGTCGCGCCGACCCGCTTCCAGGTGCAGGACGGCATCTACGACCGCTTCGCCGCCGGCTTTGCGGAACGCACTCGTTCGCTGAAGATCGGCGACGGCATGGATTCGGCGAGCCAGATGGGACCGATGGCCAACGCCCGCCGACCGGACGCGATCGCCGAACTGGTCGGCGATGCGACGGGTCACGGTGCCAAGCTGCTCGCGGGTGGCGACTACGGTGGCGCAGGTGGGTTCTTCTTCCAGCCGACCGTGCTGTCGGACGTGCCGCTGTCGGCTCGGGCGATGAACGAGGAGCCGTTCGGCCCGGTGGCATTGCTGAGCCGCTTCGAGACCGACGAAGACGCGATCGCCGAGGCGAACCGCCTGCCGTTCGGGCTTGCCGCCTATTGCTTCACCGAGAATGGCCGACGCCAGAACATGCTGGGCGATGCGATCGAGGCGGGGATGATCGCGATCAACAACGTCCGGCTCAGCTATCCCGACAGCCCGTTCGGCGGCGTGAAGGACAGTGGGCATGGTTCCGAAGACGGCCCGGAAGGCGTTGCCGCGCATCTGATCACCAAGGCGGTTCACATCAACTGACGCGATGCACGGCGTTTGCTCGGCGGCGGGGGGGCACCGCCGTCGTCGGGCAACGCTTGATCGTGTCACATCATCCGGTCGCGCAGGTTGAACAGGATCACCAGCGTTCCCGACACCATCAGCGCGATGATGAGCGTGGAGAACAGGATCAGTTGCAGGTCGTGCCGTGACGAGCGCTTGAGGCTGATGTGGAGGAAGCAGCGGAACTGCACCGCCATCTGCACGAGGCCCAGCGCGAGCACGATCCCGAAGATCGCGCGTGCGCCGAAGGACGGCCAGCGGACCATCGCAAACGCCGCCGCGGTCAGCACGAGCGACAGGACATAGCCGATTGCATAGGTTCGCAGTTCGCGTGTGCGGTCGCTCATCCGATGTTCCCTTGCAGGCATACGACCGAAAAGATCGCGATCCAGACGATGTCGAGCAGATGCCAGAACAGCCCCAGCCGCAACAGGTTGATCCGCACGCGCGCATCGAGGCCATGGGCGCAGATCTGGCCGATCATCACGACCAGCCAGAAGCACGCGACCGCGACGTGCAGCCCGTGCAGCCCGACCAGCACGAAGAACGACGACAGGAAGCCGCTGCGCATCGGATAGGCCCCGTGCGCGAACATCGTCGCGAAGTCGTTCGCTTCGAGCGCGAGGAAGACGAGGCCGAGCCCCAGCGTCGCACCGAGCCAGCCGAACAGCACGCGGCGCGGTTCATCGTACTTCATGGCGATCGTCGCGCGGCCGAACGTCGCGCTGCTCGTCAACAGCAACAGCGTCTCGACGAACGCGGGCAGCAGCTTGAACTCGGACGCAGGCGTCGGGCCACCGACGGTGCTGGCGATCATCGTGCCGTAGGTGGCGAACAGCAGCGCGAAGATCACCGCGTCGCTCATCAGGAATATCCAGAAGCCGAAGATCGCGTTCTCCGCCTGATCCTGCGTCAGCGCGCCGGTGTCGCTGTGGTTGAGGCCCGCATGCGCCAGTTCGGGTTCGCTCACGCCACGATCTCCGCAAGGCCGCGATTGACGGCGGCGGTCTCCAACTGGCGCGGGATCGCCGGTGTCGCTCGGACGCGGGCGAGCCATGCCTCATGCTCTTGCGCGACCTCGGCGGCGGAGATGGTCCGGTGCTGGTCGCGACCGAAGCTCCGCGCCACGACCGCCGCGACGACGATCTGGAGCGCGACGATGGCCAGCCCCCATATCTCCCATATCAGGCCGAACGCGGCGACCGCGGCGGCGAGACCGATCACGACGCTGGTCGCGCTGCCCCGTGGCACGACGATGTCCTCGTACGAAGACGGTGAAGCGTACGGGTCGGGTTGGCCTTCGTCATGCTTGTGATCGTAGAACGGGTTGCGCCCGTCGATCAGCGGCAGGACCGCAAAGTTATACTCGGGCGGCGGTGCGCAGACCGACCATTCGAGTCCGCGGCCATCCCACGGATCGCCTGCCTCCACGCGGGTCGAGGCGCGGTCGCGGATGCTGACCCACAACTGGATGCCTAGCGACGTCAGCGCGGCCAGCAGGATGAACGCGCCGACACAGGCGACGTACAGCCAGGGCCGGAACGACGGTTCGAAGATCGCCTGCGTCCGCCGCGCCATCCCGCTCGCGCCAAGCACGTACAGCGGGAAGAAGGCGAGGTAGAAGCCGACCACCCAGCACCCAAACGCGATCCGCCCCCAGCGCTCGTCAAGGCGGAAGCCGAACGCCTTGGGAAACCAGTAATGATAGCCCGCGAGCATCCCGTAGAGCAGCCCCGGGATCAGCATGTTGTGGAAATGCGCGACCAGAAACAGCGTGTTGTGGACGAGGTAATCGAGCGGCGGCATCGCCAGGATGATACCGGTGAAGCCGCCCAGCACGAACGTCATCATGAACGCGAGCGCATACAGCATCGGCACGGTGAAGCGCACCTCGCCGCGAAACATCGTCCAGATCCAGTCGTAGATCTTGACCCCCGTCGGCACGCCGATTGTCATCGTCGCGATCCCGAACGCCGCATTGACGTTGGCCGACTGCCCCATCGTGAAGAAATGATGGACCCACACGGTGAAGCTCAGCACCGCGATCGCCATCGTCGCGATCACCAGCGACGTGTAGCCGTACAAATCCTTGGTCGAGAAGGTCGACACGACCTCCGAATACACGCCGAACGCAGGCAGGATCAGGATGTACACCTCGGGATGACCGAACAGCCAGAACATGTTGGCGTAGTTCATCATGTTGCCGCCAAGGTCGTTGGTGAAGAAATGGAACCCCAGATACCGGTCGAGCGCGAGCAGCAGCGTCGCGACGGTAAGCGGCGGCATCGCGAAGATCATCAGGATCGCCGTGCACAGGCTGGTCCACGAAAACATCTGCATCCGCATGAACCGCATCCCCGGCGCACGCAGCTTATAGACGGTGCAGGCGATATTGATCCCCGCCATCGTCGAGCCGATCGACCCCAATGTCACCGCCCAGATCCAGTAGTCGACACCGACGCCGGGACTGAACGCGCGCTCGGTATAGGGCGGGTAGCCGCTCCATCCGCCGGTCGAGAATTCGCCGACCACCAGGCTCGCCATCATCAGGCCCGCGGCACCGATGGTAAGCCACAACGCGATCGAATTCGCCCAGGGAAACGCCATGTCGCGCGCGCCGAGCTGTAGCGGCAGGACATAGTTGATCATCCCCGTCAGGAACGGCATCGCCATGAAGAAGATCATGATCGAGCCATGCGTCGAGAACAGCTGGCCGAAATGATCGGGCGAGAGGAAGCCGGGGTTTTCGATCGCCACCGCCTGCTGCATCCGCATCAGCACCGCCTCGACCAGCGCGCGCGACAGCATCACGAACGCGACGACGATATACATGATGCCGATCTTCTTGTGGTCGAGGCTGGTGAGCCACTCGGTCCACAGATACCGCCACTTGCCGTACCGCGTCAGCAACGCCGCCAACACGACCGCGCCGACCACCACCAGCGCGCCCGCAAACGCACCGATGAGCTCGCTGATAGTCGGGTTCTCCCACGCGCGCACGAACGGCAGGTCCTGCCAGCCGAACCGGCCGAACACCGCGGGCCAGAGGGGAACAGAAACGGTCATCGAGCGGCTTTCGGCAAAGAATGGGTCATGCCGCCGGTCGCGGCCAGCACGTGCTCGAACAGGTTCGGCGCGACGTGGGCGAACTCGACAGGGTGCATGATGATCGAACGCGCGGACAGCCGCCGCCAGGTCTGCGCATTCAAGGTGCGGTCACCGCGGCGTGCAGCCGCCGCCCAACGATCATAGTCAGCTGGCGACACGGCAACGACGTCGAACTTCTGATGCTGGAACCCGGCGCCGTTATACTGCGTGTTCTCACCGCGGAAGCGCCCTGCCCGGTGCGCCTGGATGTTGAGCTCGGTCGTCATGCCGCCCATCGCATAGATCTGGCCCGCGAGCTGTGGGATCAGCATCGACTGCATCACGGTGCCGCTGGTCAGCCGGAGATGCACCGGGCGCCCGGCGGGAATGACGAGCCGGTCGACCGCAGCAACGTCGAGGTCGGGATAGACGAACACCCATTTCCAATCGAGCGCGATCGCCTGCACTTCGATCGGCGCGGCACCCGGCAATCGCCGATACGGATCGTCGATCTGCGTCCAGTGCCACAGCAATATGGCGAGCCCGATCACGATGCCGGCCGGCGGAATCCAGATCAGCGCCTCGACCCACCAAGAGAAATTCCACTTCGGGCGGTACGCGTCGCCGCGGTTGGACAGCCGGTAATGCCATGCGAACAGCGGCGTCAGCAGCAACACGGGCCCCGCGACGAACAGCAGCACGATCGACACCGTGACGAACAGGTCGCGCTCATGCCCCGCAACTGGCCCCTGCGGATTGAGGAAGCCGTGCGACAGCGCGGTGCAGCCAGCGAGCCCGAGCATCAGGAACGAAGCCGAGGTCACACGCCGCAACCGTCGAAAGCATCCTACAAACACGAACGTCCCTTACCGCGCCGAGGAAACCCGCCTTCACTCGGTATAGCACCGACTCGTTTACTCGCAGATTTCCCAAGCATTCTCTACCCGGCATGCGAACCACGAGACAGCGCGGAGGCCAGCCATGGAACGCGCTTTCGTCCCATTCGTCCGGACGGGACGGGACGAGAGGAAAGCATCATGGCCAGGCACGACGGATTGCGCGTCATCATCACCGGCGCATCGAGCGGCATCGGTGCCGCGACCGCCATCGCATTCGCTAAAAAGGGAGCTAGACTGATGCTCGCAGCACGCGGCGAGGCCGGGCTTCGGGACATTGCCGAACGGTGTCGCAGGGTCGGTGCCTCCGCCGAAGTCCGCGTCGTCGACGTGACCGACGCCGCCGCAGTCGCGGCCTTCGCGTCCGAGGCCAATACGGCACTGGGTGGGATCGATCTGTGGTTCAGTTGCGTCGGCGTTGGCGTCGTCGGCAAGTATCACGATGTACCGATGCCGGATCATGCGCGCGTGATCGAGGCGAACCTGGTCTCGCATATGAACGAGGCGCACGCAGTCCTGCCAATTTTCCTGGCGCAGGACCACGGGACCTGGGTCAACATGATCTCGGTTGGCGGCTTCGTGGCGACGCCGTATGCCGCGGCCTATGCGGCGAGCAAGTTCGGCCTGCGCGGTTTCAGCGAAGCACTTCGCGGCGAGGTATCGAAGCATCCGCGGATCCACGTCTGCGACGTCTACCCGACCTTCGTCGACACGCCGGGCATCGATCATGCCGGCAACTATACCGGCGCGCGCCTCTCGTTGCCGCCGGGTGCGCTAGCGCCCCAGACCGTGGCGAAGGCAGTGGTGAGCCTTGCCCGCCGCCCGCGCAACACCGTGGTCGTCGGTGCACCGGCCATCGCGCTCAAGCTTGGCCAGTTCGCGGCACCCAATCTGATGGCGGCTATGATGAACGGCTTCATGGACGTGTGGTCCGCGAAGGCCGAGCCGGGAGAGGACACGCGCGGAGCGGTCTTCGACCCGCCTGCCCAGCCGAGCGGCCCCGATGGTGGTCGCCGTGATCCAAAGCGACGACGCAAGACCGCGATCGTCGGCACGGCAGCACTCGGTGTCGTCGGTCTTGGCGCCTGGCTATGGCAGCGGCGGCGGTGACCCGAGTCGGAGATAAACCTCGGCATCGGAGCGTGGGCAACCACGAGGACGACGAATCGTTCACGGAACCGCGCGACGGGCGCGAGAACGCTAGCAGGAAGTTCGTATGACCGACACGTTCAAGCCCACGGCCAAGATGGCGGCGAATGCGGAGAAGGGCCTCAAACTGCGCAAGGAATTCGGCCGTGGCGGCACGGACGTGGGCGTCAAACGTGCCGAACAGCTTGCTGCGCAGAAGTCGCTGTCCGCCGAAGACGTGAAGTCGATGCACAGTTATTTCGCACGTCACGAGGTCGACAAGAAGGGCAAGTCCCATGAATGGGGATCGGACAGCGACCCATCCGCCGGATACATCGCCTGGCTCCTCTGGGGCGGCGACGAAGGCAAGGACTGGGCTGACGGAAAAGCTGACACGCTGGATTGAACTCTACACTCCCCCGCACGATCTCCAACCCCGACGGCCCGGAACGGCGTCGACCGAGCGAAGCCCGAGGTGTCGCTATGGCTCGCGTCACGGCGTCAGAGGGCGTATAGAGGCATCATGTTGAGATCATTGTATCTGTCGACCTTGCGCTATCGGAGCGCCCGCTGATGGCATGGTTCGAAAAGCTCGCCATCGTCGTGTTCATGGTCCTGTTCATGGAATGCTTCGCGTGGGCGGCGCACAAATACATCATGCACGGCTGGGGCTGGGGCTGGCACAAGTCGCACCACGAGGAGCACGGCGGCTTGTTCGAGAAAAACGACCTGTATGCGGTCGTCTTCGCTGTCGTGCCGATCGTCCTGTTCGTCGTCGGTTTGCGGTGGGAGCCATTGTGGTGGGCTGCGCTCGGCATCACCGTCTATGGTGGCATCTACGCCTTCGTCCACGACATGCTCGTCCATCAGCGCGGCGGGTTTCGCTGGGTCCCCAAACAGGGGTATTTCAAGCAGTTGTTGCAAGCGCATCGTCTGCACCACGCCGTCGAGGGCAAGGACGGCACGGTCAGCCACGGCTTCCTGTTCGCCCGCAAGCCCGCAGTGCTGAAGGCGCAGTTGCGGGCGAACGCCGATCCGCAGCGGCGTGGTCCGCGACGGGACCAGCCGACCGCCGTTTCCGACATTTCGGCGCCGGCAGACCGTTGAGCACCGCGTCGCTCCCTCGAGCCGTTGCCGATCGACGGCAAGCGCATATCGGCCTGTCGCTAGCCGCGGCGATCGTCGTCGCTTGGCTGGCGATCCACGTCACCGGCATTTTCTTCTGGCGGTGGAGCGTCGGCACGGTTCCGATCGCGGTCGCGATGGTCCTCGTCCAGACCTGGCTCAGCACGGGGTTGTTCATCGTCGCGCACGACTCGATGCACGGCGCATTGGCCCCGGGTTATCCGCGACTGAACCGCGCGGCGGGCGCAACGTGCCTCGCGCTTTACGCTTGCTTGTCCTATGCGACGCTGCTGCCACAGCATCACCTCCATCATCGTCATGCCGGGTCCGAAGGCGATCCCGATTTTCATGGCGGCGATCCCCGCCTGATCGGATGGTTCGGCCAGTTCTTTCGGTCGTATTATTCGCACGGACAAATCGTTCGCATCACGCTGGTCGCGCTGGTCTACACGCTGCTGCTGGGCGCACCGCTTGGCAATATCGTCGTCTTCTGGGCGGTGCCCGCGTTGGGCGCGGTGGGGCAGTTGTTCGTGTTCGGTACGTGGCTGCCACACCGTGAGAGCGATGAGCCTTTCCCCGACACGCATCGCGCGCGGAGCGCACGGATCCCGCAGATTGTGTCGCTGCTCACATGCTTCCATTTCGGCGGCTACCATCATGAGCATCATCTTTCACCGGGGACCCCCTGGTGGGGGCTCCCTGCCCGCCGCCGTGCGCTTACCGACAGTCGGCAGGCGGACGTCCGCGGTTCGTAATACCCTCAATAGCTGACGCGTTTGCGGTAACAGTTGCTGGCGATGACGGCTATCGTCTTGCGTGACGCGTCTCCGACCGGCACGCGTCATGCTCCGGACAGTGCGATACCCCCTATGATACGCCCGAACGGCCATATCGCCGTTATTACCTCTCCCGTGCCCGGACATCTCAATCCGCTGCAGGTCCTCGGCGCGGAACTCGACGCGTTGGGCTGGCGCGTGACGATCGTCCATGTCCGCGGGACCGAGCGGTTCATCACGAACGACAGCATCGCTTTCGTCCCCCTGCCGGAACAGCTGGGGCGGGAACGCCTGGATTTATATAGAGAAAAGCTTGCCCGGCCGACGGGGCCGATTGGGCTTCGGCGGATGATCCGCGCGACTGCGGACATTACGGGCGCGCTGCTCGCCGACGCACCCGACGTTCTTCGACGGATCGGCGCGGATGCGGTGATCGCGGATGCGGTGGAGCCGGCCGGTCCGCTAATCGCCCAACACCTCGGCCTTCCCTATGTCATTGCCGCGACCGGGCTGCCGCTGATCCGCGAGGAGGGTGTTCCCCCGCCCTTCCTCGGCTGGCGTTTTCGGCCCGGCGCGCTGGGTCGGTTCCGCAATCGCGGCGGCTATGCGGTGTCAGACAGGCTGATGCGGCCGATCACAACCGTTCTGGATGCTGCACGCCTGGACTGGGGGATCGGCCCGGACGAACGCCCCCCGCTGGTGCAGGTCGCGCAATGTCCGAGAGAACTGGATTATCCGCGCGACCATCTGCCTGCCAATTTTCTGTACGGATCGCCGTGGCGGGAAGCCCGAGCAGAAGCTATGACGTTACCGGACGACGGACGACCTCTGGTTTTTTGCTCGCTCGGCACGTTGCAGGGGTCGAGGCGAGCCCTGTTCACGGTGATGGCGCAAGCTTGCGCGGCCCTCGGCGCCAGGGCGGTGATCGGGCATGGCGGCGGCCTGACGGCTGCCGAAGAGGCAATGTTGCCGGGCGATCCGCTCGTACGTGCCTTCTGGCCGCAGGAAGCCGTTTTGCGCCATTGTGCGGCGGCGGTGCTGCACGGCGGGTTCAACACCGTGCTCGACGCGCTGGCAGCAGGGGTCCCGATCGTGGCCCTGCCGATCGCCTTCGAACAGCCCGCGACCGCCGCGAGGCTCGCGAGGGTTGGTGCAGGGCGGGTAGTCTCGGCGCGATCGTTGACCGTACGCACCTTAGCAAATGCGCTCCACGAGGTGATGACCCATCCAACCTATCGTTCGGCCGCTCGCCGTATCGCGACTGCTATCGAGGCGGACGGTGGCGCCGCCCAGGCCGCAGCGGCGATCCACTCGGTTCTGGAACCGAGTACCCGACGGCTTACGGTGTCGTCGACCGCCTACGAGTAAGCGTGGGCGCAACCGCGATTCCCCCCACCGCCAAGCCGATCCCAGCCAGTACGTCCACCCCGTAGTGCCCGCCGAATACCGGCGTCGCCAGGATCGTCACCACGGCCCAGACCGGTGCGATGATACGCAGCCGTGTAACGTCGCGCTGCGCCCAGGCGAGAATGATCGGCAGCGTGGCGTGGTAGCTCGGGAAGGTCACGATCCCCATGAGCTGCGTGAGATCCAGCTTTCGGATCGATCCGTCGCGTAGTCCGGTGATGAGGTCGTGCTCCAACCACGCGACGGAGGGCCAGAGCGCGTGATAGCCCGCCGGATCGAAGACGTTGCCCATCGCTGGGACCGCTCCCGAAATCAGGATCGTAAGGATACCGCTCGAGACCGCTGCGGCCACCATCATGCGAAGCCTGTCGTTCCGACCAGTGGCGCTGAGCGCGACGATGCACACCACCATCTGCAGCGTAAGACTGTGATACGCGATCCCACCGATCCATATCGCGATCGGAACGGTGTCGAGCGTCCGGTATAGCACGGCCCAATCGAAGCCGAGATAGCGGTCCGCCGCGGCCAGCTCTCGATCCAAAAGCGGTCCGGCCTGTGCTGCCAACACATAGGCGAGGACGACGCCATTGACGGTGAACAAGGTCATCTGGAGGAATGCCGTCGCCCCCGCCGTCAAGCGTGGCTGCTGCCGCGCCCGGCCGAAAACGATCGCGCCGGACAGGATCGCCAACGCCGCGCACACCGGCAGCGCGCGCCAAGCATCGACCACGAAGCCGTTTGCATACCCCAACACGATACAGCCGACGGTCATGACGGCTACGAGGATCCACGACGCGGTATCGGCATGGCGTCCGCGATGCTCGATCTCCGATCGGGTTTGGAATGGTTGGTGCCGGGGCCGTCGATCGGTCGTCGACGCAGTCCGGTCCTTTAACACCGTCGTAATCGCCGCGACCTCTACCTGCTCGAATCCAGGCGGCCGCGACCGACGATTACGACGCCAGTCACCATTCGATGCCGATCTTGCCGAAGTGCCCGGCGCCCATCTCGTATCGGAACGCGTCGGCGAGTTCCTCCAACGGGAAGCGGCGATCGATGACCGGTCGGATCGCTCCGCCGTCTAGGGCGCGGACGAAGTCCTGCTGCTCGCGTCGGCTGCCGACGATCAGGCCCTGGAGCCGCGCCTGCTTCGCCATCAGGGCCGCTGTCGGCACGTCGCCGCTGGCACCGGTCAGCACGCCAATCAGCGAGATATGCCCGCCAACGCGCACCGCCTCGATCGACTGCGCGAGCGTGCCAGGCCCGCCGACTTCGACCACGTGATCGACGCCGCGGCCGCCGGTCCAGTCACGGACGGCCCTGCCCCACGCGTCCTGCTCGCGGTAGTTGACCGTGAAATCGGCACCAAGCGAGCGCGCGCGATCGAGCTTTTCGTCCGACGACGAGGTGATCGCGACGGTCGCACCCATCAGCTTGGCGATCTGGAGCGCCCAGATCGACACGCCGCCCGTGCCGAGCAGAAGCACGCTGTCGCCCGGCTTGAGGTTTCCGTCGACGACCAACGCACGCCATGCCGTCAGGCCCGCGGTCGTAATGGTCGCCGCCTCGACCGCATCGAAACCCTTGGGCGCGTGCGTGAAGGCAGTTGCCGGAAGGACGACATAGTCCTGGGCGAAACCGTCGATGCCGTCCCCAGGCGTACGGTCGAAGTCGCCGACGGTCGGCGCTCCGTCTAGCCAATCGGGGAAGAAGCACGATACGACCATGTCGCCGGGTACGAATTCGGTGACGCCCTCGCCGACCGCCTCGACCGTGCCTGCGCCATCGGCGAGCGGTACGCGCCCGTCGGCGGTTGGCATACGCCCCGTTGCCACGCCGAGATCGTGAAAGTTGAGCGAACTGCCATGCAACGCGACGCGGATCGCACCGGGACCGGGCGCGCCAGGATCGGGACGATCCTCCATTCTCAGGCTGTCCAACCCGATGGGGGACCGCAATGTCATCGCCTTCATGCCGAACTCCAGATACTGTGGCATGCCGAACGCACCAGCGGCGGTTCGGGCTCCGGATCTGTTTTCGCGGGGCCGAAATGGGCCTCGCCAGTGCGCCGCCCAGAAGTAACGCGTGCAGGTTGCCCCGCCGATCGATTCCGTAGAGGGAAGTCGACCGTTCCTGAGGGAGGTATTGGATGTCCGACGAGTACGCGCATGGTCGGCGGGACGGCCTCCGGCTAGCGCTTGCGATCCTTGCGGCGGAAGAGGCCAAATGGGCGGCACTGCTCGGCGAAAGCCCGTCGTGGCGGACCAACGCCACCCGGGAAGTCCGTCACAAGACGCTTCAGGTCGCGCAACAACGCGTGCGGACCACGCTGAACCGCCTAACGCCGAAGGACGGAGATGCTGGAAGCGCGGAATTGTCCGCGGCGCTCGATAAGATCGGACTCTGACAAGCAATCCGACGCGATCAACCGTCGTACCGCCTTGCGAACGCAGCTTTATTCCAACAGCCGCGGAACGTTCATCCCGGCCCCGCGCTCCACACCCGGATAGGAGATGCATGATGGACGACAACCGGATTTGGGAATTTGAGGAAAGCCTCTGGACCGGCGACGCCGAGCATTACCGGGCGCTGATAGACGACGAATGCGTCATGGTGCTGCCCGAAAGCCCGTTCGTGATGACGGGCGCGCAGGCCATCGAAGCGGTCGCCGATACGCCGCGCTGGTCGAATGTGGCGTTCAGCGAACAGCAGGTCATGCGGCCGCAGGAAGGGCTGATCACGATCGCGTACAAAGCCGAAGCGAGCCGCGACGGATCTAGCGGTTACGTTGCATACTGCACCACGACGATGCGGCGCTTGAGCCATGAGGAATGGCGCGTGGTGCAGCATCAGCAGACGCTCGCGCCGGTGGCCGGCGGGGCGTAATACCAGAGCGGGGCTCGCTGCTCCGTTACACCCTTGGGCTGGCGATTCACCGCTCTACCCGCGCTAAACCCGACCGATCCGATAAGGTCCGGACCGTGTCGGGAGCGCCTGCCCCTTCCAGCTCAATCGTACGTGGCCGTCGATCACCAACCGATCGACGGCCGCATGGACCACTGGCATCAAATCGCGCCACGACACTGCCGCTGCCTTTGGAACGGCGGCGTTGGCAAGCACTCGTGCGACTTCGCTGGGGCAAACCGTTGCGGTTGACGCACGGCTCGCGAGGAGTGCCAGCGTGGCCTCTTGCGCATTCGTGGCGGTCATCGAACCTCCTTCTACTGTGTCACAACGCTCGCCGCATCGATCGGAAGCGGTACCGGCACGACGTATGACGGCACGGCTTCCCGACGACGACACACGGGGGCAGCATCGAGGCACCCCATCGCCATGAGCGTTTCACGAACGGCAACGTCCAGCCGCGTGTGCGGTTCTGTCCCCAGCTTGGCCGTCAGACGGTCGTTCGACAACCTGACGGGCTGCTCCCACAAGTATTTCATCTCCATCACTTCGCGCAGGGTCGGCACGAAGGGCGAAACCAGCCGCATCATCCACCACGGCGTTCGCCGGACCGCGACTGCCGGGTCGCCGAGCACCCGACAAAGCGCATCGATCATTCGCGTGCCGTCGGCATCCCATACGCCCTGCATGTGAAAGGTCGCGAAGGCGTCGAGGCCATCGGCTTCGATCAGGCGCACCATCGTCTCGGCGACGTCGGGGAGATACGCCCATTGATGCCCGACCCCGCGTCGGCCGGGATAGGTGATTGCGGTTGGTCGTTTGCCCGCCGGCACGATCTGGCTGAACCACGTACTCGCCGCAGCCGCACCGAAAAAGTCCCCGGCGCGCACGATCAGCACGATCCCCGCCCCGCTTTCCGCAAACGCGCGCAGCCGACGTTCCATCTCGACCCGAATGGCGCCCTTGCGCGTCTGCGGGTGTTGGGGACTGTCTTCCGCTATGTCGGGGAACGCGTCGGGGCCGTAGTTATAGACCGTTCCCGGCAACAATATCCGGGCACCGCTGGCACGCGCCGCAGCGATGCTGTTGTCGATCATCGGCAGCACCAGCTTCCCCCAGTTGCGATAGCCGGGCGGGTTCACGGCGTGAACGATCAAGGAAACGCCCTCGGCAGCGGTGGCGACATCGCTGGCGACCATCGCGTCCCCCTTGCGCCAATCGAAGCCGTGCTTCGCAACCACGCTGTCCGGATCCCGGTGCAGTGCCCGCACCTGCCAGCCGCGCTGCTCCATCAGTCGCGCGACCGCGCCACCGATCCCGCCGGTTGCACCCAATACCAAAGCGATCTTGCGTTCCATGTCTCGTCTCCATTGCATCTGAGCGAGAAATGCGGCTTTCGACACTAAAACGAAATTGCCGAATGTCGTGGATCATCTATACGAAAATGCATGAACGGATCGCCGAGCTGGGATCTCTACCGCACGTTCGAAGCGGTGTTGCGCACTGGGTCCCTGTCGGGTGCGGCCCGCGCGCTCGGGCTGACGCAGCCCAGCGTCTCGCGGCATATCGACGCGCTCGAGCAGGCCATCGGTCGTGAGCTGTTCGTGCGATCGCAGCGCGGCCTCACTCCGACCGAGGCGGCCGTCGAACTGAAACCCTATGCCGATGCGATCGCCTCCACCTCCGCCGCATTGCTGCGTACAGCCGCGGGCAGCGCCGGTGCGATCGCCGGGACGGTTCGGATCAGCGCGAGCGAGGTGGTCAGTGCGGAACACCTGCCGACGATGTTGGCGCGACTGCGGCAACGCCACTCCGCGCTCTCGTTCGAGATCTCCGCGTCGAACACGGTCGACGACCTGCTCCAGCGGCAGGCGGACATCGCGGTGCGCATGACCCAGCCCGTCCAGCAGTCGCTAATCGCCAGGAAAATGCCGTCGATCCCGATCGGCCTTCACGCCCATGCCGACTATCTAGCGCGCTGCGGCACCCCGTCTAAACTGTCCGATATCGCCGACCATGACATCATCGGCTTCGATACCGAGACGCCAGCGATCCGCGCTTTCGTCGAGAGTTTTCCGGACATCAGGCGGAGCGCCTTCGCGTTGCGGATCGACAGCGACGTCGCGCAACTCGCCGCGATCCGCGCCGGGTTCGGGATCGGTATCTGCCAGGTCCCGATCGCCAAGCGGCACCCGCAACTCTTCCGCGTGCTGCCGGATGCCTTCGCGATCGACCTTCCCGTGTGGATCGTGATGCACGAGGATTTGCGCAACAGCCCGCGCTGTCGCACCGTATTCGACGCGTTGGTGAGCGGGTTCGCGTCGCTATCCTAGATCGGCCGGCTACAGTTCCGCGAAGGCGGACCGTCGCGTGGGCAAGCGAGTTCATCCCCGTACCGACCAAGGAGTGCAAGGCGTGACCGACACCATCATCCTGGCGATCGACCAGGGCACGACCTCAACCCGCAGCATGACGTTCGGCACCGACGGCGTTCCCCGCCAGACTGTACGCCGCGAATTCCCACAGTATTATCCGCAGTCCGGCTGGGTCGAGCATGATGCCGAAGACATCTGGCGCGACACGGTCGAAACGCTGAAGGAGGCCGCGGAGGCGGACGGCGGCAAGATCGCCGCGATCGGCATCACCAACCAGCGCGAGACGGTGGTCGTGTGGGACCGCGAGACCGGCAAGCCCGTCCACAACGCGATCGTCTGGCAGGATCGCCGTACCGCGACGCTATGCGCGCAATTGAAGGCGGACGGCAACGAACCGCTGGTTCGCGAGCGGACCGGGCTGATCCTCGACCCCTATTTCTCGGGGACGAAGCTCAAATGGATCCTCGACACCGTCGATGGCGTCCGTACCCGCGCCGACCGGGGCGAATTGGCGTTCGGGACGATCGACAGCTTCCTGCTCTGGCGGCTGACCGGCGGCAAGGTCCACGCGACCGACGCATCGAATGCCTCGCGCACGCTGCTGTTCGACATCCACAAGGGCGCGTGGGATCCGGACATGCTGCGAATGCTCGACATCCCCGAAAGCCTGCTACCCGAGGTCAAGAACAACAGCGCGATCTTCGGCGAAACGACATCCGACCTGCTCGGAAAGTCGGTCCCGATCGGGGGGATGGCCGGCGACCAGCAGTCGGCCGTGGTCGGCCAGGCCTGTTTCCAGCCCGGCGATGCCAAGTCGACCTATGGCACCGGCTGCTTCGTGCTGCTCAACACTGGCAAGCAGGCGGTGACCAGCAAGAACGGCATGCTGACGACGATTGCCTATCAGCTCGACGGCGAGATTACCTATGCGCTGGAGGGATCGATCTTCGTTGCGGGCGCGGCGGTGAAGTGGCTGCGCGACGGCCTCGGCCTGATCAACCACGCGGCGGATACGAACGACATGGCAACCAAGCTCGACGGCAACGACGGCGTCTACATGGTGCCGGCGTTCGTCGGCCTCGGCGCGCCGCATTGGGATCCCGAAGCGCGTGCAAGCATTACCGGGCTCACATTCGCCGCGACCGGATCGCACATCGCTCGTGCCGCGCTGGAGTCGGTAGCCTATCAGACGACCGACCTGATGAACGCGATGGTTGCCGACGGCGCGCGCGATGCCCGCCAGATTCGGGTCGACGGCGGGATGGCCGCGAACGACTGGTTCTGCCAGTTTCTCGCGGACATGCTCGATACCGACGTGGTTCGCCCCGCCAATATCGAGACGACAGCGGCCGGTGCCGCGTTCCTCGCGGGCATGGCGGTCGGCATCTGGAACGGTCCCGACGACATCTCCGGAGCCTGGAGGGAGGATCGGACGTTTCATCCGGTGATGAAGACGGACGAGCGAACGGCCCTGATGGCGGGGTGGCAGGAGGCCGTCGATCGAACGCGTTCGAGGACCAGGGCATGACGACCAGTACCAAGTCCAGCGATGTCGACCTTCTCGTCATCGGTGGCGGGGTGAACGGCACCGGCATCGCCCGTGACGCCGCCGGCCGAGGATTGAAGGTGATGCTGGTCGAGCAGGACGATCTGGCCGCGCATACGTCGTCCGCGAGTTCGAAGCTGATCCATGGTGGCCTGCGCTATCTCGAGATGTACGAGTTCCGGCTGGTGCGCGAGGCCCTGGAAGAACGCGAGAAGCTCCTCGACATCGCGCCGCACCTGATCCGCGGCATGCGTTTCGTCATGCCGCTGGCGGACGGCATGCGACCGGCCTGGCTGATCCGGATCGGGCTGTTCCTGTACGATCATATCGGCGGCCGCAGCCGGCTGCCCAAGTCGGTCGGCGTACGGCTCGACCACACGGCATGGGGCAAGGGGCTAAAGCCGGTCAAACGCGGCTTCGTCTATTCGGACGGCTGGGTCGACGATGCACGACTGGTAGTGCTCAACGCGCTCGACGCGGCGGAACGCGGTGCCGATATCCGCACCCACGTGAAGTTCGAAGGTGCGACGCGCGAAGCGGACCGTTGGGTCGCTAGGCTCGGCGACGGCAGCATTGTGCACGCGCGCGCCATCGCGAACACGTCCGGTCCCTGGGTCGGCAAGGTCCTGGACGACATGCCGGCGGCGCATTACGAGCCCCCGCCACGGCTGGTCAAGGGCAGTCATATCGTCGTGCCCCGCCTGTTCGACGGCGACCATGCCTTCATCCTCCAGAACGACGACAAGCGCGTGATCTTCGCGATTCCGTATCAGGGCGACCTCACCTTGGTCGGTACGACGGACAAGCCGTTCGACGGCGATCCGTCCGCACCGACGATCGATCCCGACGAGACCGAGTATCTCTGCGCCAGCGTGAACCGGTATTTCACGCGCCAGACGGCGCCGGCCGACGTCGTGACCAGTTACTCGGGAGTCCGCCCGCTGTTCGACGACGGCAACGCGAACGCATCCAAGGTCACGCGTGATTATGTCCTGAAGCTTGGTACCGCCGATGCGCCCCAGATATTGTCCGCGTTCGGGGGCAAGATCACGACCTATCGCCGCCTGTCCGAACATGCGCTGGAGGAACTCGCGCCGTTCCTTCCACCGATGACCGAGGCGTGGACCGACGACGCGCCGCTTCCCGGTGGCGACCTGCCCCCGGGCGGGATCGCGGCGTTCGTGGAGACGGTAGGCAAACGCTGGCCGTTCCTGGATGCCGCGACCGCGTTTAGGATGGCGCATGCGTATGGCACGCGGATCGACGCCGTGCTGGGCGACGCGACCAGCATCGTCGACCTAGGCCACGGCCTTTCCACGCGCGAAGTCGACTATCTCGTCGACAGGGAATGGGCGCGCTCGGTGGAAGACATCCTGTGGCGGCGGACGAAGCTAGGCATCCACGGAGGTGTCGCGTTGCGCGATGCCGTTTCCGAATATCTGACCGCGAAGGGGTTGGCGACGTCTGCGTAAGCGGATCCCGCAACTACGCTCGCCATTCGGTGCGGCGCAGCATAGGATCGCGGCATGCGGATCGCGATCATCGACACGAGCACGACGCGAGCCGCGATCATCTCGGACGGTCTGCGCGAGGCGGGGCTCGACGATATCGTGGTGATCGACGGCACTTTGGGGATGGTCGCTGCGCTTGAGAAGGCAGCGCCCGAAGTGGTGCTAATCAACCTCGAAAATCCGAGCCGCGACGTGCTCGAGGAGTTCTTTGCGGTGTCGCGCGCGCTAGCGCGGCCGATCGCGATGTTCGTCGACCAGAGCGATGCGGAGTCTACGAACGCGGCGGTCGATGCGGGGGTGTCGGCGTATATCGTCGACGGGCTCGCCAAGCAGCGGATCAAACCCGTCATCGACTTGGCGATCCGGCGGTTCCAGGCGTTCGCGCGGTTGCAGGCGGAGTTGCACGAGGCGCGCAGCGCGCTCGCGGATCGCAATACCGTCGACCGTGCGAAGGCGATCCTGATGAAACGCCGCGGTATCGACGAGCCGACCGCCTACGGCCTGCTCCGCGGGCAGGCGATGCGATCCAACCGCCGGATCGCCGAGATCGCCGACGCGATCATCACCAGCGACGCGCTCATGGGAGATTTGTGATGGCGCTCGACCGGGTCCGTATCGGCTTCCTGCCGCTGGTCGATGCCGCGCTGCCGATCCTCGCGCGCGAACGCGGGTTCGCCGAGGCGGAGAGGCTGGAGATCGAGCTGGTCCGCGACATGACCTGGGCAACGGTGCGCGACCGGCTGCTCTACGGTCATACCGATGCCGCGCACATGGTCGCTCCGCTGGCGATCGCGACGGCGCTGGGGCGCGGACGGCCGGCGGTGCCGATGGCGGTACCGTTCGTGCTGGGGCTCAACGGCAATGCGATCACGCTGTCACTGCCGTTGGCCGCGGAGGTGCTCGACGGGGACGCGCTGGGCGATCCGGTGGTGCTCGGCGCGCGGTTGAAGGCGGTGGCGATCGCGCGCGCCGCGGCGGGGCGGCGGCTGCGGTTCGGCGTGGTGCATCGCTATTCGAGCCACAATTACATGCTGCGCTATTGGCTGGCGCAGGTGGGCATCCGCCCCGACACCGACGTCGAGATCGTCACGACCAGCCCAACCTTCGCGGCCGACGCGCTGGCGGCGGGCGAGGTCGACGGCATCTGCGTCGGCGAGCCGTGGAACGGCGTCGCAGTCGATCGTGGGGTCGGACGGATCGCGCTGGTCACGGCGCAGGTCTGGCGGCGTGGCGTCGAGAAGGTGCTGGCTATGCGCGACGCCACGCTGGCCGAGCGAGGCGACGTCGTTCACCGGCTCATCCGCGCGCTCCACGCTGCGGCTGCGCAGTTCGTCGATCCGGATACGCTTGAGGCGAATGCGGCGATACTTGCTCGTCCGGAGTATCTTGATGCGCCGGTCGATGCGGTGTCGCGGGCGATCGGCGACCGGGTGCGGCTGGTGAAGGATGCGGCGCCGATCCACGTTCCGGACTTCATGTTCCAATACCGCGAGGCGGCGAACTTTCCGTGGCGCAGTCAGGCGGCGTGGCTGTATTCGCAGATGGTGCGGTGGGACGGCACGCCGTTCTCGGCGGAGGAGGCGGATGTCGCACAAGGCGTGTTCCGGCCGGACATTTACCGCGCGGCACTCGCCGGGTCAGACGCGCCGCTTCCCAATGCTAGCTCGAAACTGGAGGGAGCGATCGGCGCGGACAGCATCGGTGCGGGGTCTACGCAGGGCCGGTTGATCCTCGGGCGCGATGCATTCTTCGACCGGCGCGCGTTCGATCCCGACGATATCGAAGGGTATCTTGCCGGGTTGCCCTGAATTTTAGCTTCTCCCCTCCCTGGAAGGGAGGGGTTGGGGGTGGGTTGGCCGGCTTGAGCCACTTAGGCTCGACAGGCGGAAGCCGACCCACCCCCAACCCCTCCCTTTCAGGGAAGGGAGTTTTATCGCTCGATCACCCCTAAACCCCAAATCTGCTGCATCTGCGAAATGACGCTTGCGCGATAAGGCCACTTCGGTCATCTTCACATCGTCCGGCAAGGGAGTCGGGCACGAAATCATCGCGAGACCGGTTCCAACGACGGGACCTGACCGCGTAGGACGATCCACCGATCGTCCATAGGCAACGAAGCCGCTCCGATGCGTCCGCAAGGTCGCCGTCGGGGCGGCTTTTTCTTTGTCCGTCGCAGATGGGGGAAATCATGTTGTTCGCATCACCGGGAATCGACACCGCCGCGCCGAAAGCCACACGGATCGATCTGTTCAGTGCCGCCACGCCGCAGATGCGCGCGTTCCATGTCACGTGGCTCGCGTTCTTCGTGTGCTTCTTCGCGTGGTTCGCCGCCGCGCCGTTGATGCCGCTGATCAAGACCGAGTTCGGCCTCAGCAAGGATCAGATCGCCAACATCAACATCGCCGCGGTCGCTGTGACGATCCTGGTGCGGCTGGTGGTCGGACCGCTCTGCGACCGGTTCGGCCCGCGGCGCACCTATACGTGGCTGCTGCTGATCGGTGCGATCCCGGTATTCGGGCTGGCCTTTGCACAGACCTACGAAACGTTCCTGTTCTTCCGCCTCGCGATCGGCGCGATCGGCGCGTCGTTCGTCATCACGCAATATCACACGAGCGTGATGTTCGCGCCCAACGTCGTCGGCACCGCCAACGCGACCGTCGGCGGCTGGGGCAATGCGGGTGGCGGCGCGGCGCAGAGCCTGATGCCGCTGGTCGTCGCGGCGCTGATCGGTCTCGGTGTCGAGCATGCTTGGGGCTGGCGCGCCGCGATGTTCGTGCCGGGCGTCGCGATGGTCGCGATGGCGTTCGTCTATGCGCGCTACACGCAGGACACGCCGCAGGGCGATATCTTCGACCTCCGCGCGGCGGGGATCGAGCTCGATGGCGGCAAGGCGACCGGCATGGCGATCTTCCGCCGCGCGGCCGCCAATTACCGGACCTGGATGCTCGCGGCCACGTACGGCGCATGCTTCGGCGTCGAGATCTTCATCCACAACATCGCGGCCAGCTATTACGTCGACCGGTTCGGGCTTTCGCTGACCAACGCCGGGCTCGCCGCGGGGATCTTCGGTGGCCTTGCGCTGTTCGCCCGAGCGCTCGGCGGGATCGCCAGTGACCGGATCGCGCTGGTCAAGGGCCTCGACGGCCGCGCGCTGCTGCTGTTCGCGCTGATGCTCGGCGAAGGCGTCGGACTGGTGCTGTTCGGCAATGCCGGCAGCGTCACGCTTGCGATCCTGGCGATGACGATGTTCGGGCTGTTCACGCACATGGCGTGCGGCGCGACCTATGCGCTGGTGCCGTTCATCGACCGCAAGGCGCTGGGCGGTGTCGCCGGGCTGATCGGCGCGGGCGGCAACATCGGCGCGGTCGCGGCGGGGTTCCTCAACAAGGCATCGGCCACGCCGCAGCAATGCCTGATCATCCTTGGCTACGTCGTCGCCGGCACTGCGGTCTGTGCGCTCGCCGTCCGCTTCTCTGCCACGCACAAATCGGACGAGCGCGCGCTGCTTGACGCCGCCCTGGACGCGCGCCGCACGAGCGACCGCTCCGTGAACAGCGCGGTCCCCGCGTGACCCCCCTTCCCCGGCTCCAACGCGACTGGACGATCTGATGGAACACCAAAACATTAACCCCGACACCCGCCAGCATCTCGTCGTGATCGGCAACGGCATGGCCGGCTGTCGCGCGGTCGAGGAGCTGATCGCGCGCGACCCGACCCGCTACCGCGTGACGATCTTCGGCGCCGAGCCGCATGTGAACTACAACCGCATCATGCTGTCGCCGGTGCTGGCAGGCGAGAAGACGTTCGAGCAGATCATCATCAACGATCATGCCTGGTACGCGACCAACACGATCGAGCTGGTGACGAGCGATCCGGTGCAGGCGATCGACCGCGCCGCTAAGACCGTCACCACGCGGTCGGGGCTGACGGTGTCGTACGACAAACTGCTGATCGCGACCGGCTCCGATCCGTTCATCATTCCCGTCCCCGGCAAGGATCTACCCGGCGTCATCTCGTTCCGCGACATGGCGGACGTGGATCATATGCTGGAGGCTGCCGGAAAAGGCGGCGCGGCGGTGGTGATCGGCGGCGGGCTGCTCGGGCTTGAGGCGGCGCACGGGCTCACGTTGCGCGGCATGAAGGTGACGGTGATCCACCTGATGCCGACGCTGATGGAACGCCAGCTCGACGAGGCAGCGGGTTGGTTGCTGAAGTCGGCGCTGGAAGCCCGCGGGCAAGTCATCCTCACCGAAGCGAACACCGCCGAGATCGTCGGCGATACCCATGTCGAGGGCGTGCTGCTCAAGGACGGTACGTTGATCCCCGCGAGCCTCGTCGTCATGGCGGTCGGCATCCGTCCCTCGGTGGCGCTCGCGCGCGACGCCGGGCTAGAGATCGGCCGCGGGATCAAGGTCGACGACCACATGGTGACCAGCGACCCGTCGATCCTCGCGGTCGGCGAATGCGTCGAGCATGACGGCAACGTCTACGGCCTCGTCGCGCCGCTGTGGGACATGTGTCGCGCGCTCGCCGACGGGCTGACCGACAGTCACAGCGGCTATCGCGGATCGGTGACCTCGACCAAGCTGAAGGTCGCCGGGCTCGACGTGTTCTCGGCGGGCGACTTCTCGGGCGGTGCCGGCGCGGAGGACATCGTCCTGCGCGATGCGTCGCGCGGCATCTACAAGCGCGTCGTGGTCAAGGACGACCGGATCGTCGGCGCGGTGCTGTACGGCGACACGACCGACGGCGGCTGGTATTTCGACCTGCTCAAGCGGGCGGAAGACATCGCCCCCATCCGCGACATGCTGATCTTCGGCCAGTCCTTCGCCTCGGGAGGGGCGCAGGCGGACCCTAAGGCGGCCGTTGCGGCGCTCTCCGACGATGCGGAGATCTGCGGCTGCAATGGCGTCACCAAGGGCAAGGTCGTGGCGTGCATCGGCGCCGGCAACGCGACGCTCGACGCGGTCCGCGCGACCTGCAAGGCGTCGGCATCGTGCGGGTCGTGCACCGGCCTCGTCGAGACGCTGCTCGCGGTCACGCTCGGCGACGAGTATTCGGGCGAACGTGCGGTGAAGACGGTGTGCAAATGCACCAGCTTCGGCCACGACGACGTCCGCCGCGAGATCGTCGCGCAGGGCATGCGCTCAATCCCCGAAGTCATGCAGAAGATGAGCTGGTCGACGCCCGACGGGTGTTCGTCGTGCCGCCCTGCGCTCAATTACTATCTGCTCTGCGCGCTGCCGGGCGAGTACAAGGACGACCAGCAGAGCCGGTTCGTCAACGAACGGCTGCACGCCAACATCCAGAAGGACGGCACCTATTCGGTCGTGCCGCGGATGTGGGGCGGGCTCACCAACCCGCGCGAGTTGCGCGCGATCGCCGATGTCGTCGAGAAATACGACGCGCCGATGGTCAAGGTAACGGGCGGCCAGCGGCTCGACATCTTTGGCATCAAGAAGGAGGACCTGCCCGCGGTGTGGGCCGATCTCAACGCCGCCGGGATGGTCAGCGGGCACGCGTATGGCAAGTCGCTGCGGACCGTGAAGACCTGCGTCGGCTCCGACTGGTGCCGGTTCGGGACGCAGGATTCGACCGGGCTCGGCGTCAAGGTCGAGCGGATGACCTGGGGCAGTTGGATGCCGCACAAGTTCAAGATCGCGGTCAGCGGCTGTCCGCGCAATTGTGCCGAAGCCACAATCAAGGATTTCGGCGTGGTCTGCGTCGACAGCGGCTACGAGCTGTCGGTCGGCGGCAATGGCGGGATCAAGGTCCGCGCGACCGACTTCCTGTGCAAGGTCGCGACCGAGGAGGAGGCGATGCACTATTGCGCCGCGTTCATCCAATTATACCGCGAGGAAGCCCGCTATCTGGAGCGCACCGCGCCGTGGATCGAGCGGATCGGCGTGGCCTATATCCGCCAACGCATCGCCGAGGATCCCGAGGGTCGCGATGCGCTGGCGGCGCGGTTCCTGTTCTCGCAGCAGTTCACGCAGGACGATCCCTGGGCGGCACGCGCGGCGGGCGAGCACCGCGAACAGCATGCGCCGATGGCGCGCTTCACCCCCATCGACGCAACCAGGGAAATGGCATGATCGGCGAATGGCTCGATATCGGCTGGGTCGACGAGATCCCGGTCCGCGGCAGCCGCACGGTGCAGGTCACTGGTGGCGACGACATCGCGGTCTTCCGCACCGGCGACGGCAAGGTCTTCGCGCTCGCCGATCGCTGTCCGCACAAGGGCGGGCGACTGTCGCAGGGGATCGTGCACGGCGGCGCGGTGGCGTGCCCGCTGCATAACTGGCGGATCGCGTTGGATACGGGCGAGGCGCTGGGCGAGGACAAGGGGTGTACGCCGGTGATCCCGGTGAAGGTGAGCGGTGGCCGGGTGCTGCTGTGCCGCACATCGACGATGAGAGCCGCCGCATGATTGCGCCACTGCTCCCTCTCCCCTTCGGGGAGAGGGCCGGGGTGAGGGGTTGGGGCGCGTGCCGTTCGTCCCAACTCCCCCTCACCCAACCCTCTCCCCGAAGGGGAGAGGGCTAATGGCGGCCGTTCGCACGACGTGCGCCTATTGCGGGGTCGGCTGCGGCATTCTCGCCAAACCGACCGGCGAGCGAACCGTCACGATCACGGGCGACCCCGACCACCCCGCCAACACCGGCAAGCTCTGCTCAAAGGGCACGCATCTCGGCGAAACCGTCAGCCTCGAAGGCCGCCTCCTCACACCGATGATCGGCCAGCGCCGCGTATCCTGGGACAAGGCGCTCGACCTCGTCGCCAAACGCTTCCGCGACACGATCGCGCAGCACGGGCCGAACAGCGTCGCGTTCTACGTCTCCGGGCAATTGCTGACCGAGGATTATTACGTCGCCAACAAGCTGATGAAGGGCTTCATCGGCTCGGCGAACATCGACACCAATTCGCGGCTCTGCATGGCCAGCGCGGTCGCTGGGCACAATCGCGCGTTCGGCGAGGATATCGTGCCGGCGAGCTACGACGATCTCGACGCCGCCGACCTGATCGTGCTGGTCGGATCGAACACCGGCTGGTGCCACCCGATCGTCTATCAACGTATCCGTGCACGATGCGATGCCGGCGCGAAACTGGTCGTCATCGACCCGCGCCGGACCGAGACCGCAGACGAGGCCGACCTGCACCTCGCGATCAGGCCAGGCACCGACGTCGCGCTGTTGAACGGGTTGCTGACGTGGTGCCGCGACGCGGGCGTGATCGATCACGACTATCTTGCCGCGCATGTCGCAACGCCCGACGCGTTCTGGGACCAGCTTGGCGAGGGCAGCGACCTTTGGTCCGTCGCCCGTATCTGCGACGTGCCGCCTCAAGACCTCAGGCGCTTCTACGAACTGTTCGCCGCGACGCCGAAGACCGTCACCATGTTCAGCCAGGGCGTGAACCAGTCGCTGTCGGGCACCGATCAGGTCAACGCGATCACCAACCTGCACCTCGCGACCGGGCGGATCGGCAAGCCGGGTGCGGCCCCCTTCTCGATCACCGGCCAGCCCAACGCGATGGGCGGGCGCGAAGTCGGCGGGCTCGCATCGTCGCTTGCCGCGCATATGGACTTCGCACCCGAAAATGTTGCTCGCGTCGCCCGGTTCTGGGCCGCGCCGAACACGGCGACCAAGCCAGGGCTGAAGGCGGTCGACCTGTTCCGCGAACTCGGCAACGGCCGGATCAAGGCGCTGTGGGTGATGGCGACCAACCCCGCGGTGTCGATGCCCGACGCCGGCCGAGTCCGCGAGGCGTTGGCGGATTGCCCGTTCGTCGTCGTGTCCGACGTGATCGAGACGACCGACACCTCGCTCCACGCGCATGTCCGCCTGCCCGCCGCGGCGTGGGGCGAGAAGGACGGCACCGTCACCAATTCCGACCGCACGATCAGCCGCCAGCGCGCGTTTCTGGCGGCGCCCGGCGAGGCGAAGTCCGATTGGTGGATCGTCTCGCAGGTCGCGCGGCGGATGGGGTGGAAGACGGCGTTTCCCTATGATCGCCCGGCCGAGATCTGGCGCGAGCATTGCCGGTTGTCGGCGTATGAGAATGACGGCGCGCGGCTGTTCGCCCTCCCCGGTCATGCGGCAAAGGGCAATGCGGAGTATGACGCGATGACTCCGTTTCGCTGGGGTGGGACACCTTTCGCGGATGGGCGTTTCCCGACGCCCGACGGCCGCGCGCGGCTGGTGCAGGTCGTGCAGAAGCCGGTCGCCGCCCCGCTCGCGAATTGGCCGATGACGCTCAACACCGGGCGTTACCGCGACCAGTGGCACACGATGACTCGCACCGGCTTGTCGCCCAAGCTGGCTCGGCACCGCGAGGAACCGCTGGTCGAGATCCACCCCGACGACGCGACACGGCTGGGGATCGTCGAAGGCGGCCTCGCGCGCGTGACGACGCCGCAGGGCGACAGCGTCTTCCGCGCGAGCGTCGCCCCGACGCAGCGGATCGGCGAGCTGTTCGTGCCGATCCACTGGACCGACCGCACCGCGACCGGCGGGCGGACCGGCCTGCTCCCCCGCCCGCTCGCCGATCCGATCTCGGGCCAGCCGGGCTTCAAATCGACCCCCGTGCGGATCGAGCCGGTTGCGACCGAGTGGCGCGGCTTCGTCGTCGTTCGCGGTGAACTGGTAAGCCGACCGGACTGCCTGTGGGCGACGCGTGTCGCGGTACCGGGTGGAACGGCGTGGGACATGGCGGGCAATGGCGACGCCGACGCACTCGACGCGCTGCTGCCCAAAGGCGAGCGGATTGAGGCGATCGACTCTGCCCGCGGGAGCCGCCGGATTGCTATCCTTCAGGGCGGCAGGCTCGCTGCCGTCGTGTTCGTGACGCGTGACGGCACACTCCCGCCCCGCGACTGGCTCGTGGCACAACTGAGCGAGGACGTTGCCGCCCCGACGTTGCTCGCCGGCCGAGCACCGGGCGTGCAGGTCGACCGCGGGCCGATCGTCTGTGCGTGCTTCGACGTCGGGCTGAAGACCATCCTCGCTGCGATCGCCGAGCAGCATCTCGCCGACGTCCCCGCGATCGGCGCGGCCTTGAAAGCCGGCACCAATTGCGGATCGTGCCGCCCTGCCCTCGCCAAACTCCTCGTCACGCAAGGATCAGCCCATGTCGCATGATTTTCCGCCCGGTTCGGTCTGGCTGGTCGGTGCCGGCCCCGGCGATCCCGACCTGCTGACGTGCAAGGCCGAACGGCTGATCGCGGCGGCGGATATCGTCTTCTACGACGCGCTGGTCGGGACTGGCGTCCTCGCACTAATTACGGCCGGCACCGAGATAGTGAGCGTCGGAAAAAGGTCCGGCCGCCATTCGAAGGACCAGGCATCAATTAACGTGCTGATCGCCACCGCCGCGCTCGCCGGCAAGCGCGTCGTCCGTCTCAAGGGTGGTGACCCGTCGATCTTCGGCCGCTCGACCGAGGAGATCGACCACCTCGCCGCCCACGGCATACCGGTCCGCATCTGCCCCGGCATCACCGCCGCCAGCGCCGCCGCCGCATCGGCCGGCGCCTCGCTGACGCTACGCGGCCTCGCGCGCAAACTCACCTTCGTCACCGCGCACGCCCGCGCTGGTGAAGCGCTCGATCTCGACTGGACCGCGCTCGCCGCACCCGATGCGACGCTCGCCGTCTACATGGGCCGCGCCGCCGCCGGCGAAGTCGCTTGCAACCTGATCACCGCGGGCCGCGCACCCGACACGCCGGTGATGGTCGCGGTCAACGTCTCGCTCCCGACCGAACGCATCCTCCGCGGCCGCCTGTCGGCGCTCGCCTTCCTGGTCGAGACGATCAGCGACGACGATCCGTCACTATTGCTGATCGGCGAAGCAATCAAACCATCGCCGGTCGGCGCTGCGGATACGCATACGCAGTACAGGGACTTTGCCGCCAGCCGAACGAAGCGTATCGGACGATACGTGATGACCGTCGCCATGCCCCCGAGCGCTGCGGATGCGCTGCCGCACAGTTGCGCAGGTCAATTTGACGCAATGGTCGACGTCGCGGAGAAGTCTTGATGGTATCCTACAGGCTGAAACAGCGCATTCGAACTCCAACGTGAGCAAGGCTTGCCCTCCGATGGTAAAAACGTTGACGATTATCGGGCAGAATATCCACGACATTCCACGCTTCTACGCCGAGATAAATCGCGTTTTCATGGCCGACGAGGACTGGAAGCTGGCGAACAGCCTCGATGCGTTGAACGACCTGCTGTATGGCGGGTACGGCGCGATCAAGGGGCGAGAGCCGATCCGGCTCGTCTGGCAGGACATGGCAAATAGCGCGTCGACGCTCGGCATGGAGACGACCCGCGAGTTCCTCGAAGAAAAGCTGCAACGACCCGATGTTTTCAATATCGGCGTTATCGCGCAGCAACTCGACGCACTCGAACGCGGCGTCGGGCAAACCTATTTCGACATCGTCCTCGAAATAATCGCCGATCATCCGAACATCGAGCTTGTGGCCGCGTGACGACATGAGTCTAGGTCGACGACAGTGATATTGAAGGAATTGACGATGCGGGCGATGCGATCGATGGGATGGATGACGGCAGCAGCGCTTGCGTTGAGCGGATGTGCCACGACCGGGCGTGAGAATGGGCCGCAAACAGCCGCGACCGCCGCACCACAGATCGATCGGGTGACCTATGCCACGACGCCATGCCACGGAACGTGCCCCGTCTATACCGTGACCATCGGTCTCGACGGCGCGGGCGTCTTCACCGGCGTCCGTCACACCGCCGCCATAGGCGAACGCCGCTTCACGGCGACGCAGCAGCAGGTCGCCGAGTTCTTCGGCCGGCTCCAGCCCTATCTGCCCGTCGGCGAACTACGGCTGACTGGCCCGGACTCTTGCAAGACATATGCGTCCGACCTGCCCTCGGCCGACGTGACGTGGACCGGCCCGAATAGCGCGGGTCACCTGGTATATGACTATGGTTGCGATCGCGACGCGCACCGCACGCTCGCCGAGGCCTTGCGCAGCGCCCCGCAAGCGCTGCCGATCGCCGCGTTTATCGGCGAGCGTTGACATTCTCAGACACGCGAACCGTCGAGGCCATGGGGAACGTATGAACAGTAAACCAAGGCTTTGCGCTGACGGCAACGTCTATCGTTCAGCTTCGGCCTGTTACCCCGCAGGTCGTTCTGACATGACGGAGGTACGACGATGAAGACCAATATGATGGGCACGGTTGCGGTGATGTTGGGACTGATCGGTCTCGGTGCCTGCGCCTCTACGGGTACGATCGCCAGCGCTGAACCGGCGACCTGCAACGTGGAGGCCGCCAAGGCGCTGGTCGGACTGGCGGCGCCCGACGATGCGAGCATCTTGCGTCGGACCGGAAGCACGATACTCAGGCGGATTGCCCCTGGGGACAGCACGACGAAGGACTATCGGCAGGAACGCATCACCGTGACGGTGGCGGAAGGCCGGGTGGTTTCCGCCTATTGTGGCTAAGCGTTTGTCGGCGATGTCCGAACCGGTGAAGACGACCGTTCTCGCGGTAGCTGTATCGATCCTTGCCGGCTGTACCGCTGCCGGCCCGATCGAGGGACCGGTCCGCCTGGGCCAGATCGCGTCCGTCGACGGGCCGAGGGTGCGCCCCGAGCGCGTCATCGAAGACAGCCGCTGTCCAACCGACGTGCAATGCGTCTGGGCCGGCCGCCTGGTGGTGCGCGTGACGGTATTGGGCGGCGGATGGACGCGGCAGCTCGACCTCACGCTCGGTAAACCCGTCGACGTCGCCGACGGCAGCTTGACCTTGGTGACGGCGACGCCACCCCGGTCGACAGCCGAGCATCATCGGACATCGCCGCCGTACCGCTTCACATTCGCTTTTCAGGGCGGGCGATGACACTGCATAGGTGCGTACATTAGGTCGAAGGAGGACGCGCTGACACTCGAGTTCCAGCCTCGCGCCGTCATCACGGCGAACGCGGACAGCCTGCGTCAGACGGTCCGCGTGATCGCCGCGACGGCGGCGGCGTTCGCGGCGTACAAGACGCTTGGCTTGCACGAGGGGTATTGGGCGGTCTTCACGGTGCTGATCGTGATGCAGGCATCGATCGGGGGGACGCTCGGCGCGGCGACGGATCGCCTCTTGGGAACTTTGTTGGGCGCGGTCCTTGGCGGCATCGGCGCCGCACTCGGTCGGACCGACACGGTGGAACTCGGGCTGGTGCTTGTGACGGTCACCGGCATCGCCGCACTGGTCGCGTCGATCCGGCCGCGATTACGGATCGCGCCGGTAACGGCCGCGATCATGTTGCTCAGCGCTCCACCCGGTGCGCCGGTGGAACTGTTCGTCCGCGATCGGATCATCGAGATCGGCCTTGGCGGTGTGATCGGCGTGCTCGCGGCGATGCTGATCCTGCCGGCACGGTCGCACGGCGTCGTGATCGCACGCACGTTGGCGGTCCTCAGCCATATCGAAGCGATGCTGCGTGCTCAGGGGGATGCGCTGACGGCCGGGCTGGCGCTCCCCTCGTCCCCTCAACATGGCGCGCTCCGGCAGGCGCTGGCCGCGGTCGAGCTTGCGATGAAGGATGCCGACAGGGAACGCGCATCGCGGCTCGCCGATCACGGCATTCCTGCGTCCGTACCGCGCACGCTCTGGCGGATCCGCAACGATCTGGTGCTGAGCGGTCGCGCACTGGACGAACCCCTTCCGCAGGCGGCGTTGGCTGCGCTGGCACGACCGTCCGCGGCGATGCTGACGGCTCACGCGGCACTCGCAGCACGGTGCTCCGCAGCGCTTCGCAACGGCGGGACGGTCGATCGAGGCGATGTCGAGACCTGTTATCGCACGTTCGGCACCGCACTGGATGTGTTCCGCCGAAGTGATGCCGCGGCGACCCTGGATTTCGAAGCATCGGGACGCGTATTCGGCCTCGCCTTTGCCGCCGGACGACTGCACCGCGACCTGCTGGACCTCGCCGGACGCGTCGACGAGATCGCGCCGAAGAAAGGGCCGGCCGCCGACCGGGCGCCGCCGCGCAGCGTCGATCGATAACGTAGCGCTCCCAAGCCTCCAAACCGCCACCCAAACTCCGTCGATATACGTCCGATGACGTATGACGCCCCCGCGCAATCTGGGGCATCTTCCTCGTAGAAACTTGGCATCGCGGGGATACTATGAGCGGAGTTCGCGTCGGCAAGAGAGTGATCGGGGCACAGGCACCCGTCATCGTGGGCTGGGAGAATATCCCGAAGGTACAGGGCGGCCCGGCAAAGCAGTTCTTCTTCACCTGGTTCCAGCCGACGATGCTGTTCGCGCTGATAGCGTTCTGGTTCTACGCGCCCAATTCGATCGCCAAGGCATCGACCGCGATCGGCATCGGTATCGGTTTCAAAATGCTGCTGCTTGGCCTCGAATGGCTGACGCCGCGGCATGAAAGCTGGCGACTGACGTGGAAGGAACTGACCACCGACCTGTTCTACGTCGGCCTCGGCTACACCGTCCTGCGCATGATCGACGGCTATATCGGCGACGGTCCGATGATCGAGGCGATCCAGCACTCGTTCGACTGGGAAAAGTTCGCTTGGTTCACCGGCCTGCCGCTGCTGGTGCAGGCACTGATGATCTCGCTCGTGTTCGATTTCGGGCAATATTGGATGCACCGCGGCATGCACAACTGGCATCCGCTGTGGCTGGCACATGCGCCGCATCACTACATCACCCAGCTCAACATCAACAAGGGTGCCGTCGGTAATCCGGTCGAGCTGTTCCTGATCGGTCTCGGCGTCGGTGGGTTCTTCGATTTCGTACCGCGGGCCGCGCTGCTCGCTGGGTCCTTCGGGCTGGCGGTCGGGACCTACCAGCACATCAACGTCCGCTTCAATTCGCCGCGCTGGTGGCGCTTCCTGTTCAACACGACCGAGCATCACAGCGTGCATCATTCGCAGGATTACGAGGCGAGCCGGAGCAATTATTCCAACACCTGGGTCATCATCGACCGCGTGTTCGGGACCTGCGTCGACGGCGAAGCCGAATTGCTTGGCATGGAAGGCGGACGCCCAATGTCGGTCCGCGAGACGATGACCTACACCTTCACCGAAGGGTGGAAGTCGATCAAGGAACGGTTCGGGCGGCGGTCGATTGGGTCGATGGCGCCCGCTCCGATGGTGCCGGCAGAATGACCGGAGCCGCTCCGACTGCAGACCGGGCTACGGCATTCGATGCGACGGCACCACGCGCATCTCTGGGATACTCGGTGTATCGGCGCTTTATCGACGGAATCTGGCACGTGGAGGGAAGCCTCCCACTCGCGCCGGGGCAGTCCGTCGACGACGCGTTCGAACGGCTCGACCCACTCTTCCGCCAGACCGGGACGACCCGCGAACGAACAGGTGACACGCTGTCGTTCCGCAAGGAAATCCAGGCCGCACAGGACAAGATGGCGGTGTTCGACGGCGGCGTTCTACGGATCGAACAGGACGCACCCGGCCTGATGTTGCGATACCGCCTGGCCAGCCGCGCGCTGCTGTTCTGCTTCCTCGCGCCGCTGTTGTTTCTCGCCTTCGCCCAGGCGACGATCGTCCTCGGCAAGTTCGAAAAGGCGAGGACCGAGGCCAAGGGCAAGAAGCCCGAGGTCAAGAAGCCGCCAGTGGTCCTGAACCCGATCGACAAGGCGCTGGGCGCTCCCGAGCCTGACCCGCCCAAAAAGAAGGGCAAGAAGGACGAGGACGACAAGAAGCCGTCGCCTACACCGGGCTATGTCTTCGCAGGCATTTTCGCCGCGCTGTATGCCGTCGGCCGCATTCTCGAAGATCGCCGGATCAAGGCGCTGTTCCGAAAGAGCCTGCTGGGCACCTAGCGGATTGGACCCGCATCGCAACGCGGACGGCGCATGCCGCACGCGTTGCGCAAGAACGACACGCAGCTAAAGGTGCGCCCGGACAATCCGGGAGCCGAGTGTTTGGACGATAACGCGATCCTGCCTGACAAGACCTTCGCGAGCCGGGTCGACTGGAACCTGTTGCGCACCTTCGTCGAGATCGTTCGGGCGGGCGGGATCGGCGCAGCCGCGCGCAAATTGAACAAGCAGCAACCGAGCATCAGCGCAGCGCTGAAACGGCTGGAGGACCAGGTCGGCGTCGAGTTGCTCAAGCGATCATCGTCCGGCGTCGAGATGACGGCAGCCGGCACGGCGCTTCTCGGGCTGTGCGAGGAGATGCTCGAAGCGGCGCGGATGGTTCCGCATCAGGTCGCGCAGGCCACCAAGCGCGTCGAGGGCATCGTCCGTATCCAGCTTATCTCGGCGGTGACCTCGACCGAATTCGACGAGGCGATCGTCAGCTTCCACCGCCGCAACCCCAACATCCATATCGAGATTCGCGTCTCGCCTTGGCGCGCCGTTCTCAACGCGCTGGAGCAAGGCGATGCCGAGATCGGCGTCGGCTACGACAGCAACCCAAGAAGCAGCCTCGTCTACGAACCGCTATTCGTCGAACGCCAGCAACTCTATTGCGCGCGCAGCCACCCTCTTTTCGGACACCGGGTCGACCGACTGGGCGAACTGAAGGACGAGGGGTTCGTGCTCACCGGCGACGACGAACTCGACACCATCACCCGCCTGCGTCGTCGCTATCGTCTCGGCACCAAGGCGACGGGTCACGCCGAGGACATCAACGAGGCGGCACGGCTGATTACCCTGGGCGTCGGCATCGGTTTCTTGCCCGTACTCGCCGCGGCGGATGCGGTCGCCAAGGGCCGGCTATGGCCACTGCTCCACGCCGACGCCGAGCCCGCCTACGACATCTTCCTGCTCGCGCGAGCCGATCCGTCACGCGATACCGCAACCCAATTGTTTCTCGACGAAGTGACCCGACGCCATCGTGCACAACGCAGGGCATAGATGCAGCCTATGCCTTTCATCAGCATTTTACCTCTTCATTGATGATCCCCGGCGGGCCAACGTTACCCAAGGATGATGCCCGCATCCGCCGTTCCTGTTCCCTCTCCTGAAAGAGGGCAGCGGCGCGCTGGGATCATCAGGTGGCTAAGGGGTTTGCTTGATGGTGTCTCGACCGTGGCTGAATGGCGTTGCCGCCGTCGCTGTGCTGCTCGCGCTAGGCGGTTGCGGCAGCAAGCCGTCGGGATCCGCGACCGGCGCCGGTGTCGTGAAGAAGGACTTCGCGATCGGCTGGTCGATCTACACCGGGTGGATGCCCTGGGCTTATGCGCAACAGTCCGGGATCGTAAAGAAATGGGCCGATAAATACGGCATCCAGATCCGGCTGGTCCAGGTCAACGACTATGTCGAATCCGTCAACCAATACGCCGCGGGCAAGTTAGACGGCGTGGTCTGCACGACGATGGATGCGCTGACCATTCCGGCGGCGGGGGGCAAGGATACCACCGTGCTGCTGATCGGCGATTATTCCGACGGCAATGACGGCGTGGTGCTCAAGAACGGCCGGACGATGGCGGACATCAAGAGGCGCTCGGTCAAGCTCGTCGAACTGTCCGTGTCGCATTTCCTGCTCGCGCGCGGTCTGGAACTGAGCGGCATGAAGCTCGCGGACGTAAAGACGGTGAACACCGGCGACGCCGACATCGTCGGTGCGTTCGCCTCCCCGAGCGTGAATGCGGTCGTAACCTGGAATCCGCAGCTGTCGACGATCCGCGCGACGCCGGGCGCGACGCAGGTCTTCGACAGCTCGAAGATCCCCAACGAAATTCTCGACACGCTCAACGTCAGCACCGCGACGCTCAAGGCCAACCCGAACCTCGGCAAGGCGCTCGCCGGCATCTGGTACGAGACGATGGCGATCATGACCCGCAACGACGCCGCAGGCCGCGCCGCGCGCGCCACCATGGCGAAGGCCGCGGGCACGACCGAGGCGAGTTTCGACGAACAGCTCAAGACAACGCACCTGTACGCGAAGCCGCAGGACGCGGTCGCCTATGCGGAGAACCCGGACCTGATCACGGTGACCGACCGGGTCCGTCAGTTCAGCTTCGCGCACGGCCTGTTCGGTCCGAGCGCGAAGTCCGTCGATACGATCGGCATCACCTTCGCCGGCGGCAAGACGCTCGGCGATACCAAGAACGTGAAGCTGCGGTTCGACCCGAGCTACATGAAGCTGGCGGCGGACGGGAAGCTCTAGCCTCGCGCTGACAGGATGAACAGGCAACGTCGGAACAGCCGTTTCGACGAACGGAGCAGCGTGCCACCCGCATGCGCGAATTTGGGGATGAGATGAGCGTGCTGCCAAACCATTCCAACAGTCCTCGCGATCGGTGCGACCGGAGCGTTGCGACAGGGCATCTGCGTTGACCCGGCTCGTCGACATTCGCCTCGGACGCGGGGCAAGATTGCTGCTCGGCGCGCTGCCGATCGTGGCGCTGCTGTTCGTCTATCTGCTCGCCTCCGAGGCGCGCCACCTCGACAATCCCGCCGACAAGGTGTTGCCGACCTTCGAGGCGATGGCGCAGGCCATTCGCAGCTTCACCACTGATCGCGACGCGTCGACCGATCGCATCATCCTCGTCGCCGACACGCTGGCGAGCCTGTATCGCCTCGGTATCGGCCTAGCCATCGCGACCGCGAGCGCGCTGGTCCTGGGCCTGCTGCTCGGCGTCATGTCGCTCGCGCGCGCCATTCTCGGTCCAACGGTCGCGGTGATCGCGGTCATTCCGCCGGTCGCGGTACTGCCGATCCTGTTCATCGTACTCGGGCTCGACGAAGCGTCGAAGATCGCGTTGATCGCGATCGGCATCGCGCCATTCATGACGCGCGACCTGACGAGCTTCGTCGCGACCCTGCCGGTCGAGCAATCGGTCAAGGCGCAGACGCTTGGCGCCAACAGCTGGCAATTGGCGATCCGCGTTGCACTGCCGCAGTTGATGCCGCGCCTGATCGAGGCGCTGCGGCTGTCGATGGGGCCCGCCTGGGTGTTCCTGATCGCGTCGGAAGCGGTCGCTTCCGATGTCGGGCTCGGCTACCGGATCTTCCTGGTTCGACGCTATTTCGCGATGGACATCATTCTTCCGTACGTCGCCTGGATCTCGCTGCTCGCGATCGCGGCCGACGCGCTGCTGCTGTTCGTCAGCCGCCGCGGCTTCCCCTGGGCCCACGGAGCCGGCCGGTGAGCCCGCTTCTAGAAATGCGCAACATCTGGGTCGAATATGGCGATAAGATCGTCCTCGAACGCGTCTCGCTCGAGATCGCCGAGCGCAGCTTCGTCGCGGTGGTAGGCCCGTCGGGTGCCGGCAAGAGCACCTTCCTCCGCCTGATCCTCGGCCAGGAGGCGCCGAGCCGCGGCCAGGTTCTGCTCGACGGCCAACCGATGCGCGCCGAATGCGGCCCCGATCGCGGCGTCGTGTTCCAGCGCTATTCGGTGTTCCCGCATCTCACGGCCTTACGCAACGTGATGTTCGGGATCGAATGCGCGCAGGCCCCCTTTGCCGCGCGCCTGTTCGGTGCACAGCGCCGCGCCGCACGCGAAACCGCGGTCGAGATGCTCGCCGCGGTCGGTCTCGAACACAGCCTGGATGTCTACCCCGCGCAAATGTCGGGCGGCATGCAGCAGCGGCTGGCGATTGCCCAAGCGCTCGTCAAGCATCCCCGCATCCTGCTGCTCGACGAGCCGTTCGGCGCGCTCGATCCGGGCATCCGCCTCGACATGCACGCGCTCATCACCCGCCTCTGGCAGGAACGCGGGCTCACCATCGTGATGGTGACGCACGACATCGGCGAGGCGTTCAAGCTCGGCACGCGCGTGCTCGCCTTCGACAAGCGTCGCCACGATCCGCACGCGCCGCACCGCTTCGGCGCCACTACCACCTACGACCTGCCGCTCGATCGCAAGACGCTGCCACCGCAAGCGCTGGTCGACGCGATCGGCAGCACAGACCTTCCACGGCCCGATCTTCTACGGAGACCCATCGCATGACGACTACCACCGCCGATCCGTACGGCGCCCGCGATCACGCTCGCGCGATGACGGGGACCCGGGTGGAGGCCATGCCCACCCTCCCCGCCGCCGCCCTCGACGCGCCCGGAGAAACCGTGTGGGAAGAGACGATCGCGCCTGCGGGCTATACGTCGCGCCGGATCGCCCGCGGCACACGCCTGCGGTTGATCGACGTCGCCGGCGACGCCTGCGCCTCGATGCTGGTCTTCAACGCCGAGACGCCGACCGAGCGGCTGAACGTCGCCGATACGCTCAAGGTGCAGTGGAACGGCTATCTCGGTGCGGGCCGGCTGCTGCTGTCGGACATGGGCCGCGTGATGATGACCATCCTGCAGGATGACGCCGGCACGCATGACGCATTTTGCGGCGCCTCGAACGAGGCATCCAACGCGCGCGCTTATGGCGACGGGAAGAATTACGGCGAGCATCCGAACGCGCGCGACCGCTTCATGCTGGGTGTCGCCAGGCACGGGCTCGGTCGCAAGGACGTCCACCCCTGCATCAACTGGTTCAAGGGCGTCCGGATCGCGGAGGACGGCGCCACCCTGCCCGAGACCGGCCCCTTTCCGCCCGGCCGGACGCTCGTCCTGCGCGCGGAAATGGAGCTGATCGTCGTGCTCGCCAACTGCCCGCATGTGCTCGACACCCGCACCGACTTCAGTGTGACGCCACTGCGCGCGACGGCGTGGCGTGGCGAGCCGGCCGCCGAGGACGACCCTGTACGCACCGCGACGCCGGAAGGGCTCCGCGCCTTCCTCAACACCGAAGATCTTTACGCGCGCTGAAGGACCGACATGACCACTTCCCCCCTCCCCGGTACCATCCGCCACGACGAGATCGTCCCCGCCCGCGCACCCTGGATGCACCGCATCGCCGCCGGTGAAACGCTGCGCATCGTCGATCTCGAAGGCAATCAGGCGGTCGATTTCCTGATGTACGCTGCCGCTGACGACGCCGAACGCTACAGCGCGCAGGACACGATCGCGGCGCAGCGCAACCTGTTCCTTCGCGAAGGCGCGTTGCTACTCTCGAACGAAGGTCGGCCGATGATGACGATCACCGGCACCAGCGTCGCCTATCACGACACGATCGGTGGCGCCTGCTCGTGCGAGTCCAACACGCTGCGCTACGGCCATCACACGAAGGCCCAGCATAGCTGCGTCGACAATTTCCTCGACGCCAATATCCGCGCGGGCCGCGGCAAGCGCGACATGGTCTCGAACATCAACTTCTTCATGAACGTGCCGGTCGAGGCGGACGGCACGCTCGGCATCGTCGACGGCATCTCCGCGCCCGGACTGACCGTCGACCTGCGCGCGGAGATGGACGTGATCGTGGTCGTGTCCAATTGCCCGCAGGTCAACAACCCTTGCAACGGCTTCAACCCCACGCCGGTGCGCATGCTGGTGTCGGCATGATGTTCAAAAAGGTCCTGATCGCCAATCGCGGCGCGATAGCCTGCCGTATCATCCGCACGCTGAAGACGATGGGCGTGGGCTCCGTCGCGGTGTTCAGCGACGCCGATGCCGGCTCCGCGCATGTCGCCCAGGCGGACGAAGCGATCCGGATCGGCCCCGCACCGGCCGCGGAAAGCTATCTGAACGTCGAGGCGATCCTGGCCGCCGCGGAGGCAACTGGCGCCGAGGCGATCCACCCCGGCTACGGCTTCCTCTCGGAAAACACCGCCTTCGCCGAGGCCTGCGCCGCGCGCGGCATCGCGTTCATCGGTCCGACCCCCGACAACATCCGCGCCTTCGGGCTGAAGCACACCGCGCGCGATCTCGCCGCCGCGCAGGGCGTGCCGCTCGCGCCCGGCACCGACCTGCTCCAGGACGAAGCCGCCGCGGTCGAGGCGGCAGCGCGGATCGGCTATCCCGTGATCCTGAAGGCAACCGCTGGCGGCGGCGGCATCGGGATGAAGGTCTGCGCCGACGAAGCCGACATCCGCGAAGGGTTCGCGACCGTAGCCCGCCTCGGCGCAGGCAATTTCGGCGACGGCGGCGTATTCCTCGAACGCTACGTCGCCCGTGCACGGCATATCGAAGTGCAGGTGTTCGGCGACGGCGCAGGTCACGTCGTAGCGCTCGGCGAACGCGATTGCTCGCTCCAACGCCGCAACCAGAAGGTCGTCGAGGAAACCCCCGCCCCGCTGCTCCCCGCCGCCACGCGCCAGGCGCTGATCGACGCCGCGGTCCGGCTCACCGCCGCCGCCGCTTACCGCTCGGCAGGCACGGTAGAATTCCTCTACGACGCCGAACGCGACGACTTCTTCTTCCTAGAGGTCAACACGCGGCTCCAGGTCGAGCACGGCGTCACCGAACAGGTTACCGGCGTCGATCTCGTCGAATGGATGGTGCGCGGCGCGGCCGACGACTTCGCCTTCCTCGACGGTTTCGAGGCGAAGCCGGTCGGCGCATCGATCCAGGTCCGCCTCTATGCCGAGGATCCCGCGCAGGATTACCGGCCCAGCTCGGGCCGGCTGGTCGGCGTATCGTTCCCCGAAGGTCCTCGCGTCGACAGCTGGATCGCCGCTGGCACCGAGGTATCGAGCTGGTACGATCCGATGCTCGCCAAGCTGATCGTCACCGCCCCGACCCGCGACGCCGCGGTGCAGGCGATGCAGGACGCGCTCGACGCCACGTCGATCGCCGGGATCGAGACCAACCTCGACTGGCTACGCACCGTCGTACGCTCGCCCGTGTTCACCAGCGGAGAGGTCTCGACCCGCGCGCTCGCCGACATCGCCTATACGCCACGGTCGATCCGCGTGCTGGCAGGCGGTGCCTCTACCACGGTCCAGGATTACCCCGGCCGGCTCGGCCTGTGGGACGTCGGCGTACCACCTTCAGGCCCGATGGACGCACTCGCCTTCCGCCTCGGCAACCGACTGCTCGGCAACGCGGAAGACACGGCGGGACTGGAGATCACCGCTGCCGGGCCGACATTGCTCTTCAACGTCGCCACCCGAATCTGCCTGACCGGCGCCGATTTCGGTGCAGTCGTCGATGGCACGTCAGTGTCCTGCTACGAACCGATCGACATTGTGGCGGGCCAGATCCTAAAGATCGGGCGCGTCACCGGTGGCGGTATGCGCGGCTATATCGCGATCGCCGGCGGACTCGACGTGCCGCTATTCCTCGGCAGCCGCAGCGCGTTCACGCTGGGCGAGTTCGGCGGCCATGCCGGGCGCGCGGTGATGACCGGCGACACGCTGCATCTGGCCCGAACCGATCCCGCCCGCGCGCCGGCGGCAACGCTCGCGCTAGCCGACCGCCCCGCGATCACCCGCGAATGGACGCTCGCCGTCCTCTACGGGCCGCACGGCGCACCCGATTTCTTCACGGCCAACGACATCGCGATGCTGCGCAGCACGGCGTGGAAGGTTCACTACAACTCCAACCGCACAGGCATACGCCTGCTCGGCCCCAAGCCGCATTGGGCGCGCAAGGACGGCGGCGAGGCGGGGCTGCACCCGTCTAACATCCACGACAATGCCTATGCGATCGGCGCGGTCGACTTCACCGGCGACATGCCGATCATCCTCGGCCCGGACGGTCCCTCGCTCGGCGGCTTCGTCTGTCCGTTCGTGGTCGCGCAGGCGGACCTATGGAAGGTCGGCCAGCTCGCGCCGGGCGACAGCGTGCGCTTCGCGCCGATCGACAATGCGACGGCGGTGGCGGCCGAGCAGGCGCAGGACCGGCTCGTCGCCACGCTCGCCACGCCGCTCCCACCGGTGGAGACAGGCGACCATCTCGGCTCGCCGATCCTGCGATCGATCGAAGCGCAGGGCGTACGTCCGGCGGTCACCTATCGCCAGCAGGGCGATCGCAACCTGCTGGTCGAATACGGCCCGATCATGCTCGATCTCGAACTCCGGCTCCGTGTTCACGCACTGATGCTCGAAGTCGAAAAGGCCGCGCTCGCCGGTATCATTGACGTGACCCCGGGCATCCGCTCCCTCCAGATCCACTACGACAGCCGACAACTATCCCTGGCTGCGCTGCTCGATGCGCTTGCCGAGGCCGAGGAGCGGCTCGGTGGCCTCGACGATTTCGAGATCCCCTCGCGCGTCGTCTATCTGCCGTTGTCGTGGAAAGACCCGGCGATCTACCAGACGATCGACAAATACATGGAATCGGTGCGCGACGATGCACCGTGGTGTCCCGACAATATCGAGTTCATCCGCCGCGTGAACGGGCTCGACAGCATCGACGACGTGCAGCGGATCGTGTTCGATGCCGAGTACCTCGTCATGGGCCTCGGCGACGTCTATCTCGGCGCACCGGTGGCGACCCCGATCGACCCGCGGCACCGCCTCGTCACCACCAAATATAACCCAGCGCGCACATGGACTCCGCCCAACGTCGTCGGCATCGGCGGCGCGTATATGTGCATCTACGGCATGGAGGGGCCCGGCGGATACCAGCTGTTCGGCCGCACCATCCAGGTGTGGAACGCCTGGCGCCAGACCGATGCGTTTCGTGACGGCAAGCCCTGGCTGTTGCGCTTCTTCGACCGCATCCGCTTCTTCCCGGTCAGCCACGACGAACTGACCGAATGGCGCCGCGATTTCCCGCTCGGCCGACGCGCGATCCGGATCGAGGAAGAGGTGTTCCGCCTCTCCGAATACCGCGCCTTCCTAACCGAAAACGCGCCATCGATCACCGCATTCCAGGCACAGCGCCAGGCGGCATTCGACGAGGAGCGTGCCGACTGGGAGCGCAACGGCGAATTCGACCGTGTCGCAGCGTTGACCGAGGAAGCGGACGCTGGTGCCGGCACCGCCGAGATCGACCTGCCCGAAGGCTGCGAATTGGTGGAGGCCCCGTTCGGCGGCAGCCTGTGGAAACTACTGGTCGCCGTAGGGGCCGAAGTGACGGAGGGCGACACGATCGGCATCATCGAGGCGATGAAGATGGAATCGCCCGTGATCAGCCCCGTTACCGGTACGATACGCCGCATCTACGTCCAGGAACGGCAACCGCTCTCACCCGGCGGTGCAATGCTCGCGGTGGAGGTGGCATGATGGACGAACCGTTCGAAGTCGGTGCCATCGCCGCCGCCGTCGCCTCCGGGCGCACCGATGCGGTCAGCGTCGCCCAAGCCGCGCTCGCCCGCATCGATGCCTACGCCGCGATCCAGCCCGCGGTGTGGATCACCCGCATCGCCGACGCCGATGTCCTGGAATACGCAAGCCGCGTCGACGCACGGATCGCCGCGGGCGAGGTACTGCCGCTCGCCGGCGTGCCGTTCGCGATCAAGGACAATATCGATCTCGCCGGCGTGCCGACCACCGCGGCTTGCCCCAACTTCGCCTATAGGCCGACCGTGTCGGCGGAGGTGGTCGAACGCCTGATCGCCGCCGGCGCGATCCCGATGGGCAAGACCAACCTTGACCAGTTCGCGACCGGGCTCAACGGCACCCGCAGCCCCTACGGCGCGCCCGCCTGCGTGTTCAATCGTGCCTATGTAAGCGGCGGATCCAGTTCCGGCTCGGCAGTCGCGGTCGCGGCCGGACTGGTGGCGTTCGCGCTCGGCACCGACACCGCAGGCTCAGGCCGCGTCCCCGCCGCGTTCAACGGTTTGGTCGGCATGAAACCGACCAAGGGCCGCTGGAGCACCACCGGCCTGGTACCGGCATGCCGCACGATCGACTGCATCACCGTGCTAGCGCACTCGACAGCGGCCGCGCGCGCGATCGACACGGTGCTGGCCGGCTTCGATTCCGCAGATCCCTATTCGCGCCCGCTTGAGGACCGCCGCGTCGCCACCCGTCGGATCGGCGTACCCGCGCCGGACCAACGCATCTTCCTCGGCGATGCCACCGCCGCCCGCCTGTACGAACAGGCACTGGCGACGCTGGCCGCGGGCGATGCCGAACTGGTCGAAGTGGACATGGCGCCGCTGCGCGAGGCGGCGATGCTGCTCTACGGCGGCCCCTGGGTGGCGGAACGCACCGCTGCAGCCCAACCGCTGCTCGATACGCACCCCGAGGCGATCGACCCTACCGTGCGCTCGATCATGGAATCCGGACGTTCCGTCAGCGGCGTAGACGTGTTCGAGGGCCAGTATCGGCTCGCCGCGCTTCAGCGGATCGCGGACGCGATGTGGCAGGACATCGACCTGCTAGCGCTGCCGACCACGCCGACGATCTACCGCATCGCCGAGATGCGCGCGGCACCGATCGCGCTCAACAGCAACCTCGGGCTCTACACCAACTTCGTCAACCTGCTCGACATGGCCGCGCTCGCCCTTCCCGCGGGTTGGCGCGACAACGGGACCGGCTTCGGGATCACGCTGATCGCCCCCGCCTGGACCGACCAGGGCCTGCTCGACGCGGGCGAGGCCTATCTCGCCGCCGCCGCACTTCCCCCACCCCCACCCCTAAACATCGAGGATAGTATGGAAACCGTGAAACTCGCCGTCGTCGGCGCCCACCTCGAAGGCATGCCGCTCCACTGGCAGCTAACATCCCGCGAGGCGCGGCTGGTCAGTGCCACCACCACCGCACCGGCCTACCGCCTGTACGCAATGGCCAACTCCACGCCGCCCAAGCCTGCGCTGATTCATGTCGGCGAAGACGACGGCGCCGCGATCGCGGTGGAAGTCTATGAACTAGACGTCGCGGCATTCGGCAGCTTCGTTGTCGAGGTCCCGGCACCTCTTGCGATCGGCTCGGTGACGCTCGCCGACGGATCGGTCGTCAAGGGCTTCGTCGCCGAGCCGCGCGCGATCGTCGGTGCCGAGGACATCACCGCGCTGGGCGGCTGGCGCGCCTATATCGACACGCTCTCACGTCCAAGCGGGTCATGACCCCGGCGAACGCTTCCCATGCGGCGACCCTGGCCGAGCTTCAGCGCGCCAAGGTCTCGGCCGAGGCCGCCAACGAGGCGAAGACCCGTTACCTCGTCGCGGTCAGCCATGAGATCCGTTCGCCCCTCAACGTCATCTACGGCTATGCACAGCTGCTGGAACGCGACGACACGTTGTCGGGCGCGGAAGTCGGGACGATCATCCGTCGCTCCGCCGAACACGTCACCAATCTCGTCGAAGGGCTGCTCGAAATCTCGCGGATCGAGAGCGGCGTCCTGACGATCCGCTCGGACCTGATCGACATCCGCCCGCTGTTCGACCACATCGTCGACATGTTCCGGATGCAGGCCGCCGCCAAGGGCCTGGCGCTGACGCTCGAAATCGACGACCGGCTGCCCGCGCAGGTGAAGACGGACGAAAAGCGCCTGCGCCAAATCCTCATCAACCTCGTCTCCAACGCGATCAAATACACCCAGTCGGGCAGCGTCGCCGTCAAGGTCCGCTATCGCAGCCAGGTCGCCGATATCGAGGTCCGCGATACCGGCATCGGCATCGCCGCGGGCGACCTCGACCGCGTGTTCGAACCGTTCGAGCGCGGCAACTCCGCGGAGGCGCAAAGTCAGCCGGGCATCGGGCTTGGGCTGGCCATCACACGCGTGCTTGCCAGCGTACTGGGCGGCGACATCGCCGTGGAAAGCAAGCCGGGAGTCGGAAGCAGTTTTCGCTTCCGCATCATGCTGCCCGCCCCGATGGTCCCGTCGCGCGCGACCGTACAGGGTGCGAGGATCACCGGCTATGCGGGACCCCCGCGGACCGTGCTCGTGATCGACGACGATCCCGCCCAGCGCGCCATCCTCCAGGCGCTGCTCGCCGCGCTGGGTTTCGTCGTGCATACCGCGGCGAATGGAACGGAGGGGCTCCTGCTGGCCGAACGCATCCCCGCCGATATCGTGCTGCTCGACATCCAGATGCCCGGGATGAGCGGATGGGAAGTCGCGGCCCGGCTGCGCGCGACGCACGGCGCGGCGCTGCGGATCGTAATGGTGTCCGCCGACGTGCATGAACTGCACATCGGGGGCGAGAGCCGAAGCAACCATAATGCGTTCGTGACGAAGCCGGTCGAACTCGACGCGCTGATCACGCTGATCGGCACGCAGCTTGACTTGCGCTGGGACGAGGCAGCGGTCCCCGACATACCCGAGACGCCCGCGGAATCCGCCCCCCTGCCCACGGCGGCCCTGCCCTTCCTCGATCGCTTGCGGGACCTTGCGAAGATCGGTCACCTCCGCGGGTTGGAAAGCGCACTCGATATGTTCGAGCAGACGATACCGACCGCTGCCCCCTTGGTCGCGGTGCTCCGGCGCCAGTCGAGCGACCTCGATCTCGCCTCGCTACAGAAGACGCTCGACGATGCAGCGCGTTGAACCCGGAAACGCAACACGGCCGGTCATCCTGGTCGTCGACGACACGCCCGAGGCGTTGCGGTTCCTGACCACGACCATCGAGAGCGCCGGGATGACCGTCCTGATCGCGATCGACGGGCTCGCCGCGCTCGCGCTGTTGAAGAACATCACACCCGACCTGATCCTGATGGACGCGGTGATGCCCAATCTCGACGGGTTCGAGACGACCCTGCGGATCAAGGCCATTCCGGCGTTCCAGCATCTGCCGATCATCTTCATGACCGGGCTGACCGAGACCGAGCACGTCGTCCGCGGGCTCAACGCTGGCGGCATCGACTTCGTCAGCAAGCCGATCGTGATCGAGGAGCTTCTCGCGCGCATCCGGGTTCATCTGGCCACCGCGCGCGTCGCGCATGGCAGCCAGCTCGCACTCGACATGAGTGGCCGGCCCGCGCTGGCGGTCGACGGGAGCGGCGAGCCCCAATGGCTAACCCCGGCCGCGAGCGCGATGCTCGAACGGCTGTTTCCCGGCTGGTCCTGCGCGTCCGGCGGGCTGCCCGAGCCCTTCCTCGCGGCGCTCCGCGTATTGCAGGCGCGCCCGCCGATGCCGGGCGCCTTCATCACGGTCGATGCCGGCGATCGCACGCTGGAAGCAGGCCTGCTGCGCAACACCGCCGCGGACCAGTGGGTGTTTCGCCTGACCGAGCGCCACGAAGGCGAGGAACAGGCGATGCTGGCCGCCCAGCACGGCCTCACCTCGCGCGAGGCGGAAGTCCTGCTCTGGATCAGCCGCGGCAAGCAGAACCGCGAGGTCAGCGAGATCCTCGAGATCAGTCCCCGCACCGTGAACAAGCATCTCGAACAGATCTTCGAGAAGATGGGCGTGGAGAACCGTGCGTCGGCGACGGCGATCGCCGTCACCACGCTGACGCGATAGGTCGAGGGAGCATGGAGGCCACCCGCGCAACAGCTATCCGAGCGGCACTCGCGCGGGGCGACAATGAGGGCGCGCTTGCCGCCGCGACCCGCTGGCGCACGGAAGTGCCAGACGCAGCCGAAGCGCATTTCCTCGCCGGGATCAGCGCGGCCGAACTCGACAAGATACGCATCGCGATCGACCTGATCGAGACAGCGGTCGCGCTCGACGGGCACGGCGAATACCAAGCCCAACTCGCACGACTCTACACGCTCGTCCGGCGTGACGCGGACGCTGCATCGGCGCTGGCCGCGGCAGAGCGATCGCCGCCGACGGACGCGCTAGGGCGCGACACGATGGGCTGCGTGTACGCACGGCTGGGCGATCATGCCGCCTCGCTTCCCCACTTCAGCGAAGCCGTGCGACGAGCGCCCGCCAACACCGCGTTCCGCTACAACCAAGCCGCAGCGCTGAGCTTCCTCGGGCGACAGGACGAGGCGGAGCAGGCGTTGGAAGACCTGCTCGCCTTGAACCCGACCGATGCCCGCGCGCACCATCTGCTGGCCGGATTGCGCCGCCAGACACCCGACCGCAACCATGTCGACCGCCTCTCGGCAGTCCGCAAGACGACGCGGTCACCGCATGATCGCCTGCTGCTGGGCTATGCGCTCGCCAAGGAGATCGACGACCTCGACGATCCGCACGGCGCGTTCGCCATCCTCGCCGAGACCAACGCCGAGCACCGCACCACGCTGCCGTATCGCTTCGCCGACGATGCCGCCAATTTCGACGAGGTCGAGGCCTGCTGGCCGACCATCGCTAGCGCGCAGGTGTCCGATCCACCCCAAGCGTCCCCCATCTTCATCGTCGGCATGCCACGCACGGGCACCACGCTGGTCGACCGCATCCTGTCATCCCACCCCGAGGTCGAGAGCGCCGGCGAACTTCAGGCCATGCCGCTCGCCGTAAAAGCCGCGGCAGGAACACGCAGCCGAACCGTGCTCGATCCCGAGACGATCCGTGCCGCCGCCAGCGCAGACCTCGGCGCGATCGGCCGCGACTATCTCGCGCGCGCCGCATCCCACGTCTCAGGTACGAAACCGCGCGTCGTCGACAAATTCCCCGGTAACTTCTTTTACGTCGGCATGATCGCCCGCGCCCTGCCCAACGCGACGATCGTCTGTCTTCGCCGCAACCCGATGGACACGATCACTGCCAACTTCCGCAACCTGTTCGCGATCGGCTCGCGCTATTACGACTATAGCTACGACCTGCTCGACATCGCCGCCTATTATCAACGCTTCGACCGCATGATGGCGATGTGGCGCGAGGTGTTGCCCGGCCGCGTGCTCGAACTCCAGTATGAGACGCTCGTCGACAACCAACGGGAAGAAACCGCCCGCCTGCTCGCGCATTGCGGACTGGAATGGTCGGACGCCTGTCTCGATTTCCATACCAACACTGCGCCGGTCTCGACACCTAGCGCCGCGCAGGTCCGCCGGCCGCTCTACCGGGACTCGATCGATCGCTGGCGTCTCCACGCCGACGCGCTGGGGCCCGCGCGCGACTTCCTGGAGCGCCACGGGATCATCGTCGAATAGCCGCCCGCGTACGTCATTCGCACACCTGCGACGCAAGCCGTCCCACTCTATCGTCATGGCGCACGGCGGTCGCATTCACCGCCAACCCAATCAGGTGCGATCCGATGCAGAAAGTGTTTCTGAGCTACGTGCAGCCCGTGATGGTCGCGGCCATCATCCTGTCCTGGGCATTCGGCCCCGCGGACTGGATCCAGAACCCTTGGTCGATCGTGGTCGCGACCCTGACGACGACCGCGCTGATCCAGGCGCTCGAATGGGTCAAGGAGCGGCATTCGAGCTGGCGCCTGACCCGGCAGGAGTTCTTCACCGACGTCTTCTACGTCGTGCTCAGCTACACCGTGATCGCCTGGGCAACGAAGACCTTCGCCGACGAGCCGATGATGGCCGCCAAACGTGCGCTCGGCATCGCGACGCCTTGGGCGATGCACCTGCCGTTCGTGGTGCAGGTCGCGCTGGTCGTCGTCCTGATTGAGTTCGGGCAATATTGGCTGCACCGCCTGATGCACAACCAGTCGTTCTTCTGGTCGACGCATGCGCCGCATCATCACCTGACTCAGCTCAACGCGATGAAGGGTGCGGTCGGCAATCCGCTCGAACTGTTCCTGATCAGCCTCAGCGTAATCGCGTTGCTCGACCTGCCGCAGGCCGCGATCTTCTGCGCGCTCAACATCCTCGCGGTGGTCTCCACATTTGCGCATGCCAATACGCGGTTCGATCCGCCACGCTGGTACGCGTTCGTCTTCACCACGATCCAGAACCACAGCCTCCACCACTCGGTGGCCTATGAGGATACGCGCTGCAATTACGGCAATTCGCTGATCCTGCTCGATCGCATCTTCGGCACGTACCGCAGCGGCGAAGCCGAACTAGTGGGCCAGGACGAACGCCGACGGCTGTCGATCCCGGAACAGTTCCTGTTTCCCGCACGCCCGCTGATCGACCGCGTCAAGCCGCGGCAGTCCAATGCCGATGCAGAGGTCCCTGCGTGATCGACGATACTGACTACATACGGGGGCAAGACAAAGAGTGAATAAGACAGTTGCAACGACATGGGCCGCCGCGATGTTCGGCATCGCCGCGGCCGTAACGCCCGCATCGGCAGCCGACCCGCGCGAACAGGTCATCCCCGTGCCCGGCTTCGCGGACTTCCTCGCCGTCGATGGCAAGACGGTGTGGGCCACCAACAGCGGTCGCGTCGAGCGCTGGTCGCGCAAGGGAAAGCGTGCGGAAGTCCCGATGGCGCATCCGTGCGGCGCGATGACGATTGCGTTCAAGTCGCTGTGGGTCGCGGACTGCAAGGACTTCACGCTCACCCGGATCGACCTGAAGACCGCGAAGATCATTGCCGTCATTCCGACCGGGATCGCCAATCCGAAGGGTGAACTGAACGTCGTCGCCGGCGCCGGATCGATCTGGGTGGCAAGCGACGCCAAGGGCGTGATCGCGCGCGTCGATCCCGCCACCAACGCCGTCACCGCGTCGATCCCCACCAATCCCGACAGCTATTATTTGACCTTCGGCATGGGATCGCTCTGGGCCGTCAGCGGCACGCAGCAGAGCGTGCAGAAGATCGACCCGGCCACCAATACGGTCGTCGCGACGACTCGGTTGGGCCGCGAACCCGGCTTCCTGGCGGCGGGCGAAGGATCGGTATGGGTCCAGGAACAAGGTGACGGCACCGTCGCACGGATCGATCCGGCAACCGCCGCGGTGTCGGGCCGCGTCAAGGTGGACGAGACGCTGAAATACGGCGACATCGACACCGGCGGGGGCAAGGTGTGGCTGCGCACCACCGCCGGACAGACCTTCGTGGTGATCGACCCTACGTCGCTTGCCATCACCGCACGCATGGGTGCCCCCGCCGGCAGCGGTGCGCTCCGCTATACGAGCGCGGGCGTTTGGACGACGGCGCATGACGCGCACACGATGTCGTGGTGGCGCAAACCCGAGACGATCGGGAACTGAGCGACCGCAATATGTTGCGCTCAACCGGCCTTCAGACCGGCTTGGGCGCGACCGGATAGATGATGAAATCGGCATGGCGATCGATCTGCGGCGGTGACTTTGCCCCAGCCGTAGCCTTCTCCAATTCCTCGATCGCCGACGGCGGCAGTGCAAGGCCGTGTTCCAACGGATGGGCGGCCGCTTCCATCGGATAATCCTGCCCGGGCGTCGTCGTCATCTCGATATGCGCGCCAAGCAACGCGCGGACCGGATGGCTCCTGGCAAAACCCGCCAGCCGAACCGCACTCGCACGAAACACGTCGAACCGATCGCGCGGGACGTAGAGCCGACCAGGATACAGCATGTCACCCGAGAACATCAGCCGCGTACGCGCGTCATAGATCATGATGTGCGCGGGCTCATGCCCCGGGGTCGGCACGATATCGAGAACGCGGTGCCCCAGATCGTACCGGCCAACCCCGTTCGGCCAGTCGCGGATGCCGAAAAAGGCCGCAACCTGCTGCGGCTGGAGCCCGACCACTTCGGTATCCGGCCGGTCGAGAAACTCGTCGTCGCCACCATGATGATCGCCATGCGAGTGCGAATGCGCGACGATCAGCCGGACCGGCCGCCCCTGATGGCGCGCACGCCAGTCGGAGATCACCCGGTCCACCGTCGGCCGGATCTTCAGCCCGCCTGCGCCGCTGTCGATCAGCAGCGCGCGATCGGTACCGAACAGCAGATAAAGAAAGGGCGCCTCGAAATTGGTCCTGACGGACTGGCGGACGACGAATGTATCGGCGTCGACCCACTGCACCTGAGTCTCGGGCTCGGTCGATCCCGTGCCATCGATCCAGTGCGCGAAACGCGGCACGGGGTTCGGCGGCGCGGCACCAACCAACAGCGCAGCAAAGGCTGCCAGGATCCCGGCACGCAGTAGGTTTGCTCGCTTCATGCGTAAACCGTAGGCGCCGCAATCCCGGCGACCATACGCCATTTAACGGAGCAGCAACCGGGCCGCACATCGCCCCGGTTGCAGTCCATTCAAACGGTCGGTTCAATCCGTCAGCGCGAAGCCAGCTGGGTGCCAGCCGCCATATTACGCGATGCCGTGGCCGTAGCAATCCGCGTCCGCATGTCGGCGATCACGTCCGCCCGACACCCACGCGCCTGCGCGCCAAGCGTCAGATGAATCGAGCTCAATCCCTCGCCGCAGACCTTGTTCGCCACGTTATCCATGCGGATCGCAAGACGTTGCTGCCCATCGACACTCGCGAGATCGATCCCGCTGAGGTTGAGTACGGCACTGTCGGCCGAAAAGGGATTTCCGCCGGGTGCGGCGATGGCAGGCGTCGCCATCAGAATTGCGGCACATGCCGTCAGGCCAATCTTCATCATCATCTCCTGCGTTCGCGGGCCTATCGCTCTCCGGCGATCAGGTGACGATGATGTAAGACTGCCGCGGCACGATCACAAGCGTGCGGCAATTACGCCAACCTCAGCGGGCGCTGACGATCAATGAGGCGATTTCGCTGCGGGATCCCAGCGACCCCGGCGGCAGCATCACCGTCTCAACCCGCTCCGTCCCCGCATCGGGATCGACGAAGGCAACGCGCAGCGCGTAGTTCCGGGCGATCGGCCATGCGCGCGCGACACCCAGCGGGACCGTAGCCTGCCACGCACGGTCGCCCTCGACGTTTAGATCGTGCTCTCCGATCCTGACGACCATGGCCGCCCGCGCTCGATATCCCGACAGCCGCAAGCAACTGTTCTCACCACAGGGGACCAGTCGAGCCCGCGTTTGCCGCTCCGCCTGCGCCGGCGCGATGATCGTCAGAGCGCAAGAAAGGCCGACCGCCAACCGTATCGCGCGAGAAGTAGCGTGACGAACCATGACGACCAGATACCGCCCCACGCCCGCGCGAGGCATGCGCCGTTTGACGTAGGTCGTCGCAGCGCCACGGTCCGGATGCGCGACCGGCTTACGTCAAACGCCCCATGTTGGTCCGCCGATAATATCCACACTCTACTCATAAGCGATTGGCCCCGAGCGAGGCGCCGACGCCGACAGGAAGAACATGGAGAGGCGATAGCGTTTTACGTACCAAGGGGGCTTAAATGGCAGGACGATTCTCGCGCGCGGGTTTATTGTGCGCGACTGCGCTGGCAAGCGCGGCTAGCGTTCCGGCGCTTGCGCAGGATGCTCCACAGGCGCCGCCCGTGTCCGCCGCAGGACAAACTCCCACCGCGGCACAAACCGCAGAGTCCGAATCCAACGAGATCATCGTGACCGGCAGCCGTCGGCGAACCACGCTGCAGGACGCGCCGATCAATATCAGCGCGGTGTCAGCGGAAACGATCCAGTCGCAGCGGCTCGACGATGTCCGCTCGCTCGCCTCCTTCATTCCCGGCGTCACCGTGGCTGATACCGGACCGGCATCGACCGGCGGCATCATCCTGCGCGGGATCGCGTCGGGGGATACCAGCGTGTTCGGCGCCAACAGCGGCAACTCGGTCGGCGTGTATCTCGGCGAAGTCCCGCTCTACCTCGATTTCAAGCTGATAGACGTCAACCGGGTCGAGGTTCTGCAAGGACCGCAGGGCACGCTCTACGGCCTCGGCACCCTCGCCGGAGCAGTCCGCTACATTCCCAACCGTCCCGAGACCGATCGCCTCTCGATCGACGTCCATGGCCGTGGCTATGCGCAGTCGCATTCCGACGATTTCGGCGGGGTCGGCGACGTCGCGATCAACGTGCCGATCATCGCCGATCACGTCGCCTTCCGCACGTCGACCGGCTATTACGACAATGCCGGCTTCATCGATTACAATTACATCCTGCAGCAGCCGGGCGTCTCCGACCCGCAGCCCGGCCGCGCGACGGCCACCTCGACCGGTTCGCTCGGCACCACGGCCGATTACGCCGCGAACTTCAAGCGCAAGGAGGATGTGAACTACGAACACACCTTCACCACGCGCAACCAGCTGCTGCTCGAATACAACCCCAATATCAAAGCGTACCTGACCTACGCGCATCAGACGACCAAGACCGGCGGCCGCCAGGCGAATGGCGCCGGCGTGCTGGGTACCGGCAAGTACGAGGCGCCGTTCCGGTATCTCGAGCCGGTCGATCGCAGCGCCGACCTGTTCTCCGCCGAGTTCAATATCAACCTGGGCAGCATCGCCCAGCTGGTGAGCACCACCGCCTATACCAAGCAGGATATCAGCAGCGTCGACGACAATACCGATCTGCTGCTCGATCTCGATTATGGTTACGAGGCGTTTCCCGCCTTCTCGTCCTTTGCCAACAACGAACGCAAATATAAGCAGCTCAACCAGGAAGTGCGTCTCGTCTCCACGCACGGCGGCCCGCTGAGCTGGGTGATCGGCGGCTTCTACAACCGTCAGAAATACGCGAGCGACCGGCACGAATATACGCCGGGCTTCTCGGACTTCGCCGGCGCCGGGCGGCCCGACGACCTGGAATATGTCTCGAAGCTCAACAGCAAGAACGTCGAAAAGGCGCTCTACGGTGAGGCGTCGCTTCACCTGACCGACGCGTGGCAGGTGACGGGTGGCATCCGATACTTCAAGTACGACGCGACCATCGTCGGCGGGTCGGCACTGCCACTGATCGGCGTGGGTATCGGCGATTTTCCGTCCACGACGATCAACGCGGACCGGTTCAAGCCCGGCTCGACCGGCAAGGACGGCATCGTCTGGAAGGCCAATACCTCGTACAAGTTCAGCGACAATTTGCTCGCCTATGCCACCTATTCGACGGGCTACCGCGTCGGCGGCGTGAACCAGGTCATCGCCTGCACGCCCGAGGATCTGGCCAGAGCCGCAGCCGGTGGGCAGGTGCTGTGCGCGCTACCGAACGAAGTGGGCTACGGCCCCGACCGCACACGCAACATAGAACTGGGCGTCCGCGCCAGCCTGTTCGACAAGCGGCTCCTGCTCACGGTCGACGGCTACCATGTCAAATGGTCGGGCGTGCAGGTGCCGAGCCAGACGGTCAACGGCGCGATCGGGATCACTGTGAACGGTGCCCAGGCGGTGTCGCAGGGGTTCGACTTCCAGGGCACGGTCAAGATCACCCCCAACCTCGCGCTGACGGGCACCTATTCCTATGTCGACGCGCATCTGACCGAGGACGTCGTCGGGCTGGTGGTGAGCCAGGGCGTGCGCGACAACGCCTTCTCCGGCGACCGGTTGCCGGGCTCGGCCAAGAACTCAGGCAGCGCACGGCTCATCTACAGCTATCCGCTCGGCGACGGCGGGAAGATCGAGGCGACCTGGGCGACGATCTACCGCGGCGAGATCTATTCGCGGGTCGGCCTGCGCGGCAATGGCGAAGCGATCCCGGGCTATGTGACGCACAGCGCCTCGCTCAACTACGTCACCAAGCCGTTCGAGGTCGGGCTGTTCGCCGACAACATCTTCGACAAATATGCGGTGACGGCGATCAGCAACGATCGGTCCTCGTTCAACCAGGTGCGCAGCGACGTAGTCGAACGCTATTACTCGCGCGGCGTACTGACACCCCGCCGAGTCGGCGTCGAGTTCAGGTTCCACTATTGAACCAGGACGATTGAGCGGGACGATCGAACCCGGTCGATGACGTCCAATGATATTCGGTGCGCCTGCATGCCGTTGCTACTTGGAACGGATGCCATTTGGTCGACATAGCTTCCGTCCCCCCGGTCGAACCCGGCGGGGCGGACTATTTCGTAGGGCGTGACCGGATGAGGCATGCAAACGAGATGCACCGGCGCCACCGACGCCAGTTCCCCAAGACCAGAAATTCTTCCCGTCGCGGTGTTCCAGGACACCGCGATGATACCCTACCCGCAGGATAAGACATGGCAGATTTGATCGTAACGACGCGCGACGGCAATATTCGGACGTTGGCAGGCAAACCGGGATTTTCGGTGATGGAAGTCATCCGCGATGGCGGAGTGGACGAGTTGCTCGCGCTTTGCGGCGGCTCTCTGTCCTGCGCGACATGCCATATCATCGTCGATCCGGCGCAAGCCGCGCTGCTTCCTTCAGTCGCCGACGACGAAGAGGATCTGCTCGACGGTCTCGATAATCGCGCCCCTACTTCGCGTCTTTCGTGCCAGATTCCGTTCGCCGATACGTTGGACGGATTGCGTGTGACGATAGCGTCCGAGACCTGAGAATAACGTCGCTGCGACAGGGGCGAACATTTCCACCTTGGCTTTTCAGCCCGTCAGCCATAAAGCGGCCTGTCCGCTAGACCACCACGATAGCCGAGAGCCTCATTCGAATGCAGATCATCGTCCGTGACAACAATGTTGACCAAGCCCTCCGCGCTTTAAAAAAGAAGCTGCAACGCGAAGGCGTGTATCGCGAGATGAAGCTTCGTCGGCATTACGAGAAGCCTTCGGAAAAGCGTGCACGTGAGCATGCTGCCGCGGTGAGCCGTGCTCGCAAGGCCGACCGCAAGCGCGCCGAACGCGATAATTGATATCTGCTGATCGGTCGCGCGTAGCGATCGATCACGGTAAAACGGCTACCCGACAGCCGCTCACCGAGACCGTCATCCGACAGTCTCGGTGAGCGGCTGTCGGCGTTCGTCTTGGTTTCATTCTTCGAGCTGGAGAGTATTTCGAACCCGATTTCCGCGATCGACTCGGTATAGCACTGGCCAATGCCATAGCTCCCGTAATCGCGCCGCTTCCATAGCAAGCCGCGGGCGGGCTAGTCGCCAGCATCACCACGGTTCGGCGCTTTTGTGATGACCCAATTCCGATAGCCTCGGATCGGCATTCTCAAAACCAAGTCCTTCGGACGATGAAGGCGAGCTCCCCAACGCCCGCGCCCCGAGCGTTGGCGGCGATGCGAAACGGTTCGCACACCTACACTTACTCCCGATCGCTTCTTCCGACTGCACCGCCTCGGATTGCAAGGTCTCGGCGGGCACTCGATCAGTCCAACCGCCGACGGGCAACGCTTCGACGTCGAAGAGGCTCGCCCCCGCTCCCCGTCACACTACAGTCTCGCAGCAACGATCGAGCGATCTGACCAACCGCAGCCGGTGTAGTTCTTTATAGACCAGTTTTGGTTTCGATAGTTTGGTTCCCGCGATATAGCGACGGTTCGAAATAAACATATCGTTAATCTCTAAATGAGAAGAGCCTGACTCAGGTTGATCGCGCTGCAAATCGGTAGCGTCATCAGGCTATGCTGCGGGTCAGCCTTCGGCAGCATAACCATCTTGCTCAATCAGGGAATGACGATGCTTCCGATGATCAACACAACCACTTCGAATGTACTTTGCACCCCGATGGGGCGTTTCGCTCTGTTGGTCACTGCCTCGATGCTCGCCGCGGCACCTGCGCACGCCTCGACCCAGGGAACGCTTGGCGCCACGTCGCAGGGCTCCGTGCAGATCACCGTCTCGGTCCCCAGCCGCGTACAGATCTCCAACCTGACAGACGTCGATCTGACCAATTCCGAGCTGGGCAGCGCGGCGTCGCGTCCACAAAACCCGTGCGTGTGGACCAACACGGCGACGAGGAGCTATACGATCACCGCCTCGGGAAGCGGTACCGGCAATGCGTTCACGCTCGCGTCCGGCCAACTCGCGCCGATCTCCTACGCTGTGCAATGGGCTGGGACGACGGGGCAGACGACGGGCACCGCACTGACGCCGGCCGCCGCGTCGAGCAGCTTCGTCTCGACCGCATCGCTACCGGGCTGCACCCTAGCCGGATCGAGCGCCAGCCTGATCGTGACGGTCGCCGATGGACAGCTGGCTACGATGGCGTCGGAGACGCCTTACACGGGCACGCTGACGCTGCTGGTCAACCCTATCTGATCGGGCGGCGGCGGGGCGCGGAGGAATGAAAAGCCTGCGCCCCGCCCTCGCCGTCCGTTGCGCATGCATCGCATTGCTACTGGGCCTGTTCGTCGGCGGTCCGGCTGAAGCACAGCGCGTGCGGATCGACCGTCTCGCGGACTTCAGCTTCGGTCTGTTGACGACCACGACGAGTGACATTCGGCAGAGCGGCAACGTCTGCATTTCTACGACGGGTCTCGGCGGGTATAACGTGCGCGCCAGCGGCAGCGGCAGCGGCGGGCTTTTCACGCTTGCGGGCGTCGGCGCGCCGCTGGCATACGAAGTGCAGTGGAACGGCACTGTCGGCCAGCAGTCCGGGACCGCACTGGTTCCCGGCCAGACGCTCGGTGGCCTGACCACCGCAGCGCTCGGCCTGAACCTCAATTGCCTGCTGAGCAACACGGCCAGTCTTATCATAGTGCTGCGCGCGGCGGAGTTGAGCAAGGCGACGGCTGGCGCCTATTCCGGCACCCTGACCCTTGTCATCGCGCCGGAATAGTGGCGGCCCGAGGATGCGCGTACGTACTTCCGCGGGGGCCTGGTGCGGTACGCTCGCCGCGTTTGTGCTGTGCGATCCAACCGCGGTATCCGCCCAAACGCCCGCCGACGCCACGCGGATCAGCGGCGGAACGCCCGCCGGGTTCGATGCGCTGCTGACGCCGCAAGAGGCGGTGGTGGACGTCTATATCGGGGGCCGCGCGATCGGCAAGACGCGGGTACGCTATGCCGCGGGCAAGATCACGTTCCTCGATATCGACACCGTCCTTGCGCGGATCCCCGACCTGATCGACCCCGCGGCGGTGCGCGCTGCGCTGGCCGCGCCCGATCTCGATACGAACGCCGACCTGATCTGCGCACCCGAAGCCGACGCGGGGACCTGTGGCGTGCTGAAACCTCCCGTCGCCGGCGTGATCTTCGACGAAGCGCGGTTTCGCGTGGACCTGTTCATCGACGCACGGCAACTCGCTGTCCAAACGGCCGCGCAGCGCGAATATTTGCCGACGCCCGATGCCGGCCTGTCGCTCGTCGACCAGTTGGGTGGCACGATCGCGGGGAGCGGCGGGGATGCCGATTACACCATCCAGAACCGCGCGATCCTCGGCTATCGCAACGGACGCCTGCGCGGCGAACTGTCCTACTCCTCGCGCTATGGGCTCATCGCCGACACGCTGGTCGCCGAGGTCGACAAGCCCGGCCTTCGCTATGCGGCCGGTGCGATGTGGGCGCCCGGCATCGACCTGACGGGCCGTCGCAAGTTCGTCGGCGTCGGCATGCAAAGCCAGATCGACACGCGGTTGGACCGCACGTCGATCGCCGGCACCCCGCTGGTCGTCGCGCTGGCGTTGCGCTCGCGCGTCGACATCCTGCGCGACGGACGGCTGCTGACCTCGCGCATCTATGACGCCGGCAATCAGGCGCTCGATACATCCGGACTGCCGGACGGCGCGTACGAGGTCGTCCTGCACGTGCAGGAGGCCGGCGGTGCCAGCCGCGACGAACGGCGGTTCTTCACGAAGAACGCTGCGATCGCCGCGGTCGGCGAGCCGATCGTCTTCGCATATGCAGGCCTGCTAGCGAATGATCGGTACGGCTCGCTGATCGCGGTGTCGCGCAAGCCCTTCTACGAAGCCGGCGTCGCACGGCGGCTCACCCCGCATTTGGCGCTCGACGCGACGGTGATGGGGACCGACCGCACGGCGCTGGTCGAGGTCGGCGGCTATTGGTTGACCACCGCGGCGCAGATCCGCGCGGCCGCAGTCGCCTCGGTTCGCGGCCAGCTAGGCGTACTGTTCCAGACCTATTCGTCGGGGACCGCCGCGCTCAGCTATGCTCTCGACCTGAGACGCGTCTGGAGCGCGGGCGACCGCCCCCTGATCCCTGTCGGCGAACAGCGCGGCTACGACGTCGTCACGATCGATCGCGCCGCGCAATTGTCCGCCGGCAGCTTCACCCAGGCCAATGCGACGCTCGGCTACACGCTACGCCCGGGGCAGATCGGCATCAGCGGCTTCTACCGCAGCGACTCGCGTGCCGCCCGCAGTTACGGCATCGGCCCCACCGCCTATTTTCCCCTGATCGAACGCGCGGGCATGCAAGTGATGCTCCGCGGCGACATGACGCTCTCGAACCGCGGCACCTCGGCGTTCCTCGGCCTCAGCTTTCAGCGACTGCGCGGCACCTCGTCGCTCACCGCCAGCCTCGGCGGACGGTCGACTTCGGGCAGCAGCATTGGCAGCGGCGCGGCGCTGGTCGGCGACATCGGCGGATCGTGGCAGAAGACAGGCGTGCTGGGCGGTAACCTGGCGCTTTCCGGCGGACTGGAACGCGAGGTTGCGGGGTCCCTCGCGCGCGGTCATGCCGATCTGCGTGCCAAGAGCGCGACGATCTACGCGGACGTGGCGCAGCCGATCACCGGCAGCAACGGCGCGACCCAATATGGCCTGAGCTTCCAAACCACCGCTGCACTCACCGGGAAAACCGTCGTTTTCCAAGGCCTCGAACGCAGCGATAGCGCCATCCTGGTGTCGGTCGATCGAGACCCCGACGGTGCGCCGCTCGGCGCTCCGTTTGAAGTGCTGGTCGACAATACGACACGCGGTGTCGTTCGCGCCGGCCGTTCGCTGTCGGTGCCCGTCGCATCCTATCGCAGCTACGCGGTGCGCTTGCGCTCCGTCGGCGACGCATTGATGCGGGTCGATGGCGTCGCCCGCCAGGTCAGCGTCTATCCGGGCACGGTGGCGCGGGTCCGCTGGTCGGCGCAGCGTGTCGTGGCGATGTTCGGCCGGATCGTCTGGGCCGATGGCACCCCTGTCGCCAACGCCGCGGTCCACGCGTCCGACGCGATCGGAAACACCGACGACAACGGCTATTTCCAGATCGAGGCAGGCTCTCGATCGGTGTTGAAAGTCCAGGCGATCGACGGGCGGCAGTGCCGGCTACAGGTCTCCGCAACCCCCTCGACCGAAAGCTACGCAGCGCTCGGGACTCTCAGATGCGGTCACCGGCGTCCCGGTCCCGAGATGGCGGACCCGACTCCATGACGATACGAAAGGATACCAAAATGACGAGCGTGCACAGACGAACGGCGATCGCGGGTGTAGCGGCGGCGATTGCGATAGCCGGAACCGGGGCAACCCCGGCCTACGCCGACCTGGTACTCAGCCAGGTCGTCGTCGACATGCTGCCGAATGCCGCCCCGCGCGTCGACGTCGAGGCATCGAACACCGGCAAGGAACGCATGTACGTCGTTGCCGAACCATCGGAAATCGTGGACCCCGGCAAGCCGGAAGAGCGGCGACAGGCCAGCCCGGATCCCGCGGTCACCGGTTTGCTGGTAACGCCGCAGAAGATGATCCTGGAGCCGGGCGAGCGCAAGTTGCTGCGGATCGCCGCAGTCGCTCCCCGCCGCGCCCGCGACCGGATCTACCGCGTGACCGTAAAACCCGTCACCGGTGAAATCACGGCGGCCGGCTCGGCGCTGAAGGTGCTGGTCGGGTACGACATGCTGGTGATCGTCCGGCCGACCGCCCTTTCCGGCACGGTCACCGGCCAGCGCAACGGCGCAAGCCTCGCACTGACGAATACCGGCAGTACGAACGTCGAGATATACGAAGGCCGACAGTGCGATGCCAACGGCAAGGACTGCCGCGCGCTGCCGCCTAAACGCCTCTATGCCGGGGCAAGCTGGACGCAAACCATCGATCCTGCCCGCCGCGTCGACTATAAAATCAAGACGAGCACGATCGTCGAAAACAAAAGCTTCTAGGTCGATCGTGGGTCGGACCGCGACACGGGACGACGCCGGTGGCTGATCGCCCTCCCCATCGGTAGGTCCGGCAGTGATCGACTCAGGCGATCACTTAGCTCAACCAGATCAATTTTGCACTGCAGCATAAAGCTCCTACATCCGGTCCGAAGCAATCAACCGGAGACGACGCATGGCCCTTATCGGCAGCAAGATTAAGCCGTTCACCACCCAGGCGTACAAGGAAGGCAAGTTCGTATCGGTCAGCGACACGGACGTGCTCGGCAAGTGGGCGGTGTTCTTCTTCTACCCGGCGGACTTCACGTTCGTGTGCCCGACCGAGCTCGAGGATCTGGCCGACGTGTACCCGACGCTGCAGAAGATGGGCGTCGAAGTGTTCAGCGTCTCGACCGACACGCATTTCAGCCACAAGGCATGGCATGACACCTCGCCGGCAATCGGCAAGATCAACTATTACATGCTGGGCGACCAGAACCACAGCATCAGCCTCAACTTCGACGTCCTGCGCGAAGGCCAGGGCCTCGCGGATCGCGGCACGTTCGTGGTCGATCCGGACGGTGTCATCCAGTTGATGGAGATCACGTCGGAGGGGGTCGGCCGCAACGCCGCCGAGCTGCTCCGCAAGATCAAGGCCGCACAGTACATCGCAGCCCATCCGGGCGAAGTGTGCCCTGCCAAGTGGGAAGAGGGCGAAGACACGCTCGCCCCGAGCCTGGATCTCGTCGGCAAGATCTAAACTTTCTCGGCTCCCTTGCGGAACTGAGTGAAGGCGGCCCGGGACGAGCACATCCTCCCGGGCCGTTCGCGTTCTAGACATAGAAAAACGACCCAGAACCATTGGGAATATCGGAGTTTACCTCATGCTCGACGCCAATCTGACGCAGCAGCTGAAGGCCTATCTGGTCAACATCCGCCAGCCCATCGAACTGGTCGCCAGCCTGGGCGACGACGCCAAATCCCGACAGATGGGCGAGCTGATCGACGAGATCGCCGTCCTGTCGGACCAGATCACGGTGGTTACCGCTGACGACAAGCGCAAGCCGAGCTTCATGATCCGCCGCGCCGGCACCGATATCGGCGTGCGCTTCGCGGGCATGCCGATGGGCCATGAGTTCACCAGCCTCGTGCTGGCGCTGCTTCAGGTCGGTGGCCATCCGTCCAAGGCCGCGCAGGATCTGATCGCGCAGGTCCAGGCGCTCGACGGCAAATTCCACTTCGAGACCTATTTCTCGCTGTCGTGCCAGAACTGCCCCGACGTGGTGCAGGCGCTGAACCTGATGGCGGTCCTCAATCCCGGCGTGACGCACACCGCGATCGATGGTGCGCTGTTCCAGGACGAAGTCACCGAGCGCAAGATCATGGCGGTGCCGACGATCTTCCTCAACGGCGAGCCGTTCGGCCAGGGCCGGATGGAGCTGGAGCAGATCGTTGCCAAGCTCGACACCGGCGCGACCGCCCGCGTCGCCGAGAAGATCTCGCAGAAGGATGCGTTCGACGTGCTCGTCATCGGTGGCGGACCCGCCGGCGGCGCTGCGGCGATCTACACCGCGCGCAAGGGCATCCGCACCGGCATCGCCGCCGAGCGCTTCGGCGGACAGGTGCTCGACACGATGGCGATCGAGAACTTCATCTCCGTCCCGCATACCGAAGGCCCGAAGCTCGCCGCGGAGCTGGAGCGCCATGTCCGCGACTATGACGTCGACATCATGAACCTGCAGCGTGCCGACAAGCTGATCCCGGCGGCCAGCGAAGGCGGCCTGCATGAGGTCGTGTTCGAGAGTGGCGCATCGTTGAAGGCCCGCACCATCATCCTGTCGACCGGTGCCCGCTGGCGCCAGATGAACGTGCCGGGCGAGGACACGTACAAGAACAAGGGCGTGGCCTATTGCCCGCACTGCGATGGTCCTTTGTACAAGGGCAAGCGCGTCGCGGTCATCGGTGGCGGCAATTCGGGCGTCGAGGCGGCGATCGATCTTGCGGGTATCGTCGCGCACGTCACGCTGGTCGAATATGACAGCGACCTGCGCGCGGACGCAGTGCTTCAGCGCAAGCTGGCGAGCCTGTCCAACGTCCGCATCATAACGTCGGCGCTGACCACCGAAGTCCACGGCGACGGTGATCGCGTGACCGGGCTATCGTACCGCGACCGCAATCACGACACGATGCATCAGGTCGAACTGGAGGGCATCTTCGTACAGATCGGCTTGGTCCCGAACACGGAATGGCTGCGCGATGCGATCGCCCTCACCCCGCGCGGCGAGATCGAGATCGATCACCGCGGCCACACGTCGCAGCCCGGTATCTTTGCTGCAGGCGACGCCACGACCGTGCCGTTCAAGCAGATCGTGATCGCGATGGGCGAAGGGTCGAAAGCAGGGTTGTCGGCGTTCGACTACCTGATCCGCATGCCCGCGGAAGAGACGAGAGACTGGGAAGAAGCCGCCTGACACCCCACGGCCGCTGGATACATCCAGCGGCCGACTGGACAACGCGTATCTCACCTAGGCGGCTGCCAACGAGTGGTCTTCGGTACCAGTGGTACGCTCAGTAAAATGCCGTTCGGATCGGCGGCCGGGCGGTAGCGCCTCGGTACAGTCCGATGCGCTTGGCTTCTCTCTACGTCGTTCACGCGCGAAGCACCGAACTACCCACGCGGTAACGTCACTTCCCCCCTCCCTGAAAGGAGGGGCGGGGGTGGGTAGGTTTCCCCAAGCCCGTCCGCCGGTGGCTAGCGCATCGCGATACCGCATCGACAACCGACTTCGGCCGCTGGCAGGATGTTCCGCCGCGTGTCCACGTCCTCGAAAGCGCACGTCAAGTAACCGTGGAACCCTAGCTAAAAAGCGGACCTGGCAGCCACGCTAAAGCTCGACCGCTACAGTTCGACTGCGACCCAACACGAAGATAGAGCTTCGTCCGGCGCAATCGAAACAAGTCGGGCGGACCAACGAAGGTCCGCCCGCCCCGATCAAGCCGCCATGAACATCTCAGGCGGCAGCGCCATCAGCGACTCCGCGCCACCCTCGATCTTGCGACGCAGTGCACCCGCATCCGGCAGGATCCGCTCGGCATAGAAGCGCGCCGTGACCAGCTTGGCGTCGAGAAACGCAGTCTCGCCCTCGCCCGCCGCCTTCAGCTTGGTCGCGGCGACGGCCATCCGCAGCCACATCACGCCGACCGCCACGATCCCCATCAGGTGCATATAGCTTACCGCGCCCGCACCGACGTTCTCCGGGTTCTTCATGCCGTTCGCCATGAACCACATCGTCGCCGCCTGAAGCTGGCCGTTCGCCTTCTCCAGCGCCTCGGCGAACACCGCCGTTGCCGGATTGGCCTTCGCCGCGGCGATGTCGTCCGCTACCAGCTTGAAGAACGCCTGGATCCCGCGCCCACCATTCTGCGCGAGCTTGCGCCCGACCAGATCCATCGCCTGGACGCCGTTGGTGCCCTCGTAGATCATCGCGATCCGCGCATCGCGGACATACTGCTCCATGCCCCATTCGGCGATGTAGCCGTGCCCGCCGTAAACCTGCTGCGCGTTGGTCGCGATCGCATAGCCCATGTCGGTGCCATAGCCCTTGATGACCGGGGTCAGCAGGCTGATGATGTCACCCGCCAGTTGGCGCTCTTCCTCCGTATCGGCATGATGCTCGAGATCGGCCTGGAGCGCGGTCCACAGGATCAGCGCGCGCAGGCCCTCGGTCAGCGACTTGCCCTCCATCAGCATGCGGCGGATGTCGGGATGGACGAACAGCGTGTCGGCCTTCTCCTGCGGCTCCTTCGGCCCGGTCAGCGCGCGGCCCTGGCGTCGGTCCTGCGCGTACTGGACGGCGTTCTGATACGCGACTTCGGCCACGCCGAGCCCCTGCAAGCCCACGCCAAGACGTGCGGCGTTCATCATGATGAACATCGCAGCGAGACCCTTCATCTCCTCGCCGACGAGCCAGCCGGTCGCCGAATCATAGTTCATCACGCAGGTCGAGTTCGCGTGGATGCCCATCTTGTGCTCGATCGAACCGCAGTTGACGCCGTTGCGCGCACCCAGCGACCCATCCTCGTTCACCATGACCTTCGGCACCACGAACAGCGAAATGCCCTTCGAGCTGTCCGGCGCACCCGGCGTCTTGGCCAGTACGAGATGAATGATGTTCTCGGTCAGGTCATGCTCGCCGCTCGAGATGAAGATCTTGGTGCCGGTGATCGCATACGAGCCATCCGCCTGCGGCTCGGCCTTGGTGCGGATCAGGCCCAGATCGGTGCCGCACTGCGGCTCCGTCAGGTTCATCGTCCCGCCCCATTCGCCCGACACCATCTTCGGCACGTACATCGCCTTCTGCGCGTCCGAACCCTTGGCGATCAGCGCGGCGATCGCGCCGTGCGTCAGGCCGGGATACATCGCGAACGCCATGTTCGACGAGATCATGTATTCTTGAAACGCGGTCGACACGACGTGCGGCATGCCCTGCCCGCCATACTCCGGCTGGTTGCCGAGCGTCGCCCAGCCGCTCTCGACATACTGCTTGTACGCTTCCTTGAAGCCGTCCGGCGTTGTCACCGAGCCGTCCTCATGGCGCGTGCAACCCTGCTGGTCGCCCGACAGGTTCAGCGGGAACAACACTTCGGCGACGAACTTGCCGCCCTCCTCCAGCACCGCGTCGACGACGTCGGGCGAGGCCGCATCGAAGCCGGGGAGATTGGAATAGCGTGGCAGGCCGACGACATGCTCGAGGACGAAACGCGTGTCGCGGACGGGGGGCGTATACTGGGGCATGGTTTATCCTTGCGGGGTGTCTTGGGCGCGGCTCACTTCGAGAAGGGCCACGAAACTGGTGAGTTCGTCGATGGCGAGATCGATGTCGCGCTTCTGTGCGGTCAGCAGCGCGATCCGCGCCTGGCTGCGCTCGATCACCACCTGCCGCTGCGCACGCCGGCCGTCACCGAGATCGTAGAGATCGATCATCTCGCGGATTTCGCCAAGACTGAACCCGACGCGCTTGCCGCGTAGGATCCAGGCGAGCCGCGCGCGATCACGGTGCGAATAGATGCGCTGCGTACCACGACGCTCGGGCGCGATCAGCCCCTCGTCCTCGTAGAACCGGAGCGCGCGCGCGGTCACGTCGAACTCGGCGGAGAGGTCGGAGATCGTGAAGCTCTCCCGGTCGTGCCGCGGTTCGATCACCGCGTAGGACTCGGGAGAAACCGGATAAAGAGAAGCTCGTGTCGCCATCTTCGAAGAGATAACTCTCGTTTACGTCAACGTCAATTAGCGCAGAGCAACTTCCCGGCAGATGATCGCAGCGTTGAAGCCTCCGATCGCGATTCGCTGATCCGGTCCACCGTCACAGCGGCCAGCGAAGCGCGGCCGGTACACAGCGATTCGCAGGCCTCGGGCATCTCGGCCGGAAAGACGATCCGGTCGCCATCGAACTTAGCGTCGAACTTGCAAGTGCCGAATCCGACCTTAAGGGCATCACCCGACCGCTCGACCATTCCCGATGCGGTACAGCCCTGGGCCTCGCCATAATCGACGCTGACCCCGATCCGGGCGGTCTTCTCGGTGCCGACGACGCAGACCCGGTCGGTATCGCGCGCCCAGGATCCTTGCAGCGGCGCGTTCGGATCCGGCACGATCCCCGCCGTCTCGGCCGCCGCCTCCAGCCGAGCCCCCGCACTGTCCGCCACCGCAGACTTCGGTTCCTGTCCACAACCGCCCAACACTAAAGCAAGCAGCAGCACCCGCCTCATTCGGCCGGCACCAGTCTGCCCCCCTCGATCCGCCGGAAGAAGCACGTCCGCTCGCCGGTGTGGCACGCCGGCCCCGCGGCATCGGCGATCACCCACACCGCATCCTGATCGCAATCGATCCGCAGTTCGGCGACGCGCAACACGTTCCCCGACGTCTCGCCCTTCTTCCAAAGCTTTTCCCGACTGCGCGACCAGAAATGCGCCTCGCCGGTCGTCTGCGTCTGGGCCAGCGCCTCCGCATTCATATGCGCGACCATCAGCACGTCGCCCGATACGCGATCGGTGACGACCGCGGTCAAAAGCCCGGCGGAATCGAATTTCGGATCGAGCGTCAGGCCCGTGTCGCGGCTGTGTGTCATGCCACGGATATACCCGAAACCCTCCCTGATGCGACCAGCAGCACGCAATGTTATTACAAACAGGCGACAAGCCCGCCAACCGCTCGTATAGGGCAGCTTCCGCACGACGTGAGATCCGGCATGCAGACGACCAATCCTTTCGATGACGACAAACTCCGCGAAGAATGCGGGGTGTTCGGCGTCTCCGCCACCGATGGCGCGGCCGCGCTCGTAGCCCTGGGGCTGCACGCGCTGCAGCACCGCGGGCAGGAAGCCGCCGGCATCACGACCTTCGATGGGGCCAATTTCCACACGCACCGCGCGATGGGGCATGTCGCGGGCAATTTCGACCGCGACGACGTGATCCGCGCCCTCCCTGGCACCGTCGCGTGCGGTCATGTCCGTTATTCGACGACCGGCGAGACGGCCTTGCGCAACGTCCAGCCGCTCTACGCCGAGCTGTCGACCGGCGGCTTCGCGATCGCGCATAACGGCAATATTTCCAATGCGATGCGGCTGCGGCGTGAGCTCGTCCGGCGCGGCTCGATCTTCCAGTCGACCAGCGATACCGAGACGATCATCCATCTCGTCGCGACGTCGAACTATCGCACGCTGCTCGATCGCTTCATCGATGCGCTGAAGCAGATCGAAGGCGCGTATTCGCTGATCGTGATGACGCCGGAGGGCATGATCGCCTGCCGCGATCCGTTGGGTATCCGCCCGCTCGTCATGGGCAAGCTCGGCGACGCGGTGATCTTCGCCTCAGAGACGGTCGCGCTCGACGTGGTCGGCGCCACCTTCGTCCGCGCGATCGAGCCCGGCGAACTGGTCATCGTCCAAGGCTCGGAAATACGCTCGATCCGCCCGTTCGCGCCGATGGCGGCACGGCCGTGCATCTTCGAATGGGTGTATTTCTCGCGCCCCGATTCGATCGTCGACGATCACTCGATCTATTCGGTCCGCAAGGCGATCGGCGCGCAGCTCGCGATCGAATCGCCGGTCGATGCCGATCTCGTCATCCCCGTCCCCGATTCGGGCACGCCGGCGGCGATCGGCTATGCGCAGCAGTCGGGCATCCCATTCGAGCTCGGGATCATCCGCTCGCATTATGTCGGCCGCACGTTCATCTCGCCGGGCGACAAGGTCCGTCACCTCGGCGTGAAGCTAAAGCACAACGCCAACCGCGCCCTCATCAAGGGCAAGCGCGTGATCTTGGTCGACGACTCGATCGTCCGCGGCACCACCTCCCTGAAGATCGTCGAGATGATGCGCGAAGCCGGCGCCGCCGAAGTCCATATGCGGATCGCCAGCCCGCCGACGCGGCATTCCTGCTTCTACGGCGTCGACACGCCCGAGCGCGAGAAGCTGCTCGCAGCCAAGCTCGATCTCGGCGGAATGACCGGCTTCATCCACGCCGATAGCCTCGCCTTCATCTCGATCGACGGCCTCTACAAGGCGCTCGGCGAGGCGAAGCGCGCGGATGTCCGGCCGAAATATTGCGATGCGTGCTTCACCGGCGACTATCCGACCACGCTGACCGACCATGACGAAGGTTCGGAAGTCGATCAGTTCGCGATGCTCGCCGAACGCGTCATCTGATATCCCCGGAGCGATTATGACGGACAAGCCTCTCGAAGGCCGACTGGCCTTGGTAACCGGTGCCAGCCGCGGCATCGGCGCTGCGACCGCGATCGCGCTGGCGGCAAAGGGCGCACACGTCGTCCTGACGGCGCGCACTCCTGGCGGCCTCGAAGAGGTCGAGGCGACGATCCACGCAGCCGGCGGCTCCGCAACGATCGCTCCGCTCGATCTGGCCGAGAGCGAAGCCATCGCACGGCTCGCGACGGCGATCGGCGACCGCTGGGACGCGCTCGACATTCTGGTACTTAACGCCGGCATGCTCGGCTCGCTGTCGTCCGTCCCGGCGATCGATCCGAAGGAAATGGCGCAGCTCCTGACGCTCAACGTCAGCGCGCAGGCCGCCCTGATCGCGGCATTCGATCCGATGCTGAAGAAGGCGAAGTCGGCCCGCGTGATCGGCGTGACCTCCAGCGTCGGCCGCAAACCCCGCGCCTATTGGGGCCTTTACGGTGCCTCGAAGGCCGCGTTCGAAACCCTCCTCGGCGCATATGGCGACGAGATGGCCGAGATCAGCGCCATCCGCACCGCGATCGTCGATCCGGGTGCGACGCGCACGAAAATGCGCGCACGGGCGTACCCGGGCGAAGATCCGAACTCGGTGAAAGAGCCGACAATAGTGGCCGACCGCATCGTAGCGCTGGCGATCGAAGGCTTCGAACCCGGCCATCTCGAGCGGGTCGGTTAAGCCACTACCCCGTCATTCCCGCGGAGGCGGGAACCCAGACTGGCTGGCCAAGCGACTCAATCAACGATGTTCGCCAATATGGATCCCCGCCTGCGCGGGAATGACGGATTGGGAATGGCAGGCGCTACCGCTTCACTAGAGTAACCTGCGCCACATCGATCCCGCCGCCTAGAAACCCACCCTCGCAATACATCAGGTAATACCGCCACAACGCCACGAACCGCGCATCGAACCGCGCCGGCAACCGCCCCTTGGCCACCGCAGCATCGAACGCCACCCGCCAGCGCCGCAACGTCTCGGCATAGTGCAACCCGAACCCGCGCCGATCCTCCCACACGAGCCCCCGCGCCTCCGCCAGCGCGCGAAACCGCGGCTCGGACAACAGCATCCCACCCGGAAACACGTAGCGCTGGATAAAATCGACACTCCGCGAATAGGAGTCGAAAATCGCATCGTCGATCGAGATATACTGCAACGCCGCGCGCCCACCCGGCTTCAGCGCACGCGCGATCGCGTCGAGATACACCGGCCAATATTCCTCGCCGACCGCCTCGACCATCTCGATGCTCGCCACCGCGTCATAGGTCCCGGTGACGTCACGGTAATCGGTCAGCGCCACGCGCACGCCGTCGAGCCCCGCCGCCGCGATCCGCTCGTCGACCTGCCGCTTCTGCTCGGTCGACAGCGTCAAGGCATGCACACCAACGCCCGCGCGCGCCGCCATCTCCGCGAACGATCCCCAGCCGCAGCCGATCTCCAGGATCGTATCGCCCGCCCCCGCCCCGGTCCGGTCGAGGATTGCACGCAGCTTGGTCGCCTGCGCCGCCTCATGCGGTTCGGCATCATCGAACGGCTCAACAAAGATCGCGCTGGAATAGGTCAGGCTCGGATCGAGCCACGTTTCGTAGAAATCGTTGCCGAGGTCGTAATGCGCCGCGATGTTCTTCCGCGAGCCAGTCGGGTCGTTCCGCCGCATCCGGTGCCACGCCCGCGCCGCCAGCCGCACCACGCCCCCCGATCGCGCCGCGCCCCCCAGCGACCGCCGGTTGCGCATGAACAGGTCGAACAGCGGCACCGGATCGGGGCTAGACCAGTCGCCCGCCGCCCAGCCCTCGTACCAGCCGACCGACCCCGCCGTCGCAAGCCGCACCAGCGCGCGCCAACGATGCACGGTCACGACAGGCAAAGGCCCCGGCGCACGTCCGCCGATCAGCCGCCGCGTGCCGTCCGGTAGCCGTGCATCGATCCCGCCGCTCTCAAGCCCCGCGTCGATCCGGTCGAGCAGTCGGTGGAAAACCGGCGCGACGAGACGCGCAACCGGGGAAACCTGCGCGGCGGGCACATCATCGAAAGCGGGAACGGCAGTCATCGCGGCGCTCCATGCAACAGGGGCCGCAGCGAGGAAAGAGCCGACGGCGCGGAAACGGCTAGAACGCGATCACCCAGCCAACACCGCAACGCGCTCCCCTCCCTGAAAGGGAGGGGTTGGGGGTGGGTAGGCCTGTTCGAGCCACTATCGTTCGACCAAGCGGAGCCCAACTTACCCCCAGCCCCCCTTCCATGGAGAGGAGCAGACGCACCCTACCGCGCGTGCCGCCCCGCCTCGAGCGCCCGCTCCCGCCCTTCCCGATGCCCCACGATCTTCGCCGGATAATCGCGCGGCCGACAACCGGATTCCTCCGGATCGTGGACAGCCCCCCCCGACACCTTCGCCAGTTCCGGCACCCACTTCCGAATATAGTCCCCCGCGTCGAACTTCTCCGACTGCGACAACGGCGCCATGATCCGCCCGAACATGTTCGAATCCACGCCCGTCCCGGCTACCCACTGCCAGTTCACCGAATTATTCCCGTAATCCGCATCGACCAGGCAGTCCCAGAACCAGCGCTCCCCCTCGCGCCAGTCGATCAGCAGATGCTTCACCAGGAAGCTCGCCGTGATCATCCGCACGCGATTGTGCATCCACCCGGTCGCCCAGAGCTGGCGCATCCCGGCATCGACGATCGGATATCCGGTCCTGCCCTCCTGCCACGCCTTCAGGTCCGCATCGACGTCCTTGCCCGACCGCCAGGGCAGCTTGTCGAACTTGGGCCGTCCGTTCGTATCGCCGTAATCCGGCATCGTCAGCACGACGCCATCGGTGAAGTCCCGCCACGCGAGTTCCTTGCGAAACGTTGTCGCGTCGCCGTGCCCCTCGACCGCATGCCACACCGCACGCGGCGATATCTCCCCGAAATGCAGATGCGGCGACAGGCGCGACGTGCCGTCGATCGACGGCATGTTGCGATCAACGTCATACGCCTCAACGATCGGCGCCATCGCCTTCGCATTCTCCAACGCCTGAGGCTCGCCCGGCGTCCAGTCCTTGAACCCCGTCGACCAATCTGGCTTGGTCGGCAGGAGATCCCAGTCCGCCAGTTTCTGGCTCTTCGGCCACTTCGACGGCGCCGGGATCGTCCTCGGTACAGGCTCGGGCTCGCCCGGCGGCATCATCTGGTTGAGCGCCTTCCAGAACGAGGAATATACCTTGAACTGCCCGCCCGCCCCCGTCTTCACATCCTCGACGCGCGCGAGATGGTTGCCGTCGTGCAGGCACAGATCGCCAAGCGCTCCCTCGGCCTTGCGCCACCACGGCTCGTAATGCCGGATCGCATGCACCTGCCCGGCGCCGGTTTCCTCCATCAGCGCCGTCAGCACCTCGACCGCATCCCCGCGCCGCAGGATGAGCCTCGATCCCTTGTCGGCCAGCGATTTGCCGAACGCGTCGAGCGTATGATGCAGCCACCAGCGCTGCGCCCCGCCCATCTTCCATTTCCCCGGCGCATCGTCGTCGAGCACATAGACCGGGATCACCGGCCCCGCATGCGCGGCCGCGATCAGCGCGGGTTGATCATGAAGGCGAAGGTCCTGGCGCAGCCAGAGCAGGGAAGGTGTCGTCATCGCGCGTTCAATGCTTCAACCCGCAGTCCGGCGTCACCCGCTACCGCAAAAGTTTGGCCGAGTGTCAGAATCGCGGCGACGTGCCGTTCGGCGATCGCCAGCGCATCCTCGCCGTACCCGCCGCCGACCGTACTCGCGAGCGGCAAACCCCGCGCGATCGCGAGGCCCGCGACCAGCCGCTCCCGCCGCGCCAGACCATCCAGGGTCAGCGACAACCGCCCCAGCCGATCGCCATCGAACGGATCCACCCCCGCCTGATACAGGATCAGCTCCGGCCGAAACTCGTCGAGCAACGGCACCAGCGTCGCTTCCAGGGTCGCCAGATAAACCTCGTCGCCCACCTTGTCCGGCAGCGCCACGTCGACCGTCGACCGCGCCTTCCGCACCGGAAAATTCTTCTCCGCGTGGATCGAATAGGTCGCGATCTCCGGCCGTCCCGCGAGCAGCGCGGCGGTCCCGTCACCCTGATGCACGTCGCAATCGACGACGAGAACACGCGCCACGCGGCGTTCGTCGATCAACCGCGCAGCCGCGACCGCCAGGTCGTTGAAAACACAGAACCCCGCCCCCGTGTTCGCCAGCGCATGATGGCTCCCCCCCGCCGTATTCGCAGCAAACCCGTGCTCCAAAGCGAGGCACGCGGCCAGCCAAGTCCCGTGCGGCACGATCGCCGCGCGCGACGCCACCGCCTCCGTCACCGGGAACCCGATCCGCCGCTCCTTCTCCTTCGGCACGTCCGCGCGAAGCACTTCGGCGACGTAATCCTCGTCATGCACGGCCTCCAGCCACGCGGTCGGCGTCGTCTCGGCGCGGTGCCAAGCGACCGCATCGCCCTCTTCAAGCAGCAGGTCGCGGATCAGCCCGTTCTTGTTCCAGCGATAGGTCGAGCGCGCGGGCGCCGGCGTGACATAGTCGGGATGGTGGACGACATGGATCATGCTCCGTAGGTAGGAGCGCGCTGGCCGAGACCCAAGCTGCCCGAGCCTCAAGCCCCTGCGTTGCGGAGACTATTTTGACCGACGTTTCGACCCTCCCCTACCGTCCCTGCGCCGGGATCATGCTGATCAACGCCGAGGGCAAGGTCTTTGTCGGCCAGCGCAACGATTCGCCGCTGGAGGCGTGGCAGATGCCGCAGGGCGGGATCGACCCCGGCGAGGACGCCGAAGCCGCCGCACTCCGCGAACTCGGCGAGGAAACCGGCGTCATGCCCGACAAGGTCGAGCTGATCGCCGAAGCGCCCGGCGAGTTCGTCTACGACCTCCCCCCCGAACTGCTCGGCAAGGTCTGGAAAGGCAAATGGCGCGGCCAGACGCAGCGCTGGTTCCTGTACCGCTTCCACGGCACCGACGCCGACGTGAACATCGCCACCGAGCACGAGGAATTCCGTGCGTGGCGCTGGAGCGATCCCGCCGACCTGCCGCGGCTGATCGTCCCGTTCAAGAAGACGCTCTACGAACAGGTACTCGCCGCCTTCGCGCCACATCTCGGCGCAACCTCGGCACGCTGAGCAGTTCCCAATCCGCTACGCTGCCGTTACGGAACGGCTGTGCGCCGCTTATCCCCTCTTCTGTTCGCCCCGTTCCTCTTGGCGAACGCGCCCGATCCGCAATCGGTGATGATCCCCGAGACGATCCGCGCGATGCTCGATGCGGCGCTGGAGGCGGGCAACGAGGCGGACGTCAACACGATCGCCAAATACGCCCGCGCCGCCGATCCGCTCAGCGGCGACGCGGTGCTGGCGATCGCCGAGAAGTGGAAGGCCGACCGCGCCGCCCAGCGTACGCAGGTCATCCGCCAGGCGAGCTTCCTCGACCTCTGGAGCGGCAAGGCGGAGGTCGGCGGTTACCTCACGACCGGCAATTCAGACACGGCCGGCGGCACCGCGGTACTCGACCTCAACCGCGAAGGCCTGCGCTGGCGCCACAAGTTCCACGCCCAGGCCGACTATCAGTCGAACCTCAACATCACGACGCGCGAGCATTACCTCGCCTCGTACGAGCCCAACTACAAGATCGACGACCGCGCGTACGTCTACGGCGTCGGCCAGTATGAAGGCGACCGGTTCCTCGGCTATTACAACCGCTATTCGACGTCGATCGGCGCTGGCTACAGCGTCATCAAGACCGCGGGTACCAAGCTCGATCTCGAACTCGGACCAGCCTATCGTCACACCGAATTTACCGACGATACCGTGCAGAGCAGCCTCGCCGCGCGTGGCACTGCGAACTTCAGCATCCGCATCCTCAGCGGGCTGTCGGTCAGCCAGGTCGCGTCCGCCTATGTCCAGCGCTTCAACAGCACGCTCAGCGGCACGACCTCGATCAACGCCAAGCTGATCGGCCCCCTGTCCGCCGCGCTGTCCTACAGCGTCCAGTATGAGAGCGAACCGCCGATCGGCTCGGTCTCGACCGACACCACCAGCCGCGCGTCGCTGGTCTACAGCTTCTGACGCTGTTCCCACACGCGCCCGGCCTCGCTAGGATCGCGTGATGAGGGGACTTTCGACGATAGAGCGCGATGCCGTCGACACGGCGGGCGCAGCATCGATGCTGGCGCAGGTCGAGTCATGGGCGGCCGTCAACAGCGGCACGCGCAACCTCGCGGGCGTCGCGACGATGGCCGGCTTGCTGCGCGACGCATTCGCGGTCCTGCCTGGCGAGATCACGCTAGTAGAGCCGACGCCGGTTGACAGCATCGGCGCGGACGGCGTGGTTTCGGCGATCCAGCACGGCAAACACCTACACCTCGTCGTCCGCCCTGACGCGCCGGTCCGCATGCTTTTCACCGGACACATGGACACGGTCTACCCGGTCGATCACGCGTTCCAGTCCCTGCAATGGCTGGACGACGGCCGGCTGAACGGTCCTGGCGTCGCGGATATGAAGGGCGGGCTGTCGGTCATGCTCGCCGCGCTCAAAGCGGTCGAAGCCAGCCCCCTCGCCGCCCGCATAGGCTATGAAATCGTCATAAACTCCGACGAGGAAACCGGCTCCTTCTCCTCCGCCGCGCTTTTAGAACGCGCGGCTCACGGCAAGGTCGCCGCGCTGACCTACGAACCCGCGCTCGCCGACGGTACGCTCGCAGGGGCGCGTGGCGGCACGGGAAACTTCTCGATCATCGTCCACGGCCGCAGCGCGCACGCCGGCCGCAACCCGGAGGACGGCCGCAACGCACTCGTCGCAGCCGCCGACATCGCGGTGCGCCTGTCGAAGGTGCGCGGCCCCCGCCTCGCGGTGAACCCGGCAAGGATCGAGGGCGGCGGCCCCAACAACGTCGTCCCCGACCTCGCCATCCTCCGCATCAACTTCCGCCCCGCGACACTCGACGACATCGCCCGCGCGAGGTCGCACATCGATTCCGTGGTCGCGATGGTCGCTGCCGAGCACGACGTCCGCATCGAGGTTCATGGCAGCTTCAATCGCCCCCCAAAACCGATCGACGCGAGCGCCGCGCGCCTGTTCGATCTGGTCAAGAGTTCCGGTGCCGACCTCGGCCTCGACATCGCCTGGAAAGCCACAGGCGGCGTCTGCGACGGCAACAACATCGCCGCCGCCGGCGTGCCGGTCGTCGACACGATGGGTGTCCGCGGTGGCGCGATCCATTCGACCGACGAGTTCATGATCCCCGACAGCCTCGCCGAGCGCGCGGCGCTGTCGGCGGTCACCATATTGCGCATCGCGGAGGGCCGTTTGTGAGCTTCAGGATCCGTGCCGCGGTCGACGACGATCTCCAGCACCTCTACGAAATGGCCAAGCTCACCGGCGGTGGCTTCACCAACCTGCCGCCCGATCGTCGCGCGCTGACCGCCAAGCTGGAGCGCAGCCACGCCGCCTTCGCGCGCACGGACGGCCCGGTCCAGGACGAGTTGTTCGTGCTGATCCTCGAAAATATCGAGACGAAGGAAGTCCGCGGTACTTGCCAGATCTTCACGCAGGTCGGCCAGAGCTACCCGTTCTACAGCTACCGGATCGGCCAGCTCACCCAGCATAGCCGCGAGTTGAACCGCACCTTCCGCGCCGACATGCTGTCACTCGCAACCGACCTCGAAGGCGCGAGCGAAGTCGGCGGGCTCTTCCTTCATCCCGGCGAACGCGCAGGTGGCCTCGGCCTGCTGCTCGCCCGCAGCCGCTATCTGTTCATCAAGATGCACCGCGCACGCTTCGCCGACCGCATCCTCGCCGAACTGCGCGGCGTCATCGACGAGGCCGGCGGTTCGCCGTTCTGGGACGGCCTTGCGGGTCGCTTCTTCGGGATGAATTTCCAGGACGCGGATCAGTTCAATGCGATCAACGGCCATCAGTTCATCGCCGACCTCATGCCCAAGCACCCGATCTACACCGCGATGCTCACCGAGACCGCGCGCGCCGCGATCGGCCTTCCCCACCCCTCGGGCCGCGCTGCGATGCGGATGCTGGAGAACGAAGGCTTCGCATTCGAAAACTATGTCGACATCTTCGACGGCGGCCCGACGATGACCGCGCGCACCGACCAGGTCCGCTCGATCGCCGACGCACGCGACAGCAAATTGGTCGCGATCGGCGACGACGGCGGTAAGGAGGCCCTCGTCGCGACCGGCCACCTCGCAAACTTTCGCGCCGCATTCGGCAAGGTCCGCGAGACCGAGGAAGGCGTCGTGCTGGCGGAAGATTGCGCACGCGCTTTGGATGTCCGCGAGACCGACCACGTTACACACGTCGCTCGCCTATGACTGCCCAGCCCGGGCGCCTCAATGTCGGGTTAATTTACAGTTAACCACGTCAATGCCCGCAGAAATGGCGGATATCGACCACTGTTACGTATCTTGCTAATCCGCTCGCCATGTGGACCCGATTTGCGCGCCTCTTCATCATCAAGACCAAGTTCGAGGCCTTCCTCGTCATCTACGGCCTAGGGCTCGGTGCCGTCGAACGCGGGATGCACTATCTCCAGCAATATCCCGGATATGGCGGCTGGCTGCTATTCGCCGCCTGCCCGATCGCCGTATTCATGGCAGGCGGGCGGATCATCGATTCGGTCGACCAAGCCCGCGACCGATAGATCGACCGATCAACTCGTCTGCTGCGTGAGATGCAGGTACCGGCTCGAAAAGTCGGCCAGTTCGCGCAGCGCATCCCATCGCGGAAAGCTGATGCGCCGACGGTTGCGTCCGATCAGCCCATCGGACTCCAACGACTTGATCGTTCGGTTGACATGCACCGCGGTCAAGCCGAGCGCGTCGCCGAGCTGCTCCTGGCTCATCGGCAACTCGTAGCCGTCCGGTCCGGTCAGCCCTTGTCGATCGAGACGGATCGCGAATTCGCACAGGAAATGAGCCAGCCGCGATCGTGCGTCGCGCCGACCGATGTTGAGGATCCATTCGCGAAAGATCGATCCCTCGACCAGCGTGTTGACGAAGATCGCGTTACCGATCGCCGCACGTGTCCGGGCCAGTTCGCGGAGCGCTGACCTCGGGATCGTAGCGACATCGGCCCGGGTCAGCGTCTGCACGTTGTGATCCGCCACATCCAGAAACAGATGCTGAAAGTCGAGCGGTTCGCCGGGGATATGGAGCGACACGATCTGTCGCATGCCGGCTCCGGTCAGCTTTTGGCGATACGCGAAGCCCGACAACAGCACCGCGCATTGATCGGGCGCATCGCCTTCGCGCACGAGATAGGACGACGGCTCGAACGTCCGCAGCGTGTACGGCAGAGCGAGCAGAGCCGTGCGGTCGTCGTCGTCCAGCACCGCGTGCGTTTCCAACTTCCGAACCATCAGCGCCAGGGGGCTGGGCGTCGTAGCCATGAGTGTAATCCCGCAGAGATCGGGGCGGGAGCACATGCATCTCTCGGTCGTCAGGGCCCAAAAATCGGCTGGCGATAATGTCTTTTAACATAACCTGAGTGGAATGTTTTAATTAATGTTTGAGCTACCCGATTTGCTCCAATCAATTCCCCAATTATCCAAACAAAATTAAAATTACCGGTTTCGGGGTTCGCCGATGACGACGCTGAAATTTGGCCGCTCTAAGCGAGATCAGGTTTTTTAAGCGAACAAATGTTTAGTTTTATTCACGACGAATACTTGATCGGCGAAATTTCATCGGTTTGATACTCATTTCATGACGCTCAATGACTGTGCGGCGTCTTCCAGCGCTGAACCAACCCGGCCATGACCATGTCGACCGAATCGACCTGCGCGGCGATCCGCTGGTGCAGCAGGCCCGCCGCATCCCTGAAACGCCGCGCCAGCAAATTATCCGGGACGATCCCCAACCCGACTTCGTTCGAGACGAGGATGACGCGGCCTTCCAACCGCGCGATCGTCTCGACCAGCTCGTCCACGCGCGCCACGATGGCCTCGTCGGCAAGCAGCAGGTTCGACATCCACAGCGTCAGGCAATCGACCAGCATCACCGTTTCCGTACCGTCTTCGCGTCGCAACGCTTCGCCGAGCGCGAGCGGAGCCTCGACGGTCCGCCACCGATCGTCACGGTCGGCGCGGTGACGCGCGATCCGGTCCTCCATCTCGCCGTCGAACGCCTGCGCGGTCGCGATATAGACTAGCCGCGTTGCGCGATCCCCCGCTGCCGCTGACGCCGCTGCTTCCGCTACGGCCTGCGCATGTCGGCTCTTCCCCGACCGTGCGCCGCCAAGCACGAACAGGCTTTTCCCGAACGGTGTTCCGATCGATTGCATCCCACCGTCTCCTTCGCGCTTGCTCGACGGGCCCGGAATGACGATGACGCGCGGAAGATCAAGCGAAAGCCCGCGGGTCCGAGTGAAAGATGGTATGAACGCGCTGCGCATTCACGGTGGACGGATCGATCTCGCCGCAATGCTCTACCCGGATGCGCCGCGCCCCTGGCTCGACTTGTCGACCGGCATCAACCCTTGCGCCTGGCCGACCGGGACCGTGCCGATCGTCGATCTGCACAGCCTCCCCTCGCCCGCCGCCATCGCCGATCTGGAAACCGCCGCTGCTGCCGTATTCGGCACGACCGCCGACCGGATCGTCGCACTGCCCGGCAGCGAACTCGGCCTGCGAACGCTCGCCACGCTGGACCTGCCGGGCCCCGTCCGGTTCGTCGCACCGAGCTACGCCACGCATGCCGAAGCGATCGACGGCGCCGTTCCGATATCGCGAGACGCGATCGATACGGTTGAGGACGGCACGCTGCTGTTGGCCAATCCCAACAATCCGGACGGTCACTGCGACACGCCGCAGCGCCTGCTCACGATCGGGCGGGGGGGTGCCTGGCTTGTCGTCGACGAAGCGTTTGCCGATGCGACGCCTGAATCGAGCATCGTTCCCCTGCTCCGCCCCGATGACCGAGCGATCGTCTTCCGGTCATTCGGCAAGTTCTTCGGCCTGCCCGGCGTGCGGCTCGGGTTCATGATAGCCCCGCCGGAACACGTCGCAGCGATGCGGGAGCGGCTCGGCAGCTGGCCCATATCCGCCCACGCCGTGGCCTATGGCACGGCCGCCTACCAGGATACCGACTGGATCGCGGCTGCACGTCTCTCGATCGTCGACCGAGCGGCAAGGCTCGACGCCTTGCTGTTACGCCACGACCTGCGTGCGCACGGCGACTGCGGCTCGTTCCGGTTGGTCGAGACGGATGCGGCGCCCGCATTGTTCGAACGGCTCGCGCACGCCGGCATCCTGACCCGCACCTTCGATCACGCACCGCATTGGCTACGCATGGGCGTTCCCGGTGACGACGCCGCGTTTGCGCGGCTCGAACGAGCGCTCGGCAGTGGCTGAGCCGGTTGCCGCACTGGCTATCGTCGTCGACGCGGCAATCGGCTGGCCTGCCCCGCTCTACGCGCGGATCGGTCACCCGGTCGGTGGCTTCGCTCGCCTGATCGGCTTGGCGGAGACCCGCTGGAACAGACCTGAATGGTCGGCTGCCACCCGTCGCGCTACCGGCGTCGTCACGATCGTAGCAGTCGTCGCTATCGCGTCCGGCGTGGCGCTTGCCGCTACTGCGCTTGCCCGCCTCGTGCTCGGCCCGACCGCTTGGCTTGCGATCGGCCTGATGGCCGCGCCGGGCCTCGCAATCCGCAGCCTGTACGATCACGTCGTGCCGGTCGCTCGCGCGCTCGAAGCCGGCGATCTGGAGAGCGCCCGCGCGCGCGTCGCGATGATCGTGGGGCGGGACGTCGCTTCGCTCGACGAAGCGGGCGTGGCGCGGGCTGCGATCGAGAGCCTTGCCGAGAGCGTATGCGACGGCGTCGTCGCGCCGCTGTTCTGGTTGCTCGTCGCCGGGTTGCCGGGGCTTTGGGCGTACAAGGCGATCAATACCGCGGACAGTCTGATCGGGCACCGCGAGGAGCGATGGCGCGCATTCGGCTGGGCGGCGGCGCGGACCGACGATGTCGCGAACCTGATCCCCGCGCGGCTCAGCGGCGTGCTGCTCTGCATCGCCGGGCACGGCGGGTGGCGGACGATGTGGCGCGATGCTGGCAATCATGCCTCGCCCAATGCCGGCTGGCCCGAGGCGGCGATGGCCGGTGCGCTTGGTCTGCGCCTTGCCGGACCGATCGCCTATGACGGGGTGCGTGTCGCCAAGCCGTATATCGGCGATGGCCGTGTGGACGCCACCGCATCGGATCTTCGCGCCGCGCTCGGTATCTATCGCCGGGCGTGCGTGCTGCTACTCGCCATTACCGGAGGAATCGCATGGGCGCTTTGATGCTCCAGGGGACCGGCTCGGACGTCGGCAAGTCTGTGCTCGTCGCCGGACTATGCCGCGCTTTCGCCAATCGCGGGCTTTCGGTCCGCCCCTTCAAGCCTCAGAACATGTCGAACAACGCCGCGGTCACCGCGGATGGCGGCGAGATCGGCCGTGCGCAGGCGACGCAGGCGATCGCCTGCCGCGTGGAGCCCAGCGTCGACATGAACCCGGTACTGCTCAAGCCGCAGGGCGACCGCACCTCGCAGCTGATCGTCCGCGGCCAGGTGCGCGGCACGCTCGCCGCGGCGCGCTGGCGCGAGGGGCGCGAAGGGTTGCTGGTCGACGTGCTCGACAGCTTCGAACGGCTATCGACAGGCCGCGATCTCGTCGTCGTCGAAGGTGCGGGCAGCCCAGCGGAGATCAACCTGCGCGCCGGCGACATCGCCAACATGGGCTTCGCCCGCGCCGCCGAAGTTCCCGTTATACTTGTCGGCGACATAGACCGAGGCGGCGTAATCGCCGCGATCGTCGGCACGCGCGCGGTGATCGATCCGACCGACGCGGCGATGATCCACGGGTTCCTGATCAACAAGTTCCGCGGCGACCCGGCGCTGTTCGACGACGGCTATCGCGCGATCGAAGCGCGGAGCGGCTGGCGCGGGTACGGTGTCGTGCCGTGGCTTGCAGACGCAGTACGGTTGCCGAGTGAGGATGCGGTGATCCTCGAACGCCCGGTCGCCAGTACGCAGCGCTGCGTCACGATCGCCTGCCCGATCACGCCGCGGATCGCCAATTTCGACGACCTCGATCCGCTCCGGCTGGAGCCCGGCGTCGCGCTGGTCATGGTACCGCCGGGCACACCGATCCCGGACGTCGACATGATCGTGCTCGCGGGATCGAAGGCGACGATCCCCGATCTCGCCTTCGTCCGCGCGCAAGGCTGGGACATCGATATCCGCGCGCATCATCGCCGCGGCAAGCCGGTGCTTGGGCTCTGCGGCGGCTATCAGATGCTCGGTCGCAGCATCGCCGACCCCGACGGGATCGAGGGGCCGGGGGGGCGTGTCGACGGGCTCGGGTTGCTCGACATCGACACGGTCCTCACCGGCCGCAAGACGCTGGAGCGGGTGCGCGGCCGGGCGCAGGGCGCGGCGTTCGAAGGCTATGAAATGCACATGGGCGCGACCACCGGCCCCGCGACCGCGCGCCCGGTCGGCCACCGCGCTGATGGCAGCCCCGAAGGCGCGACGAGTGCGGACGGGCTGGTGTCGGGCAGCTACGTCCACGGCCTGCTGGGGCTCACGGAGCAACGCGCGGCGTGGCTTGCGCGGCTCGGCGTCGCGGCCAGCGGACCTGATCATGGTGCGTCGATCGATGCCGCGCTCGATGCGATCGCCGCGACGCTCGAACGTCACGTCGACCTCGATGCGCTGCTCGCACTAAGCGAGCGCGCCGGCCACCGCGAGCGCGACTAGCAGCCCGGTCTCGACGATCTCGATGCCGGCGCCATGCGCGTCGCCGGTCACGCCGTCGAGCGTCCGCCGCAACCATGTCGCGACGCCGAGCACGAGCAGCGGGAAGGCGATGAGCGCCGGCACCCCAACCGCGGTGAGCGCGAGCAGCAGACCCCATCCCAGCAGGTCGCGCGCGCGGACCGCGCCGGCAACCGCCGCGCCAAGCCCGCCGGGCCGCAGAGGCGGCAACAGTCTCGCCCATGCCAGCGGCCCCATCCTCGCCGCGAACGGCACAAGGACCAGCCCCCAATCCACCCCTACGGCATGCAGCAGCATGAGCTTGGCGAGCATCTGGCAGACGATCGCGACGACGCCGAAGCTCCCGATATGAGGATCGGCCATGACCGCGAGCAGGCGCGTCCGATCGCCATGCGCTGCGCCCAGCCCGTCGGCGAGGTCGGCAAGCCCGTCGAGATGCAGCGCCCCCGTCACCGCGATCCAGGTCAGCAGGGCAGCACAGGCCCCCATCCACGGATCGACCAGCGCACCCAGCCATCCGGCCGCCGCGACGATCAGGCCGATCACGAGACCTACGATAGGGTAGAACCGGATCGCGGCGGCGAAATCGGCCGAGGTCACCTCGACGCGGGGCATCGGCAGGCGCGTCAGAAAGCCGAACGCAACGATCAGCCGTTTCACGTCGCCAGCCCGACGATCTGCACGGTCCGCGTAGGCCCCGGCCAGATCCGCAGCGATACCAGCGCGGCATAGGGCAGATCGAACGCCCAGATCTGCCGCCGATCGAATCCGCACAACTCCGCGAGCGCCGCCCGGATCACACCGCCATGCGTCACGACCAATGTCGATACCGGAGGCATCCCTGCCAATGCACGCGCGACACGATCCCGCAACGCGGACCAGGGTTCGCCATCGGGCGGTGGCGAGGCATCGGGATCGTTGTAGAACGCCGCCAACTCGGCGGGGTCTATCTCACCTGGGCACAAACCGTCCCAGGCGCCGAAGTCGAGTTCCCGCCAGCGTGGATCGACCTCGACCGAAACGCCGCGCGGCCCACCGATCTCATCCGCACAGGCACGCGCGCGGATCAGATCGGATGCTCTGATCCGTTCCAACGCGATGCCCTTCGCTCGTGCGACGCAGGCGGCGACCCCCGCCTCAATCGCCGGGGCGTCGGTCCGCCCCAGCATTCGCCCCGCCACCGCAGGAGCACCATGCCGCATCAGATACAGCATGTGCGCGCTCACGCCGCCGAAACGCCCGCCTCGGCGAACGTCGCCATCTCCGCATGCACGGCCAGCGCGGCTCGAACCAGCAATGTCGCGGTCGCAGCACCGCTGCCCTCGCCCAGCCGCATCCCAAGCGACAGCAATGGTTCGATGCCCATTCGCTCAAGCAGAAGACGGTGCCCCGGCTCGGCCGAGACATGCCCGGCAATGCAATGCGCGAGGATGTCGGGGCTCGCAGCAGCCAACGGTGCCACAGCCGAACAGCAGATGAAGCCATCGAGCATCACCGGCACGCCCGCCAGTCGCGTCGCGACCACCGCGCCCGCGATCGCCGCCAACTCGCGCCCACCGAGCCGCCGCAAGATTTCGAACGGGGTGGTAACCGCCTCCCCGTGGAGCGCAATCCCAGCCTCGATAACAGCCATCTTCCGCGCGATGCCTTCGCCATCGACGCCGGTACCCGGCCCGACCCAGTCGCTCACCGACCCGCCGAAGCTCGCCAGACACAGCGCCGCGGCGGTCGTCGAATTGCCGATTCCCATCTCGCCGAGCACCATTAAGTCCGGCGCGTCCGCAACAGCCGCCGCCCCTGCGTTGATCGCGGCGAGGCATTCCCCCTCCGACATCGCCGACGCTCGCGTGAAATCCGCAGTCGGCCTGTCGAGGTCCAGGGATACGATCTTGAGCTCAAGGCCCGCCGCCCGCGACAGCGCGTTGATCGCCGCGCCGCCATGCTCGAAATTGGCGACCATCTGCGCGGTGACCGAGGCCGGAAACGCACTCACCCCGCGCGCGACGATGCCGTGATTGCCTGCAAACACGACCGCACTGCCACGATCGAGCCGAGGCAGCGGGTTGCCCTGCCAGCCCGCCATGAAGACCGCGATGTCCTCCAGCTGCCCGAGCGAGCCCGGCGGCTTGGTCAGTTCGCCCTGCCGGGCGATCGCCGCGGATCGCGCCGCCGCGTCTGCCTGCGGCAAGCCGCGCAAGGCCGCCAAAAACGCGGCGGGCGTCGCGAACGCGGTCATTCGACGACGAACCCGGCGGGCGGCGTACGAGTGATGAAATGCCCCTTCACGCCCTGCGGCCATTGCTTGAACGGCACCTGTCCGAACGCGCTCTCGCCGTAGAGCCGCGCGTAATCGAGGATCGCGCGCGCGGCATCCTCGGTCGGCTCGAACCGGCCGAGCACATAGCCGACCTTGGCGGGTGCGCGCAAGTGGATCGTGCAGAAATCTTGGCAGGCAAACAGGCACGGCATCTCCTGCACCGCGACGTCGGCATAGGTCGGGTCGCTCGCCTGCACCGCCTTCAGCGCGCTGACCAGCCGTGCGCCGCCGCGAACGCCTTCGCCGTCGTCGCGCGCCTCGGCGGAATGGCGGCACGTGTTGCACGCGACTACCGCGACGCCATCTTCGGCGCGCTTCAGCATGTCCGTTCCCCGACGATCGCAACTTGATGTGAACCTGGCATAGTTACCCCTTCGGACAGTCGATCCCGCACCGCGCGAGGGGCGAAAGGCGCAGGCCTCCACCCTCCGCGCGACGCGAAGCGATGTCGTCGCTCGGGGTGTTACCCGTCCGTTCGGCGCACCCTGGCCGGACGAAAGACGACCGCGACGGGCAGGTCTCCTGGCTCGCGGGTCAACGCCGTCCGCGCCGCCTTCTCGGGAGTATCCCAATGGCATGTGGCACGATGGCTCGCCGCGTACAGTTGCAGGGGCAGCCGGGTGTTTCCCGTTCCCATTTTCATTTCCCTACGCGTTGCCGCCTCGGGAAAACCTGTCGCAAGTCGAGCGATAGGCGCGGGGCTGGGGGGACGCAAGATGGCGGCGCGCCGTTGGGCGCTCGCTCCAGCAGTTCCACCAATCCGCCGTCATCCTGACGAAAGTCAGGACCCAGGGTAACGGGCGGTAGCCTTCGTGGCTCTGGGTCCTGACTTTCGTCAGGATGACGTAGCATTTTTGGCTAGCGCCCTGACCGGCAGAACCTTCGCGTGAAATCGCCTTAGAACTCCACGCCCGCTTGAGCCTTCACCCCCGACCGGAACGGATGCTTCACCTGCGTCATCTCGGTTACCAGATCCGCCACCTCGATCAGTGCATCCGGCGCGTTCCGCCCCGTCACCACGACATGCGTCATCTCGGGCTTGACCGACAGCACCGCCAGCACCTCGTCGACCGGCAGATACTCATACCGCAACACGATGTTCAGTTCGTCCGCCACCACCATCGCATAGGACGGATCCGCGATCATCCGCTTGACCTCGTCCCACGCCTCCCGCGCCACCGCGATGTCGCGCGCGCGGTCCTGCGTATCCCAGGTGAACCCCTCGCCCATCGGCTTGAATTCGCACAGCTCCGGAAAGGCGTCGAAGATCGCCTTCTCGCCGGTCGCCATCGCACCCTTGACGAACTGCACCACGCCCACCTTGCGGCCATGCCCGATCATACGCACCGTCATGCCGAACGCGGCGGTCGACTTGCCCTTGCCCTTGCCGGTGTGGACGATGATCAACCCCTTCTCGATCGTCTTGCTCGCCACGATCCGGTCGTGGACCTCCTTGCGCTTCGCACTCTTGGCATTCTGCTCGTCGTCGGTCCGCATGTCATGTCCTCTCCTGCTCCCGATGGCGGATCGCGGCGCACAGCGCTAGAGGACCGAGCATGCTCCGCATCACCGAACTCAAGCTCCCGCTCAACCACGCCGACGAAGCGCTCCCCGCCGCGATCCGCGATCGCCTGCGCGTCACCCCGCGCGACCTGATCCGCTACACGATCGCGAGGCGCGCGCACGATGCGCGCGACAAGATGGACATCCAGCTCGTCTATTCGGTCGACGTGACGCTGAAGAACGAGGACACGGTGCTCCAGCGCTTCCGCAAGGATCGCCACGTCCAGCGCACGCCGGATACAGGGTACCGCTTCGTCACCAAGGGCGGCCCGAGCTATACCGGCCCCCGCCCCGTGGTCGTCGGCGCGGGCCCATGCGGCCTGTTCGCCGGCCTGATCCTCGCGCAGACGGGCTTCCGCCCGATCATCCTCGACCGCGGCAAAGTCGTCCGCGAGCGCACCAAGGATACCTGGGGCCTCTGGCGCAAGAGCGTCCTCAACCCTGAATCCAACGTCCAGTTCGGCGAGGGCGGCGCCGGCACCTTTTCCGACGGCAAGCTCTGGAGCCAGATCAAGGACCCGCGCCATCTCGGCCGGAAAGTCCTGACCGAGTTCGTCAAGGCCGGCGCGCCACCCGAGATCCTGACCGAGGCACACCCGCATATCGGCACCTTCCGCCTCGTCACGATGGTCGAGAGCATGCGCGCGACGATCGAGGCGCTCGGCGGCGAGTATCGCTTCTCGACCCGCGTCGACGGTCTCGACATTGTCGAGAAGGCCGGCACTCGCCAATTACGCGGGCTCCATCTCAGCACCGGCGACTATCTCGAAGCCAACCACGTCGTCTTCGCGGTCGGCCACAGCGCCCGCGACACGTTCGAGATGCTCCACGCGAAGGGCGTCCACGTCGAGGCGAAACCCTTCTCGATCGGCGTGCGCATCGAGCACCCGCAATCGTGGATCGACGAAGCGCGCTTCGGCCCGTGCGCGGGCCACCCCGATCTCGGTGCGGCGGCGTACAGCCTGTCGCATCACTGCAAGAACGGGCGGACGGTCTACAGTTTCTGCATGTGCCCCGGCGGTACCGTCGTCGCCGCGACCTCCGAAGAGGGTCGCGTCGCCACCAACGGCATGAGCCAATATTCGCGCAACGAACGCAACGCGAACTCGGGGATCGTGATCGGTATCGACCCCGAGCGCGACTATCCCGGCCATCCGCTTGCGGGGATCGAGTTGCAACGCCACTGGGAATCGCGCGCCTATGTCGCCGGCGGCTCGAACTACAAGGCGCCCGCGCAACGTATCGGCGACCTGCTCGCGGGGCGCGCGTCGACCGCGCTCGGCTCGGTGATCCCGTCGTACAAGCCAGGCGTGCACATGACCGACCTGTCCGAATGCCTGCCGGAGTTCGCGATCACCGCTTTGCGGGAAGCATTACCTGCGTTTGGGCGTGAAATTCCCGGCTACGATCATCCTGACGCGGTGCTGACGGGGGTGGAGACGCGGACCTCGTCGCCCGTCAGGATCACGCGGGGCGATGATTTCGTGAGCCTCAACACCGCAGGGCTGTTCCCGGCGGGCGAAGGCGCCGGCTATGCGGGGGGCATCCTGTCCGCGGCAGTCGATGGCATCAAGGTCGCGGAAGCGGTTGCGCTTAGCCTGGTGGCGCGACCCTGAAGCTCCTTATTCCCCCGCGCAGGCGGGGGCCCAGGAATCACAGGTGCTAGCGGTCGTCATCCTGGACTCCCTCCTTCGCGGGAGCACACGGAGGGCTTTGGCAGCTGTTCCAGGTACTGATTGCCAGGACCAATGCATCTAGCCCCCCCCCCCGGCGAAGGCCGGGGTCCAATTGGGAGACGCCGCTAACTAAGCCAGAGCACCGTTACTCTGACCTTTCCAATTGGACCCCGGCCTTCACCGGGGCGGTGCGGAAGTCGTTGACGGCCACGGTGCGACAGAAGCGTGCGAGCGGTCGATGCTCCGCCGACGAAACAAGAAACACAAGGCGTAGTATTATTGGAGGTGCAGGCCGCGACCCCGCCACTCACTTTCGCCGCCGCGGCCCCGTCTCGATCAACCATGCCCTCGGCAACCCCGTCGGCTTCGCCACCCCGTCGAGCCGCCGAGCACTCACCAGCGCCACCCGCTTCAGGATCATCTGGTCCTTGAACGCGTCCATCCCGCCGCCGGTCGGCTTGGCGAGGATGCGTTTCACCACGTCCATCCCCCCGACGACGTGGCCGAACACCGCATAGCCTGGATAGCCTGCGCGCGCGTCCATCGCCGGCGCCGGCCCGATCGTGATGAAGAAATTGCCGCCAGCGGACGCCGGCGTCATCCCCCGCGCCATCGAGATTGTCGCGTTGAGATGCTCGATCCCGGTCATCGCCGTGGTCTCGAGGGGAAACGGCGGCAGGATCCGCCGCGCATCGGTGCGGATACCGGCCTGGATGAAACCAAGCTTCGGCGCGGACTTCTGGCGGCTGGCGCGATAGAAGTCGGTCCCGTCGAACCGCCCGTCATCGACATAGGCGAGGAAGTTCGCCGTCGTCTTCGGCGCATGCCGGGCGTCGAGCGCGAGCAGGATCGGGCCCTCCGACGTGACGAGGCGGACGCGGACCATGCCCGGCTTCGGTCCTGGTTCGGCGCGCTGTACCGACCGCTTTGCCGGCTGCGCCGTTCCCGCGGACGCGAAGGCCGCAATGGCTACGAAGCCAATCATCAAACGTCGCATTTCGATCACTCACGCCTTTACCGATGGCGTCGGCTAGCGGTCCATCTGCGGTGAGGCAAGCGTGGGGGGTATGGTGATTGGCGCTGCCCCGTAGCGGCTTAGTTTGGGAACGTGCCTAGGCCAGCTAGCTTGCACCTTTGATCGATGCGTTTAACGCTCTCCAGTTAACCACCTCCCCGACGAAGGCCGGGGCCTAGTTGGGAAACGTCTGGGTCATATCAACTGGGCCCCAGCCTTCGCCGGGGAGGTATGGTCGTTGGATGACCTGCCCTTATTTCTCCTCAGCACGCAACAGTCGGTGAGTCAGGCACCGCCGCTGCGGCAGGATTCTCTCCCCGCAGCGCTTTAAACATACCGCGGGATCGGCCCGACCTGCGGCGTCTGGTCCGGCAAATCCACCATGGTCTCGTCCACGAAGCACCAGCCCCAACCCTCCGGCGGGTCGCCCTCAATGATCGGATGCCGCGTCGTGCGGAAGTGTGCGGTCGCGTGGCGGTGCGGGGAATCGTCGCAGCAGCCGACATGGCCGCACGCCCGGCACAACCGCAGATGCACCCACTCACTGCCGATCCGGAGACACTCCTCGCACCCCTTCGCGCTCGGCGTTACGTCGCGGATCGTATCCATGTGGGTGCAGCCGTAGTTCATTCCGCGTGCCTTTCCGCCATGTCGGCCAAAACCGTATGTATCTGCGCGACCACCGCCGCGCCCTCGCCGACCGCAGCCGCGACGCGCTTGGTCGAGCCCGCGCGCACGTCGCCAATTGCGAAAACGCCGGTGCGGCTCGTCTGCAACGGCAGCGTCGCGCCGCCGGTGACGATGAACCCCTTCTCGTCCGTGTCGACGCAACCCTGCAACCAGCCCGCATTGGGATCGGCACCGATGAAAAGGAACAGATGTCGCATCGCGCAGCGCGTTTCGGTACCGTCGCTGCGCTGGCGGAAGATAGCTGCGGTCAGCCCGGTCGCGCGCTCACCCTCCAGTCCGACGATCTCGGTGCCGACGCGGATCGTTACGTTGGGCAGCGCGGCAATCCGGTCGATCAGGTATTTCGACATCGTCGCGGCCAACGGGCGGCGCACGATCAGGTGCAGGTGTTTCACGCGAGGTGCGAGGAACGCCACGGCCTGCCCGGCCGAGTTGCCGCCGCCGACCAGCGCAACCTCCTCGCCCTCGCACAGCCGCGCTTCGATCGGCGATGCCCAGTAGGACACGCCGGCGCCCTCGAACTCCGCCAGGTCCGGAATGTCGAGCCGGCGATAGCGTGCGCCGGACGCAACGATCACCGTCCGTGACTGAACGCGTCGATCGCCCGGCAATTCAAGCACGAGCGGGACGCCCGCGGGCCGATCCTCGTCGCAATCGAGGTGCTCGACCGTCAGCGGGATCGCGATCTCCGCGCCGAATTTCAGCGCCTGGTTGAACGCGCGGCCAGCCAGCGCCTGCCCCGAAATGCCGGTCGGGAAGCCCAGATAATTCTCGATCCGCGCCGATGCCCCTGCCTGCCCGCCGATCGCACGCTCGTCGAGCACGATCACCGACAGCCCCTCGGACGCCGCATACACCGCCGCCGCCAGCCCCGCCGGCCCCGCGCCTACGATCGCGACGTCATACACCGTGTCCGGATCTAGATCGGGTGTGATCCCGAGACACGCCGCAACCTCGATATCGGACGGCCGTTTCAGCACCGTACCGTTCGGGCAAACGACCAGCGGCAAATCGCTCGACGCGACGCCGGTCCGCTCGACCAAGGCACGCCCTTCGTCGTCCGACGCCGCATCGAGGACGATGTTCGGATAGCCCGATCGCGTGAGAAACCCCTGTAGCCGGACGACGTCGGGACTGTCCGGCAGGCCGACGATCACCGTTCCGCCGCTGCCCTGCTCGATCAATCCGAAGCGGCGCAGGATCAGCGCGCGCATCACGATCTCGCCGACGTCCGCCGAGCCGACCATCAGCGCACGGAGATGTGCCGGGTCGAACGGCAGCGCGGTGCATCCTCCGGCCCCTGCGGTGCCACCCGCAATCGTCGGCCGACCGGCGAGCTGGTTGACCTCGCCGGTCAACTGCCCCGGACCGTGCGTCGTGATCGGCGCCTCGTGGCTCAGCCCGTCGCGGCGGACGACGTCGATCGTTCCTTCGAGCACCAGCCAAGCGGCGACGCCGTGCTCGCCGATCGCATAGACCTGCTCGCCGGCTGCGAACACACGCGCCGGACCGCTTGCAAAGCGCTTCGCCGTCTCAAGCTGCTCGGCGTTGAGCACCGGGAACATCTGGTGGTCGCGTGCGCCGAGATCGCTCATGTGCTCGCCACCGGTTCGAACGCGAGCAGCAGCGTCGGGACCAGTTCGGACACGGTCGGGTGGATCGGCACCGCCCAGCGCAGCGCGGACATCGGCTGGTCGGCGTTCATCATGTCGAGGATGCCATGGATCGCCTCGTCACCGCCCGTGCCGAGGATCGCCGCCCCAAGGATCCGCTGCGTTTCCGCGTCCGCCACGATCTTCATGAAACCCTTCGTCTCGCCCTTTTCGACGGCGCGCCCGACGCGGGTCATCGGCCGCTTAGAGACCAGGATCGGCCGCCCCGTCTTCTCCGCCTGCGCCTGCGTCATCCCGACCCGGCCGAGCGGCGGATCGGTATAGAGCGCGTAGCCGACCAGCCGCTGGCTCAGCGTCCGGTCGTCGTGATCGAGCAGGTTCGTCGCGACGATCTCGAAGTCGTTATACGCGGTATGCGTGAACGCGCCGCGCCCGTTGCAGTCGCCTAGCGCCCATATGCCCGGCACGTTGGTCTGGAGCAGGTCGTCGACGATGACATAGCCCTTCGCATCCGTCGAGATCCCGGCGAGATCGAGACCGAGGTCGTCGGTATTTGGGCGCCGGCCGACCGCGAGCAGCACATGGCTACCGATCACCTCGGGATCGCCTGCTTGGCAATCGACCGATACCGCGACGCCGTCCGCATGGCGCGCGAACGCGATACAGTTCGCGCCGGTTCGCACTGCGATCCCTTCGTCCTCCAGGATCGCCCGCACCGCATCGGACACATCGATGTCCTCGTGCCCGATCAGGTGTTCGCCACGCTCCACGACGGTCACCGCAGCGCCGAACCTCCGGTACATCTGCGCGAACTCGAGACCGACATAGCTTCCGCCGACGACGACAAGATGCGCGGGGATCTGTTCAAGCGCGACCATGTCGGTGTTGTCGAGATGCGGCACGTCGCCGACGCCGGGCATGTCCGGTACGCTCGCGCGGCCGCCGACGTTGAGGAAGATGCGCGGCGCGGTCAGCTCCTCGCCGTCGACCGCGATCGTCCGCGGTCCGGTGAAGCGCGCATGGCCGCGCAGGAAGGTGAGGCCTGCCATGCCCTCCAGCCAGCGCTCGTTGCTCGAGCGCGCATCCAGCACAACATTCCGCGCACGTGCTGCGACCGCAGGCATGTCGACCGTGACGTCGCCGGTCGAGATCCCGAAATCCGCCGCTCGCCTCGCGAGGTGCGCGGCATAGGCGCTCGCCACGAGCGTTTTGGTCGGCATGCAGCCGGTATTGACGCAGGTCCCGCCGACCAGCTTGCGCTCGATCAGCGCGACCGTCATGCCCGCGGCGGTAAGGCGGCCTGCCAACGGTGGTCCGGCCTGCCCGGCGCCGACGATGATCGCGTCGAAATTCCGCATCAGATCGACAGCACCACCAGCACGGCCAGGAGGATCGCGAGCGCATCCTCGATCAGCGCAGCGGGTCGATCGTTGCCGAACGCTGCCGCCAGCCGCGCGCGCAGAGCCGCGCCGCCATAAATGCCGACGACCGCACCGACCGCGCCGAGAACGATCCCCGGCAACGGCGCACCGATGCCATACCCCACGGCCGCACCCGAGAGCCCGCCGGTGAGCAGGCGTACGGCGAACTGCGGCGGCACCTTTCGGCTCGGCGTCGATGGCAGCTGATCGGTGACGAGTTCGGTTGCCACGAGCAGCGTGAATATCCACGGCGTGAACCGGTAGCCAAGGAATGCGAGCCAAGTTCCCTGCAACGGCAGCGTACCCTTGCTCGCCGTCCAGGCGATCGCAGCCGGTGCCATCATCGCGCGCAACCCCGCGACGATGCCGATGACGAACGCCAGGATCAGTCCGTTTACGAGCGGGGGGACGAGCATGGCAGTCTCCGATCCGGTGTCCAACATCGTCCCACGCGTCGCCACGAGCGTCAATTCGTTACGTATCCGATCTGGCGTCGTTGTAGTCGCTCACCCCTCCAGAGTACCGCTCGATCGGACCAAGCGCCTGATATCGAAAGCGAACACGGATCGCCCCCCGCGCGAATTTATTTCGCCGCAGTCGCCTCGATCTCGACCAGGAACGCCGGCCCTGCGAGTGCCGCAACCTGCACGGTCGATCGCGCGACGGTGTTGGGATTCTCCGCCGTCCCGAAATACATCTTGAACGCCTCGTTCATGCCGGCAAAGTCCATCTTGCCGCCGAGCTTCGGGTCGCCCGCGACGAACACGGTAAGCTTGATGATGTCACTCATCGCATAGCCCTGCGCCGCCAGAATCGATTTTATCTTGGTGAAAACACTGATCGTCTGCGTCTTGGTGTCGCCGAAATCCGCGATCGTCAGTTGCGCCGGCAGCGTCTTGCTGGCCGGATCGATCGGCGCCGCCAGCTGCCCGCTCAGATACAGCATATTCGCACCCGCCGACACGGTGACGCCCTGGAGGATCAGCCCGGGTGGCGTGTTGGCGTGCCGGACGATCGCCGCCTTGCCATCCGCGGCCATTGCTACCGCCGGCAGTGCGAGCATCGCGCAGATCGCTGCGGCCAAGCCGATGGTCTTCGTCGTAATCGTCATATGTCTCTCTCCCAGTTACCCATGCGAATGGTTCGGGCGCGGCGGATCTTGCGCCGCGCCCGATCTCTCAGAAGCTGACGTTCATGCGCGCATAATAATAGCCGCCGTTGATCCCGTAGGGGCTGAACGTCAGCGGCGCATCGAGCTGGTTGCCCCCCCCGACCAGCGTTGCGTTGGTCGTGCCCGGCACCAGGCCGAGCGTCGGCGACTTCTTGTTGAAGACGTTGTTCGCACCGATCGACAGCTCCAGATCGTCGGTCGCCTTGAAGTTCAGCTCGATGTCGCCGATGAATGCGGTGCCGATCGTCTGCTTGTAGAAGGTGCCGCCGTCTGGGCTGTATCTGGCCGAGCTCTTTCCGTAGACCGTACCGCGCAACGTCATTGAGAACTTGTCGATCGAATAGAAGGTCGAGCCGATGACCTTTACCCGCGGCGATGCGGTTTCGATATTGGCTCGGGCGCCCTCGTCGAATAGCGGCACCGTGATCGTCTGCCCCAGGACATTGACCAGCGGCGGTGCGGACATGACCTTGGTGATCTTGGTCTGGTTGTAATTGCCCGACAGGGTCCAGGTCGCGTTGCCATATTCGCCGAAATCGCTTGCATAGCTGGCGACGATATCCACGCCGCGGGTCCGGGTATCCGCGCCGTTGGTAAAGATGTTGATGCCGGTCTGCGTCACCGTCGGATCCAGGACGTTGCCGTTCGCGCGGATCGCCGCCGTCACGACGGGGAAGTTGACGTTGACCGGGGAAGTCGCACCGCCCCCGCCGAACAGCGATCCCGTGCCGAGAATGCGATCCTCGATCTTCACCTGATACGCGTCGATCGTGATCGTCAGGCGCGGCACCGGCCGGATGACCGTACCGAGGCTGTAGTTGGTCGACTTCTCGGGCTTCAGATTGGCGAAACCGAGTAGCTCGGCTGCCGCCGAATTGGCCGGCAACTGCACGAACGCCGAGGTCGGCGAGACGTTGGTCGCGGAGTAGAACGATTCCGCCAGCGTCGGTGCGCGGAACCCCGTCGAGAAGGTGCCGCGGAGCGCGAACGCATCGGAGAAGTCGTAGCGTGTCGTTCCCTTGTAGATGAACTTGCTGCCAAAATCGGAATAATGCTCGTAGCGGCCGGCGACATCGACCTTCCAGCCCTCGACCGGCATCAGCGCGACATCGACATAACCCGCCTGTGAATTCCGACCGTTGACGCCCGCATCCGAACTACGGAAACCGGGATAGGACTGGCCGCCTTCCTTGTAAGTCGAGGCGGCATCGCCCGCGCCGATCTGATAGACGTTCTTGCGATACTCGCCACCGAAGGCAAGGTTGATAGGGGCCGCCATTCCGGCCTGGATCTCATGCGTGAAATCGGCGTTTACGGTCAGCTCGCTCGATTTGAAGAACCCGTTGTAGAAGGTGGTCGGGGTAAAGCCGGTATCCGCGTAGAGTGAAGCGTTGGCGGAATTGACGGTGTAGATCTCGTTCTTGTCCTGTCCGAACGTTGATGACAGATCGTAGTGGAACCCGCTGACGTCGCCGCGCAGACCACCCGTAAACGCCATGTCCTCCTCGCGGATCTTCTCGCGTGGTGAAAAGCCGTTGACCGGGCTGTCGCCTTCGGGATCGAAATAGGTCGTCACGCCGCCCACGGTGCGCGACACACGGGTCGGCACGCGGACGTTCTCGTAGGCACTGGCGATCCGGCGCGAAAAGGTGCCGAAGCTGTAGACCTCGACGTCGCCGAAATTATAGGCAGAATTATACTGGAGGTTGATGAGGCGCGACTGTGCATCGCCGCTGATCTTGTTGACGTAGGGGAAGTCGGACATCCCCGGATACAATTGTTGCTGCAGCGGGGTGATCGACGGCGTCGTCGCGCTCGTCAGCAGTTTGCCGTTGATGTCGGTCACGCGCCGGTCGAGCCCGCCGACCTGCGTGAAGTCGTGATAGCGATAGAAGCCGGTGACGTTGATGAAACCCGCATCGCCCAGCTTCGTCGCTAGGTGCAGCGTGCCGGCATAGGTCCGACCGCCCGTGTCGTAATTTTCGCCTGCGGTCACGTAGCCGTCGCCGCCTTCCTTATCGTCCTTGAGAATGATGTTGATGACCCCGGCGATCGCATCCGAACCATATTGCGCGGCCGCACCGTCCTCCAGCACTTCGATGCGCTTGATCGCGGAGGGGGATATCAGGTCGAGATCGGCGGTCGCCGCGCCCTGATATGGTCCGCCCAGGACGGCAAGGTTCGAGGTCCCGTGACGGCGCTTGCCGTTGATCAGCACCAGCGTGTGGTTCGGGCTCAGCCCGCGCAACCGCGCCGACAGCGTAAGGTTGGCGGTGTCGCCGCCGAACGCCTGCGCGGTGAATGATGGCACGAGCTGGGTCAGCACCTGATTGAGGTTCGGCTGGCCAACATGGCTCATGAGCTCGGCGTCGAGCACCTTGATCGGCGCCGCGCTTTCCCCCGCGGTGATGCCCGTCGCACGCGTACCGGTAACGATGATGTCGTCGGGTATTTCCGATGATCCGGTCTGGGGGTCGGTCACGGTAACCGACGCGGTCTGCGCCGAGGCCGTCAGGTGTCCGGCGCTGGCGAGCGCCACGATGAGTGCGCCGCGTGAAATACTGGTGACGATCCGCATAAGGTTTCCCCCCTTATTGTTGAGCGCCTTCAGTCATCCTCTGGTTAGTTCGATGATCTAATGCCATCTTGACATAGTTATTCTTGCTACGAAACAATGTTCATAGTGGTAATTAAGGTTATACAAATTTCTAACATTGATCATGATTGGCTGCGTCGCGTCGCAAGACAACCGATTCGGTACTATATTTGATATATTTCTGAACTATTGTTCAAGGTGTCACTCAAATGCAACGTTTTGGTACGTGCTGCTTTGACTTATGCCGCGCGCTGCGCACGGTCCGAACCCGTCGCGGCCCGGCTAGCAGCCTGAGACGCCACCCGCTTCGCCAGCGCCATGACCTGACCTTGGGCAGACTGGATGCCACCTTCCTGCCATCCCGGAGTCTGGCTGAGCGCGGCGGACGCGAAATAGACGCGGCCGTCGGGTTTCTGGAGCAGGCGAAACTCGGGCGTATCGATATGTCCTTCCTGCCGCCCGTTCGCGCTGCCCGCATTCCAGTCGGGCCACGGCCCCAGGCTGTACGGAATCTTGTGCCAGTTCACGGCGATCCCGTTGACCAGGTCGCCGCCATGCCCGGGATGCAGCCGGTCGATCACCCCCCGCGAGAAAGCGATCTGCTCCGCGATCGGCCGCTTGGCGAACTCCGCGGCATTAGGTCCCGACGAATAACAACCGAGGATCATGCCGCGCTCGGAATGCAGCCCCGCCGACGGATACCAGATCAGCGTCGTCGGGCCGCCCACGAACGAGATCCCACCATAGATTTGCTCGCGTTCCCAGAAGCGCGGGCTCTCGAACGCGACCTTGTTCGAATGATCGTAGACGACGCCGGCGATCGTCTTCTTCAATGCGGGCGAGAAGTCGGTATCGATCGTCGCGAGCACCGGGAACGGGATCGTGCAGATGATGTAATCCGCCTTCACGGTGTCGACCACGTCGCTCGCCTTGTCGCGGTAGACCACGTCGACGCCTTGCGCGGTATGACGGATCTTGGTCACCTCGGCGCCGCGGATCGCCGGGCGGCGCAGGTTGCGATCGAACCCGGCATGGATCCGGTCCATACCCCCGACCGGCTCGAACATTGTCGCCTGCATGTAGAGATTGTCCTCGAACAGCGTCATCGGAAGCCGTTCGTTCGCCAGCAACTGGTCCATCGGCACCGCACTGCCCGCTGACGAGAAGGTGACACCCGCCCCCGGTGCCGTTCCGAACCCCGATCGCTCGGTGCCCTCAAAGGCATAGTCGGTGCCGAGATCGCCATACGCCTTCAGGAACGGCAGCAGTTTTTGCTTGTCCGCCACCGTCACCAACTGATCGAGCGCGCCTTGGTTGATCGCCTTCGCCAACAGTTCGGCGATGTGACCGCGCATGTCGTTGATCGCGGTCCGCATCCGGATCTTGCTGCCGTTCTCGCCCATCACATAGGCCGAGCGGCTGGAATTGACCTCTACCTCGAGCGGCACGTCGAACTTTTTCGCGTACCCGATCAGTCCCTGGTGAAAGCTCGGGATACGCGCCGGTCCCGCGTTGAAGTAGATCCCGTCGGAGAACTTCGCGGTCTGCGTCTGTTCCCCAATCATCTCGATCTTGTCGCCGTCGCGCACCGTCCAAGCGCGCCCACCGACCCGCTCGCGTGCTTCGAGCAACGTAACCTGGAAGCCCGCCTGTTCGAGCTCGTAGGCGGCCGTCAGCCCGGCGATCCCGGCCCCGAGCACGACGACGTGCGTACCCTTGCCCAAAGTCGGCGTCAGCGTTGCGAGCGCTTCGGCATGCGACGTCCCAATCAGTCCTTCAGTCAGTCCCAGCGCCTGCATAGCACCGAGTGTAGCGCTCAGCCCTCCCATCAAGCCAAGTCGTCGCAATATCGTCCTGCGTGTAATCGCGGTGTTCGTAATCATCGAGGCCCCCCGAAGCGGCAAGCCTTCCCAGAGCTTGCCGGACGTCAGAAACACCGACGGGTCGACCCCGTCAGCGGCCTCGCAGGATCATCATCCCCGATCAGTCCCGATGGACGTCAGACTATAAACAGAAAAGAACACATCGTTCCTTTCTGCGGCCTAGTTCGACACGTTGCATCTTTTGACTGAACGATTCGGATTGAACATTGCTTTGGATTGTAACGCAAATGAAATCTTCCTTGACCGGGAACTAAACCGCCGTCCTCAATCCACGTCATTACCAGCGGACCTACAGGCCTTGAATTCCGCTCGACCTCCGGCCAATTCTCGGACTGATCCTTTCACTAAGAGACCTGCCTCATCCTATGACCACCGAAACCGCTCCAGCTCCCGACACGTCCGCTCCCGAAACCCACGCCTTCGAGGCCGATGTCGCACGTTTGCTCCACATGATGGTGCATTCGGTTTATTCGGATAAGACCGTATTCTTACGCGAACTGGTCTCGAACGCTGCGGATGCGTGCGAAAAGCTGCGGTACGAGGCGTTGAGCGCGCCCGATCTGCTCGGCGACGAGACCCGGCTGGCGATTGGGATAACGCTTGATCCCGAGGCGCGCACGCTGACGATCGAGGACAACGGCATCGGCATGACCGCCGAGGACATGGGTGAAGCGCTCGGCACGATCGCGCGCTCGGGCACCAAGGCCTTCATGGACCGGATCGCTGCATCCAGCGGCTCAGACGGCGCGCAGCTGATCGGCCAGTTCGGCGTCGGCTTCTATTCCGCGTTCATGGTCGCATCGAAGGTCGACGTGATCTCGCGTCGCGCCGGCGCAGACACCGCTTCGCTCTGGTCGTCGGATGGGCTCGGCACCTACACAATCGCCGATGTCGCCGCCAGCGACGCCCCCACCCGCGGTACCCGCGTCGTACTCCACCTGCTCGAAGACGCAACGACGTACACCGACCGCTTCACCGTTGAGCGCCTGATCAAGGACCAGTCGGGCCACGTCCCCGTGCCGATCACGCTGCGCGAAAAGCCGGATGCCGATCCGGTCGATATCGCCGACGGCGCCGCGTTGTGGACCAAGCCTAAGGCGGATATCTCGGCGGAGGACTATGCCGATTTCTACCGCAGCGTATCCGGGCAGTATGACGAGCCCGCACTGACGCTCCACTACCGGGCGGAAGGACTGCACGAATATTCGGTGCTCGCCTATGTGCCGGGGGCCAAGCCGTTCGACCTGTTCGACCCCGACCGCAACGGTCGCATGAAGCTGTACGTAAAGCGCGTCTTCATCACCGACGACGCCGAAGTCCTGCCGCGCTACCTCCGCTTCATGCGAGGGTTGGTTGATTCGTCGGACCTGCCGCTGAACGTGTCGCGCGAGATGATCCAGGAAAGCCCGATGCTTTCGGCGATCCGCAAGGGGGTGACGGGTCGGGTACTCGCTGAACTCGACAAGCTCGCGACCCGCGATCCCGAGGGCTATGCAAAGATCTGGGAGAATTTCGGCGCGGTCCTGAAGGAAGGTCTGTATGAGGATTTCGAACGTCGCGAAGCGCTGCTGAAGCTCGCACGCTTCAAGACCACGACGTCCGGCGGCGCATGGCGCTCGGTATCTGATTACGTCGGGGCGATGAAGGACAACCAGACCGCGATCTACTACGCGGTCGGCACCGACCTCGACCGCCTCGAAGCCTCGCCGCAACTCGAGGGGTTCCGTGCGCGCGGGATCGAAGTGCTATTGCTGCCGGACTCGGTCGACGGGTTCTGGGTGATGGCGGGCATCGATCACGAAGGCAAGCCGTTCAAGTCGGTCACGCAGGGTGCGGCCGATCTTAGCTTGATCCCACTGGTCGACGGCGCCGAGCAGCCGACCGCCGATGCGACACCCGAGATCGCCGACTTCATCGCGTTCGTGAAGACGACGCTGGCCGACGCCGTCTCGGAGGTCCGTGCCTCCGAGCGTTTGACCGATAGCGCAGTTTGTCTGGTCGCAGCGGACAGTGGCATGGATCGCCAGCTCGAACGTATCCTTGCCATGAGCGGTCAGGCGATGCCTGCGGCCAAGCCGGTGCTGGAAATCAACCCGCGCTCGGCATTGATCGCCAAGCTGGCCGCGCTGGGCGAAGACGAGACCTCGCTCCGAGAGGATGCCGCGCATCTGTTGTTCGACGAGGCCCAAATCGCCGATGGGGAGCGTCCGATCGACGCTCGGGCGTTCTCTGCTCGCTTGACGCGCCTGTTCACGCGCGCGCTGGGCTGAGCGCCTGGACCGCGGTTCTGCAGATTTGCGGAACCGCGGTCCAACGACTACCCCCGCTCCAAAGATCAAGGAGCAGGAAATGTCGTCCATTCTAGACCGCCGCCAGATGCTCACCGGCGGCGCGGCGATTGCCGGTTTGTCTCTCGGCTCGACTACGGCGTTCGCGCAGAGCGACCGGATCGAGAGCCTGATCGCGAAGATGACGCCTGCCGAAAAAGCCGGACAGCTGAGTTGCTTCTCTGATCAGATTCGCCCGATCGGGGTCCCCTTTAACCCCGGCCTTGCCACAGGCGGTGCGGCAGAACAGATTGCGCGGATCAAGACGGGGCGGATCGGCATGCTCTTTAACGGCGTCGGCTATGCTGGGGCCAAGGCCGCGCAGGACGCCGCACTCGCGACCCGCCTTAAGATCCCGCTGATCTTCGCGGGCGACGTCATCCACGGCCTGCGCACCGCCTACCCGCTGCCGATCGCGGAGGCCTGCGCGTTCGATCCCGACCTCGCGGAACGGACCGCTCGTGCCGCTGCGCTCGAGACCACCGCGCTCGGCATCCATTGGACCTTCGCACCGATGGTCGACGTCGCGCGCGACCAGCGCTGGGGCCGCGTCGCCGAAGGGTCGGGGGAAGATCCGTATCTCGGCATTCAGTTGGCGAAAGCGCGCGTCCGGGGTTTCCAGGGCGACGACCTGCGCGACCCGACGCGCATGGCTGCGTGCGCCAAGCATTTCGCGGCCTATGGCGCCGTCTCGGGCGGGCAGGATTACAATTTCACCGAGATTTCGCCCGCCACGCTGCACGAGGTCCATCTCGCGCCGTTCAAGGCCGCGGTCGACGCCGGCGTCGCGACGTTGATGAGCGCGTTCAACGACATCGACGGCGTTCCTTCCAGCGGGAATCACTGGCTGATGACCGATCTCCTGCGCGGCGAATGGCGGTTCCGCGGCATGGTCGTCGGCGACTACACCGCGGACGAGGAACTGATCGCGCATGGCTATGCCAAGGACGGTCGCGACGCCGCGAAGAAGGCGTTCATGGCGGGCATGGACATGGCCATGCAGTCGAACCTGTTCAATCTGTGGCTGCCCGACCTCGTCGAGAAGGGCGAGGTCCCGCTCGCGCGATTGGACGAAGGCGTTCGCCGCGTCCTGCATCTGAAGGACGCGATCGGGCTGTTCGACAACCCCTATCGCTCGATCAGCCAGAAGGCGGAACGCACCAGCGTCTCGACGCCCGCAATGCTCAAGCTCAGCCGCGAGGCCGGCGCGCGTTCGATCGTGTTGCTAAAGAACGATGGCAACCTGTTGCCGTTGAAGAAGAACCCCGGCCGGATCGCGCTGATCGGTCCGTTCGCGGAGGACCGCAAGAACGTCGTCGGCACCTGGGCGTTCATGGCCGACGAGAAACTCAACGTCTCGATCGCGCAAGGCCTGCGCGCGCGTGGGCTGACCGTCACGACGGCGCCGGGGTCGGAGATCGAAGCCCCGCTGCCCGGCGGGATCGCCGCCGCCGTCGCCGCTGCGCAAAGCGCGGACATCGTCCTGCTAGCGGTCGGCGAATCGCAACTCATGTCGGGCGAGGCGCAGTCTCGCAGCGAGATCACCATCCCCGCCCCGCAGATGGCGCTTGCCGAGGCCGTCGCGGCAACGGGCAAACCGGTCGTCGTCCTGCTCCGCCACGGCCGCGCGCTGGCGCTCCACGGCGCGGTCAAGGATGCGCCTGCGATTGTCGCGACGTGGTTCCTCGGGTCCGAGAGTGGCAACGCGATCGCCGACGTGCTGTTCGGCGACGTCAATCCGTCCGCCAAGCTGTCCGCCAGTTTCCCCAACGAAAGCGGCCAGGAACCCTATTTCTACAACCACAAGAACACCGGCCGCCCGGCACCGGATACCGGCAGCCAGGAATACAAGTCGCGCTACCGCGAGACCAAGAACGAGGCGCTTTACCCGTTCGGTCACGGCCTGAGCTATACCAGTTTCGCGGTTTCCAACGTCGTCGTGCCGGCGCGGATGACCGACACGCTCGCCGTCACCGCCACCGTCACCAACACCAACACCGGTGCGCGAGCCGGCGACGAAGTGGTCCAACTCTACATCCACGACCGCGTCGCCAGCCGGACCCGCCCGGTCCGCGAACTGAAGGGCTTCGCGCGCGTCTCGCTGGCGCCCGGCGCATCGAAGCGCGTGACGTTGACCCTGAAGCGCGAAGACCTCCGCTTCTGGGGCGACGGCGATTGGGTCGTAGAGCCGGGGATGTTCGATCTCTGGGTCGCGACCAGTTCGATCGACGGAGAGAAACAAAGCTTCGAACTGGTCTGACGCCTGTGTTGCCGCGAAGGCGGGGATCCAGTCTGGGACCCGTCTTCGCGAGCAAACACCGCTACATCCGCACGACCCGGCTTCCGATCCGCTCGGCCTCCTCGGGGTCGTGGGTGACCATCAGGATCGGCAGGCGCATGACGTCGCGGACATGCTCGATCGCCAGCATGATTTCTTCGCGCCGCGCGCGATCGAGCGACGACAGCGGCTCGTCGAGCAGCAGGAAGCGCGGCCGGCTGAGTAGCGCACGGCCGATCGCCACCCGCTGCGCCTCGCCGCCCGACAGCGTACGGGGCCAGCGCTCGAGGAGATGGCCGATGCCCAGAAAGTCGATGATGTCCTCGAACCGTTCCGCCTCGCCGCGGACGCCGTAGAGCAGGTTCGCGCGGACGCGCATGTGCGGAAACAGCCGTGCCTCCTGAAACACATAGCCGGCGCGACGGCGTTCGGGAGGGACGTCGATCCCGCCGCCGAACAGCGTCTCGCCGTCGATCGCGATCCGCCCGCGATCGGGCCGCAGCAGCCCGGCGACCATGTTCAGGACGCTCGACTTGCCCACCCCCGATGGACCGAACAGCACCGTCGCGCCTTCGCCCGCGTCGAGCGTCAGCGATACCAGAGCATCGCCGAGGCGCTTTTCAATATCGATCTCAAAGGACATGGAGCCCCCGTCCAGCGCGCCGCGTCAACAGTTCCGACGCGATCAGAGCAACCAGCGACAAACCAACGGATACGCACGACAATCGCCAGACCAGCGCGTCCGCCCCCGGCTGTTGCAAAGCCGAGTAGATCGCCAGCGGCAAGGTCTGCGTCTCACCCGGGACATTGGAGACGAACGTGATCGTCGCGCCGAACTCGCCGATCGATCGCGCGAAGCCGAGCACCGCGCCCGCCAGCACGCCGGGAATGCTGAGCGGCAGCGTCAGCGTCCAGAATACGCGCCACGGCCCCGCCCCCAACGTCCGCGCGGCGTTCTCCAGCCGCCGGTCGACCGCCTCGATCGAGATCCGCATCGCCCGCACCATCAATGGCAACGCCATGACCCCCGCCGCGATCGCCGCGCCGGTCCAGCGGAACAGCACGGTGATCCCGAACCAGTCCTGCAGCCAGCCGCCGATCGGCCCATTGGGTCCGAACGCGAGCAGCAGCAGCCATCCGGTCACCACCGGCGGCACCACCAGCGGCAGATGGATCGCCGCATCGACGATTACCTTGCCGGGAAACCGGACGCGCGCGAGCAGCCAGGCCAGCGCGAAAGCGACCGGCAGGGTCACCAGCATCGCCACCCCGCCGACCTTCAGCGACAGCGCGACGATCTCCCATTCGGCCGCATCGAGCATCTAGCGCGCAGAGAATCCGTAGCGCACGAAGATCGCCTTGCCCGCGCGTGAGACTAGGAAGCGCCGGAACGCCTCGGCCTCGGGGTTGGTCGACGTCTTCAGCCGCGCGATCGAATAGGTGATCGCCGGATGCGTATCTTCGGGAAAAACGCCTGCGATCCGGACCTTTGCGGACGCCTTCGCATCGGTTGCGTAGACGATCCCGAGCGGCGCCGCGCCGCGCTCGATCAGCGCCAGCGTCGCGCGGACATTCTCGGCGCGCACGACCTTCGGCGCGACCCGCGTCCAGACGCCGAGCTTCTCCAGCGACGCCTGCCCGTATTTCCCCGCCGGCACCGCGGTATCCGCCATCGCCAGCGGCCCGGCGGTCAGCACGCGGACGAGCGCGGCGGGCGGGCGGACCGGGATGCGGACCGTGCTGCCAGCCGGCGCCGCGACGACGAGCCGGTTGCCAAGGAACGTCACGCGCGTCGAGGCGACGATCAGGTTCTTCTTCGCCAGTGCATTCATCCAGTCCTCGTCGGCCGACACGAACAGGTCGGCGGGCGCGCCGGCCTCGACCTGTCGCGCCAGTGCCGACGATGCGGCGAACGAGATTGTCGGCTTGGCATGGCCCTGTTTCGCCCAAGCATCGGCCGCAGCGGTGAGCGATTCCTGGAGCGACGCGGCGGCAAGCACGAGCGGCGGGCGCCGCTGCGCCTGCGCCGTCAGCGGCGCACCGATCAGCGAAGCGGCCAGAACCAGCCGCAGCGAATGTTTCACCTGTGTGGACTCCTCGAACCCGTCACCACCGCTATAGGGCGCGGCGATCGCCCCGCGCTACCGCGAAACGGACGTACGATCCTGCCCTCGAACTCGTTCCGTCGTGCACGCAACGCCGCTGCAACGGGCGACGCGCGCTACGCGTACGCCGAGGCCACCGACAGCCTCTTAGCATGGCCCTTCCCCTGAGGGCCCGTCGACATTCAGTTTGCCCCGTCCAATCAGTTCGTTTCTTCGTCATGTCGGACTGGTTCCGGCATCTACCGTGCCGCAAAATCGATAGAATTTGGTTTGCGGAACCGTGGACCCCGGAACCAGTCCGGGGTGACGGAAAATTGGTCAAATCTTGCGCGCCAAATTGAATGTCGATCCGGCCTAGTTCGCCGTCACGCGTCCCGTCCGCGCCAGCTTGCCCCAGCCGACCAGCGGCCCGCGCAACGCCTGCGCGATCGCCTTCAGCACGACGTAATACATCACCTGGCGATACCCGATCCGCTGCGGGATCAGCAGCCAGAGCAGCCGCCAGCGCTCCTTGCGCTCCAAGGCGAAGGCGATCGTCGCGGCGAGTAGGTCGATCGCGGTGAAAATCAGCCAATAGGCCAGCATCGTATAGACGTCGTGGCTGGTCTGCTCCCAACCATGCGCCTGCACCGACAGATAGGTCGAGGCGAAACTGACCAGCAGCGCGAGATCGATGATCGGCGAGATCGACGCGAGCACGATCTGGAACACGATCGCCTGCGGCAACCCGACCCAGCCGAGCCCGCGCGGCTGCGACCTGCCGATGGCGGAGCGGTGCTTGTAGAGGCATTGCAACGTCCCGAACGCCCAGCGGAACCGCTGTTTGGCGAGCGCGCGCATCGTCTCCGGTGCCTCCGTCCAGGCGATCGCGAACTGGTCGTATTTCACCGCCCAGCCGTGCCGCTGGATCGCGATCGTCAGATCCTGATCCTCGGCGAGCGTGTCGTCGGGATAGCCGCCGACGCTGCGGATCGCCTCGAGCCGCCACGCGCCGACCGCGCCCGGCACGACCGTCATCGCGTTCAGCCGCGCGAGCGCACGCCGTTCGAGATTCTGCGCGGTGATGTATTCGAGCGCCTGCCATTTGGTGATGAGGTTGACCCGGTTGCCGACCTTGGCGTTGCCTGCGACCGCGCCGAGCTTCGGGTCGTCGAACCACCGCGCAAGCCGGGCGATGGTCATCGGCTCGAACTGCGTATCCGCATCGAGCGCGATCACGATCTCGCCGCGCGCGAGTTCGAGCCCGCGGTTGAGCGCACGCGCCTTGCCGCCATTCTCCAGCGTCAGCAGGCGGACGCGGTCGTCGCCCGCGAACGCTTCGGAAACGACGCGGCTGGTGCCGTCGCTGGAGCCGTCGTCGATCACGATCACCTCGATCGCGACGTCGGCGGAGGCGAGCACGCCCTGCACCGCGCGGACGATCACGCGCTCCTCGTTGAATGCCGGGATCATCACGGTGACGAACCGCGACGGATCGATCGCCGGGAACACGGTCTTCAACTCGCGCCGCGCCTGGATCAGCGCGAGCGCGGAGAGCGCCAACGCGCGCAAGATGCCGATCGTGATCGCGATGCCGAAGATCCAGCGGAGCGCGACGACGATGCCGCCGAGCGTGCTGAACAACGCCAGATCGGCGACGGCGGCGACACGGTCGCTCGACGATATGACCGGCATCGCCGCATCGCGCGACAGGCCCGCAAGCGTCGAGACGGGGACGAAGCTGTAGCCCATCGCGCGCAGTCGATCGATGATGATCGGCAGCGCGGCGACGGTCTCCGCGCGGTTGCCGCCCGCGTCGTGGAGCAGGATGATGTTGCCGCTGCGCTCCGGATTGCCCGCCTCGACGCCGGCGATCGTCCGGTCGATGATCGCCTGCACGCCCGGCCGCTTCCAGTCGTCGGGATCGACGTGCAGGCCGACCGAGATATAGCCGCGCTGCTGCGCCTCGAGCGCGGGCAGGATTTCGTCCGCGGTGCTCGGCTCGGCATCGCCGAAATAGGGTGCGCGGAACAGCCGCAGCGAGCGTCCGGTAAACGCCTGGAACAAGCGCTGCGTCGCGTTGAGTTCGTACTTCACCTGCCGCGTCGACACGTTGGCGAGGTTGGGATGCGTATAGGTGTGGCTGCCGATCTCATGCCCCTCGGCGACCATCCGTTCGAGCAGCGACCGCTGCGTCAACGCATTCTCGCCGATCACGAAGAACGTCGCCGGGGCATGCTCGCGCTTGAGGATGTCGAGGATCTGCGGCGTCCATTCGGGATCGGGACCATCGTCGAAGGTCAGCGCGAGCTGTTTCGGACGATAGCCGGTCCGCACCACGACGTAAGGCGACGGCATCCGCGTGAAGTTCACATCGGCGATCGTGCCGTCCTTGGCCGGCACCGCATCGCGCATGCCGGTGACGGGCTCGGCGGCGATCTTCAGGATCTCGCCATTGCCCTCGATATCGACGTTGGTGCCCGCCGGCATGGCGTCGATCGAATCGGGGACCGGCAGTTTCCGATGATCACGCCCCCAGATCGACCAGAGCCCCGGATCCTCGGAGCCGAGCCGCCACAGCGCGACGCTCCCCAGTCCTGCCTTTTGCAGGAACGCGATCTGGTTGTACGCCGATGCCGCATCGAGCAGCCAGACCTGATGCTGCACGCCGCCTTCCGAATAGGCGAAGCTGCTGTTGCCGCTGGCCTTGTCGAAGGTCGGCACCGTGCCGGAGTCTGCTGCGTTCTGCCACGCTTCCTCGACGTCGAGCGCGTCGCCGTTGCCGCTCTCGGCACCCGCATGCCAGTCGTAAGCGTAGGAGCCGATCGCGACGACCAGCTTCGACGGCGGGATGCCGCGCGCCGCATCGGCGACCATCCGCGCGAACCAGCGTTGCGAGGCGATCGGGCCGGGCGCGCCGCTCGTCTCATGCTCGTCATAGGCCATGAGGAAGATCTTGTCGGTCACCTTGGCGTAGGCGGGCAGGCTCCAATCGGGGTTCGCGACCGGCGCGGCGATCGCGACCACCCAGCCGCGCGGCGCGAAGCGGGCGCGGGTCTCGGCGAGGAACGCGCGGTAGTTGGACTGCGCCGACGCGGGAAGGTCTTCGAAATCGTAGAACACGCCGCCGGCATGGTTCGCGCTGAGGAACGGTACGAGTTTGTCGAGGAACGCCGCGCGTGCCTTCGGATCGGCGAACAGCGCTGCGCTGCCGGCGCCGTCCCAATCCCCGTCGACCGCGTTCTGTACCATCGGCAGGATCACCGGGCGATGCACCGCCTTGTTGAGGATATCGCGCCCGGCCTGATCGCGGAACACGGTGATCTTGTGATCCTTGCCGGTGATCGAGACCCAGCCGGGGATCAGCCAGTCGAGCTGTTCGACGTGCCGAGCGAGGCTGGCCGTGCTCGCCTCGTCCCACGGCACGTGAAAGGCGATTGCGAGCGACGGGTTGGCGCCGTTACCGACACCGGGCTTGGCCGCGCTCGTCCCGAACAGTTGCCGGGCGTAGTAGTTGATGTCGCGCCGCGTCTCGCGAAGGATCCCGCCGCGTGGTGCGGGCAGCTTGTGGAGCGCGGGGTGCTCGGGCTCGATCGGCAGCAGCGGCGCGGTCGGCACCGCGCCGATCGACACCGCGAACACCGCGATCGACAGCAGCAGCAACGCGACGAACGCAGCAACACCAAAGGTAAAGCGCCGACGCCGACGGCCGCTTGTATCGTAGAATACAGGATTGTGCGACATAGGTTAAGTATCAACCGGCGGAGGAAAAACGGCAAATTGCCATTTCAGGCCGCTACAGCGCGTGACACGCGGACGCTTCTGACAAATGCGTCACGCTGGCGTTAGGAATAGTCCGAGAACTCTATGCATCCCCTCCCGCAAGCGGGAGGGGATCGAGGGGTGGGCGCCCGGCCGAACGCGTACTGCGCCTAGTGACAGCACGAGCCCACCTCCAACCCCTCCCGCGTGCGGGAGGGGGGACGAAATCAGCGGAACTTACCGCTGAGTGACACGCCAATGATCCGCGGTTCGTTGAACACCGCCGCCATGTAGTTTTCGATCACACCCTTGAGGTTCTTCTCGCCCGTGATGTTGCGCGCGAACACCGCAAGCTCATACGCATCGTCGGGCGCGGCGTAACCGATCTTCAGGCCACCCTCGAAGTTGCCGTTCGCGGTGAACTCCTTGGTCTTGTACAGCACGAACTGCGTGTAGCCCTGGATGTTGAAGTCGCCCGCGATGAACGCGCGCCCGCCATTGCCGAGCGGGTGGTCGTAGCGCGCGGTGAGGTCGACATTATATTCGGGCGCATTCGGCAACGGCTCGCCGTTGATCTTGACCAGATAGGTCGTACCGAACGCACCAGGCACCGCACGGACCGGCGCCGACGGCGTGCAGACCACGACGTTGTTGAGCGCGCAGATCTGCACCTCGGTCGTCTTGTCGCGGATTGCGCTGTGCAACAGGCTGAGACCCGCACCCAGCGTCAGGTTCGGTACCGGCTTCCAATTGGCCTCGGCTTCCATGCCGTACGCCTCGGCCTTGTTGCCGTTGAACAGGATGCCGTTGCCGTTGACGTCGTTGCCGTTGAGCTGAATGTCGTTGACGCGGTAACCGAACACCGTGGCGTTGAGCGTCAGCGTGTTGTCGAGCAGGCGGGTCTTGATCCCCGTCTCCCAAGACAGAATTGTCTCGGAGTTTGCGGTCGAAAAGTCCGAGTCGAACACCGCCGAACGTCCCTGGATCGTCGGTCCACGGAAACCTTGGGCGACGCGCGAATACAGGCTGATGTCGGGCGTTGCCTGATACAGGATGCTCGCATCCCAGCTCGGCTTGGTCGACTTCAGCGTGACGTCGCGACGGCCGTTGGCCGGATACTGATTGATGCCGCCGGCGGTCTGCACCGTTTTCAGCAACTGCGTACGCTTCTTGTCTTCGGTGATGCGGCCACCGAGGGTAACGGTCAGCTTGTCCATCAGCTCGTAGCTGACCTGACCGAAGCCGGCCCAGGACGTGTTCACGTCGCGCAGGCGCACCCAGTTGTTGGGATTACGCGCCGCGCCTGTCAGGAAGTACGTCCGCTGGTAGAAGTCAGTGATATCGCGGTTGTCGAAATACAGGCCGCCGACCTGCCAGTTGAAGCGGCCACCGGGCGTGCCGGCGACGCGCAACTCCTGCGACCACTGGTCGAGGTCGCGGATCTGGCCCTGCGACTCGCCGAAGCCGTTGGCGACGCCGCGTACGGGGAAGTTCGCGCCTGCACCGCCGTCTGTATCACCACGGCTGAAGCCCGACGTCGTCTCGTACGCGGTGATCGAGGTTAGCGCGGCCGGACCGAAATCGTAGGTCGCGCGGGCCGAGCCGCCATAGGTGTTGTAGCTCTGCGGGTTGTCGTTCCCCTCGTCGAGCGACACGGTGTTGCGCGGCTCGGCCGAAACGTCGTTCGAACCCTTCTTGAGCGCGCCGCGATGGAACAGCGTCGAGGTACCGTCATACCAGCGCGCATGGCCCGACAGGTCCAGCGTGAAGCGCTCGCCCGGGGTCAGGGCGAGCTGCACGCGCACGTTGCGATCGTCGAAGCCGCCCATCGCATCCTTGCGCGGCGTCGCGGTGTTGTCAGCGCTGACGCCGGCAAACCGGTTGTCGATGTAGTTCTCGCGGTGCTGGAGAAGCGTCGACAGGCGAATCGAAAGCAGGTCCTTGATCAGCGGACCACCGACACCGGCATCGAGGCTGACGCTGTTATACGACCCTACCGACGCTGAAGCGCGGCTCTCGAAGTCGTTGGTCGGTTTGTTCGTGTCGAACTTGATGATGCCAGCGGTCGTGTTGCGGCCAAACAGTGAGCCTTGCGGCCCGCGCAGCACTTCGACCTGGCGGACGTCATAGACCGGGTTCGACTTCAGCACGACATGCTCGAGGATCACGTCGTCCTGGATGATCGTGACCGGCTGCGACGCGCCGAGGTAGAAATCGATGTTGCCGAGCCCGCGGATGTAGAAGCGCGGGAAGATGCGGCCGGTCGTCGACTCGACGTACAGTCCGGGGACACGGCCCGACAGCGCGAGCAACGTATCGTCGCCGCCCGCCGTAAAAGTCCGTAAATCAACGCCCGAGACGACGCCGACCGACAGCGGCACCTTCTGGAGGTTCTCGGAACGACGCTCGGCGGTGACGACGATGTCGTCGAGACCTTCGTCTGGAGCGGCCTGCTCCGTGGCGGGAGCAGCCTGCGCGAACACGACCGAACCACCGAACACCGAACCACACGCGACGCCGAGCATCAGCGCCGATTTAACGACCGAAATCTTCAAGATGATATTCCCCAATCGTGCGGTGCCGTCCCTGACGACCGGCCGCACATCCAATATGCAACGCCGCTGTTCGTCGTCGACCGCCCTCCCTGGACGGCACGAAGACGCCTCGCGACGCTCACTCCCCGACCCGGCGGTTAGGTCGGGATTGTGTTGGTATGATGACAGTTGGTGATGGCTTGGTGGGGCGAGCACAGGTTTGCAACATGGTGCGATATTTTTGCCGATAGCGACCGGTAGAGGCGCCATGCTAGCCTCGTCCGATGGACCTGCTGATGCGATTTTGGCTGACCATCCGGCACTCGGGGTGGTTCGAGTCCAGTGCGACCGGCGGCATCTTCCCCTTCGCCTGGCAGGCCTGGGCGATCATGGCTGCGTTTATGGCCGCGATCGCGGCGAGCGTCGTACTGCACGGCGAAGCGGCGTGGCTGACGCGGATTATACTGTGCGTCGGCTACATCGCGTTTGGAATTGCAACGTACGAGTAACTGCGCCGTATTGCGATGCGCCGTTCAAGCACGGCAGGCATTCAGGGTTTGGCTCACGACAGTTCCAAAGCCGCGCGACCACTGCGGACTGGTCTGGTGCTTATTCCATAGAGACAAGAATAGCTTGTTTCCCCGCGAAGGCGAGGATCCAGACTGGGCTCCCGCCTTCACGGGAGAACAAGGAAGAGCGGATGGTCGTTTGAACACGGGCTCAGTCGCGCCGCGGCAAAGCCGCGTCGTCGGACGACACGGCCGAGTACCAGCGCGGCCGGTCGCCGTCCGGCTAGACGCTTGTCCTCGTCCAAGCAAAGCTTGGCCTCAGGCGTCGTCGCCCATCCTGAGCGCGGCAATAAACGCTTCCTGCGGGATACTGACCGAGCCGTATTCGCGCATCTTCAGCTTGCCCTTCTTCTGCTTCTCCAGAAGCTTCTTCTTGCGGCTCGCGTCGCCGCCATAGCATTTGGCGGTCACGTCCTTGCGCATCGCGCTGATCGTCTCGCGCGCGATCACCTTGCCGCCGATCGCCGCCTGGATTGGGATCTTGAACAGGTGGCGTGGGATCAGTTCCTTGAGCCGCTCGACCATCCCGCGGCCGCGGACTTCGGCGGTGCCGCGGTGGACGATCATGCTCAGCGCGTCGACCGGCTCCTCGTTGACGAGAATACCCATCTTCACGAGATCACCCTCGCGGTAGCCGATCTGATGATAATCGAAGCTCGCATAGCCTTTCGACATTGATTTTAGGCGGTCGTAGAAATCAAAGACAACTTCGTTGAGGGGGAGTTCGTAGGTGGCCTGCGCGCGGCCGCCTACATAGGTGAGGTTCTGCTGGATGCCGCGGCGGTCCTGGCAGAGCTTGAGGACGCTGCCGAGATATTCGTCGGGGACGTAGATCGTCGCTTCGATCCACGGCTCGCTGATCGTCGCGATCTTGTTCGGCTCGGGCATGTCGGCGGGGTTGTGCAGCTCGATATGCGTCGTGCCGGACGGATCGGGGTGGGTCAGCTCGATCTCATAGACGACGGAAGGCGCGGTCGTGATCAGGTCGAGATCATATTCGCGCGTCAGCCGCTCCTGGATGATCTCCAGATGCAGCAATCCGAGGAACCCGCAGCGGAAGCCGAAGCCCAGTGCCGCCGACGTTTCCATCTCGAACGAGAAGCTCGCATCGTTCAACCGCAACTTCGAGATGCTCTCGCGCAGCTTCTCGAACTCGGCAGCATCGACCGGGAACATCCCGCAGAACACCACCGGCTGGACTTCCTTGAAGCCCGCGAGGGCCTCCAGCGCAGGGCGCTTCGCATCGGTGATCGTGTCGCCGACGCGGGTCTGTGCGACCTCTTTGATCTGCGCGGTGATGAAGCCCATCTCGCCGGTGCCGAGCTCGGTCAACTGCTCGATCTTCGGCCGGAAACAGCCGACCCGGTCGACCAGATGCATCGTGCCGGTCTGCATGAACTTGATCTGCTGGCCCTTCTTCAGGACCCCGTCGATCACCCGCACCAGGATGACGACGCCGAGATACGGGTCGTACCAGCTGTCGACCAGCATCGCCTTCAACGGCGCCTCCGGGTCGCCGCTGGGCGGCGGGATCTTGGTGACGATCGCCTCCAGGATCTCGACGATGCCGATCCCCGACTTGGCCGACGCGAGCACCGCCTCGGATGCGTCAATGCCGATCACGTCCTCGATCTCTTTCCGGACCTTCTCGGGCTCGGCGGCAGGCAGATCGATCTTGTTGATGACCGGCACGATCTCGTGGTCGTGCTCGATCGACTGGTAGACGTTGGCGAGCGTCTGCGCCTCGACGCCCTGCGCGGCATCGACCACCAGCAGCGCACCTTCGCACGCGGCGAGGCTGCGGCTCACCTCATAGGCGAAATCGACATGGCCCGGCGTGTCCATCAGGTTGAGGACGTAATCGAGGCCGTCCTTCGCGTGATACGCAAGCCGCACGGTCTGCGCCTTGATCGTGATCCCGCGTTCCTTCTCGATGTCCATGTTGTCGAGCACCTGCTCGGACATTTCGCGCGCGGTAAGGCCGCCAGTTTCCTGGATCAGCCGGTCGGCGAGCGTCGACTTGCCATGGTCGATATGGGCGATGATGGAAAAATTGCGGATGCGGTCGAGCGGAGTCATGGCGCGCTCCTAGCAGCGACGCCGCGTGCGCGATAGATCGCCGCAACACTCAACATGCTCCCCCATATTTGTCTTGAACGTTCGGGATGTCGCGGCTAGGGGGCTCACCGGCAATGTTGTCGGGGCGTGGCGCAGTCTGGTAGCGCACTGGTCTCGGGGTCCAGGGGTCGTAGGTTCGAATCCTATCGCCCCGACCATTGCCAATTTTACGGGGTGAGTTTGCCCCTACCCCGAACCCAAACTCTTCTCGATGTCGCGAGCGTTGTACCCCTAGGGGTCCGCCTGCCGCCCGAAGGCGTCCGGCAGTTCAGAACGCGTTGGCGATCCGCTTCTGCATCGATCGAACCGGGCTCGCATCCGGTTCCGGCATATCCTGTGCCTCGTCCATCAGAGCCACACGCCGATGCAGGTCCGTACTGGCGCCGATCATCTCGCGCGCACGCGCCGGCAGCATCGCGAGCAGGGCAGCGTCGGTAACGGGAGCATCCCCCAGGCGTCGCGCGGGATCGAGCGCGTCGCGCGGAAGCAATTCACCGGATTCGATGGCGCGCTGCGTCAGCAACCAAGCGACGACATGCATCAGCCGCGTCGTGACCTTAAGGGATTCGCAACTGAAGCTGACGCGGATCAACGGGTCGAGCGCCTCGCGCTCGACCCGGCCGGCTTCGTCGAAATAGGTCCGCGCCTCATCCGCCAATATCATCGCTTCGCTATACAGCGCGTCGAACACGTGGCGCTGCATCCGCGATTCATATCTGGGGTGGGTCATCTTCCGGGCAGATGCCACACCGCCTCGACGCCATCCAGAGAGGTTAACGACCGGCTAACCATCACATGTCCCAAAATGCGCCAGTATGCGTGCGCTCCAGTTTAGAGCGCTGCAATCAGGCGATAATATCCGGGATGAGCAAGTCCTCGAGCGATGCGATCTCATCACGAAGCCGCAATTTACGCTTCTTCAGCCGTGCCATCTGCAATTGGTCGGGCGTCGACGCCAGTGCGAGGGCGGCGATCGCATCGTCGAGATCGCGATGCTCTATCCGCATCGAGTCAAGTCGAACTCTGGTCTGCGCGTCGTCCACTCGTCCCCCGATGGCTGCCGTCGTGTGACGGGTCCTTAGCAAACACAGCGCACGGCGCGAGCACGAAACCGCCGCTGGCCTGCGGGCACGTCGAAAACATGTTACGCGGCCCCCGCCCCCCAGTCGACGGACACCCCGAGGGACAGCCCGAGGGACAGCCCTGGGGGGACGGCCGTCGTTCGATCAGTCCGTCGCGGCAAATCGCTCGGACAATCGATTTGGTCCGTTTCCGATGAAGACATTTCGATGACGGAGTGGTTTACTTCGCTCCCCAACCCGAATGCAGGAGGCAACCCACCGTGCAGACGACTCATCAGACAGCCCTGGAAACCAAGCATGCCGTGCTGGATCAGCGGATAGCCGACGAAACGCATCGTCCGCTACCCGACGCGAACCTGTTGGCGAGCCTGAAGAAGCAGAAGCTGCGACTGAAGGAAGAGATCGTCAGCCTGTAACGGTCGCGATACCGCTCCCCGGGTCGATCCGGGGAGCGACTTGCCCTGCTATCGCGGTTTCGGATTACGCAACGCGTACGCGGTGTCGGATGCCTTTGCGATAGGGGGCGGTGCGATAGGAGGCTGCGCCGAGGGTTTGGCCCCGCTGGATGACTTACGCACCCGGAGCGGGTCGATCGGCGAATCGAGCGATATGCCCATCCGACCCTCGGTACACCACGCTACGCTTCCGGCGACGTCGCCGATCCCGCGCAACGTTACCGTGACCGGCGTACCGACATCGACGACCTTGGCGAGCTCCGCCATCAGCCCCGTTTCCGAGAGATTGCGGACCCTCGCGTCGCTCGGAGTCGCCTCGTCGCCGATCCGCACCTGCGCGACCAGCAACAGGCTGTCGCGATCACGCTGTCGCCGGTTGCCGTTACCGTCGGCCGACCCCGTGTCCACGCTCATGCCGCGACCGATTTTACCATGATCGAACACAGCATGCTTTTTCTTCCTCGTCGGCGCGCGCTCAATCCTCGCGCGACACCTTTTCGTTACGCTCGTGCCGCTCCTGCGCTTCGACCGTCATCGTGGCGATCGGACGCGCTTCGAGCCGCGCAAGGCTAATAGGCTCACCGGTGACTTCGCAATAGCCATATTCACCTTCGTCGATACGACGAATCGCGGCTTCGATCTTCGAGACGAGCTTGCGCTGACGATCGCGCGTCCGCAGTTCGATCGACCAGTCGGTTTCGCTCGATGCGCGATCGGTGAGATCCGCCTCGCGCAGCGAATCCACCTGCAACTGGGAAAGCGTCTCCTGCGACTCCCGAAGGATCGATTCCTTCCACTCCTGAAGCTTGCGACGAAAATAGGCCTGCTGCTTCAAGCTCATGAACGGCTCGTCCGCATCCGGACGATAGCCGTCTTCACCGCTGTCGTTGGCGGCCTCTCGATTGGAATTCCCGGTGTCGTCCATACGATTCATTACGGTCGCCATACCACTCTCCCTCTGGCCCCGTCGCATCAGCCTCGCTGATTTCCAGGGACCGCCCCCAAATGGTGAAAGCGCCTATAGTCTCACGTGTCGGCGACCACAAGCGACAGGACTTACACATTCGACCCGCAAACCGACATTATGTTGCGAGCGGCGGACCGTGCGTGTCGCCGCAGCAATCGACGCATATTGGGCGAAGCCCGGTGCAGTGGGGACTCGGCCTGTCCCAGTGCGGTACGTTAAGGATGCCGCTTCCGAATCCACATGAGCGGATCGAGCGGGAGCATCGTGATATCGTCGACGTCGAGCGGCGGATCCACCTCCACCGGCGGGTCTTCGACCAGCAGCGGTGGATCCTCGACCAGCACGGGCGGCGCGACCGTTTCCAGCGCCTCGTCGACCGGCGGATCGAGCGGCGACGTGTCCTCCTCGACCGGCAGCGGATCGAGTGCGAGCAGCGCCAGTTCCGGTGGGAGCACGAGGTCGAGCGGCGGTCCGCCAGCACCCGTTCCCGCGCCGCCGATGGTGTTGCTGTTCGGCGCGGCAGCGGCAGCACTGGTGGCACGCAAGCGCTTCGCCAAGCCGAAGGGCGTCGCCGCTTAAACGCCCGAATACCGCAGAGAAAAGGCCCCGCCGGATATGCTCCGACGGGGCCTTTTTCGTATCTGAGGTTCAGGCGTTCTGGAGCGCCTTCTCGATGTCCTTGATCGGATGTCCGGTCAGGTCCTTGTCGAGTTCGCCCTTGAGGCGGCTGCTGACTTCCTTGTGGTAATGCTTGCGCAATTCACCAAGCGTCTTCGGCGGTGCGACGACGATCAGCGAGTCATACTTGTTCTTCAGCGCACCCATCTTCAGAAAGTCTGCTGCGTCCGCAGCGAAGCGATCTTCCTCGATCTGGTGGAAATCGGTCGGCTCGACCGAACTCTGCACACCACCCTGCGGAGACGAGGCGCGGCCTGCGGAATCGGTCGCCTGGTCGCGGGTGGCTGGATTGTCCTGCTCCTGCGCCTTTTCGACGACGAAATTGGGAAATTCATTGTCTCCCTCGTTGCGCAGGAACAGCATTTTCCGGCCGTCCGCGACGAGCACGACGGAGTTGTGGGGAAGCTGCATGCGGGTCTCTCCTTTTCGCTATGCGTACACGGGGTTAACGCGCCCAGTACCGGGGAGGTTGCGCTGCCTTGCGTACGCCCCCGGCGGTCGGCATAGCCCAGCCATGCACGACATACGCCTGATCCGCGACGATCCCGCCGCCTTCGACGCCGCCCTCGCCAAGCGGGGTGTCGCACCGCAGTCCGCCTCGCTCGTGACGCTCGATGAGCAGCGCCGAGCCACGATCGCGGAGTCGCAGACCGCGCAGACGCGGCGCAACGAACTGTCGAAGGCGATCGGCCAGGCGAAGGCACAGAAGGACGAGGCCAAGGCACAGGCGCTGATGGCCGAGGTCGCGAGCCTGAAGGAGGCTCTGCCGCAGCTGGAAGCGGAGGAAGCGCGACTGAGTGGTGAACTCGGCGATATGCTGGCGGCTATCCCCAACCTGCCAGCGGCAGGCGTGCCGGAAGGCGGCGGCGAGGACGATAACGCGCTCGTCCACACGCGCGGCACACCGACGATTTTTGCTTTCGCTGCCCGCGAGCACGACGCGATCGGTCCGGCGATCGGCCTCGATTTCGAGACCGGCGCGGCGATGTCGGGCGCGCGCTTCACGCTGGTCCGTGGCCCTGCCGCCAAGCTGCAACGCGCGCTCGGCCAGTTCATGCTCGATCACGTTGCGGACGCCGGCTTCGAACAGGTTTCGCCACCGCTGCTGGTGCGTGACGAAGCCGTGTTCGGCACAGGCCAGTTGCCCAAATTCTCCGAGGACCTGTTCCGCACCACCGATGGTCGCTGGCTGATCCCGACCGCGGAGGTGAGCCTCACCAACATCGTTCGCGAACAGATCCTGAGCGAGCGCGAACTGCCGTTGCGCTTCACCGCGCTGACGCCGTGCTTCCGCTCCGAGGCAGGTGCTGCGGGGCGCGATACGCGGGGCTATATCCGCCAGCATCAGTTCGACAAGGTCGAGATGGTCTCGATCGTGACGCCCGACATGTCCGAGGCCGAGCATGAGCGGATGACGGCGTGTGCGGAGGGGGTGCTCGATGCGTTGCAGCTGCCGTTCAGGCGGATGCTCCTATGCACGGGCGATATGGGCTTCACCGCGGGACGCACCTACGATCTCGAAGTCTGGCTGCCGGGCCAGGCGCGCTATCGCGAGATCAGCAGCGTCTCGACCTGCACCGATTTCCAGGCGCGGCGGATGAACGCGCGCTATCGGCCCGAGGGCGAGAAGGGCACGCGGTTCGTCCACACGCTCAACGGCTCCGCGCTCGCGGTCGGTCGGGCGCTGGTCGCGGTGCTGGAAAATTACCAGCAGGAGGATGGCTCGGTTGCGGTGCCGGCGGTGCTCCAGCCGTATCTCGGCGGGCTGACCATGCTGGAGCCGAAGCGCTGATGCGAATCCTGCTGACCAACGACGACGGCTATTACGCCCCTGGCCTCAAGGTGTTGGAGGCGATTGCCAAGACGCTGTCGGACGACGTCTGGGTGGTGGCGCCGGCGGAGGAACAGTCGGGCGCGGGGCATTCGCTGACGCTGTCGCGCCCGTTGCGCGTCCGTAAGCACGGCGAGAAGCGCTACGCGGTCGCGGGCACGCCGACCGATGCGGTGATGATGGCGCTGGCCAAGATCATGAAGGATTGCCAGCCCGACCTGATCCTGTCGGGGGTCAACCGGGGCGCGAACCTTGCCGAGGACGTGACCTATTCGGGCACCGTTTCGGCAGCGATGGAGGGCGCGCTGGGCGGCATCCGGTCGATCGCGCTGAGCCAGATCTACAGCCGCGAGGGGATGGGCGACAGCGTGCCGTTCGAGGCCGCGGCGGCCTGGGGCGAGCGCGTGCTGCGGCCGCTGGTCGATGCGCCGCTCGCCCCAAGGACGCTGGTCAACATCAACTTCCCCGCTTGTCCCGCCGACGCGGTGAAGGGCGTGCGGGTCGTCGGCCAGGGCCTGCGCGACTATGGGCGGTTGCAGATCGTCAGTAACACCGATCCGCGCGGGTACGAATATCACTGGTTCGCGCTCGGCCGGACGGTCGAGACGCCGGCGCACGCGACCGATCTCGAAGCGACGGCGGCGGGATATGTGTCGGTCACGCCGTTGCACCTCGACCTGACGCATTTCGAATCGATGGACATGTTGACGCAGGCCTATCGTTGATGCGGCGTGCGGGCGTCCTGGTCTCACTGGCGACGCTCGCGCTGACCGCGTGCATCCCGAAGGTCGATCGTCCCGCCGGCTACGGCAACGCATCGCACCGCCCGTACCGCGATCCCCCGCCCCACCGCGACGATCCGCCGCGCCCTCGTGAGGATACGCCGCGGGAGAATAGCCCTCGCGACGACCACCCGGTGCAGGACATTCCCGGACGTGATACCGGCGAGGTCACCACCCTGCCCGCCCCGCGCCCCGCTTGGGAAGCGCGGCCGGTCAGCGCGGATGCGAAGACGATTCCGGACACCACCTACATCGTCCGGCCCGGCGATACGTTGAGCCGCGTGGTCGATCGCAGCGGCGCGAGCCTCGAAGCGATCGCGCGCGCGAACGACCTCGAGCCGCCTTATACGATCCGCGCCGGCCAGCGGTTGCAGATCCCCGGCGGCCGCTATCACCAGGTCCGCCGCGGCGAGACCGGCATTGCGATCGCCCGCGCCTACGGCGTAGAATGGTCGCGGATCGTCGCCGTCAACGCACTCGTCGAACCGTACGTGCTGCGCGCCGACCAGCGCATCCAGATTCCCGGCGAAGCGAGCGGCGGCACCGCCAGCGCCTCCGAGCGCGCGCGGGCGTTCACGCTCGACATCGACGACATCCTGACCGGTGGCGAACCCGCGCTCGCGAGCAACCAGGCGCCTGCGAGACCGATTGCGACGCCGCGCCGCGTACTCCCGTCGAACGCCGTCGTGACCGCGCCGGCCCGTCTGGCGAGCGGCGGGTTCCTGTGGCCGGTCGACGGCAAGGTCGTGAAACGCTTCGGCCACGGCGCGAGCGGCGAGCGCAACGACGGCATCAAGATCGCGGTGCCGGTCTCGACCCCGATCCATGCGGCGGCGGACGGCGTAGTCGCCTATGTCGGCGACGGCATCGCCGCGCTTGGCGGGCTGGTGATCATCAAGCATGGCGGTGGCTGGACGAGCGTCTATGGCCACGCATCGAAGCTGCTCGTTCAGCGCGGCCAGAGCGTGAAACGCGGGCAGACCGTGGCGTTGTCCGGGGATACCGGGTTTGCGGATCGGCCGGAGTTGCACTTCGAACTCCGAAAAGGGCGCACGCCTGTGGATCCCACGTCGCAACTGCCGCGCGCGTGAATCTCCCCTCCCGCTTGCGGGAGGGGTCGGGGGAGGGCATGGGGGCCGGTAAGCCCCTCCCCTAACCCCTCCCGCAAGCGGAAGGGGAATGAGACGCACCATGACCTACCAGTCCGACCTGCTCACCACGCTGACCTCGCGCGGCTATGTTCACCAGATGACCGACGCGACCGCGCTCGACGCGCTCGCCGGCAAACAGGTCGTGCCCGGCTATATCGGCTTCGACCCGACCGCGCCCTCGCTCCACGTCGGCAGCCTCGTCCAGATCATGCTGCTTCGTCGGCTCCAGCAGACCGGGCACAAGCCGATCGTGCTCATGGGCGGCGGCACCGGCAAGATCGGCGACCCCAGCTTCAAGGACGAGGCGCGCAAACTGCTCGGCGAGGACGGGATCAAGGCCAACGTCGCCTCGATCCGGCGCATCTTCGAACGCTTCCTGACCTTCGGTGACGGGCCCACGGACGCCGTGATGCTCGACAACGCCGAGTGGCTCGACGCGCTCGAATACATCCCGTTCCTGCGCGATGTCGGCCAGCATTTCTCGGTCAACCGGATGCTTGCGTTCGACTCGGTCAAGCTCCGCCTCGACCGCGAACAGTCGCTGAGCTTCCTCGAATTCAACTACATGATCCTCCAGGCCTACGACTTCCTGGAACTGTCGCGCCGCGCCGAGTGCCGGTTGCAGATGGGCGGATCGGACCAGTGGGGTAACATCGTCAACGGCATCGAACTCGCGCGCCGGATGGATTCCACCGAGGTCTACGGCGTCACCACGCCGCTGATCACGACCGCGGACGGCGGCAAGATGGGCAAGACGATGTCGGGCGCGGTCTGGCTGCACGAGGACCAGTTGCCGCACTTCGACTACTGGCAGTTCTGGCGCAACACCGACGACCGCGATGTCGGCCGCTTCCTGAAGCTGTTCACCGACCTCCCGCTCGACGAGATCGCACGCCTCGAAGCGCTCGAAGGCGCGGAGATAAACGCCGCCAAGATCGTCCTCGCCAACGAGGCAACCGCGATGTGCCGCGGGCGCGCTGCCGCCGAACAGGCTGCCGAGACTGCGCGGAAGACGTTCGAGGAGGGCGCTTCGGGCGACTCGCTGCCGAGCTACGCCGTTGCCGGTGGCGCGATCGGTGTCGTCGAGGCGCTGGTCGGGCTGGGCTTCGTCGCCTCCAACGGCGAGGCCCGCCGGAAGATCGCCGAGGGCGCGGTGCGGGTTGACGGCGAACCGGTGCGCGAGCCAACTGCGAGCATCGACGTCGCGTCACCTGTCCGGCTCAGCCTCGGCAAGAAACGCCATGGGATGCTAACCCCCTCGTAAGAGCCGCAGTCTCGTTTCGAAGAACGCCGCGTTAAGCATCACCGGTCGTATCGGGTTGACGCCAGATCGCGTAAACAGGCGGGATGATTATTCCAGGGGAACGATCGATGCCACGCTACGCAACGGCCGTTCGCGATGCGCGCGGCGAGCCCCGCGACGAGGTGATGCACCGGACGCATGCGCTCGACCGCGACGATCGCACGGTGAAGCTGGTGCTGGTCAACATGTCTGCCAACGGCCTCATGGCACGCTGCGACGGCGATCCGGTAGCGGGTGAACGATTGCGGATCCGCCTGCCGATCCTGGGCTATGTCGACGCGGTGGTACGGTGGTCGCTCGGCGGACGGATCGGCTGCGAGCTTGAGCGGACGATACCGCTGGCCGAATATTACACGATGCTCACGGTGATGGTCCGCGCCAGCTGACGACTCAACCGGAGCGGAGCAAGGCCACGCCGGCATCGCGGTCGAACAGGTAAAGTGCGGTGCGTGCCGCCTGCCCTCTTGGTCCTTCGAGGCCACCATCGCGGTCGATCAGCAGGCGCGCGTCGTCGTGCGCGCATTGCAGTAGGTCGGCCATCATGTCCGGCGTCGCGAGCCGGAACGCCATCTCGCCGGATTGCTTGGTGCCGAGCAGTTCGCCCGCGCCGCGGAGGCGCAAGTCTTCCTCGGCGATGCGGAAACCGTCGTTGGTCTCGCGCATCAGCGCGAGGCGCGCGCGCGACGTTTCGCTCAGCGAAGAGCCGCGCATCAGCAGACAGATCGACCGACCGGTGCCGCGCCCTACCCGTCCGCGGAGCTGGTGGAGCTGGGCGAGGCCGAAGCGGTCGGCGTGCTCGATCACGATCAGCGTCGCGTTGGGGACATCGACGCCAACCTCGATCACGGTAGTGGCGACGAGGACGGAGGTGCGGGCGGCGGAGAACTCGGCCATCACCGCGTCCTTTTCCGCGGGTTTCATGCGACCGTGGACGAGTGCGACCTTCTCGCCGAACCGTGCACGCAATGTCTCCGCGCGCATCTCGGCGGCGGCGAGGTCGCTCTTCTCGCTCTCCTCGACCAACGGGCACACCCAATAGGCCTGCCCCCCATCAGCCAGATGCCGGCCGAGCGCGTTGACCACGTCGTCGAGGCGATCTTCCGAGATTACGCGCGTCTCGATCGGCTGACGGCCCGGGGGCATCTCGTCCAGGCGGCTGACGTCCATCTCGCCATATTGCGCGAGCGTCAGCGTGCGCGGGATCGGCGTTGCGGTCATCGCCAGCAAGTGCGGCGGCGCGACGCCCTTCGCCTGCAACGTCATGCGTTGCGCGACACCGAAGCGATGCTGTTCGTCGACCACCACCAGCGCGAGATCCTTGTAGCCGACCGCATCCTGGAAAATCGCGTGCGTGCCGATCAGGATGTCGATCTCGCCGCTCGCCAGCGCCATCAGCGTCGCCTCGCGCACACGGCCCTTGTCGCGGCCGGTGAGCACGCCGATTTCGATCGGCAGCCCGGCGAGCGTCTTCCTAAGCGTCTCATAATGCTGACGCGCGAGGATTTCCGTCGGCGCAAGCATCGCCGCCTGCGCGCCGGCCTCGACGGCAATCAACATCGCCATCGCCGCGACCAGCGTCTTGCCCGAGCCGACATCGCCTTGCAGCAGCCGCAGCATCGGCGCGGTCTGCGCGAGATCGCCCTCGATCTCGCCCACCGTCCGCGATTGCGCGCCGGTGAGGGTGTATGGAAGCTTGAGCAGGTCGCGCAGCCGCCCGTTGCCCTGCAAGGCACGGCCCCGGCGCTTGCGGGTATCCGCGCGGACGATCGTCATCGCGAGCTGGTTTGCGAACACTTCGTCATACGCCAGCCGCTCGCGCGCCTTCGCATCCGACGGGTCTGCATGGATGCGTTCCAGCGACTCGTGCCAGCCCGGCCATTCGCGTTTCGCCTTCAGGCCCGGCTCGATCCACTCGGGCAGGTCCGGCGCGCGTGCGACCGCCTGCGCGGTCAGCGCTGCCAACCGCCGCGACGTGAGGCCTTCCGACAGCGGATAGATCGGCTCGCGCTCGCGCAGCTCCTCGTCGGGCTCGACGATGTCGGGATGGACGATCTGCAATTCCTGGCCATATTCGTCGAGCCGGCCCGAGATCCGCTTGGCCTCGCCGATCGGGAGGAGCTTCTTCGCCCAGCCCGAACTGCCGCCGAAGAAGACGAGGCTGACGTAATTTCCATGCTCGTCGGTCGCCTGCACACGCGTCGGACCGCGGCCCGCGCTGATCCTGTAGTCGCGCGGGGTCAGCGTGATCGTGATGATACGCCCGGCATCGCTCGACATCAGCTCGGTGCGCGGCAGGCGGTCGACATAGCCGGTCGGCAGATGGAAGGCGACGTCGACGACGCGCGCGAGCCCGAGCCGGTCGAGCGGCTTGGCAAGCGCAGGCCCCACCCCCTTCAGGACGAGGGTTTCGGCGAACAGCGGATTGAGGATTTCGGGTCGCATGACTATCTGGCCTCTATAGCCTAGCCGACGCCCGCCGCCAGCGGTCGCCGGCCTATCCGCGTTGGAGATACGATGGACCACGAGACCCGCCTCAAGCGCCTGGGCTTTCGCAGCTCGCACCGCGGCACGCGCGAAGCCGACATGATGATCGGCGGCTTCTTCGCGACCTATGGACGGACGTGGACGCCGGAGCAGCTCGACTGGTTCGAGGCGCTGCTGGAGGAACAGGACGTCGACATCATGGGCTGGGCGATCGGCTCGATTCCGTGCCCGAAGGAGTGGGACGGCCCGATGATGCAGGCGATGCGCGACATCAACTACGTGACGGTCGTGAAGTAAGCCTTCTGCGCCCCTCTCTGGAAGGGAGGGGTTGGGGTGGGTCGGCCGCTTGGCGGTCGTGACACGCGCCCCATACCAACCCACCCCCAGCCCCTCCCTTCCAGGGAGGGGGGAGTTCGAATGCCAGATCTCAAGACGATCCTCTCCGCGACGACCCCGCTGATCCTCTCAGGCGTGCCGTCCGGCTTCCAGCCATCGCTGCTCGCCGACCTCGCCCGTGCCGTGAAGACCCGCGCGGTGTTCATCGCGCCGGACGATGCGGCGATGCGCGCGATCGCCTCGACCGCGGCGTATTTCGCGCCCGATCTCGAAGTGCTGAGCTTCCCGGCGTGGGACTGCCTCCCCTACGACCGTGCCTCGCCGACGCTGCGCATCATGGCCGAGCGTGTCGCGGCGCTGCAACGACTCCAGGGCAGGCCCAAGGGTCCGCAGCTCCTCCTCACCACCGCCAACGCGGCGACGCAGCGCGTCCTCACCCCGTTCCGCATCCGCCAGCTCGTCGCGCGGCTCGCACCGGGCGAACGGATCGGCCGCGACAAGCTTGCCGTGCTGCTCCAGGCCAACGGCTATGTCCGCACCGACACCGTCCACGACCAGGGCGAATATGCGGTCCGCGGCGGGATCGTCGATCTCTACCCGTCGGGCGAGGACCACGCGCTGCGACTCGATTTCTTCGGCGACGAGATCGAGAGCGTCCGCACGTTCGACGCGGCAGACCAACGCACCACCGGGCGGATCGACGGCTTCGTCCTCCTCCCTGCCTCCGAAGCGTTGCTCGACGAGGATTCGATCAAGCGTTTCCGCACCCGCTACCGCGACGCGTTCGGCGCGACCGCGACCGGCGATCCGATGTACCAGGCAATCTCCGAAGGCCGCCGCATCGCCGGCATGGAACATTGGCTGCCGCTGTTCGAGGAGAAGATGGCGACGCTGTTCGACCATCTCGGCGCCGACGACGTCGTGGTGCGCGACAACGGCGTCGCCGCCGCGGTCGAGAGCCGGCTTGAATCGATTGCCGACTATTACGAGAACCGCAAACGCGCCGAGGCCGCCCAGCCCGGCAGCTATCGGCCGATGCCCGCCAAGGCGCTATACCTCGACGCACAGGAATGGTCCGGCGGCGTCGAGGCGTTCGCCGCGCATATCACGTCGCCGTTCCACGAACCGCCGAGCGACACCGTCCTCGACTTCGACGTCGACGGCCCGCGCGATTTCGGCCCCGAGCGCGCGGCGCAGGCGAACATCTATGAAGCCGTCGCAGATCACGTCGAGAAGCTACGGAAACAGGGTCGGAAACCGATCCTCGCGAGCTACTCGATCGGCGCACGCGAGCGCCTGGGGAGCCTCCTCGCCGACCACGGCATGAAAGGCGGCAAGCACGCCGAGACCTGGCAGGAGGCGCTCGGCATCGCGGATACCGCGCGAAGCTTCGGCGTCGCGCTGATCGTCCTGCCGCTCGATCACGGCTTCACCGCGCCGGGGATTGCCGTGCTCACCGAGCAGGACATGCTCGGCGACCGCCTAGTCCACCGCAAGAAGCGCAAGAAATCCGCCGACGCGTTCCTCGCCGAACTCGCGACGCTGACGCCCGGCGATCTCGTCGTCCACACCGAGCACGGGATCGGGCGGTACGAGGGCCTGACCTCGATCCCGGTGGGCCAGAGCCCGCATGATTGCGTCGCGCTGAGCTATGCCGGTGGCGACAAGCTGTACGTGCCCGTCGAGAATATCGACGTCCTCTCGCGCTACGGCTCGTCCGAGGAAGGCGCGACGCTCGACCGTCTCGGCGGCGAAGGCTGGCAGCGCCGCAAGTCGAAGATGAAGGAGCGGATCCGCGAGATCGCCGGCGAACTCATCGCGACCGCCGCCGAACGCGCGCTGCATCCGGGCGACGTGCTAGAACCCGATGCGAGCGGTTATCCGAGCTTCGTCGACCGCTTCCCGTACGAGGAAACCGAGGACCAGGACCGCGCGATCGAGGACGTGCTCGGCGATCTGTCCGCGGGCAAGCCGATGGACCGGCTCGTGGTCGGCGACGTCGGCTTCGGCAAGACCGAGGTCGCGTTGCGCGCGGCGTTCGTCGCGGCGATGGGCGGCAAGCAGGTCGCGATCGTCTGCCCGACGACGTTGCTCGCGCGCCAGCACTACAACAACTTCGTCGCGCGCTTCGAAGGCTTCCCGATGAACATGGGCCGCCTGTCGCGACTCGTCACCGCGAGCGAGGCGAAGGCGACCAAGGAGGGTTTGGCGAACGGCACGATCGACGTCGTCATCGGCACGCACGCGCTGCTCGCGAAGAACATCGACTTCAAGCGGCTCGGGCTCGTCGTGGTCGACGAGGAACAGCGGTTCGGCGTCACGCACAAGGAACGGCTGAAGGCGCTGCGGGCTGACGTCCACATGCTGACGCTGACCGCGACGCCGATCCCGCGCACGTTGCAGATGGCGATGTCGGGCATCCGCGAGCTGTCGGTGATCCAGACCCCGCCGGTCGATCGCCTCGCGGTGCGGACGTACATCATGCCGTTCGATCCGGTCGTGCTGCGCGAGGCGTTGCTGCGCGAGCATTACCGCGGCGGCCAGAGCTTCGTCGTCACGCCGCGCGTCGCCGACCTGCCCGAGATCGAGGATTTCCTGCGCGAACAGGTGCCCGAGATCCGCTTCGTCGTCGCGCACGGCCAGATGTCGCCGACCGAGGTCGAGGAGCGCATGTCCGCGTTCTACGACAAAAAGTTCGAGGTGCTCGTCTCGACCACGATCATCGAGAGCGGGATCGACATCGCGTCCGCCAACACGATGATCGTCCACCGCGCCGACCGCTTCGGCCTCGCCCAGCTGTACCAGTTGCGCGGTCGCGTCGGTCGTTCGAAGACGCGCGCGTACGCGTATCTGGTTACGCCGCCCGAACGGCAGATGACGGTAACGGCCGAGAAGCGACTGAAGGTGCTGTCCGATCTCGATTCGCTCGGGGCTGGCTTCCAGCTCGCCAGCCACGATCTCGATATCCGCGGCGCCGGCAACATGCTCGGCGACGAGCAGACCGGGCATATCAAGGAGGTCGGGTTCGAACTCTACCAGGCGATGCTGGAGGAGGCGATCATGGACGCCAAGGCGGGCGGCATGACCTCGTCGCGCCCGCGAGATTTCAGCCCGCAGATCACGGTGGATGCGCCGATCCTCATCCCCGAGGATTACGTGCCCGATCTCGATCTGCGGATGGGGCTGTATCGCCGCCTCAACGATCTCGACGAGGGCCAGGAGATCGAGGCGTTCGCCGCCGAGATGATCGATCGGTTCGGGCCGCTGCCGGACGCGACCGAGAATTTGATCAAGGTCATCGAGATCAAGCTGAACGCCAAGCGCGCGTGTGTGTCGAAGATCGACGTCGGGCCTAAGGGCGTGCTGGTGTCGTTCCACGACGACAAGCCGCCGAACATCGACAAGCTGCTGGCGTATGTCGAGCGGCTGAACGGGGTCGCGCGGTTGCGGCCGGACAGCAAGCTGGTGTTGCAGCGGGCTTGGGGCGACCCGAAGGCTCGGCTGCATGGTGCGTTGCAGCTGTCGAAGGGGTTGGCGAAGGCGGCGGGGTGACTTCTTAAGCCCTCTCCCCCTCGGGGAGAGGGTTGGGTGAGGGGCGCCGCGAGCGCTGCCCTTTACAACAGCCCCTCACCCCGACCCTCTCCCCGCAGGGGAGAGGGAGCAGTGGCACGAAAAAGGCCGGACTACCCTGGGGTAGCCCGGCCTTTTTACCGCTTATAAACCTAAACTTACTTCGGCAGCACGACGCTCGGCCCGATGCTGTCCACGACCTTCCGCGCATCGAACGCGCGGATGTTGTCGCGCGGGATCGGGCCCTTGCGCATCACGATCTCGGCCGTCGCCTCGTAGCGATCGATCGTACGGACGTCGAAGTCGTTGCCCCATGGCCCGCCACCGAAGCCACCGCCAAAGCCACCGAACCCGCCGCCAAAGCCGGGGCTCCAGTTACGCCAGCCGAACCCGCGGCCGTAGTAACGCCACGACGGACCCCAATAGCCGCCGAAGCCGCCATAGCCGAACCCGCCACCGATACCCGGCGTCGAGTAGGTGCGCGACTGGAGGTTGGTGTCGCGGTCGGCCATCAAATAATAGTCATAGCCATTCTGCAACGTAAGTTCGGCCGCGCGGAAGAACAGATAGCGCTCGACGGTATCGCGCGAAGTGACGCTGTTGCCGGCGAAGCTGACGAGGAAGCGGCCCGGCTCGATCATACGGTCGCTATAGCCGGTGCGGCTGAACCCCTGGCCCGTCGCCGGCCGATAGGTGGTCTCGGTCGCGCAACCGGCCAGCAATAGGGCGCCCGTTGCGAGCGCTGCCAGTGCGACCTTGCGACCAGGTTTCATGAACATGGTATGTCTCCGTTCGCGGCGAGTGCGGCGAAACGCCTCTTATTAGCCGTCAGTGGTGGAACGGTTGATGAACGGGTTCGCTCCAATGCGCCACCTTGCTGACTCATTTTTCACGATTCGTCTAAACGCCGATCAAGTGCAGCGCCAAAGTGCGGCGATGCGGGCGGCGGCGATGCTCGAACAGATAGATGCCCTGCCACGTGCCGAGCGCGAGTCGTGCGTCGATCAACGGGATCGTGAGCTGAACCTGGGTGAGCGCAGTGCGCAAATGGGCCGGCATGTCGTCCGGGCCCTCGTCGTCGTGTTCGTACTCGCGCGACTCCGGGGCAATGCGGGCGAAATAGGCTTCGAGGTCGGTGCGGACTTCGGGGGCCGCGTTTTCCTGGATCAGGAGGGAGGCGGAGGTGTGGCGGCAGAAAATCGTCAGCAAGCCTTCGGTGAGGCGTTGGTCACGGGTCCAGCGGGCGATCTGGTCGGTGACGTCGACGAGGCCTTGGCGGGTGGTGTCGATGGTTAGGATCGTGGTGGCTTGGCGCATGGGGTCCTAACGATTGGTCGGGGGGGTTGCTCCAAATCCCGTTGCCCGGAAGCAACTGTTCCCCCGCGAAGGCGGGGGTCCAGGAGTCCCATAGGCCATCGCCGATAGCCTGGGCTCCCGCCTTCGCGGGAGAACTAAAAGTGCGTCCACACTTCTTACCACCCCGGCGGAGGCCGGGGCCCAGTTGGGGGACGTCGCTAACTGCGGGTGCGCTCCGTTACTCCGACCTTTCAAACTGGGCCCCGGCCTTCGCCGGGGTGGTAGGAGGTGGGGAGGTTGGAGCGTCAGGTCACTCAGTCCCTCAAACTGCCCCATGGCACTGCTTGTACTTACGCCCCGACCCACACGGGCAAGGCGCATTGCGGCTCACCACACCTTCCCAGTTCGTAGGATCCTCGCCGATATCGGCTTCCTGCGGCTGAGGGATCTGCAACGGTGGCATCTGCGAGGTGATATGCCCCCGCGTCCCCCCGTCGAAGTCGTTCGAGTCGTCCTCCCCCGTGAACGGGTCGAAATGCGTCGTGATGAAGTCCGGCAGCTCGGGCAGCCCGACCGGCGCCTGCATCTGGAACTGGGCATGCGCGATCGTCTTGGTCACGTCCTCGCGGATCGTCTCGAGCATCCGCTGGAACAGCGAGAACGCCTCCTGCTTATACTCGTTGATCGGCGTCTTCTGTGCGTAGGCGCGCAGATGGACGACCTGACGCAGCGCATCGAGCGTCGCCAGATGCTCCTTCCAGTGGTGATCGAGGTTCTGCAACAGGATCGACTTCTCGACCGACGTCCACGTCTCCGTATCGAGATCGGCGGATTTCTGCGCGATCGCCTCGTCCGCCATCGTGCGGATGCGCTCTTCCAGAACCTCGGGATCGACCGATTCTTCCAGCAGCCAGGCGTCGATCGGCGGTTCGAGGTTCATCACCTCGGCGAGCCGCGTCTTCATCCCCGCGACGTCCCACTGCTCGGGATACGAATTGGGCGGGCACGCATCGCCGACGATCACGTTGACCGTCTCCGCGCGCATGTCCGTCACCACGTCACCGACCGTATCGGCATCCATGATGTCCGCGCGCTGCTCGTAGATGACCTTGCGCTGCTCGTTCATCACGTCATCATATTCGACGACCTGCTTGCGGATGTCGTAGTTGCGCGCCTCGACCTTCTTCTGCGCCGTCTCGATCGCCTTCGACAGCCACTTGCTGCCGATCGCCTCGCCGTCCTCGATGTTGTTGCGCATCATCTTGGCGAACAGCGTGTCCGGCCCGAAGATCCGCAGCAGATCGTCGTCGAGACTGAGATAAAAGCGTGACAGGCCCGGATCGCCCTGACGACCCGAACGCCCGCGCAGCTGATTGTCGATACGCCGGCTCTCGTGCCGCTCGGTGCCGAGCACGAACAGGCCGCCCGCGGCGAGCACCGCCTGCTTCTCCGCCTCGATCTCGATCGTGATCCGCTTTGCCGCCTCGTCATATTCGGGCGTGCCCTCGACCAGCTCGGGATGCTCGTCGAGCATGCGGAACTCCAGGTTGCCACCGAGTTTGATGTCGGTACCGCGGCCCGCCATGTTCGTCGCGATCGTCACTGCGGACTTGCGCCCGGCCTGCGCGACGATGTGCGCCTCCATCTCGTGGAAGCGCGCGTTGAGGACCTTGTGATCGACGTTCTCGCCGACCAGGAACTCGCTCAGCATCTCGGACTTCTCGATCGATACCGTGCCGACCAGTACCGGTTGGCCGAGGTCCGCGTGATGCTTGATCTTCTTGGCGATCGCCGCGAACTTGTCCTTGGTGTCCTTGTAGAACTCGTCTTCCTCGTCGACGCGCTTGACCTCGACATTGGTCGGGATGCTGACGACGTTGATCTTGTAGATGTCGTAGAATTCGGCCGCCTCGGTCGCCGCGGTGCCGGTCATGCCGCCGATCTTGGGGTACATGCGGAAATAGTTCTGGAACGTGATCGACGCCATCGTCTGGTTCTCGGGCTCGATCTGGACGCCCTCCTTGGCCTCGACCGCCTGGTGCAGGCCGTCCGACCAGCGCCGGCCGTCCATCATGCGACCGGTGAACTCGTCGATGATGATGACCTTGCCGTCCTTGACGATGTAGTCGATGTCCGACTTGAACATCACGATCGCGCGCAGCGCCTGGTTGAGGTGATGCACGACCTGCGTGTTCTCGAAGTCGTACAGGTTCTGCCCCTCCAGCAGCCCCGCCGCCTCGAGCATCCGCTCTACCTTCTCGGTGCCGTCCTCGGTGAGGATGATCGTCTTCTGCTTCTCGTCCTTGTCGTAATCGCCCGGAATGAGCTGCTTCACGACCGCATCGACCTGGATATACAGCTCGGACTTGTCGTCGGTCGGGCCGGAAATGATCAGCGGCGTGCGCGCCTCGTCGATCAGCACCGAATCGACCTCGTCGACCACCGCGAAGTTGAACGGGCGCTGCGTCATGGCGCTGCGCTCGTACTTCATGTTGTCGCGCAGATAGTCGAAGCCGAACTCGTTGTTGGTGCCGTAGGTGATGTCCGCGGCATAGGCGGCGCGGCGTTCCTCGTCGGACAGGTTCGGGATGATGACGCCGATCGTCATGCCCAGGAAGGTGTAGACCTGCCCCATCCACTCCGCGTCGCGCGCCGCGAGGTAATCATTGACGGTGACGACGTGGACGCCATCGCCGGGGAGCGCGTTAAGGTAGGTCGCGAGCGTGGCGACGAGCGTCTTGCCCTCGCCGGTCCGCATCTCGGCGATCTCGCCGCGGTGGAGGACGATGCCGCCGACCATCTGCACGTCGTAATGGCGCTGGCCGAGCACGCGGTGTGCAGCCTCGCGGACCGTCGCAAACGCCTCGGGGAGCAGGTCGTCGAGCTTCTCGCCGTTCGCGAGACGCGCGCGGAACTTCACGGTCTGTGCGGAGAGTTCCTCGTCCGACATCGCCTGGAGCGACGGCTCGAACGAGGCGATCTTCGCGAGGATCGGGTTGAGCGACTTGACGTAGCGGTCGTTGGACGAACCGAACAAGGATTTGGCGAGGCCACCGAACATTGGCTGATTTCCTGAGATTATGGCGCGGCGACACACGGTGGGCGCACGCGGAAGCGGATCACTCGGATCCAAAGGTAACGATAAGGTCACACCAAGACGCTATTCGCGGCGGCGCTCGACCCATAGCGGCAGCGAAACGATGGCGATGGTCCGCAGCGCGCTGGCGACCGCGACCTGGGGTAGCGTGACGATGCGGGACACAGGCCTCGTCAACACCTTGGCCGGGGTTGCTGCCACCGACTGCGAGCAGACGCTACCCTGTGCGACGGCCTGTGCGGACTGCCCACGCACACCCGGCACCGCGCCGGTCAGCGCGGAGAGCAGGGCAGAGAGGAGCAGCAACAGGTTCATGCGGCACCGGCTGTATGCGAGCTTGCGGCATAAATCTACCGTTCGTCTCAGCGGCGCACCCGCCGAACGCGGCAAAGGCCCGTCCGCCTCGGCAATCTTCGCGGACGTCATCTTGCCGCCCGATCTTGCCGACCGCCGGGCAGCGGCTATGAAGACGGCATGCAGACCTCGCCGCTCGCCTTGCCCTTCCCCGCCGCCCCTTCGATCGACGGAGTCGCGCTGCATGTCGCGCGCGCGGCGTACAAGAATTGGGATCGGTGCGACCTGACGTTCGTGACGCTCGAGCCGGGGACGGTGGTCGCCGGCGTGCTGACGCAGAGCAAATGTCCGTCGCCCGAGGTGGAGTGGTGCCGTGCGGCGCTGACGCTCGGGCAGGCGCGCGCTCTGGTGGTGAATGCGGGCAATTCGAACGCGTTCACCGGGTCGCGCGGGCGTGCGGCGGTCGAGGCGATCGCCGCGCGGACTGCGGCGCATCTCGGGTGCCAGCCTTCGGACGTGTTCGTCGCATCGACCGGCGTGATCGGGGTGCCCTTGCCGATCGACAAGGCCGAGGCCGGGCTCGATGCGGCGTTTGCCGCCGCGCCGTGCGGCTGGGAGGATGCCGCCGCGACGATCATGACGACCGACACCTTCACCAAAGGTGCGGTGACGACGGCGGTGATCGGTGATCGCACCGTCACGCTGGTGGGGATCATCAAGGGCTCGGGGATGATCGCGCCGGACATGGCGACGATGCTCGGCTTTATCTTCACCGACGCCGCGGTCGAACCGGAATTCCTGCAGGCCGCGCTGTCCAAGGCGAACGCGCCGAGCTTCTCGTGCATAACCGTCGACAGCGATACCTCGACCAGCGACACCGTGCTGGCGTTCGCGACGGGCAAGGCGGGTAATGTGGCGCTGGCGGACGATGACAGCATCGGCGCCGACGCGTTTCGCGCCGCGCTGGCCGACCTGTGCCACCAACTCGCGATGCTCGTCGTTCGCGACGGTGAAGGCGCGCAGAAGCTGATCGAGATCCAGGTGACCGGTGCCGACAGCGACCGCAGCGCGCACCGTATCGCGATGAGCATCGCCAACTCGCCACTGGTCAAGACTGCGATCGCCGGTGAGGACGCCAACTGGGGCCGCGTCGTGATGGCGGTCGGCAAGGCCGGCGAACCTGCAGATCGGGACACGCTGTCGATCTGGTTCGGGACTACGCAGGTCGCCGAGGGGGGCTTGGCGCTCAGTGGATATGACGAGGCGCCCGTGGCGGCACATCTCAAGGGCCAGGAAATAGAAATCGGCGTCGATCTCGCGCTAGGCGAGGGCCGCGCGACTGTCTGGACCTGCGACCTGACGCACGGCTATATTTCGATCAACGCCGACTATCGCAGCTAAGTTATCGCAGCGCTGGCGACAGGTCGTTGTTCTCTTCGATACGCAACATCCGGATGTCGCTCACCGCAGGACTGAACCACGAATACGTGCGGTTCAATTCCTGGACGGCGAGTACGCAGTCGACCGCCGAGATGGTTTCGTTACCAAAATAGGTCGAGCCCTGCTGTCGCTCGAACCCGCGTCTGTTGAGGATATCGCCGACATCGCGGTACGCATTCCGCCACGACGGATTAGGATACATCTGCTCGAGCATCGACACGTCCAGATCGAATACGATCGCGTACATGCTACCTCTCCGCCGAGCCGGGGTAGCGCCCGCCCGATTGTGCCCGATCGTCGTCATGACGATAATCTAGCGCAGTCGGGCGGGCTTTGCATCAGGCCAGTTCACCCTCGAGCCAGGCCTTCAGACGGCCCTTCGGCTCCGCGCCCACCTTGGTCGCGGCGGGTGCGCCGCCCTTGAACAGGATCATCGTCGGGATGCCACGGACGCCATATTTGCCGGGCGCGTCGGGGTTCTCGTCGATGTTGAGCTTGGCGATCGTCACCTTCTCGCCGAGCTCCTCGGAGATTTCCTCGAGCGACGGCCCGATCATCTTGCACGGACCACACCATTCCGCCCAGAAATCGACGAGCACGGGGCCGTCCGCGTTCAGTACGTCCGCATCGAAGCTGGCATCGGTGATCTGCTTGGTCGCCATCGTGAATTCTCCTTGGTTGAATCGTATCTAAGGTCGCCCGCGTGTCCGCTCAACCTCCGGGACGCTAGCTTTGCTCCGTGGGCCGATAGCGCGGCTTGTGATCGGCAAGCAGTTCGGGCGGCAGCACGATCAGGCGAGGCCCCGCGGTGTAGAGCAGCGCCGCCTCGACCGCGCGCCCCGGAAAGATCACGCGCAGCGCCTCGGCATACGCGGCGATCTGCTTGAGGTGATAGTCGGGGACGTCGGCCAGCCCCGACGGCGCCCGGCGGCCGGTCTTGAAATCTACGACGCGGACGCGGTCGGTCTCGATCAGCAGGCGGTCGACCGTCCCCGACACGACGATCCCGTCGCTCAACGTCGCCGCGATCGGCGCTTCGGCCAGCGTGTCGGCGCCGAACAGGTCCGTGAACCGCGGATCGTCGAGCACCGCCGCGACGCTGGCGATGATCTCTGCCCTCGCCGCCCCATCGTCGACGCCGCCGGCCTTCGCAAGCCAGCGATCCGCCGCCGCCGCGCGGTCGGCCGGCGCGATTGCGGGGAGGCGCTCGAACAGCGCGTGGATCAGGCGGCCGCGTTCCGCCGCCAGCCGCATCGCCGGCGTGGGCGGCGGATCGGACACCGCATCCTCGCCGAGCGCGGACGGCGACAGGGGCCGCGGCGGGCGCGACTCGGTCGGAGCCGGCTGGTGCGCCCAATCGGGGAGCCGCGCGGTTTCGGACGCGGCCGCTTGGTTAGAAATCTTGGCGACGATCGCCGGCTGCGGCTCCACCCCATGGAAAGTTCGAGCGCCCTCGCCCTCGGTAACACCCAACGCTGCCAACGCATGATCGGCGGCGGCGTACCAGCTATTCTCGGGCGGCACGCCTTTCGCGCGGGGGCCGAGCGCTCCGGCGATCACTAGACGTTCCTCGGCGCGCGTGGCGGCGACGTAGAACAGCCGCCAGTGCTCCTCCAGCTCGCGCTGCTCGGCCGCCGACACGACTGCATCCAGCGGCCCGCCCCGCTCTGCAGAACGCGGGCGGAAAACCGGGATCGGCGCGGCACCGGGCTCGGGCGCCCATTTCAGGATCGAGCGCGGCGCCGCCGACGGGTCCGCCGTCGCATCCGCCAGGATCACCAGCGGCGCCTGCAACCCCTTCGCGCCGTGCGCGGTCATTACGCGGACCGCATCAAGGGGGGCGGACGGATCGCGAACGATCTCGACGTCGCCACGGTCGAACCAGTCAAGGAAACGCTGCAACGACGGTGTCGTCGTACTCTCGAACGTCAGCGCGGCGTTGAGCAGTTCCTCGATCGGGTCGCGCGCCTCGGTGCCGAGGCGGCGGATCAGTTTCCGGCGACCGTCGAGCGGGCCGGACAGCAGTTCCTCCAGGAACTGGTACGGCGTGGCGATATCGGCGCGTGCGAGCATCGCCAGCAACGGGGCGAGCCTCGTCGCGGGCTGCGTGCGTTGCAAATGCCGCCAGAGCGGGCCGGCTTCGCGCGGTGCCGCCGCCATGAGTTCGTCCTGCGTCCAGCCGATCAGCGGCGACACGAGCAGCGCGGCGACGGACAGGTCGTCCTCCGGCTGCAACACGAAGCGGATCGTAGCGAGCAGATCCTGCACCGCGAGCGGCGCGTTGAGCCGCAGGCGATCGACGCCCGCCACCGGCACGCCCTCGGCATAGAGCCGTGCGACGATCAGCGAGGCGAGGTCGCCGCGTCGCTTGACCAGGATCATCACGTCCTCGGGCCGCAACCGCCGCCCCTTGCTCTCCAGCATGAGCCCCGTGTCGGGCGCGAGCCAGCCCTTCACCGCGCGTGCGATATCGCTGGCGAGTTTCCGCACCGCGTCGTCGACCCAGCCTTCCTCGTCGTCTTCGCTGCCGCCAGCGGAGACCGGCGGCCACAGAGTCACAGTGCCGGGGCCCGCGACCTCGCTGGCGTGGCGTTCGACCTCGCCCGCGATCCCGAGCCCCGGTTCGCCGATCGCGTCGATCGCCGCATCGACGAACTCCAGCACGGTTCGGGTCGACCGGAATGAGTGGCGGAGCGACAGTCGCGCCAAGGGAAGTCCGCGCTCCTCCTCGGGCCAGTCGTCGTCGCCCTCCGCTTCGCTCGCACGGTCGCCGAAATACTGTTCGGCCGCCTGGAAATTGAGCGGGTCGGTGCCCTGGAAGCCGAAGATCGCCTGTTTGTAGTCGCCAACCGTGAACAGCGTGCGCGTCGACGGCGCATAGATGCCGCGGCCGACGAAGAACTCGTCCGCCAGCGCGCGCACGATTCGCCACTGGTGACCGTTGGTGTCCTGCGCCTCGTCGATCAGCAAATGCTCGGTCGCCTGGTCGAGCTTGTAGCGGACCCACTCGCCGATCCCCGGCTGGTCGAGCAGCGCCACCGTCGTGGCGATCAAATCGTCGAAATCGACCGCGCCCGCGCGCCGCTTGGCGAGGGCGTAGGCGCGCGCATAGTCGCGCCCGACTTCGAGCCCGTCGGCGAGCAGGTCGCAATAGGTCGCACGCTGGACCATCGACAGCACGTCGGTGCACGCTTCGCCCAGATCGCGTGCCAGCACTTCGTAGTCGGGCTCGGCATCGATCAGCTTCTTCGACGCCTTGCGCTGCGTGCCCGTGCCGGTCAGCACGACGCTGGCGAGCTCATCCAAGGTCGCCGCGCGATCCTCGGAGTCGAGCCAGCGCTGTACGGTCGCCGCCGCGGCCTGCCCGGTGGCCGTTCCCCAGGCGCGATTGGCCGCGGCGATCCGCGCGATCGCGTCGAGGTCGAGCGCGTCGCACCATTCCGCGATCGCCTCGTCGATATCTCCGGACGGAAGCCCGAGTTCGCGTCGGAGCCACGGCTGAATCCCGACCGGGAGGGCCTCCAACGCCGGCAGCGCACGGGCGCACGCGAGCAGGAACGCCTCCGCCCCGCCCTCGCCCATCCGTAGCGACAGGCGCCCGACGATCTCGACCGGGCGTTCGCGGCCTTCGCGCTCGGCGTCCGACAGCATCGACGCCAGCGCTTCCCGCGCGAGCCCCGCCTCTTCGCGCGCCTCCAGCGGCCGGAAGCCCGGCGTCAGCCCGGCCTCGACCGGGAACGCCGCCAGCAAACTCTGGCAGAATCCGTGGATCGTCTGGATGCGCAGGCCCCCGCCCGGCGCGTCAAGTACCTTGGCGAACAAGGTGCGCGCCCGATCCTGCAGCGCCTGCACCGGGCTTTCACCGAGCGCGATCAGGTCCGCCGCGAGCGCCGGGGCCGGCATCCTTACCCAGGCCGCGAGGCGCCCGTTGATCCGCTGCGCCATCTCCGCCGCGCCAGCCTTGGTGAAGGTCAGGCACAGGATCGCGCCGGGATCGACCCCGCGCAGCAGCAGCCGGAACACGCGCGCCGCCAACACCTGCGTCTTGCCCGTGCCCGCCGACGCGGACAGCCAGACGTGCGAGGCCGGGTTGCTCGCATCGGCCTGCGCGCCCCTTAAGCGGGGCAGCGTGGCGAGCGCATCACCGCTCACGGCCATACCATTCGTCGCGTCGCATCAGTTGGTCGTACTCGGCATAGGGGGCGTATTCGGGGACGAGCTTGGCGGTAAACGCGGCGCTGCCGGTCAGCCATTCGCCGACGACTTCGGTGAAGTTGTGCGCGGCGATCGACGTGAATTCGGCGGTAGGGATCTTGTCGCGCTTGCCCTCGGGGTCGACCGGACTCTCGATATAGCCAAACGCGTCGCGCTTCTTGCCGAGCGACCAATATTCGAACGCGCCCGCGGTGCCGCGCACATCCTCGAACCCGCCACGTTCCGCGATCAGCCCGAGCAGGCCGAGTTGCAGGCTGTAGCCCGCGCGGACTGCGGTCGGCGAAGGCGGCTTGCCGGTCTTGTAGTCGATCACCGCGAGACGCCCGTCGGGCAGCTTATCGATCCGGTCGTAGCGGCCCGACAGGGTGACGCCGGCGATCTCGATCTTGCCCTTGCCCTCGGCGCTCGCAACGGTGCGGCCGTCCTGCCCTTGCGCGACGATAGCGCCCGCGATCCAGTCGATCGCCTCAAGCAACCGCGGTTGCCACAGCGCGCGCATCATCGGGTGCGTGCGCTCGTCGTCGAGCATCGCTTTCGCACGCAGCCGGAGCGTGTCGACGGTGCAATTGTCCTGCTTCCACCATTGCTCGAGGATGTCGTGCACCGCAGTCCCGCGCCACGCCGCGCTGGGATCGGCATCGACCGGGTCGAGCGGCATCAGCCCGAGCACGCGGCGGGCGTAGAAGGCGTAGGGGTCGGCCTTGAGGCGATCGACCTCGGTGACGGAGATGACCTTCGGACGCAGCGATGCGGGTGGTGAAGGCGCAGGCCGATCGGCGGGCAAGTGCTCGCCTGGATCGTCAAGCGCGCGCGTCCAGCCCTCTAGCGCGGACGCGCGTTCGAACCGATCGCCGGCGAGCGCCTGCAAACGCAGCCACAGCCGGGACGCCAGCGCGGGCGACTTCGCATCGCGGCGTGCCCTCGTGACGACCGCGCGCGGGGCTCCCAAAGCCTGCGCGAAATCATGCGCCGCCGTGCCGACGCGCCGCTCCAACCCCGGCAACCCGAGTTCCATGCGAATACGCGGCGCCAGCCAGGGATCGGGCGCAGGCCGACCCGGCCACACGCCTTCGTTGAGCCCGCCGAGCACCATGACGTCGGCCGTCTGCAACCGCGCCTCGATCAGGCCGTAGATCGCGAGCCGGGGATGCCCGCCCGGCGCCGGCCGCACCGCGACCTCGTCGAGCAAGGTCCGCAGCAATTGCGGGAGTTCGCGCGGATCGATCCTCGGCGGACCGGCGGGTGCCTCGGCTTCCAGATCGGCGAGGAACTCCGCCGCCGCGCGCCCTGCGAGACCCGACCAGAGGTTGTCACCGCACAAGGTCTGCGCCGTCTCGCGCAGGCAGGCGAGCACCGACGCCAGAGGCTGCGGCCCCTGATCGAACGCGCCAGCCAGCGGCGTCAGCAGCGGCTGGACTTCGGCCCACCATGTTGCTGCGGTACCCTTGCGCTCCTCCAGATGCCCGGCGATCCCGTCGAGCCCCGCCGCCGGCCGCGGCCCGCGCAACCGCCGGTCCAGCGCGCGCGCGCCGTCGAGCCACAGCAAGCGATCCTCGCCTGCGCGCACTAGCGGATGCTTCAGCAACGCCAGCAGCGCGAGCGGTGAGAAGCGTTGCGCCGCCGCCTCGGCCAGTGCGAGCAGCAACGTTCCCGGCGGCAGGATCGACAGAGGCCGCCCTGCGCTGTCGTCGATGCCGATGCCCCATCGCCCGAGATGCGCCGCAACCCTTCGCGCCAAAGCCCGGTCCGGCGTGACGAGCGCCGCAGTCCGCTCGGGAACCTCCAACGCCTCGCGCAACACCAGCGCGATCGCCTGCGCTTCCTCCGCCGGGGTCGCGAGTTCGGCCGCGGTCACGCCTTTCAACCGGCGATCCTCCGCCGCGATCTGCGTCCACTTGCCGGTGAAGTCCGCGGGCGCCAGCGCGTTGGCGATCGCCCGCCCGCGCGCGGCGTCGGCGTCATGTCCCCCGCCCTCGCGCCACGTCTGCACCTCGCCGCGCGCTATACCCATGCGCAGGAGCATCAGCTTGGCATCGAACTGCGGATGCGTCTCGATAGACCGCCGCGTTAGCCCCGTCACTGGGTTCGGATCATGCGGGCCGAGCGCGTCCCACTCATCGTCCGGCAGCGCGAGGTCCAGGCCGGCGAACACCACCATGCCCTGCGGCATGTCGGCGATGCACCGGAGCAGGCGCGCGACCGCGGGTGCGGAGTCGGTCACGCCCGCGGCACACACGATCCCGGCGGGCGGCGCGCTTCGCCAGCGCCGGGCGAGCCGGTCGAGCAACGCCGAACGCCGCGTCGCCGCGTCGATCCGCTCAAGCCGCGCGAGTTCGCCCGGCCAACGTTGCAGCACGATCTCGAACGTGGCGAGCGCGCGGCGCCAGTGCTCGGTCAGCTCTGGGCCGAGTTCGATATCGCGCAACTTGGTAGGCGGCACCTCCTCGACCAGCAACTGATCGAGCGTCCGCGCGAGTTCGCCAGCGAGCCGCACCGCCTCCGCCGTGTCGACCGGATGGCCTTCGCGGGCGCGCTCTTCCGATACCAGCCGCGCGAGGATCATCCGCCGCTGATACGGTGGCACCGCGGGCAGCGGCGGATCGATGTCGTCCGCCGGATCGAGCGCGGCGCCTACCGCCTCGCCCATCTCCGGATCGCCCAGCGCGACCAGCCGCGGCAACACCAGCCCGCCACCACTCGCGCGGACGAACGCCTCGGTCACGGCCTTCACCGCGCGATTGTTCGGCAGGACGACCAGCGCGCGCGCGAGTGCGAGCGGATCACGCCCCGCCCGCCGGGTCAGCCCTGCGACCAGCGCGTCCGCGAACGCCCGGTGCGCCGGGATCGTGTACAGCGTCGGGCGATCCGTCGCGATCAGATCAGCCATCCGCGAGGATCGCCTCAGTCTTCGGAATCGCGCCGGGCGTGCCGACGTCGAACCACAGGCCCTGGTGGACCTGACCATAAGCGCGGCCCGCGGCGATCGCGCGATCCCAGAAGATGTTGGTCGAGAAAGGCCCCTCGGGCCAGTCCGCGATCAGGCGCGGATGCAGGATCTGGATGCCGGTATAGGCGAACGGCGCGACCCGGCCGAGCTTGCGCCGCCCGGCGATCCGCCCGTCGCTGGCGAGATAGAAATCGCCCGTCCCACCGTGATTGTTGGCACGCGCGAGCGGCACCATGAGCAGAAGCGCGTCCATCGTCGCGTCGTCCCAGCGCGATGCGAGCAGCTTGATCGCGTCCATCGGCCCGTCGATCCAGAGATTGTCGCTGTTGACGACCAGCACCGGCGCATCGCCGAGCAGGTGCCGCGCCTGGACGAGCCCGCCGCCGGTCTCCATCAGCATCTTGCGCTCGTCGGAGATCACGACGTCGATCCCCTCGAACCGGTCGGTGACGTGCGCCTCCAGCGTGTCTGCGAGATAATGCACGTTGACGACCGCGCGCTTGATGCCGGCCGCCTGCAACCGTTCGAAGACGTGGTCGATCAAGGGCTTGCCCGCGACCTTCACGAGTGGCTTGGGTCGCGTAACGGTGAGCGGCCGCATCCGCTTGCCCAGGCCCGCCGCCATCACCATCGCCGTTTCCGGCACCACTCCGCGAGGGACGGGGCGGATCGTCTGCTGGCGGGTCACGCGCCCAGGGCCAGCGGATCGCCGCGGAGCGCAGACGGCACGTTCGCCGCGAACCACGCCGCGACCGGCGCCATCACCGGCTGCGCGAGGTCACGCTCCAGATAGGTCCACACGCGCGGGCACATCGTCGGGTAATGCGGCTTGCCGTCGCGCTTCCACAGGCGCGTGAAGATGCCGAGGATCTTCGCATTCCGCTGCGCGCCGAGCACGTGATACGCGTTCATGAAACCTTCCCCCGCGTCCGCCGCCGCGCGATATCGCCCGAGCATCGCCGCCTCGACCGCGGGATCGACCGTCCGCCGCGCGTCCTGCAACAGCGACACCAGGTCATAGGCCGGATGCCCCGCCAAGGCGTCCTGGAAATCGAGCAGGCCAAGCGAGCGCGTCGGTCCGACCAGCATGAGATTCTCGGCATGATAATCGCGCAGCACCGTGACCGGCGTCTCGGCGATGGCGTGATCGAACACCCCTTCCCAAGCCGCGTCCCAGCCCGTCAGATCGGGCTCGATCCCGACCGCGGGGCAGTACCATTCGACGAACAACCGCGCCTCGCGCCGCAGCACTGCGCGGTCATAGGGAGGAACGGGGCCCGCCGGATGGCCACGCAACCGGACCAGCAGGTCGATCGCCGGCGCATAGAGCGAGAGTTCGTCGGCGGGCGCCGCGTCGATCGCCTCGCGCAACCGGTCGTCGCCGAAATCCTCGATCAGCACGAGCCCCTGGTCGAGATCGCACGCCAGGATCGCCGGCGCCGCGAAGTCGCGCTCGACCAGCCATTCGGCGACCGCGATGAACGGCCGTGGGTCCTCGTGCGGCGGCGGTGCGTCCATCAGGATCGCCTGACGCCTCCCCCCTTCCGCGTCATCGACTGCGCGAAAATAACGCCGGAACGACGCGTCGCCGGCGACCGGGAGGATCTGCGCCCCACCCCAGCCATGAGCGTCGAGAAAAGCGGCGGCGCCGGGCGGCGGGGTCATGTCGGCCATCGCGACCTCCAAGCTTCCGGCACCTCGACTGTCAAGCCGCGCGTGCCATCCGGCTCGATCGTCAGGCTCAGGCGAAGCGCGTCGGGCCAGTAATCCGGGCCTGCGCGCTCGGGCCACTCCACGAGCAGCAGCGAATCGTAGCGTGCGTCGTCGAGCGCCAGTTCCTCGATCTCGGCGGGGTCGTCGATGCGGTAGAGGTCGACGTGGAGCACGGGGAAGCGGACCTCGGGCGGCTCGTAGGGCTGGACGATCGCAAAGCTCGGCGATGGCGCCTCGCCGGCGAGTCCGAGCGCGGCGAGGAGCCCGCGCGCAACGCTGGTCTTGCCGGCGCCGAGCGTGCCTTCGAGGGTAATGACATCGCCGGGCTGAACGCGGGTGGCCAGCAGCGCTCCGAACGCCTCGGTCGCCTGAGGATCGGGTAGACGGATCACTAGCAAGAGCCCTCTCCCCCTCGGGGAGAGGGTTGGGTGAGGGGCTGTTCCAGGCACCGCACTGCTTGGCAGCCCCTCACCTTGACCCTTTCCCCGAAGGGGAGAGGGAGTAGTGGCCCCGCTTTCATCGCCGCGGCAACTCTACAGTGATCAGCGTGCCCTCGCCCGGCTCCGAGAGCAGCTCGATCGTTCCGCCGTGCGCCTCCACGAACTGTTTCGCCAACGGCAACCCCAATCCCAACGCCCGATCCCCCATGGGCTTGGACTCCGCGAACCGGTCGAACGCGTGCGCGACCGCGTCCGCGTCCATCCCGACCCCGTCGTCCGACACCACGATCCGCGCAGATGTCGCGTTGCCGTCGGTATGCAGCAGCACGCGCCCGCCGTCCGGCGTCGCGGCGACCGCATGGCGCAACAGATGCTCGACGACCTCCTTCAGACGCTTCGGATTGCCGTTCACCCGCCCGGTCGAGCGCCCGACCTCGACCGCGAAGTCGAGCTTCCGACGCTTGGCCGACGGCAGGATCGTCTCCGCCGCCGCGCGGACCGTGGTCGCGAGATCGACATCGCTGCGATCCGTTTCCGCACGGTCGCTCTCCGCCCGCGTCAGGTCGAGCACGTCGTCGACCAGCAGCCCCAGCCGCTCGACAGACTCGAGGATCGCCCCTACATAGCCCTCGGCCTGCGGCGTCAACGCGCCGGCATAGCCGCCATGCAGCATCTCCGCGAACCCGCTGATCGACGTCAGCGGCGTGCGCAGTTCGTAACTCATGTTCGCGACGAACGCTGTCTTCACCTTGTCGGTCGCCTCCAGCGCATCCGCGCGATCCCGCAACGCCTGCTCCGCGCGCCGACTGTCGGTGATGTCGAGCATCGTGAACAGCGCATTTCCATCGGGCAGCGGCACGCCGGCAAACTCGAAATGCCGCCCGTCCGCGAACGCCACGCGCCCGCCGCGCTGTTGCCGTCCGATCGTTGCCGAGCGGACGAGATCGGGGATCAGCACGGACCTGCCGGGGGTCGCGAGCTTGTCCCCCGCCGCTTCGGCAAACGCATCGACGCGCGGATGCGAGGCCAGGAACTCCTCATCCAGACCCCAGAGCGCGCGGAACCGGTTGTTCCAAAGCTGCAACCGGCCGTCCGCCGCGAACACGCCGAGCGCCTCGAACAGATTGTCGAACGTCGCGGTCCGAACGCGCAGGAGCGTGTCGCGCGCGCTCGCGAGCTGCACCTGCTCGGTGCGATCCTCGAAGATCAGCAGCAGGCCTCCGTCGGGCAAAGGCTGCGCGACGACGCGAAGGTGTGTGCCGCCGCGGAGGTGCCAGTTCTCCTCCATCGCGCCCCCACCGGCCGCGCCGCCTTGCGCCGAGCCGGTCTGCATGAACCAGTCGCGGCGCTCCGCCTTCCAGCTCGGGAAATCGCGGACCTCGGGCAGTCGGTTCGCCTCGCGCATCCGTTCTAGCACGCGGTCGAACTCGGGGCGGTCGGCGAGCCATTCGCTGCGCATCGCGAACATCCGGCGGAACGGCTGGTTGCAGAACACGAGCGAGCGATCGCCGCCGAACTGCGCCACGCCCGCCGACAAGCGATCGAGCATCGCGCGTTGCGCTTCGGCGAACCGCTTGGCACCCGACCGTGCCTGCTCCAGCTCCTCGATGTCGATCGCGAACCCGGCCACGCCGCCGCTCGGCAATGGTACGTCGTAGATCTGCAAGGATCGCCGTGCGCCGTCGATGGTCGCGGGCAGGACCTGCTGGTGCGGCCGCCCCTGCTCGCGCGCGACCGCCGCGCCGGCGAGCGGCCCGCCACGCCCGGACCCTTCGACCAGCTCCAGCCCACGCGCGACGACATCGGCGGCATCGCGCCCCTCGACCGCATCGACATACGCCGAATTGACCATCGCCAATCGGAGGTCGGTAGCGCGGTACCACATCGGCATCGGCGCCGCCTCGATCAGGCCGGTCAGCGACTCATACGCCTCGCCGAGCCGTGCGGTCTCGGCCCCGAGCCGGGCGATCTCCGCCTCGCTGTCGGTCGCATCGAACGCCCAGAGCAGCACCGCCCCGGTTGCGCCCATCTCGCCCGGCGCCCGCGCGCCGCGAAACGTGATCGCCCGCGTCGAGCCCTGCAACCGCACCGACCGGACGAACGCCCGCCCCGCCCGCTGCGCCGCGGCAACGTCGGCAATCAACCGCGCCGCATCGTCCGCCGACAGCGCAGTGCCCCCGGTGGCAAGCTCCGCGATCGACCGAGGCGGCGCGTCCAGCCCGAGCCAATCCGCCATCCGCTGAGACATCTCGATCCGCCCACCGGACCGGATTACCGTGACGATCGCCGGCGACCCGTCGAGGATGGCCTGCAACTGCGCGCGTGCCTCCATCACGTCCGCGGCGGCGGATCGTGCGTGCAGCCCTACGAAAATGAGAACGCCGCCCGCTGCGACCAGCGCTAGCAAAAGCACGCCCGCCAGCACCGCCGTTCCAAGGCTAACCGTGATCATCGTAAAGCGGAGGGGATACGGAGCGAGATCATCGCTACCCGTCTAGGCACCTCGATGCCGATCGGAAAGGCAGATGGCAAATGCCGACCGCATTTTCGCCGCGCGATGCCCCTGCGCGCGCCGCAGTCGGACGGACACCGCCAAATGTCTCCAACCTTGCCAGACTGTTGCAAGGAAGAAACACCACGCAAGAATCGTTCGCGGCTTGCCGCAAGACAATGGCAGAAGCCATGTCCCAGCCCTAGGCAGCGTCGCATCCACGAACGACAGCCCCTTTGTCGTTTCGCTCGCATCCCAAGCCAGGACTCCCCAGAATGCAGACATATCGCCGCCGTTTGCTCGCCACGACATTGTTTGTGGGTGCCGTTGCCCTAGCCGCACCCGCCGTTGCCCAGGTCGCACCGACCGAAGCTCCCGCCACCGACCCAATGGCATCGCAGCCTCCCGTCGATCAAGCAACTGCACAGTCGGCAGCCGATCCCGCCGCGCAGGCGACCGGCAGCGCCTCCGCACAGGGTGACGAACCCGCGGGCGATATCGTCGTCACCGGTTCGCGCATTTCCTCGCCATCGGCCACTGCTGCTTCCCCGTTGCAGTCGATCAGCGCGGACCTGATCCGCCAGTCCGGCGCGGTCAACGTCCAGGACGTGCTGTTGCAGAACCCGACGTTCGGCGCGCCGGGCATCAGCCGTACCAACTCCAGCTTTGCGACTCAGTCGGCCGGCGTTGCCACCGTCAACCTGCGCAACCTGGGTGAGGATCGTACGCTCGTCCTCGTCAACGGCCGTCGCTTCGTCTCGGGTGTTCCCGGTAGCAGCGCAGTCGATCTCAACGTGATCCCGGCGCAGTTCCTCGAGCGCACGGACATCCTTACCGGCGGTGCATCGGCCGTGTACGGTTCGGATGCCGTCGCAGGCGTCGTGAACTTCGTCTACAAGACCAAGTTCGACGGGCTGAACATCGATGCGCAGCAGGGCATCTCGCAATATGGCGATGGTTCCGACCGCCAGATCAACCTGCTCGCCGGCAAGAACTTTGCCGATGGTCGCGGCAACATCATGCTGTTCGGCGGCTATTCGAAGCAGGGCACCGTCCTGAAGAAGGACCGCTCGACCGAGGCCGGTTCGAGCGCGATCGACCGCACCAGCGCGACGCTGACGCCGAACGATCCCGAAGTCCTGTTGTCCGGCTTTATCCCGGGCGGTCGCTTTTTCGCTGGCGAGGGTGCGACACGGCAGACCTTCAGCTACGGCACGGACAACACGCTCCGCAACTGCACCACGGTAAGCTGTGGTGGTTTCAACCGCTCCGATTCGCGTTACCTTGCCGTGCCTGTCGAGCGCTATCTGGCCGCCGGCCGCGCGAACTACGAGTTCTCGCCAGCCGCCAACGTCTTCATCGAAGGCAATTACGCGAAGACCAAGGCGCGCACCAATATCGAGGCATTCCCGCTTCAGTCTGATCTGGTCGACATTCCAAACGGCGGCCAAGTCGCTCTTCAGACTGTCGTGGGTGGCGTAACGTATCGGAACCCATATGTTCCCGATTTGATCTTCAACGCTTCCACCGATACGAACAATGACGGTCTGAAAGACATCAGTTTTGATCGTCGCTTAACGGATTTCGGCCCACGCACCAGCAGCGCGACGCGTGACATGTTCCGCTTCGCTGGGGGCGTTAACGGCAAGTTCCTGGAAGATCGCTTCAATTACGAAGTCTATGGCATCTACGGTCAGACTATCGAGAACCAGACCGGTAACGGGCAGTATGACAGCACCAAGTTCACACAGGCACTGAACTCGTACCGCGATCCAGCGACGGGCCAGATCGTCTGCGCCGACCCCGCAGCACGCGCGGCCGGCTGTGTCCCCGCGAACATCTACGGCATCAACGCGCTCGCCCCCGCAGCCGACTACCTCGCGGTGCCGACTTCGCTGCGTTCCAAGATCACGCAGACGGTCGCTGGTGCGAACGTGTCGGGCAAGCTGTTCTCGCTGTTCGGGGCGGACCCGGTCGGCTTCAGTGTCGGTACCGAATATCGCCGTGAGAGCAGCAGCAACACCTTCGATCTGCTCACCCAGCAGGGCCTTAACGGCAACAACGCGCTGCCGTCGACGAGCGGCAGTTTCGACCTGATCGAAGGCTTTGCCGAGACGATCGTGCCGCTGCTCCAGGATCGTCCGTTCTTCCATTCGCTGTCGGTTCGCGGCGCGGTCCGCGTGTCGAACTATTCGACCGTCGGCACCACGGTCAGCTATAACTATGGCGGCGAGTGGGCACCAATCCAGGACGTCCGCTTCCGGGTGATGCAGGCACGTTCGGTACGTGCGCCGAACGTCAACGAGTTGTTCCAGCCTGCCCAGCAGGATTTCCCGTCCGGTTTGCAGGATCCATGCCGAGGCGTCACCGCGACGACGGCGGGAACTCTCGGCACGCAGTGCCGCGGTGCGACTGGGGTCGCAGCGAATATCGCAACCAACGGCGCGTTCGCGGTCAATCAGGCTGATCTTCAAGGTATCACCAGCTTCGGTGGCGGCAACCCGACGCTGCGGGAAGAGAAGGGCAATTCGTTCACCGCTGGCGTGGTCATCAACCCACGATCGGTTGCGGGACTGCGTAACCTCGTCCTCAGCGTCGATTACTTCAACATCAAGATCGACGATGCGATTGTCACGACTCCGCTCCAGTTCATCCTGAACCAATGCTACAATTCGGCGATCCAGCAATATTGCGACCTGGTCGTCCGCCGTCCGGGCGCCCTGGGCCCCAACAGCGCCGGTTCGCTCGACGAGGTCAACACTTCGCCCAGCAACAGCGGCGGCGCAAAGACATCGGGTATCGACGTCGCGGTCGACTGGCGCTCGAACCTGTCGTCGCTCGGTTTGGGCGGTGATCTGACGCTGCATGGCGCCTACACGCACCTGATCAGCGGCTACAACGTACCGTTGCCCGACTCTGCGCGTGATTATTTCGCGGGTGAGATCGGTGCGCCGCGCGACAAGTTCAGCATCACATCGGGCTACGACATCTCGGGCATCGGCTTCACGATGACCGGAACGTGGCTGAGCCAGTCGAGTCTCGACGATCAGTTGACCGGCGTCCGTCCGGGCAGCGATCTCCAGTACCGCGTCCGCCCGCAATTCTACCTCGACTCGCAGGTCCGCTTCCGGACCAGCGACGGCTTCGAGTTCTATGTGGGCGGGTCGAACCTGCTGAACAACAAGCCGCCGTTCATCGCCGATATCGGTGGTTCTGCGGGCCAGGATACCGATACGGGCGTCTATGATCCGCTCGGTCGCCGCTATTATGCGGGCGTTCGCATGTCGTTCTAAGCGACCTGTACGATCGAACCGAAAAGGGGGAGCCGGAAACGGCTCCCCCTTTTTTATTGGGCCAAAGGTAAGTAACTCTGTCTCGTTCAATCGAGACTGACGATCTCTGCCAAGGGAGCAATGCAGATGAATTGGGTATCGGGATTGGCGACGATGGTGCTGGCGGCTTCGGGTGTTCCAACCGCTCAACCGGCCGAAGGCAACACCGAACTTTTGCGAGTGAAGGACGTAGGCCGACTGGTTTCCGTCAAGCCTGAGTCCGAGATCCGGATCGCGTTGCCGTATTCTATCGGCTCAAACTATCGGTGGCAGATATTGTCGGCGAAGCGGGTGACGCTCGCGGCCCCCATCACGACGATCGACGATCCCGATCGTTCGGTCGGAGCGCCCGGCTTACCGCAGGTCGCCTTGATCAGACTGCGCGCGCCATCGAGCGGAACCGCTAGCGTCTTGCTGGGTGAGGTGCGCGATGGCAATGGCGGTGGCAACGCGTCGAATTCGTACCGCTTCCGCTTTCGCGTAGTCCCGTAACAACGGCTCCATAACGAAAAAGCCGCGCCCGCCTAATGGCGGACGCGGCTTTCGAAAACCCTACGTAATCCTAAAGATCAGTAGCGGTAGTGGTCCGGCTTGAACGGGCCTTCGACCGGGACGCCGATGTAGCCGGCCTGCTTGTCCGAAAGCTTCGACAGCTTCACGCCGAGCTTCTCGAGGTGGAGCATCGCGACCTTCTCGTCGAGGTGCTTCGGCAGGACGTAGACTTCGTTCTTGTAGTTCTCGCCCTTGGTCCAGAGCTCGATTTGCGCGAGCGTCTGGTTGGTGAAGCTGGCCGACATCACGAACGACGGGTGGCCGGTGGCGCAACCCAGGTTCACCAGGCGACCCTTCGCCAGGATGATGATCTGCTTGCCGTCCGGGAACTTCACCAGGTCGGTGCCGGGCTTCACTTCGGTCCAGTCGTAGTTCGACAGCGCGGCGATCTGAATCTCCGAGTCGAAGTGGCCGATGTTGCAGACGATCGACATCGGCTTCATCGCCTTCATGTGATCGGCGGTGATGACGTCGGCGTTGCCGGTCGCGGTGCAGAAGATGTCCGCGCGCGTCACGGCCTCTTCCATCGTCACGACCTCGAAGCCCTCCATCGCCGCCTGCAGCGCGCAGATCGGATCGACTTCGGTGACCATCACGCGCGCGCCGCCGTTGCGGAGCGACTGGGCCGAGCCCTTGCCGACGTCACCGAAACCGGCGACGCAGGCGACCTTGCCGGCGAGCATGACGTCGGTCGCGCGACGGATCGCGTCGACCAGCGATTCCTTGCAGCCGTAGAGGTTGTCGAACTTCGACTTGGTGACCGAGTCGTTGACGTTGATCGCCGGGAACGGCAGCTCGCCCTTCTTGGCGATCTCGTACAGGCGGTGGACGCCGGTGGTGGTCTCTTCCGAGACGCCCTTCAGGTTCTTGACGGTCTCGGTCAGGTAGCCCGGGTTCTTCGCGACGTACGCTTTCAGCGCACGCTGCATCTCGACCTCTTCCTCGTTCTCGGGCTCGGGCATCGTGTGGCCGGCTTCGAGCTTGGCGCCCCAGAGTGCGAACATCGTCGCGTCGCCGCCGTCATCGAGGATGATGTTGGCGGTCTGGCCCTCTACGTCGCGATCCCACGAGAAGATGTCGCCGACATAGTTCCAGTAATCCGCGAGGCTCTCGCCCTTGATCGCGAACACCGGCACGCCGGTCGCGGCGATCGCGGCGGCGGCATGGTCCTGCGTCGAGAAGATGTTGCACGTCGCCCAGCGGACGTCGGCGCCAAGCGCGGTCAGCGTCTCGATCAGCACTGCGGTCTGGATCGTCATGTGCAGCGAACCGGTGATCCGTGCGCCCTTCAGCGGCTGCGACGCGCCGAATTCGGTGCGCAACGACATCAGGCCGGGCATCTCGGTCTCGGCGATGTTGATCTCGGCGCGGCCGAAATCGGCGAGGCTGATGTTGGCGACGACGTAATCGGTCGCATTGTCAGACTGCGCGGGGGCGAGGGTGGTGGCCACTATGGGTCTCCTGGAAATTCTGTGATCGGCGAGCCTCATGCCCGTGCCGGATGGGCTGCGCCTTAGCGGATCGAGGGGCTCGGATCAAATATAAAGATATCTTTATATGATGCCCAGAGATGCCCTCGGCGTTAGCTGCACTGCCCTTCTTCGTCTCCCCTCCCTGGAAGGGAGGGGTTGGGGGTGGGTCGGTTCGAGGCGCGCGCAGAGCCAGCCAACCGGCCGACCCTACCCCGGCCCCTCCCTTCCAGGGAGGGGGGAAGTCAGGTCGGGTCTTTGTCGCTGGGAGCAGAAGTCAGGCCCTACCCGTCTCCGCAACCAGCAACCGTGGATCCACGCCAGCCTGTGCGAACGCCATCGTCCAGCGATCCTCCGCCGCGGTATCGAACAAAAGTTCGGCATCCCCGGCCACGTTGAACCACCCCGGCCGCGACAGCTCGCCCTCCAGCTGCCCGCCGTCCCAACCGGCATAGCCAAGCGCCACGACCCACTGCGACGGCCCCTTACCCTCGGCGATCGCGCGCAGCACGTCGACCGTGCTCGACAGCTTCCACCGGCCGGCGACGTCCACCGAATCCTGCCCGCCCCAGTCGGACGAATGCACCACGAACCCGCGCCGCGGCTCGACCGGCCCACCGAAATGCACCGGTGCGTTGGGCGCATCGCCGGGCTGGATCCCGAACTGTTCGAGCAGATCGTGGAAGCCGAGCCCGTCGATCGTCGCGCCCAGGCCGATGCCGATCGCCCCGCTCTCGTCATGGCTGCAGATCGCGATCACCGCGCGCGCGAACCGCGGGTCGCTCATCCCCGGCATCGCGAGCAGGAATTGTCCGGAAAGAAAGGGCGTCTTGTCCATGCATTGCACCATAGCGACGCACGGGGGGGCCCGCCACGCTTGAAATACCCGTGGCCGCGTCCAAGGTACGGCTCGCCCGAGACCAGCTCGCGGCGACAGGAGATTTCAGATGACGATCAGCGTCGGCGACCGCCTTCCCACCACCAATCTCGTCAAGGCCACCGCGGATGGCCCCGATCAGGTCGACACCGACAGCTTTTTCAAGGGCCGCAAGGTCGCGCTGTTCGCGGTCCCCGGCGCGTTCACGCCGACCTGCTCGGCTAAGCACCTCCCCGGCTTCGTCGAGAAGGAAGCCGAGCTGAAGGCCAAGGGCGTCGACGAGGTTGCGTGCGTCTCGGTCAACGACGCGTTCGTGATGGGCGCGTGGGGCAAGTCGGCGGGTGCGGGCGACATCACGTTGCTTGCGGACGGCAATGGCGATTTCGCCAAGGCGATCGGGCTGACGATGGACGGATCGGGATACGGCATGGGCATCCGTAGCCAGCGCTATTCGATGATCGTCAATGACGGCGTGGTGGAGCAGCTGAACGTCGAGGCTCCGGGCGAGTTCAAGGTGAGCTCGGCCGAGCATCTGCTTAGCGAGATCTGATCATTCCGAGGGAGTGAGCTATCTTCCCCCCTCCCTGAAAGGGAAGGGCCCGCTCTTCCCCCCTCCCTGAAAGGGAGGGGCCGGGGGTGGGTCGGCTTGGGGCGGATGCTAGCGTTCCCCCGAGAGCTACCCACCCCTAACCCCTCCTTCCAGGGAGGGGAATGACGATTTCCGCACGGTCGCGCCCAACGCGGGCGTGGTCTTGCCACCGTAACCTCGCCCGCGTAACACTGCGCGATGACAATCGCATCCGACCTCGTCGCCGAACTCGACCGCCTCTACCGCGCCTCCGTCGAGCGCCTCCAAGCCGCGATGAGCGCGTATATCGCTGACGGCACGACACCCGATCCTGCCAGCCGCACCGACGGCTCGTTCGCCTATCCCGAGATCCGGCTCACCTATAAGGGCGGCGTCGATCGCCCCACGCCGTTGCGCTCGTTCGGCCGCATGGTCACCCCCGGCGAGTACAAGATCAGCGTCACCAAGCCCGCGATCTTCGCCGAATATCTGACCGAGCAGCTGACCCTGCTGATCGAGGATTACGACGTCACCGTCGAAGCGGCCGAAGGCCGCCAGGAAATCCCGTTCCCGTACGTGATCGAACCCGGCCACGCGCTGAGCCTCGACGAGGTGTCCGCGACCGAATTGTCGCGCCATTTCCCCGCGACCGAACTCGCGCATATCGGCGACGAGATCGCCGACGGCCTCTGGATCGCGCAGGACGAGACGCGCCCGCTCGCGCTGTTCGACGGGCTGCGCACCGATTTCAGTCTCGCTCGCCTGCGCCACTACATGGGCACGCCGGCCGAGCACGCGCAGCGCTTCGTGCTGTTCACCAACTACCACCGTTACGTCGACGAGTTCGTCCGCTGGGCTGGCACGCAGCTTGGCGAAGGGTCGCGCTTTACCAGCCTGTCGGGCGCGGGCGGGATCACGATCTCGTCTGGGGACGACATCGACAAGATCATCTCAGACAGCGCGTGGCGGCGGCACCAGATGCCTGCCTATCACCTGATGGCGGACGACCGCACCGGGATCACACTCGTCAACATCGGCGTCGGTCCGTCAAACGCGAAGACGATCTGCGACCACCTCGCGGTGCTGCGTCCCGAAGCATGGTTGATGATCGGCCATTGCGGCGGGCTACGGCCGAGCCAGCGTATCGGCGACTATGTTCTGGCCCACGCCTATCTGCGCGACGACCACGTTCTCGACGACGTCCTGCCGCCCGAGATTCCAGTCCCCGCGATCGCCGAGGTCCAGGTCGCGATGGCCAAGGCCGCCGAGATCGTCTCGGGCCAGTCGGGCGAGGAACTCAAGCGTCGCCTCCGCACCGGCACGATCGTCACGACCGACGACCGCAATTGGGAACTGCGCTATTCAAAGTCGGCGCTCCGCTTCTCGCTGTCGCGCGCGGTCGGGATCGACATGGAATCCGCGACGATCGCCGCGCAGGGGTATCGGTTCCGCGTACCCTATGGGACGTTGCTTTGCGTTTCGGACAAGCCGCTGCACGGCGAGCTGAAGCTGCCGGGTCAGGCCAACCGCTTCTACGAGCGCGCGATCAGCGAGCACCTGCGGATCGGGATCGAGACCTGCGAACAGCTTCGCCTGGAAGGTGCCAAGCTCCACAGCCGCAAGCTGCGTGCGTTCGACGAGCCTCCCTTCCGATAAGGGGCCGCTAAAAACCGGAGCGGATCGCGCGGGAATGCGTTACGCTTCCGGAATCATTGCTGAGGGAAGATAACCGTGGCCGACACCGACACGCCCGATACGGAAGCAAAGAAGCCCGTCACCCGCCGCCGCGCACCGCGCAAGACGAGTGCGCCGAAGGCCGCTCCGGCTGCGTCGCCCACGAAGCCGATCGCGGCCAAACCGGTGCCGGTCGCGGACAAGTCCGAAACTGCCGCACCGACGAAGGCCGCTGCCAAACCGGCGCCCAAGCCGCGCTCGACCAAGCGCAGCACCCCACGCCCCGCGCCTGTCCGAAAGACGGTCGCGCCGCTCGTGGTTGCCAAGGTGCCGGAAAAGACGCGCGGCAAATGGGGTGCGGCGGCGATCTTCAGCGGTGTCGCGGTTGCCGGAGCGGCGGTCGGCGCGTTGCTTACCTTGCGGGGAAGCACGCCCAAGGTTCCGGCGTCGCCCAAGCCCGAGGGCAAGCATGCGCATCAGGCGGACGGGGCGGATTCGTCGAAGTCGTTCGAGGCTGGCATTGCCGATCCGGGGACGGTTCCGGAGTAGACGCCGAGCAAGTCTACACATGAAGGATACCACCCCGGCGAAGGCCGGGGCCCAATTGGGAAACGCCGCTAACTGCGCGATGCGCTTCGTTACCCAGGACGTTCCAATTGGCCCCCGGCCTTCGCCGGGGTGGTGCAATTTTTTGCGCGATCCCAGCACATTTCCCGTTCCCCCGCGGATGCGGGGGCCCAGCTAAAACCGAATGGTGCGTTCGTAACCCTGGGCCCCCGCCTCCGCGGGGGAACTAGAAGTTAGCGGGCAAAAGTCCGCTGGCGCTTAGCCAACGTCCCCCCCTCACCACCCAGTCGGCTTCCCCTTGTTCTGCACGTCCAGCCAAGCCTTCAACGGCGCGAAATACTCCACCAGTGCCGCGCCCGACATCTCGCGGCTGCCGGTGAACACCTGCAACGCATCCGGCCAGGGCTTGGACTGCCCCATGCTCAGCATCGCGTTCAGCTTCGTCCCTACCGTCTTGTTGTCGTAGAACGAACACCGGTGCAGCGGTCCCTTCCAGCCGGACTGGTCGCACGCCGCCTTGTAGAACTGGAACTGCAACACCCGCGCCAGGAAGTAGCGCGTGTACGGCACTGCCGCCGGGATGTGGTATTTCGCACCCGCATCGAACTTGGTCTCGTCGCGTGCCACCGGCGGCTTGATGCCCTGATACTGGAGCCGCAACCGGTCCCATGCCGCCTGATAGCCGGTCGCCGGGATCTCGCCCGAGAACACGCCCCAGCGCCATTTGTCGATCAGGAGCCCGAACGGCAAGAACGCGACCTTGTCCATCGCCTGACGCAAAAGCAGCCCGATGTCCTTGTCCGCGCTCGGCACCCTAGCCTGGTCGAGCAGCCCGATCTTCACCAGATAATCCGGCGTGATCGACAGCGCGACGGTATCGCCGATCGCCTCGTGGAAACCGTCGTTCGCGCCGTTCGCATAGAGGAACGGCTGCGCCTTGTACGCGCGCTGATAGTAATTGTGGCCGAGCTCGTGGTGGATCGTGACGAAGTCGTCGGCGTTCACCTTCGTGCACATCTTGATGCGGATATCGTCCTTGGCGTCGAGATCCCATGCCGACGCGTGGCAGATAACGTCGCGGTCCGCAGGCTTGGTGATCTGCGACCGCTTCCAGAACGTCTCCGGCAACGGCGCGAAGCCGAGCGACGAATAGAAGCCCTCGCCCTGCTTCACCATCTTCAGGGGATCATAGCCCTTAGCCTTGAGCAACTCACCGGTGTCGAAACCGAGATCGCCCGCGCCCTTGGGTGCGACGATGTCGTAGATGTTGCCCCATTCCTGCGCCCACATATTGCCGAGCAGGTCGCTGCGGATCGGCCCGGTCTTGGCCTGCACCGCGTCGCCGTATTTCTCGTTGAGCTTCCACCGCGTGTAGGTGTGCAGCGCCATGTAGAGCGGCTCGACCTCTTTCCAGATCTTGTCGGTCAGCGCCGCGAACTGCTCGGGCGTCATGTCGTAGCCCGAACGCCACAACGCGCCGACGTCCTTATAGCCAAGCTCGCGCGCGCCCTCGTTCGAGATCGCGGTCATCTTGGCATAGTCGCCGCGCATCGGCGCACCGACCTTGTCGTTCCAGCTCGTCCACATCTCCTGAAGCTTCGCCGGATCGCGACTGTCCCCCATCGCCGCCTCGATATCCGAGCCGTTGATCGGCTTGCCGTCGAGAGTCCCCATGCCCTTGCCGTAGGAGGACGACATCTTCGTGGTCAGCGTCGACAGTTCCTCGGACGCGCCCGCGCGCGTCGGCGCCGGCAGCGTCAGCCCGCCGCGCAGCAGGTCGAGCTTGCGCTTCGTATCGAACGACAGCCCCGGCAGCGACGCGAACCGTGCCGCGCCGAGCGCATACTTCACCCCGAGATCGGTCATTTCCGCGCCCGACTTCGCCGCCAGCGCATCGGTATCGTCGGTGATGTAGGTCGCGTTGACCCACGCCACGCGGTTCGCGTCGAGCGACGCGGCGGCCATCACCTTCTCGGCCTCGGCGACGAACGCATCCGCCTGCGCGACGGTCGGCTTGCCGGTCGTAGTTGCCGCAACTTGCGCGCCGGCAACGGACGGCACGGCGCACAGCGCGCCGGCCAGAGCAAACATCGAAACGCTGAACCGAACCATCATTATCCCCTTTGTATGGGGCAGTGATTGCGGATGGAGCATGGCGAGGTCAACCCACGCCCCCCGTCATCCTGACGAAAGTCAGGACCCAGAGCCACATAGGACGACGCCTGTTACCCTGGGTCCTGACTTTCGTCAGCATGACGGAAGGGGTTGGGTGAGGTCGCGAAAACCTCTCAGCGCGCGAGGAAATCCGCGATCGCCTGGCCAAGCTCCGGCTTCACCACCGCACTCATATGCCCGCCCGGCGTCTCGACATACTCGCCATGCGGCAGGATCGCAGCCAGATCGGGTGCCGAGCCGTTATCCTGGTCTTCTCCTCCACACACCACCAAAGTCGGCTGCTGGATCGCCTTCACGGACTCCAGCGGCGTATCGACGAACGTCTCGAGGATCCCGAGCAACGCGACCGGATCGCCGCCGGTGGTCTTCAGGAATGCCTCCGCGAGCCACTCGGGCGTGCCCTGCGCATGCTGCCCGAGCTTGGTCAGGATGTTCCGGAAATGCCCGGCACGCCGCGACGTGTGCGTCAGCCCCTCCAGCCCCATCCCCGAGAATATCACGCGCCGCGGCGTCGCCCCCGTCGCCAGCATCCGCGACGTCGTCCGCGCCCCGAGCGAATAGCCGCCCAGGTCATAGTCCGTCAGTCCGAGATGAGCGACCAGCGCGTGACCATCCTGCGTCAGCGCATCCGCGGGATACGCCTCGAGGCCATGCGGCTTTCCGCTGTCGCCGTGCGCGCGCAGGTCGGGCATGATGACCCGGAAGCCCTTCGCGGCGATCTTCGCGGCGTGACCGTAGCGGATCCAGTTGGTCTTCGCGTCGGAGAAATAGCCGTGGATCAGCACGACGGCCCGACCTTCGCCGACCTCGTGCCATGCCAGCCGCGTGCCGTCGAAGCTCTCGAAAAACTGGGTATCGCTCGGGGTGCTGGCCACGGTCTCGTCCTGTCGTGCTGGGGGTGCCGCCAATTCGGTCCCCGGGTCCGGAGTGTCAACCCGCGGGCGTGCGAACCGCAAACCGGGCGCGCGGTGTTACGCCCCAAGAAAAAGCCGCGCCGCCATGTCGTGATGGCGGCACGGCAATGTCGTTCAGTCCGTCCCGGTCGCGCGGATCAGGCCTTCTGCAGATGCCGCCGCCCGAGCAGTTCGGCGATCTGGACCGCGTTCAGCGCAGCACCCTTGCGGAGGTTGTCGCTGACGCACCACAGGTTCAGGCCGTTCTCGACGGTCGGATCCTCGCGCACGCGGCTGATGTACGTCGCGAAGTCGCCGACGCACTCGATCGGCGTGATGTAGCCGCCGTCCTCGCGCTTATCGACCAGCATGATGCCGGGCGCCTCGCGGAGGATGTTCTGCGCCTCCTCGGCCGAGATCTCGTTCTCGAACTCGATGTTGATCGCTTCCGAATGGCCGACGAACACCGGCACGCGGACGCAGGTCGCGGTGACCTTGATCTTCTTGTCGAGGATCTTCTTGGTCTCGACGACCATCTTCCACTCTTCCTTGGTCGAGCCGTCGTCGAGGAAGCTGTCGATGTGCGGGATCACGTTGAAGGCGATCTGCTTGGTGAACTTCTTGGGCTCGGCCGGATCGCCGACGAAGATGTTGCGGCTCTGCTCGAACAGCTCGTCCATCCCCGCCTTGCCCGCGCCGGACACCGACTGATAGGTCGAGACGACCACGCGCAGGATCTTCGCCGCGTCGTGCAGCGGCTTCAGCGCGACGACCATCTGCGCGGTCGAGCAGTTCGGGTTGGCGATGATGTTGCGGACCTTGTAGCCGTCGATCGCCTCGGGGTTCACCTCGGGCACGATCAGCGGCACGTCGGGGTCCATGCGGTAGAGCGACGAATTGTCGATCACGACGCAGCCGGCAGCGGCGGCGATCGGCGCGTAGACGGCGGTGCCCTCGGAGCCGATCGCGAACAGCGCCATGTCCCAGCCGTTCCAGTCGAAATGCTCGATGTTCTGGCATTTGATCTGCTTGCCGGTGTCGCCGTAGTCGACCATCAACCCCTGGCTGCGCGACGACGCGACGCAGGCGATCTCGTCCGCCGGAAACTCGCGCTCCGCCAGGATATTGAGCATCTCGCGCCCGACATTGCCGGTCGCCCCTGCGACCACCACCCGATAACCCATGTCATAACTCCGATTGGACTTGGCCGCGCAGTACCGACGTTGCGCGGGCAGGTCCAACGGCTTTCGACTTGTTGCGCGGATAGCGGGGGTTTGGGGTGCCGCGATTATGCGCCACCTTACGGCCCGCCCCCTTGTTCCCCCGCGAAGGCGGGGGCCCAGACTGGACCCCCGCCTTCGCGGGGGAACAATCTTTCGCACGCCCCACCAGTAGTAGCACCACCCCGGCGAAGGCCGGGGCCCAATTGGAAAGGTCGCAGTAACAAAGAACTGCGCTCTGTTACCACCGTCCCCCAATTGGGCCCCGGCCTCCGCCGGGGTGGAGCTCGTAGTGGTCGGACCATCTGCTACTCACATCGTCAGTAGCTCTTCGCGATCCTTGGTCGAGTTGATGTCTGGTTTGGGAGGAAAGCGGACTGGCGGCCTTCGGTTGGCCGTCCGCGGTAACAAGCCGCTTGCCGCCTGCACGCAGGCGTGGGCTATCTACTCCGGGAACGTCGCCTGATAATTCGCCGCACAGTGCAAGACTATCTTGTGAACAGGAAACCAACGCCAACGAGAAATAATGCGCCCTCAAACATTCCGATAGCCACGTTACCGGTGGCACGCAGATAGCCAGTTCCGAGCACCTTCGCGAACCTACCGGTCACCACGAGCCAGTAGTTCAAAGTGCTAAGACCCATCAACCAGTGGCCAATCGTAGGCGTCAGCTCGCTATTTTTATCATCAATCAGGACGGCGCTGAGGCTTATCCCGAGGGCAAACACCGCGGCAGGATAACATTGCACGTAGAAGGGCTGTCGCAGGGAGCTGCGGTCTAATTTGGCCCCGCGGCAACGCACAATTCGAGCGGCAAGAAAGAGAGGAAATGCCGCAAATATTACAGCCCGGAAGGCCAGCGCCGTCGTATTATCGTTTACAAGTCCGGCAAGCCCATGGGTGTTAGCGATGATTTCGTCGGTCTGCCCAAGTGCTGCGCTGACTGTATGCGCTAGCAGCAACGCCAGTGCTAGGAAAAGCGGCGGCCGAACTAGGGCAGCATATTGCTGATCATCCGGAAGTGCCGCTTCTCGTTCGACCTGCTCCATCACGGCGATGGGTTGGAAGACCGCACGCCATAGCGTCAACGGGAAGAAGATTAGCCAGCTCATGACCTCGTAGAGGAGTTCGTCGAGCGAACTGAGCCACTTCATGAAATCCATGCTGCATCATGTTCGATTCCAACTTCGATCGCAACGGCTCGCTTCCTTCAAAGTCAGGCCTTAATGGTTGGTAAAGATAGAATGTAACGGACGCGGCAGGGTGTGCTGCAAACCATCGCCGGCCGTGCGCCACTTTGGCCGGACGGACGATCTTGATTTACCCAATTCCCGGTGGTGACCAGAGCCTGAAGGCTGTCGACGGCTATGGACGCCATCGTTCCTAATTTATAAACTCGCTATAGTAATGAAGAGGTTATTCCGCTCGAACAGGAGAGTCGCGATGCGTTGTCCAGCAGGCCTGTTGAAGATTACGGCTATATTTCTCTTAGGATCCGCACTTCCGGCGGTTGCCCAGGCGCAATCTACCGGGCTTGAAGACATGGTTGGTGCCCGTGCCGGTCAGGGCGAAATGGAACTGCAACGGCGCGGCTATGTTAACATCCGCGGGGAGCAAGGTGACGATCGCGCCTATACCTATTGGTGGAACGCCGACCGGCGCCAGTGCGTCAGCATCGCCACGATGGAAGGCCGCTACAATTCCATTCAACCGACCACGGCGCCCGACTGCCGAAAACCCGCGAACCTTCGTCCTGACCCCAACTACGGTCGTCAGCCTGCGTCACGGCCGCGCCCTGACTATGAACCGGATCCTGCATATGGACGCGCGCCAACGGGTGCCGGTAGCGGACAAGCCGGCTATCCGTCGGTAGGCCCGGTCGTTGATGGAAGAAACGTGGAGCTAGGTCTCGTTTGTTTTGGAGACGGATCGAAGACCGGTTTCGCCAGCGGTACCACGTGGAATTGGAACCGTGATCGTGATCGATACGAGTCTGGCAACTACACCGAAACCAGAAAAGAGGTCTTCGACGCCTCGCTCACGGTGCAGACTTGGGCCGGTGGTGGACGTATACGACTGCCCAAATCGCTGATCCCGCCGATCAATTCTCGTGGAGATCAGGGATGGTGGGACTTGTACGACGTGTCCGTAAGCCCGGATACGATCCGGGCTAGCTATCGCCTGAACGGTTTGAATAAGCCAAAGATTGTGATCGATCGGCGTAGCGGTCGCATCACGGTCCAAGGCATGAGCAATTATGGCTTTCGTGGCACTTGCGACGCCATCGGGCACGAACCTCGCCGCTTCTAGAGTAGAGCGGCGGCGGCGCGCTTCCGACGCAACGATCGGCGATCGCTAAGCCCTCGACATCGATGGTTTGGGGGGAGCAGAAGTTGGTAACTTTCTGCGACGAGACGCTGCCGCTGGTAATTCGGACCTGAACGACTGACCGCTATCGGGAAGCGCAGAAGACCGAGCGAATGGCGAGAAGTGGGCGTTTTCAGCCGCAGTTCGCGAGCTCTTCGCGAGACGGTCGGATACCGACCGTCTCGACGAACCGCACCCGCGGTTACTTCACCGGAACCGCAGCAACCTCAGCCACCGGCTTATCCTTCACCGTCCGGTCGAGAAAGTTCAGGATCGTCCCCCAGACATGCTCGCTGATCCCCGGCCCCGACACGCGGTGCGTATAGCCTGGGTAGAACATCATCTCGAACGGCGTCGCGGTCGCCTGCATCCGCGCGGCGACCTTGGTCGAATTGTCGAGGAACACGTTGTCGTCCGCCATGCCGTGGATCAGCAGCAACGGATCGACGATTGTGTTCGCTTCCTCGACCGCGGCCGACGTCGAATAGCTCGCCGGGTCCTTCGCCGGATCGCCGAGATAGCGCTCGGTATAATGCGTGTCGTACAGCTGCCAGTCGGTGACCGGCGCACCCGATACGGCGGCGGCGTACACGCCCGGCGTCTTCTCCAGCATCTTCAACGACATATAGCCACCATACGACCAGCCATAGGTCGCAATCTTGCTCGGCTCGACGAATGGCAGCGACTTTAGATAGTTCGCACCCGAAAGCTGATCCTCGACCTCGACCGTACCCATCGCGTGATAGATCTGGTCCTCGAACGCCTTGCCGCGATTATACGAGCCACGATTGTCGATCTTGAAATAGATCCAGCCGCGATCGACGAGATACTGCGGCAGCGCACCCTGCCAGCCGCGCGTGACCTGTTGACCGGTGCCGGGTCCGCCGTAATGTTCGAAGAACACCGGGTATTTCTTGCCCGGCTCAAGCGGCGGCGTGATCATCTCGTAATGGAGCGTCATGCCGTTCTTCGCCTTCAGCGTCCCGAACTTGGTTTCCTGATGGCTGGCGAGATACGGGTAATACGGATGCCCCTCGACCACCGCATTCTCGTTGATCCACGAGATCCGCTTGCCGGTCGCGTCCGCCAGATACACCTGCGTCGGCTGCTTCGGGTTCGAGCGCGAGATGATGAACCGGCTCGCCGCCGCATCCCTCGTCGCGCTGTTCCACCAGCCCGCTTCGGTCAGCTTGGTGATCGCGTTCGGCTTGGCGACGTCGACCGAATAGAGCTGCTGCTCGAGCACGTCATCCTTGTTGCCGAGGAAGAACAACCGGCCCTTGGTCTCGTCCACCCCGACCAGATCGGTGACGACCCAGTCGCCCTTGGTCAGCTGCGTCCACTTGCCCGCCGCGAACCGGTAGAGCTGGCCGTACCCGCTCCGCTCCGAGCGCCAGATCAGGCTCCCGTCTTTCAGCACGTGATACGCGTCGGACAGGTTGAGCCAGCTCTTCACGCCCGACTTTTCGGTGAACAGGATCGTCGACTTGCCCGTCGCCGGATCGACGCGGAGCATCTCCAGCAGCTTCTGGTCGCGGCTCTGGCGCTGTACCAGCAGCATCCGGCCATCGGGCGTCCAGTCGACGCGGGCGAGATAGATGTCGGGGTTGGTGCCGAGATCGACCTTCACCTGGCCCGAGCCGTCGGGCTTCATGATATACAGGTCGACCAGCACGTTCGGCGTCCCGGCGGCGGGGTAGCGCTGTTCGTAGACCTTGGTGCCCGTAGCGCCGATCGAGGCACGCGTGGCGGTGTGGACCGGTGCTTCGTCGAACCGCTCGACCGCGACGTAGCGCTCGTCGGGCGACCACCAATAGCCGGTACGGCGATCCATTTCCTCCTGCGCGACGAACTCCGCCTCGCCGAAGTGGACCGTGCCGCCGCCACCGGTCGTGACGGCCCGCGCGGCACCACCGCTCAGCGGTTGGACGAACACGTTCTGGTCGCGGACGAACGAGACGAAGCTGCCCTTGGGGCTGACCACCGGGTTCAGCTCGCCGCCGGGCGTGTTGGTCAGCCGCGTGACCTTGCCGTCGAGACCGGCGAGATACAGGTCGCCGTCGAGCGGCACGAGGATCGACTTGCCGTCGGGCGCCCAGTCATACGCGACGATGCCCTTCTGTCCGCCGATCCGCGCCCGCTCGCGCTGCATCTTCTCGGCCTCGGTCAGTTCGGCGCCGCTGCCGACGGTCTTCGAATCGACCAGCATCCGCGCCTGGCCCGTCGCGGTATCGACCGCCCAGAGGTCGAAGCGCTCCTTCTCGTCGGCGCGGTTGCGCAGGCTCGTCAACAGTGTGCCGTCCGGCGACAGCCGCACCGCGCGGGGCTGCGATCCCGACAGGTCCGGGTTGCCGAACACGCGCGCCATCGTCAGGTCGCCGGGCATCGCCGCCTCGACCGGCCGGATGGGCGCAGGGGCGGGCGCGGCGGGCGCTGCCGGTGGCGTCACCTGATCAGCGGCCATCGCGGCGGTTCCGACCGAAGCAAGTGCAAGCCCGAGCAACCATGTGCGCATCCTGTAGTCTCCGTGGGATCATCCCGCCGGATACCGCCCGGCAGACCCGAAAATGTTCGGTCGCGCGTTATCGCGACGCCGCGGGTCGGCGTAAAGGGCGCATCCATCGAACGCGGCATAATGAACGCGGCGTACACTTCGTATTTACGACCTCCGTTTATGGAGCGCACAACATCGTCGCGGATTGGGCTTTCCGTGGTGCAGCATGGCCGGAAAAATAATGGTATCGAACGGGGGCATACAAAGCGGGGGGCCGGGGGAGCGGAGCGCATGGGACGCGCTCATCGGTCTCGCCGACGCCGACGGCAGCACGGTTCACCCGCATCACGCGCGGTTGCTCGCCGGCGGTCCCGGCCAGCGCAATCTCTCCGATGCGGTCCATGCGCTGTGTGCCGTCCACGGCGAGCATCCGGGCCTGATCGCAGACGTCCTCGCGCGCGCCGTCCAGCCCGAGGCGTCGGACTGGCTCGCGCGCGCAGCCAGCGGTTTCGCCGACGAACGCACCTATCTCGCCCAACTCACCGCCGCGGTGGGCCCCCTGCCCTCGACCCCCGGCCAGGCGGAAACCGAATCGGCATTGGTCGGCGAACGTCACGCGCTGGAGACCCTCGCCCGTTCGGAGCGGCGCGGGTGCGCAACCGGGGCGGTCGCGGCGTTGCTGATCGATTGGTGTTCGATCCGCCTCGTGCTCGACGTCGCGGCGGAACGGTTCGGGGTGGCCGTCCCCCTGCTTACCCTTCCGTCGGAAACCGACACCGCCGCGATCATCGCATCGCTCGGCGCGTCCCCCGGCCCGCAGCGCGCCATCCTGTTCGGCGCGCAGCAACTCTTCGCACAGCACCGCGGGCTGTGGTCGCTGCTCGAAGCACGGTCGAGCGCCCGCGGCGACCTGTAACCCGCTTGCGTCGACCACCCGACACCCTCTATCCATACCCGGTATTCAGAACTGGACGGGACATCGCATGAAGCGCTTCGAGGGCACCCAGAGCTACGTCGCGACCGACGATCTGAAGGTCGCGGTCAACGCCGCCGTGACGCTGCGCCGCCCGCTGCTGATCAAGGGCGAACCCGGCACCGGCAAGACCGTCCTCGCCTACGAGATCGCCAAGGCACTCGGCGCACCACTGATCGAGTGGAACATCAAGTCCACCACCAAGGCGCAGCAGGGCCTCTATGAATACGATGCGGTCGCCCGCCTCCGCGATGGCCAGCTCGGCGATGCGCGCGTCCACGACATCGGCAACTATATCCGCAAGGGCAAATTGTGGGAGGCGTTCACCCAGCCCGCGCCGCCGGTCCTGTTGATCGACGAGATCGACAAGGCCGATATCGAGTTTCCCAACGACCTGTTGCAGGAGCTCGATCGGATGGAGTTCCACGTCTACGAGACCAAGGAAACCGTCCGCGCGGTGGAGCGCCCGATCGTCATCATCACAAGCAACAACGAGAAGGAACTCCCCGACGCGTTCCTCCGCCGCTGTTTTTTCCACTACATCAAATTCCCCGATCGCCAGACCATGCAGGCGATCGTCGACGTCCACTTCCCCGGCATCCAGAAGATCCTCGTCAGCAAGGCGATGGACCTGTTCTACGACGTCCGCGACGTGCCCGGCCTGAAGAAAAAGCCGAGCACCTCCGAGCTGCTGGACTGGCTGAAACTCCTCCTCCACGAGGACACGCCGCTCGACATCCTCCAGAATCGCGATCCGACCAAGGCGATCCCCCCGCTCCACGGCGCGCTGCTCAAGAACGAACAGGACGTCATGCTGTTCGAACGCCTCGCCTTCATGGCGAAGCGACAGAAGAACCAGGGTTGAGCGGACGGATAGATATTGACGCACGTTAACCATCTGCGGCAACGATAATGCCACACCTCTCCTGCAAGGTTATGGCATGAGATTGTACGCTTTCCGTCGTTGGACGCCGGCACTGCTGGCAATCGCCGTGGCAGCGCCGGCCACAGCCTCGAAATCGGCGTCGCTGCTCGATTACGTCGGCCAGTGCGTCCCCTTCGCGCGGGCCGCCTCGGGGATCCAGATCTACGGTAACGCCTGGACCTGGTGGGACCAGGCGGAGGGCAAATACGAACGCACGCACGTCCCGAAGGAAGGCGCCGTCATCGTCTTCGCCAAGACCGCGAGACTGCCGTTCGGCCATGTCGCGGTCGTCAGCCGGGTCGTCGAGAAGCGCGTCGTCATGCTCACCCACGCAAACTGGTCGCGCCAGAACGGCGAACGCGGGCATGCGGAGCAGGATGTCACGCTGTTCGACGTCTCGCGCAACAACGACTGGAGCGACGTGAAGGTTTGGTACAAGGACGTGGACGGTCTGGGCGGCGGGATCTACCCGGTCTACGGCTTCATCTACGGTCGCGCGCACGCAGCCGCCGAACTGACCAGCCGCAACCCCGATTACGTCGGCGCACTCATCGACGCGTACGTACCGGTTAGTGGACAACCGATCGCGCGCTGATCTGCGGCATTGCCGTCGAGCGTCGAAACATGGCACCACCACAGCGTGGACATGGCGGGATCAACGATGCGGGCTGAAACTCTGACGATCACGCTGGTGCCGATCGCGCCTTCGGCACCTTCGACCGCCGCGGCCTTCGACGGCCGACGTGCAGCAGTGACGGAGTAAGGCCATGTTCCTGAACTTCCTCGACGAACTCCGCAGCGCAGGCATCCCCGCCAGCCTCAAGGAGCATCTCGTCCTACTCGAAGCGCTGGACGCCGAGGTGATCGAGCGGACGCCCGAGGATTTCTACTACCTCTCCCGCGCGGTGTACGTGAAGGACGAGGGGCTGCTCGACAAGTTCGACCAGGTCTTCGCCAAGGTCTTTCGCGGCCTAGCCAAAGGCACGGCGTCGAGCGAGATCCCCGAGGACTGGCTGAAGGCGGTCGCGGAGAAATTCCTGACCCCCGAGGAGATGGCGGCGATCAAGTCGCTCGGCTCGTGGGACGAGATCATGGAGACGCTCAAGAAGCGTCTGGAGGAGCAGAAGGAACGCCATCAGGGCGGCAACAAGTGGGTCGGCACCGGCGGCACGTCACCGTACGGCAACGGCGGCTACAACCCCGAAGGCGTCCGCATCGGTGGCGAAAGCACGCACAAGCGCGCGCTGAAAGTCTGGGACCAGCGCGAGTTCCGCAACCTCGACAACACCAAGGAACTCGGCACCCGCAACATCAAGGTGGCGCTCCGCCGCCTGCGCCGCTTCGCGCGTGACGGCGCCGCCGACGAGCTCGACATCGACGGCACGATCGCCGGCACCGCGCGGCAAGGCTATCTCGACATCGTCATGCGCGCCGAGCGCCGCAATGCGGTGAAGCTGCTGCTGTTCCTCGACGTCGGCGGTTCGATGGACCCGTTCGTCAAGCTCTGCGAGGAACTGTTCTCGGCCGCGACCACCGAGTTCAAAAACCTCGAATTCTTCTACTTCCACAATTGCCCGTACGAGGGCGTGTGGAAGGACAACACGCGGCGCTTCGCCGAGCGTACGCCGATGTGGGACGTGCTCCACAAATACGGCCACGACTACAAGCTGATCTTCGTCGGGGACGCGTCGATGAGCCCGTACGAGATCACCCACCCCGGCGGCTCGGTCGAGCATTTCAACGAGGAGCCGGGCGCGGTGTGGATGCAGCGGCTGACGAATACCTATCCGGCAGCGGCGTGGCTGAACCCCGTGCCCGAGGCGCAATGGGGGTATTCGCAGTCGGTGCGGATCATCCGCGAGTTGATGAACGACCGGATGTACCCGCTGAGCTTGGCCGGGCTCGACGACGCGATGCGCGAGTTGACGCGGAAACGGTGATCTTTGGTGCGGTAAGCGGGTGTCCGTAACGGAACCGTCACGGACGCGGTCGGTTTATCGGGCATCATCCCCCACCGAAGGACAAGCCCTATGTCGTCGATCCCCAACTCCGCCATGCCCCACGCCAAGGTCCATCACGACGACGACGACCACAAGCCGAAGCCCGACGCGAAGAAGACCGCAACGACCAGCGACTGGGTCGATGACGCAACCGACGCCGCCAAGGCCGGCCTCGCCACCGCCACCGACGCGGTAAAGTCGCACCCCAAGACCGCGATAGCCGTTGGTGCGACGGTTATTGCCGGGATCGCAGCAGCGATCGCCGCACCGGCGTTGATGGCCAAGGAAGCGGACAAGAAGGCCCCGACGCCGGCCGATCCGAAGCCCGGCAAGGGCAAGAAGGGCAAGGCTGCCTGAGTTTGTTTTTGGGATGCCGGACTTCGGTCCGGCATTTGCGGTCATGCGTTTGATGCAGCGCGTTGTTGGACACATTTTTATCAACGATAGCACCACCCCTGAGGCAGCGCGTTGTCGGACACAAGTCTACCAACGATAGCACCACCCCGGCGAAGGCCGGGGCCCAATTGGAAAGGTCGCAGTAACCAGGAACTGCCCTCGGTTAGCGCCGTCCCCCAATTGGGCCCCAGCCTCCGCCGGGGTGGTACAAGGTTTGGGTTTCTACGGCGGAGCAGTTAGAGCTTAACCGAGACGCCCGCCCCTTCTTGTTCTCCCGCGAAGGCGGGAGCCCAGCCTAGGCTCCCGCCTTCGCGGGAGAACAAGCTAACTACCGGTCAGGGGCAGGCCCCCGCCCCCCTCAAACCCGATCAACAACCCCACCAACCATCGCCACCGGCACGCCCGTAGTCCCCGGAAAACTGATCGCCAGCCCCTTCAACGTCCGAACAGCCATATACGCGAACCCCTCGGCCTCCAGCGCATCGCCGTTCCACCCGAGGACATCGGTGGGCTCCACCACCAACCCGGTCCGCTCGGCAATCATCGCCAGCATAGTCGGATTATGCCGACCACCCCCCGCGACCAGCAACCGAACCGGCCGCGCCGGCAAATGCCGCAAAGCCTCCGCCACGGTCGCCGCCGTAAACGCCGTCAAGGTCGCCGCCCCGTCCGCAGCCGAAAGCCCCCGCGCTGGCTGGATCGTAAAATCATTCCGGTCCAAAGACTTAGGCGGCGGCGCATCGAAAAACGGATGATCGAGCATCGCCGTCAACACCGTCTCATCCACCCGCCCGGACGCCGCCAGCGCCCCCCCGGCATCATACCGAGCACCAGTCTCCGCCTCGACCCAGCTATCGATCAACCCGTTCGCCGGCCCGGTATCGAACGCCACCAGCCCATCCCGATCCGCCATCTGCGCCCGCTCCGGCGACATCTCCCGCGAGTCATGCATGTCCGTCCCGCCCGGAATGAAGGTGATATTCCCCACCCCACCAAGGTTCAGCACCGCGACCGGCCCCTCCAGCCCAGCCGCCAACGCCGCATGATACACCGGCAGCAACGGCGCACCCTGCCCGCCAGCCGCAACGTCCGCCGAGCGAAAATCCGACACCGTCGTAATCCCGGTTGCCCGCGCGACCGCTGCCCCATCGCCGATCTGCCACGTCCACCGCCGATCCGGCCGATGCGCGATCGTCTGCCCGTGAAAGCCGATCACGTCGACCTCCGCCGCCGCAACCCCCGCATCCGCCAGCAGCTTGTGCACCGCAAACACGTGCGCCCGCGTGATCAGTTCGCCCGCCGCAACCACCGGCGGGCTCGCGCGCGGCTTGTCGAACGTCAGCGCCATCCGCGTTGCCTCCGCCAATTCCGCCCGCGCCGCGTCCGAATACGGCTCGCCGCGAAACGCGATCGGCCGCACGAACGCCTCGCCATCGGTCTCGATCAACGCCGCGTCGATCCCGTCGAGCGACGTCCCCGACATCAGTCCAATCGCCAGCATATCGGTTCCTTCCCGCGCAATCCGCCCACCCATGGCGGAAGCGATTTCGCGCGCCTAGAAAAAACCGAACTTTGCGCCTATGTGCGCAGGCTTCATGGCAACATTACTTCCCTCCCCGCCGAAGATCGGCATGGTCTCGCTCGGCTGTCCCAAGAACCTCGTCGACAGCGAGCGGATTCTCACCCAGCTCCGCGGCGACGGCTATCAGATGTCGCCCGACTATGCCGGCGCCGACATAGTGCTGGTCAACACCTGCGGCTTCCTCGATTCCGCCAAGGAGGAAAGCCTCGAGGCGATCGGCGAGGCCATCGCCGAGAATGGCCGCGTCATCGTCACCGGCTGCATGGGCAAGGAAGCCGACGCGATCCGCGCGCGCTTCCCGCAGGTGCTCGCGATCACCGGCGCTCACGAATACGAGCAGGTCGTCGGCGCGGTCCACGAAGCCGCGCCGATGCCGCCCTCGGCGTTCCTCAACCTGATCCCCGACGCCGGCCTCAAGCTGACGCCGCGCCACTACAGCTATCTGAAGATCTCGGAAGGCTGCAACCACCGCTGCTCGTTCTGCATCATCCCGAGCTTGCGCGGCGACCTCGTCAGCCGCCGCCCCGACGCGATCCTCCGCGAGGCGGAGAAGCTCGTCGAAGCCGGCACCAAGGAACTACTGGTCATAAGCCAGGACACGTCGGCGTACGGCGTCGACCTCCGCCACGCCAGTTGGCCCGTGAAGACCGGCGGCCCGATGTCGCGCAACGAGGCACGCGAAGTCCGCGCGCACATGACCGACCTGTCGCGCGAACTCGGCAAGATCGCGCCGTGGGTGCGCCTGCATTACGTCTACCCGTACCCGCACGTCGATCACGTCATCCCGCTGATGGCGGAAGGCCTCGTGCTGCCGTATCTCGACATCCCGTTCCAGCACGCCGCGCCGTCGGTGCTGCGCCGGATGAAGCGCCCCGGCAACGATGCCAAGGTGCTCCAGCGCATCCACAACTGGCGGACGATCGCCCCCGACATCACGATCCGCTCGACCTTCGTCGTCGGCTTCCCCGGCGAGACCGAGGAGGATTTCCAGTATCTGCTGGACTGGCTCGACGAAGCACAGCTCGACCGCGTCGGCGCATTCCGCTTCGAGCCGGTCGAAGGGGCGGCAGCGAACCTGCTCCCCGACCACGTGCCCGAAGAGCTCAAGGAAGAGCGCTACGCCCGCATCATGGAAAAGACCGCGGCGATCTCCGCGGCCAAGTTGCAGGCCAAGATCGGCCGCACGCTCGACGTGATCATCGATGCGGTGGACGAAGAAGGCGCAACCGGCCGGTCGAAGGCGGATGCGCCGGAGATCGACGGCGAAGTCTTCCTCCGCGATGCCGGTCACCTGACGGTAGGCGACATCGTCCCGGTCACGATCGAAGACGCCGACGACCACGACCTATACGGCGTGCCCGTCTAATGTTCTCCTGCGAACGCAGGAGCCCAGGATACCAAGCGATACCACCCGCAACCCTGGGCTCCCGCTTTCGCAAGAGAACAAGCGTCAGACCACGTTGCGCCCGGTGAACAGCTTCACCAGAACGACGATGACCGCGATCACCAGCAGGATGTGGATCAGCCCACCCGCGACATGGAAGGCAAAGCCCGCCAGCCAGAGGATGAGCAGGATGACGGCGATGGTATACAGCATGAGTGTGTCCCCTGAGACGTAAAAAACTCCCGGTCGCTCGATGAAACGTGCCTGGAACACGCCCTGTTCCGTCAACATTTCTGCCCTAGCCTAACCCCTTCAACCGCCGCGGAATTAAAATCGCGGCGTTGCGCGCGCGAGCCGCTTCTGCTTCGTTGCGCGCCATGATCCTCCGCCTTCTCGCCGTCGCCGCGCTGTTGCCCGCCCCCGCCATCGCGCAATCACTCACCCCCACCGAAACCGCGCAGATCGACACGCTGGTGACCGGCGCGCTAGGCGATAGCGGCGTGCCGTCCGCCTCGATCGCGGTGGTGCGCGGCGGCCGGATCGTGTTCGCCAAGGCATACGGCAAACCCTCCGAGGCGATCGCCGTCGCGGACCCCAAACTCCCCTACCAGATCGCATCGATCTCCAAGCAGTTCACCGCCGCCGCGGTCCTGCTGCTCGAAGACGAGGGCAAGCTCAGCCTCGACGACACCGTCGCCAAATACATTCCCGGCATCACCGGTGGCGACCGCATCACGATCCGCCAACTGCTAAGCCACACCTCCGGCCTCCAGGATTACTGGCCGCAGGATTACAGTTTCGCCGCGATGGCCAAGCCCGTCACGCCGCAGCAGATCGTCGATCGCTGGGCCAAGAAGCCGCTCGATTTCCAGCCCGGCACGCAGTGGCAATATTCCAACACGGGCTATGTCGTCGCCGGCATGATCGTCGAGAAGGTCGCCAAACAACCGCTGCTCAGCTTACTCCAGCAACGCATCTTCCAGCCACTAAACATCCGCGCGCTCGACCAGGACAAGGCGATCGGCAAGGCCTACCCGCAAGGCTATGGCCGCTTCGCCCTAGGCCCCGTCCGCCCCGAGACGCCCAGCGCGGACGGCTGGCTCTATGCCGCCGGCGAACTCTCGATGAGCGCGGAAGACCTCGCCAAATGGGACGTCGCGCGCCTCAACCGCACCACGCTCCCCGCCGACGACTGGGCCGCACAGGAGACGCCGGTCAAGCTCACCGACGGTAGCAGCAACGGGTACGGCCTCGGCGTCTTCACCGGCAGCGCCAACGGCCGCCGCTACATCGAGCACAGTGGCGAAGCAGTCGGCTTCCTGTCCGAAAATACCGTATACCCCGACGACAAGGCCGCCATCGTAGTCCTCACCAACAGTTGGTTCAGCGACGCCACGGGCCGCATCTCCGCCGGCGTCGCCAAGATCGTCCTGCCGCCCGCCGCCGCCAGCGCCGAAGACACCGCCGCGCTCGCCCACGCCCGCGCCGTCTACGACCAGCTCCGCACCGGCACGCTCGACCGAAAAGGGCTGACCGAAGATGCGAACTATTACTTCAAGCCGGTCGCGCTCGCCGACTACAAGACCAGCCTTGGCGCACTCGGCGAACCCACCGCGTTCGCACAAACCGGCAAGACCCGCTTGCGCGGCGGCTTCGTCAACCGCACCTACCGCATCACCTATCCCGACCGCGCGCTCTCGCTCAGCACCTATGCCGAGCCGGGCGCGACCGGCCGATACGAACAACTTTTGGTGGCGCCCGCTTCATGACCGATTTCGCTTCGATGCTCCAACCCGACCGCGGCCAGCCCGCGCGCACGATCCACGTCGTCCACCCCGATGTGTATGAAAGCTGGCTCGCCAAGCAGTCGCAGCGCATCCGCACGACCGTCGCCGCACACCGGCTGACCGGCAAACCCGGCGACCGCGCGGTCTTGCCCGGCGACACCGCCGACGACTGGTCGATGCTGCTGGTCTGCAACGAGGCACTTACCTCGCCGTGGCGGATCGCCTCGCTCGGCGCCTCGCTCCCCGCAGGATCGTATCGTCTCGCCGAAGGCCCGGTGGGCGCAGCCGGGCTCGGCTGGATGCTCGCCCAGCACCAGTTCACCCGCTACGTGAAGCCCGACGCGACCGGTCCGCGCATACTCCTGACCGCCGACGCCGCGCATATCGACGAGACGGTTCGCCTGGCCGAAGCCACCGCGCTCGTCCGCAATCTCGTCAACACCGGCGCGTCCGACATGGGCCCCGCCGACCTCGAAGCCGCCGCCGAGACGCTCGCCAAGCGCCACGGCGCGACGGTCACGACCACCCGAGGCGATGCGCTCGCGACCGGCTACCCGATGATCCACGCGGTCGGCCAGGCGGCGAGCAAGGACCGCGCGCCACGCCTGATCGAACTCGAATGGGGCGACCCGTCGCACCCCCGCATCGCGTTGGTCGGCAAGGGCGTCACGTTCGACACCGGCGGCCTCGACATCAAGCCCTCCGCGGGCATGCGGCTGATGAAGAAGGACATGGGCGGCGCCGCGCACGCGCTGGCACTCGCGAGCCTCGTGATGGCCGCCAAGCTGCCGGTCCGCCTCCACCTCCTGATCCCTGCTGTGGAAAACTCCATCGCCGGCAACGCCTTCCGCCCCGGCGACGTGCTCGCCACGCGCAAGGGCCTGACGGTCGAGAACACCAACACCGACGCCGAAGGTCGCCTCGTCCTCGGCGATGCGCTGACCAAGGCTGGCGAGAGCAACCCGGAGCTGATCTTCGACTTCGCGACGCTCACCGGCGCGGCCCGCGTCGCGCTCGGTCCAGACCTGCCGCCGCTGTTCACCGACGACGAACCGCTAGCCGCCGACCTGATCGCGGCCGGCATTGCGGAGGGCGACCAGATGTGGCGCCTGCCGCTCTGGAACGCCTATGACGAGATGCTGAAGTCGGACGTGGCGGACATGGTGAATGCTCCCGAAGGCGGTTTTGCCGGCGCGGTCACCGCCGCGCTGTTCCTGCGCCGGTTCGTGCCGAAGGGCACGGCCTGGGCGCATCTCGACGTGTTCGCGTGGCGACCGTCGGCGAAACCGGGGCGGCCTAAAGGCGGCGAGGCTTACGCCCTGCGCGCGGCCTTCGCGATGCTGGCGAAGCGGTACGGGCGCTAGTCGAAGACGTCACCCTTAGGCTCGTCATCCCCGCGCAGGCGGGGATCCATATCCTCAGCGGCCGGCGATCACATTGATACGTTAGCCAATATGGGTTCCCGCCTCCGCGGGAATGACGGCGGGGTTGAGTACGCGGCCTTAACTCGCCGCAAACTGCCCAAACGGCAGCAACTTATCCGCCAGCGCCTTCGTCGCATTCGCATCGCCAGCGCGAAGCGGCACCAGCACCGCCAACGCCGCTTTGCGCACATACCCGTCGATCGCACTCGGCGTCGGCGCCCTGCTCGCCGTCTCCAGCAGCGCACGCCCCCGCGCATCGTTCGGATCCAGCTCCAGCCGCAGCAACCCCGCCAACCCGGCGAACATCGCGCGATTACCACCCAGCGCCACCGAGCGGTCCAGCGCCTCGAACCCGGTCGCCTTCTGCGCACCCGCCACCGCACGCCCGACGAACCGCCCGAGCTTTGCGATCACCCCGACATGCCACGCCCCCAGCGCCGCCTGCGCCTCGGCATTGCGCGGATACCGCGTCACCAGCGCCTCGTACTGCTTCCGAGCGGCGATCGCCTGCCCGCGATTGCCGAGCAGTTTCGCGCGATAGCCGTTCGCCATCGCCTGCATGATCGCCGCCTCCTGGTCGTTCGGCGAGCGGCTCAGCGCCTGCCCCGCGACCGCCGCCGCCTTGTCGATCCGCGCCAGCGCAACGCCGCGGTCGCGATCGACGAAGCCGGCCTGGGTCAGCAATTCCCGCGGCGTCTCGGCCCGAGCGGGCATCGCAGACGCCACCGCACAGACCGCGATCGTGGCGCCTACGCATCCGGGAAACCATCTGGCCATAAAAACCCTCGCACGAAAGCCGCGTCACGCCGACCAACGATCAAGTCGCCGAATCGCCCACCAATCCTAAGATCCCACCAACCCTAAGATCCCACCAACCCTAAGATCCCACCAACCCTAAGATCATAGGGTTTATCGGGACTTAACGCTGTACGACGCAAGCATTCCAGGAACCCGCAGGTCCGTCAAAGAGAAGCCGCCGCCTCGATGATCGGCACGAACTTCTCCGCGGTCAGGCTGGCACCGCCCACCAGAGCACCATCGACGTTCGGAGTCGCCAGGATCGACGCCGCGTTCGCGCCCGTCACCGAGCCGCCATACAGGATCCGTACCCCCGCCGCGGCATCGCCGATCAGCATCCGCAGCTTGGCGCGCGCGATGGCGTGGATCGCCGCGATCTCGTCGAGCGTCGGCGTGCGACCCGTTCCGATCGCCCAGCGCGGCTCGTACGCCAGCGTAAACCAGCTTCCGTCCGCATTGTCCGGCACCGACTTCTCGATCTGCGCCTGCACGACGCGCTCGGCGCGGTCGGCGTCGCGTTCCGCCTCGGTCTCGCCGCAACAGAGGATCACGTTCAGCCCCTGTCGCCGCGCCGCCGCCGCCTTTGCCCACGCATCGTGGCTCGTCTCATGCTGGTCTGCACGCCGCTCGGAATGGCCGACGATCGTGAACGACGCACCGACCTCCTTCACCATGCCTGCCGACACGCACCCGGTATGCGCGCCCGAGTCCGCCTCGTGCACGTCCTCCGCACCGATCGCGAGGTTCGGCACGCGCTCCGACGCCGCCGCGATCAGCGTGAACGGCACCGCGACCGACACGTCGACCCCGGGTGCGGCGTTCGCCGCAGCAGCGATCGTATCGAGTTCGACGAGCATCGCCCGCGACCCGTTCATCTTCCAGTTTCCCGCTACCAGCTTGCGCCGCATCACTATCTCCCCGAGCATTTTGCCAAGCGATAGCGCCGCCCCCGTGCCGCACAACCCCCGCGCGCGCCAGTCGACGGCCGCCCGAGCCCGCACGACCTTGAAGCGCCCGACTTGAAGAGCCGCCCTCGCCCCCGTAAAGCAACCGCGTTCCCATCCCTGTCGATCGGCTGTCCATGCTCGCTTTCTTTCGCCGCCTTACCCATTCGAAGGTCGGCGTGGTCATCACCTTCATCGTGCTCGGCGTGATCGCGCTCGCATTCGCGGCCGGCGACATCACGGGCTTGAGCTCGATGACCGGCGGCGCAGGGATCACCGGCGGCGACGTGGCGAAGGTCGGCAAGGCCGAGGTCACCGAGAACGAACTGAAGACGCAGGCGCAGACCCAGCTCGAAGGCTTCCGTCAGGAACAGCCGACGCTCGACATGGCGACCTTCGTCAACCAGGGCGGGCTCGACGGCACGCTGGACCGGATCATGTCCAGCATGGCGCTCGAACAGTTCGGCCGTGCGCAGGGCATGGTCGTCAGCAAGCGCGCGGTCGACGGCCAGATCGCCAGCATCCCCGCGCTGCAGGGCCCGACCGGCAAGTTCGACGAGAATCTGTACCGCCAGGTGCTCGCCCAGCGGAAGCTGACCGACGCGCAGATCCGCAGCGACATTGTCCGCGACACGTATGCGCAGCAGCTGACGATCCCGAGCACCGGTGCGACGCAGGTCGCCAGCCAGCTCGCGCTCCCTTACGCCTCGCTGCTGCTCGAAAAGCGCACCGGCACGATCGGCTTCATCCCCGCCGCGGCCGTCCCCGCCGGCCCCGCGCCGAGCGACGCCGACCTCGCCACCTTCTACAAGCGCAACATCGCACGCTACACCGTGCCCGAGCGCCGCATCGTCCGCTACGCGGTCATCTCGCCGGAGCAGGTCAAGGCGCAGGCCGTCCCGACCGACGCCGAGATCGCCCAGACCTATCAGCAGGATCGCGTACGCTATGCCGCGACCGAAAAGCGCACGATCACGCAGGTCGTCGTCGCCGATCAGGCCGGCGCCAACGCGATCGCAGCCAAGGTGAAGGCCGGCACCAGCCTCGCCGACGCCGCGCGCGCCGCGGGTCTCGAAGCGTCGACCCAGACCGGGGTCGAGAAGGCCGCCTATGCCGGCACGACGTCCGCTCAGGTCGCCGACGCAGCTTTCGCCGCCGCCAGCGGTGCGGTGATCGGCCCGGTCCGTACGCCGCTCGGCTGGACCGTCGCGAAGATCGACAGAATCGAGAACGTCCCCGGCCGCACCCTCGATCAGGTGCGTGGCGAGATCGCCGCTGCGCTCGGCATCCAGAAGTCGGCCGCGGCACTGTCCGCGATCCACGACAAGATCGACGATTCGCTGTCGGGTAACGCCACCTTCGACGAGGTGGTCGCCGACCAGAAGCTGGCGCCCGTCACCACACCCGCGCTGATTGCCAGCGGCATCAATCCCGACGACGACGCCAGCAAGCCCGATCCCGCGATGGCGCCGCTCGTCGCCGCCGCGTTCCAGGCGGCCGAGGGCGATGGCCCGCAGCTCGTCCAGCTCGGCACCGATGGCGGGTTCGCCGTCGTCGCGCTCGGCCGGGTCGTTCCCGCCACCCCGCGTCCGCTGGCGCAGGTGCGCGCCGCCGTGCTGCGCGACGTGAGTGCCGACCGCGCGCGTCAGGCTGCGCGGAAAGTCGCCGCAGACGTGCTCGCACGGATCAACAAGGGCATGCCGATCGCGCAGTCGCTGGCGCAGACCAAGCTGCCGATCCCCGCGCCGCGTCCGGTGACCGCGTCGCGTGCGCAGATTGCCGCCGATCCGCGTGGTGCACCGCCTGCGCTCGCGCTGATGTTCAGCATGGCGCCGAACACCGCCAAGACGCTCGCCGCGCCCGACGACAGCGGCTGGTTCGTCATCAAGCTCGACAGCATCGCCAGCGGCAACGCGGCGGGCAACGACGCCGCGATCAAGGCCGCGCGCGCCAATATCGGCCGCTCGGTCGGTCGGGAATATGTCGAGCAGTTCGCCAAGGCGGTCCGCGCAGAGGTCGGCGTGAAGACCAACGCGGCATCGCTCGCGCGCGTCCGCGCCGACCTGCTCGGCCAAGGCGGCACCGGGAACTGATCGTATGACGAGCGCGCGGGAAGCCTTGGCCGAGGGGCGCCCGGCGCTCGTCTGGCGTCGTCAGGTCGCCGACACCGAAACGCCGGTCGCGGCCGCGCTGAAGCTTATCGAGCCGGGGCGTGGCGACTTCCTGCTCGAATCGGTCGAGGGCGGAGAAACCCGCGGTCGCCACAGCCTGATCGGCCTCGCCCCCGACCTGCTGTTCCGCGCGCACGGCCACAGCGCCGAGATCAACCGCCATTGGGCGACCGATCGCGATACGTTCGAGCCGTGCCCGGTGCCGACCCTGGACGCGTTGCGGATGCTGGTAGCCGAGTGCCGTGCGGACGTGCCTGCCGAGCTGCCGCGCGCGCTCGCCTGCCTCGTCGGCTATTTCGGCTATGAGACGATCGGGCTGGTCGAGGACCTGCCGCAGCCGCCGGTCGATCCGCTCGGCCTGCCGGACATGATCTTCGTGCGACCGACCGTCGTGCTCGTGTTCGATCGCCTGACCGATGCGCTGTACCTCGTCGCGCCGGCGTGGCCGGATCCTGCGCGTGATGCCGACGCGATCGTGACCGAAGCCGAAGAGCGTCTTGACGCGGTCGCGGCCAAGCTCGCCAGCACGCCTGTCCCCGCACCGATCCGCGCCGACGTCGCCGAGCCTGTCTACACGCCCGCACTACCCGAAGGCCGCTACGGCGAGATGGTCGCCACCGCGAAGGACTATATCCTCGCCGGCGACATCTTCCAGGTGGTGCTCGCCCAGCGCTTCAGCACGCCGTTCGCGCTACCCCCGTTCGAGCTCTACCGCTCGCTACGGCGCGTCAACCCATCGCCGTTCCTCTATCATCTCGACCTCCCCGGCTTCGCGCTGATCGGCTCGAGCCCCGAGATTCTCGTCCGCGTCCGCGACGACGAAGTGACGATCCGCCCGATCGCCGGCACCCGCCCGCGCGGCAAGACCGCCGCCGAGGACGAGGCGAACCGCGTCAGCCTGCTCGCCGACCCGAAGGAGCGCGCGGAACACCTGATGCTGCTCGACCTCGGCCGTAACGACGTCGGCCGTGCCGCGTCGCCGGGCTCGGTGAAGGTGACCGCCAGCTACGGCGTCGAGTTCTACAGCCACGTCATGCACATCGTCTCGAACGTCGTCGGAAAGCTCTCCCCCGACAAGGACGCACTCGACGCGCTGTTCGCGGGCTTCCCCGCCGGTACCGTCAGCGGCGCACCAAAGGTTCGCGCCTGCCAGATCATCGCCGAACTGGAACCCGAACGCCGCGGCGCGTACGCCGGCGGGGTGGGCTATTTCTCGCTCGACGGCTCGATGGACTCGTGCATCGTGCTGAGGACCGCGGTGGTGAAGGACGGCACGATCCACGTCCAGGCCGGCGCCGGCATCGTCGCCGACAGCATCCCCGAATACGAACAGCGCGAGTGCGAAGCCAAGGCCGGCGCTATCCTCGCCGCCGCCCGCGAGGCGGTGAGCAGGGCGAAAGCGCCAGGCTTCGGTCAGTAATTCATTAGACGGACTGTTTCCCCGCGAAGGCGGAGACCCAGACTGGACTCCCGCCTTCGCGGGAGAACAAGATTTTCTGTTCCCTTACGGCGTCGTATCAGTCTCGCTCGCCGGAGCCCGACGTTCCGCTGCATAAGCGTTGTTGCGTGCAAGGAAGCAGCCCGACTGGCCACCGGTGCCGACCGCCGAACACGTATCCGGCAACCCGCCTGCGACGCGGCCGATCTGGTCCATCGACGCCGCGCGGTTCACCCAGCTCTGGTTCTGCGCCGCGATCGGCTTGTCCTCGCGCAGCGATTTCGGAATGCGATACGGCTGATCGAGCGTCGAGCACACCACCACTTCACCCGCGGTCGACTTCGGGCATGCCTGCCCGCCCGTCAGCGTCACACTGCGGATACGCTGCGGCGGCGTGTCGACCTGCGCGTCCTGGGCATAGGCCATGCCGGGGAGTGCGATCAGTGCAGCGAGGACGACGGTACGAAACATCGGTTAAGCTCCTTTGAACGGATAACGTCCGTCCCGCGGCATTTGCTCCGCGCCGAATGATGCGCCGCCTGCAGAATGGATATAGGAACGACCCCGCCGATCCGCGACTGCCACGTGGCGAAATCGGGGCAGTCCGTCGCAACGTCATCGATCAGCGTAACATTCGCGCACCGCCGACTTGAGGGGGCAAGTTGCAGCGGCATGTTGCGCCCCGCCCCGCTTAGGCTATGGCGGCGCCATGATCCTCGTCGTCGACAATTACGACAGCTTCACCTGGAACCTCGTCCATTACCTGATGGAGCTGGGTGTCGAGGTGGAGGTCGTCCGCAACGATGCGATCTCCGCCGGGCAGGCTCTGTCGTCGGGCGCGGACGCGTTCCTCATTTCCCCCGGCCCCTGCACGCCGACCGAGGCGGGCGTCAGCCTCGACCTCGTCGCCGCCTGCGCGGATGCCGGCAAGCCGTTGCTCGGCGTCTGCCTCGGCCATCAGGCGATCGGCCAGCATTTCGGCGGCAAGGTCGAGCGCGGGGGGCTCATGCACGGCAAGACCTCGCCGGTTCTTCACGACGACACCGGGCTCTACGCCGGTTTGCCCTCCCCCTTCATCGCCACGCGCTATCACTCGCTGATCGTCAACGCGGTGCCGGAGACGCTGGTGGTGAACGCGACCGCAGAGGACGGCACGGTGATGGGCTTCCGCCACAAGACGCTGCCGATCCACGGCGTCCAGTTCCACCCCGAGAGCATCGCGACCGAACACGGCCACGAGATGCTCGCCAACTTCCTGAAGATGGCCGACATCCCCCACGTACTCCCCTCCCGCCTGCGGGAGGGGTCGGGGGAGGGCAGCGCCGCACGCACGACGTCTGCTGGAAAGAAAGCCCCTCCCCTGCCCCCTCCCGCAAGCGGAAGGGGAATATGAACCTCCCAGACCCGACCTCCCCCCTCTCGCGCGAATCCGCCCGAGAAGCGTTCGCCGACATACTCGACGCACGCGCCAGCGACGACGCGATCGCCACCTTCCTCACCGATCTCGCCACCCGCGGCGAAACCAGCATCGAGATCGCCGAAGCCGCGCGCGCACTCCGCAACCGGATGATACCGATCAACGCCCCCGCCGGCGCGATCGACGTCTGCGGCACCGGCGGCGACGGCCACCACACCTTGAACGTCTCGACCGCCGTCGCGCTAGTCGTCGCGGCGACCGGCGTCCCCGTCGCCAAGCACGGCAACCGCGCCGCCTCCAGCAAGGCCGGCGCCGCCGACACGCTCGAAGTCCTCGGCCTCGACATGGACCGCGCCGGCGCCACCGCGGAGGCGAGCCTCAACGAGATCGGCATCGCCTTCCTGTTCGCCGCCAATCATCACCCGGCGATGAAGCGCATCACCCCGATCCGCCAGCGCATCGGAAAGCGAACGATCTTCAACCTGATGGGCCCGCTCGCCAACCCGGCCGGCACCACCCGCCAGCTGATCGGCATCGCCCGCCCCGATTACGTCGCGCTCTACGCCGACGCGCTGGAGCAACTCGGCACCGAAGCCGCGCTCGTCGTCTCGGGCGAAGAGGGCCTCGACGAAATCTCGGGCGCCGGGCCCAGCATCGTCGCCTCGGTCGGCAGCGTCGCGCTTCCCCCCAGGATCACGCCCGAAGACGCCGGCCTCACCCGCCACGCCATCACCGACATCCGCGGCGGCGACGCGGCGCACAACGCCGACGCGCTCCGCCGCCTGCTCAAGGGCGAGGCGGGACCCTACCGCGACGCCGTCCTGCTCAACGCCGCCGCCGCCTTGATGGTCGCCGGCACCGTCCCCACTCTCGTCGAAGGCGCCGCGCAAGCCGCCGCCGCCCTCGACACCGGCAGCGCCGACGCGCTGCTCGCCCGCTGGATCGCCTACTGACATGACCATGCTCGACCGTATCCTCGAGACCAAGCGCGCCGAAGTCGCTGCGCGTAAAGCCACGACGTCGCTCGCCGATATCGACGCCGGCATCGCCCGCATGTCGAAACCACGCGGCTTCCGCGCCGCACTCGATGCGAAAAAGGGGGACGCCAAGACCGGCTACGCGCTGGTCGCCGAGGTCAAGAAGGCCAGCCCCTCGAAAGGCCTGATCCGAGCCGACTTCGACCCCGTCGCCCACGCCCGCGCCTATGAAGCCGGGGGCGCCGCGTGCCTGTCCGTGCTGACCGACGAAAAGTGGTTCCAGGGCTCCGACGCATACCTGACCGCCGCCCGAGACGCAGTCTCGATCCCGGTCCTGCGGAAGGATTTCATGGTCGACCCGTGGCAGTCGACCGAGGCACGCGCGATCGGCGCCGACTGCATCCTGATCATCGTCGCCGCGCTCGACGACATCCAGATGGCCGAGATCGAGGCCTCCGCGCTCGAATGCGGGATGGACGTGCTGGTCGAGGTCCATGACGCGCACGAGATGGAGCGCGCGCTGCGGCTCAAGTCGCGGCTGATCGGCGTCAACAACCGCGACCTGCGCGACTTCACCGTCGACTTCCAGCGCACCTACGACCTCGTCGGCAAAGCGCCCAAGGACTGCACCTTCGTCGCCGAGAGCGGCCTCACGACCCGCGCGGAACTCGACGCGATGGCCGAGCACGACATCCGCTGCTTCCTGATCGGCGAAGCGCTCATGCGCCAGGACGACGTCGAAGCCGCAACGCGCGCTCTCGTCGGATGACCGGCCTCACCCACATCGACGAAGCCGGCGCGGCTCGCATGGTCGACGTCGGCGGCAAGGCGGTCACCGCGCGCGAAGCCGTCGCCTCCGGCCGCATCACCATGTCCACCGAGGCCGCCGCGGCGATCGGCGCCGGCACCGCGAAAAAGGGCGACGTCCTGGCCGTCGCGCGCGTCGCCGGCATCATGGCCGCCAAGCGCACCAGCGACCTGATCCCGCTATGCCACCCGCTCCCGCTGACCAAGGTCGAGATCGACCTCGTCGTCGACGAAACCGGCGTAACCGCCACCGCCACCGCCTCGACCGAAGGCAAGACCGGCGTCGAAATGGAAGCGCTCACTGCCGCAACGGTCACGCTCCTCACGATTTACGACATGGCCAAGGCCATCGACAAAACAATGGTCCTCTCAGACATCCGCGTCCGAGCAAAGAGCGGCGGCAAATCCGGCAACTGGACCGCGTAAAAAAACCCTCTCCCTAGAGGGGAGAGGGAGAGACGCCGAAGGCGGCGAAGGGTGAGGGCAAGCCAAGCAAAGCGCGCTCGGCTAAAGCCCCTCAATCCCCATCCATAGACCAGTCGTGACTCTCCACGATGGTAGACTCCACCGGTCGCCCCGCCGCATCCAGCGAAGGGTCATACCGAAACCGCTGCTCGATCAGCCGGCACGTGAGATCATCCAGCACCCGGCTCCCGCTAGACCGCGTCACCCGGCACCGCGACACCCGCCCATTGGTCTGAACCAGATACCGCACGAACACCCGCCCCCGGATCCCCGTCTCGGCGGCCTCGCGCGGATAATCCGAGTCCCGCAACCGCCCGCTGCGCCACTCCGGTGGTGTTTCCTCACCCCCACCGCCGTCGCCATCGCCATACCCCCCGCTCCCGGTCCCATTACCGATCCCGCCACTCCCGGTCCCCGGCCCGCGAACGTTCGAAGCCCCCGAAGTCGCCTCCGCCCCCACCCCAGCCTTCTCCGCCACCACGACAGGCGGGGGCACGACGATCGGCACGATCGGCGGCGGCGCCACCACCTCGGTAGCCTTCGACTTCAGATTAGGCGGCGACGCAGCCCCCTCGGGCTTACGGCTAGGCGACGGCCGAGGCCTGACCTTCTCCTCGGGCGGCGGTGGCGGAGGCGGCGCAGCATCGAACACCTTCAACGCATCGGTAACCGCCGCCGGCATCGTCACCACCAGCCCCGACAGCAGCGCATAACCAAGCATCCCCGGCAGCAGCACCGCACCCACCGCCGCCCCGATCCTGTCTTTCGCCCGAGGCGTATAGCGTGTCATCATGCTGATCTGGTGTCTCTTTCCTCCAAACAAAGCCCCGCGCGCCATGAACGCGCGCTGGCCGAGCACCCAGAGGACCCGATCACGGACCAACCCACATCCGTCATCGCAGAAGAAGCGCGCCGCCCACCCAAATAAAATACCACCCCGGCGAAGGCCGGGGCCCAGTTGGGAAAGCCGAGGCAATAACGAGCGACGTCCGCCCAACACTTGTTCTCCCGCGAAGGCGGGGACCCAGACTGGACTCCCGCCTTCGCGGGAGAACAAGGAGGCGGTAACTAACGTATGATATCGATCGAGCCAGACTGCTCGCTCGCCGAGCCACCAACGCCCCTAGCGGGCCCGCACCCCACACCCGCTAACCCAACAACACCTGTCCTACACACCAGACCCATGGCAAAGCACGGAACATACCCACGCACCCTGCGCTTCCCCCATACGAAACCGCCCCAAGGCGCAAACCGCCAAACTGCTCCCAGCGTCTATACTTCCTATACTTCACTTTTCAGAAACGCCCGAAAACAGAGTCTTACGCATGACCCTAGTCCCCGTCGCCGAAGCCCAGACCCGCCTCTTCGCCATGGCCCCCCGCGTCGGCAGTGAGGCTGTGGCTTTACGCGAAGCCGCCGGCCGCTGGGCCGCAGAGGACATCCTCGCCCGCCGCACGCAGCCCGCCGCCGACCTCTCGGCGATGGACGGCTATGCGATCCGCTTCGAAGACCTCCCCGGCCCCTGGAAAGTCATCGGCGAAAGCGCCGCCGGCCGCCCCTTCACCGGCAAAGTCGCCCCTGGCCAGGCCACCCGCATCTTCACCGGCGCCGCGGTGCCCGACGGCGCCGACACCGTCATGGTCCAGGAAGAAGCCGAACGGGACGGCGCAACGCTGATCCTAGCCGGCGAAGGTCCGCCGACATTCGGCCGCAACACCCGCCGCAAAGGCCTCGACTTCTCGACCGGCACCCGCCTGATCGCCGCCGGCGACCGCCTCAGCCCCGCGCGCATCGCCGTCGCCGCGACCGGCGGCCACGGCAGCCTCACCGTCAACCGCCGCGTCCGCGTCGCCGTTGCCGCCACCGGCGACGAACTCGTCCCCCCCGGCTCGACGACCGACGGCGTCGCACTGCCCGAATCAAACGGCATCATGTTGGCGGCAATGCTCGCCGACATGCCCGTGGACATCGTCGACCTCGGCATCCTTCCCGACAATCTCGAAGTCCTGCGCGAGGCCTTTGCCAGCGTCCAGGCCGACCTGCTGGTCACCACAGGCGGCGCCTCGGTCGGCGACCACGACCTGGTCCGCCCCGCAATCGAGGCGGCCGGCGGCTCCATCGATTTCTGGCGGATCGCACTGCGCCCCGGCAAGCCGATGATGGCTGGCCGGATCGGCGAGATGATGGTGCTCGGTCTCCCCGGCAACCCGGTATCCGCGTTCGTCACCGCAACGCTGTTCGTGAAGCCGGTCGTCGCGCACATGGCCGGTGCGCGCGACCCGCTCCCCCAGTCGACCCACGCGCTGCTCGGCGAAGACCTCCCCGCCAACAATGCCCGCACCGACTATCTCCGCGCCGAACTGCGCGACGGCAAGGCCTATGCCTCGACGATCCAGGACAGCTCGATGCTCCTCACGCTCGCCCGCTCGACCTGCCTGATCGTCCGCGCCGGCAATGCGCCGGTGGCACGGACAGGCGAATCGGCGGAAATCCTCGTTATCGCGTGATACGGACGCTTGACGGCGTTAATTATGTTCCATAGAAGTTCCCAGTCTGTTCCGGACGGAGAACCGCCATGCTCACGCGCAAGCAGCACGAACTCGTCTGCTTCATCAACGATCGCCTCAACGAAACCGGCGTCTCGCCGTCGTTCGAGGAGATGAAGGATGCGCTCGACCTCAAGTCGAAGTCAGGCGTCCACCGTCTGATCAGCGCGCTCGAGGAGCGCAACTTCATCCGCCGCCTGCCGAACCGCGCGCGCGCGCTCGAAGTGCTGCGCATGCCGGAGCGTGCGGAGAAAAAGGCGCCGTCGAAGGCGTCGAACGTCAAGGCGGCCCCCACCGCCGCCACGCCACAACCGGCCAACGACGTCATCGAGATACCCCTCCATGGCCGCATCGCCGCCGGCGTCCCTATCGAGGCGTTCGAAGGCAGCACGATGCTAGCCGTCCCCGCCGCGCTGCTCGGCACCGGCGAACACTACGCGCTCGAAGTCTCCGGCGATTCGATGGTCGAAGCCGGCATCCTCGACGGTGACTACGCGCTGATCCGCCGCACCGAGACCGCCCGAGACGGCGAGATCGTGGTCGCGCTGATCGAAGACAGCGAAGCCACCCTGAAATACTTCCGCCGCGAAGGCGCCATGGTCCGCCTCGACCCGGCCAACCGCGCCTACGACCCCCAACGCTACGCCCCCGCGCAGGTTCGCGTCCAAGGCAAACTCTCCGGCATCCTCCGCCGCTACGACTGAACCGCTCCATCGCGGAGCCGAGCGTGCCGCGAACTGAACGAGCGCGCGGCACGCTCAAGAACAGGCGGATCGCGCCAGGAATGGCGATCGCCCGCATTCAGTATCGTTACGACCGTCCCCGTCCTCAAGGTCAGCGCGACCCCGCCCGTCCGTCGCAGAACGCGGCGATCCAGCTTCAGCCACCGAGGCACGCAACGTTTCGGCAGACCGCGTTCGCTGACCACGACGTCAGCGCTGCGACAGGCGGCGATCAGTTCGCCGATCGGCACCATATAAGCGCTGCGGGTCGCGAGGATCCGCCACATCCTTCCCCGAGCGGCGATATCGGTGACGCATAGATCATGACTACATCGAGCGTCGAGCTGATCCGCGAGCAACAGCGGCTCGCCATCCACCCCGCCATTCTCGGCGAGCATGTCCCGCGTATAGTCCCCAGCCCGATCACGCAGCATAGCCAACCCCGCCGCCGTCCGCACCGCAACATGGCGACCGTCACCCGTAACGAGAACGTCAGGCGCCGGCGTCGTCAGCGCCCAGATCGCTCCGGCCACCAGCGGCAGCAGTCCCAATCGCCGCAACCGCGTCCGCCACAATGCAATCCAAATCCCTCCAACGACCATCAGCGCAAACGCCGCCGTCGGCATCGCCGGCAAGGACCGCACCGAACCGGGGGCGCCAGCGACGATATGTGCAAGCCACAAAAGCACATCGAGCGAGCGCTGCACCAGCCACCAGATCGGCGCGCCCAAGCCGCCGGCGTCGAGCAGCAACGCGAGCGCTTCCAACGGCATCACGACGAATGTCGTCAACGGAATCGCGACGATGTTGGCGAACGCCCCGTACAGCCCGGCCTTGTGGAAATGATACACCGCGATCGGCATCAGCGCGAATTCGACCAGCAGCCCCGTCAGCAACAACGACGCGACGCCCCGCGCCAGCTTGCGCCCTCGCCCCTCGTCATGCGGCCCGAAGAACGCGCGGATCACCGGATGTTCGTGCAGCGCCATGATCGCGGTGATCGCCGCGAACGACAGTTGGAAGCTCGGCCCCGCCGCCGATTCGGGCAACACCAGCATGACGCACGCCGCCCCCGCCGCGACGAGCCGCAACGTCATCGCCTCGCGCCCCATCGCCAGCGCCGCCAGCACGAGCAGCGCCGCGACGCAGGACCGGATCGTCGGAACCTGGCTGCCAGTCAGCAACGTATAGCCGATAGCTGCCGCCGCACCCGCCAACGCGGCAATCACCGGCAGTCGCGCGTGCAAGGCCAGCCACGGACTGAGCGCCAGCAGACGCAACACGATCAGCATTGTCGCCGCCACCGCCGCAGTGATGTGCAATCCGCTCACCGACAGCAAATGCGCGAGACCCGCCCGACGCATCGCCTCCGAATCCTCCTCGCTGATCGCGCCGACGTCGCCGGTCGCAAGCGCTGCGGCGATTCCGCCCGCGCTGCCATCCAGCCGCGATACAATATGGTGCGACAGCGCGACGCGGATGCCGGCCCCCGATTCGCTCGGCCTTGTCACGACCACCGGTGCGAAGCCACGCCCGGTCGCACCGATCCCGCCGAACCATGCGACGCGCGCGAAGTCGTAGGCGCCCGGCACCGCGGGGAGCGGCGGTGGCATCAGCCGTGCTCGCAACTGGATGACCGCCCCCGTCCCCAGCAGCTTCGGCGCATCCGCTTCCGCCAGATTGACGCGGACGCGGTACGGCAAGGCGACCGGCTGCCCGCCGGTCTCCACCCCCTTCCCCACCGGCAATACCGTCAGCCGCACCAGCTTCCGCGCCACCAGTGGCTCGATCGCCTCGACCTTCGCCGAGAAAATTGCGATCGTCGGACCGCCCAGAACCGGCCGCGCCACCCATTCCGACCGCGCCCAGATCAACCCGAGCCCCAGCGCCGCCGTCAGCAACCCGATCGCCAGCGCGCGCGCCGCACGCCCGCCCTGCCCCACGGCCAGACATGCCAACCCGCCTGCGACCAACAGCAGCACCGCGACGCACCACGCCGCCGGGTCCGGCAACGCGAACCACAAAGCGATCCCGCCGCCCAGCATCACCGGCAGCCACAACACCAGCTGGTCGCGCTCTGCCTCCAGCCAGCGCTCCACGGCCAGCCCGACGATAGCCCCCCATCGCGGCACGCCCATTTGTCGCCGCCAAGGACGCATGCTAGGGGCGGCGACGGCTGTCATGGCCATCGTTTCTCCATTGTTTCATCAGTCTGGGAGCACCCGCGGTTGGGCGCAATATCTGATACGGGCACCGCCAATCCGGCCGCACCCGTGGTTACCCGTTTCGCTCCGTCGCCGACGGGGTTCCTGCATCTCGGCGGCGCGCGCACCGCGCTGTTCAACTGGCTGTTCGCAAAGGCGAACGGGGGTAAGTTCCTATTGCGGATCGAGGATACCGACCGGGTCCGCTCGACCCAGCCGGCGATCGACGCGATCATCGACGGGATGCGCTGGCTCGGGCTCGACTGGGACGGCGACGTCGTCATGCAGTTCGCCGGCGCCGAACGCCACGCGCAGGTCGCGCACGAGATGGTCGCGAACGGCCACGCCTATCGCTGCTACATGACCAACGACGAGATCGCCGCGATGCGTGCCGAGGCGCAGGCCGCGAAGAAGCCGCTTCGCATTCGCAGCCCTTGGCGCGATCGTCCGGCGAGCGAGGCCCCCGATCTTCCGCATGTCGTCCGCCTGCGCGCGCCGCAGGAGGGCGCCGTCACGATCGAGGACCGCGTACAGGGCGCAGTTACGGTCAAGAACGAAGAGATTGACGACCTCGTCCTGCTCCGTTCGGACGGCACGCCCACTTATATGCTCGCGGTCGTCGTCGACGATCACGACATGGGCGTCACGCACGTCATCCGCGGCGACGATCATCTCAACAACGCGTTCCGCCAGTTGCCAATCTACCGCGCAATGGGCTGGCCCGAACCGATTTACGCGCACATTCCGCTGATCCACGGCCCGGACGGAGCCAAGCTGTCGAAGCGTCACGGCGCGGTCGGTATCGAGGCGTACCGCGACGAGATGGGCATTCTGCCCGAAGCGTTCGACAATTACCTGCTCCGGCTCGGCTGGGGTCACGGCGACGACGAGATCATCAGCCGCGAGCAGGCGGTCGAGTGGTTCGACCTGTCGGGCGTTGGCAAATCGCCCTCGCGCTTTGACTTGAAGAAGCTCGAGAACCTCAACGGGCATTATATCCGCGAGGCTGACGACGCGCGCCTCGCACAGCTGGCCGCCGACCGACTCGGTCATCAATTGCCGGATGGCGGATTACAGCTTCTGGCTCGCGCGATGCCCGTCCTGAAGCCACGTGCCGCAAACCTGAACGAGTTAGCCGAAGGGTCGAATTTCCTGTTCAGCCAGCGCCCTTTGGCGATGGATGACGCCGCGGCGAGCCTTTTGCAGGGTGAAGCGAGTGCGATTTTGGCGAATGCGCATGCTGAACTTGACGCGCTCGACAAGTGGGATACGGAAGCGCTCGAAGGCGCGGTACGGCGCGTGGCCGAAGCCCGAGGGGTCAAACTCGGTCAGGTCGCACAGCCGCTTCGCGCCGCGCTGACGGGACGCAAGACGTCACCGGGAATATTCGATGTGCTCGACCTGCTCGGGCGCGACGAGAGCCTCGGTCGGATCGCCGACCGAATGGCTAGCTGATAAGATTTCGAGGAAGGATACAAGCATGAGCGAGACCGCAACCCTCAAGGTCGATGGCAAGGATTTCGATTATCCGGTGATGTCCGGAACGGTCGGGCCCGACGTCATCGATATCCGCAAGCTGTACGCACAGACGGACAATTTCACTTATGATCCAGGCTTCACCTCGACGGCGTCGTGCCAGTCGAAGCTGACCTATATCGATGGTGACGCAGGCACGCTGCTGCACCGTGGCTACACGATCGGTGAACTGGCGGAGCAGTCGAACTTCATGGAAGTCGCCTATCTGCTCCTCAACGGCGAACTGCCGAGCGCGGACGAGCTGGCGAACTTCTCGAACACGATTACGCGCCACACGATGGTGCATGAGCAACTCGCGCAGTTCTTCCGTGGCTTCCGCCGCGACGCGCATCCGATGGCGATCCTGTGCGGCGTCGTCGGGGCGCTGTCGGCCTTCTATCACGATTCGACCGACATCCACGATCCGGCACAGCGCGTCATCGCGTCGCACCGCCTGATCGCCAAGATGCCGACGATCGCCGCGATGGCGTACAAGTACAGCGTCGGCCAGCCGTTCGTCTATCCGGACAACACGCTGAGCTACACCGGCAATTTCCTGAAGATGACGTTCGGTGTCCCTGCCGAGAAGTATGTCGTGAACCCGATCGTCGAAAAGGCGATGGACCGCATCTTCATCCTCCACGCCGATCACGAGCAGAACGCGTCGACCTCGACCGTCCGTCTCGCCGGTTCGTCGGGCGCCAACCCGTTCGCCTGCATCGCCGCTGGCATCGCTTGCCTGTGGGGCCCAGCGCACGGCGGCGCCAACGAAGCCGCGCTCAACATGCTGCATGAGATCGGTACGGTCGACCGGATCCCCGAGTACATCGCGCGCGCCAAGGACAAGAACGATCCGTTCCGCCTGATGGGCTTCGGTCACCGCGTCTACAAGAACTACGATCCGCGTGCGGCCGTCATGCAGACGACCGTCAAGGAAGTGCTCGGCGAGCTGGGCGTCACCGACCCCGTGTTCGACGTCGCGATCGAGCTCGAGCGCCTCGCGCTCAGCGATCCGTACTTCATCGAGAAGAAGCTGTTCCCGAACGTCGATTTCTATTCGGGCGTGATCCTGTCGGCGATCGGCTTCCCGACCTCGATGTTCACCGTCCTCTTCGCGCTTGCCCGCACCGTCGGCTGGGTCGCGCAGTGGAACGAGATGATCACCGATCCCGACCAGAAGATCGGCCGTCCGCGCCAGCTGTACAGCGGCCCGACCGCGCGTGACTACGTCCCGATGGCGTCACGCTGATGAAGACGCTCCGGCCGATCCTGATGGTCGTCGGCGTGCTCTGCGCGCTGATGGGTCTGCTCTGGATCGGCCAGGGGCTCGGATACGTCCATTGGCCGCAGTCGAGCTTCATGCTCGACCAGCGGCCTTGGGCGGATCGCGGCGCATTCCTCGCCGCATTCGGCCTCGCGCTGATTTTAGTGGCGCGCCGGATCCGCCGGTAACGTCAGCACGAACCGCGCACCTTCTCCGGGTGCGCTCTCGATCGTAAGATCCCCCTGCATCGTCCGCGCGAGACGCCGTGCGATATACAGGCCGAGCCCGTTGCCGCCGGCCTCCGACGGGTCGACGCGCTCGAACTTCTCGAAAATCCGGACCTGATCCTCGGGCGCGACGCCCTTCCCCTTGTCCGCCACCACGACGACGGCGTGGCTTTGCGTACGCGTCACGGTGACGATCACCTGTGCGCCGCGCGGCGAGTAGCGGACAGCATTGCCGACCAGGTTGACCAGAATCTGCAGAACACGGCGGAAATCGCCGAGCGCTGGAGCGCACACGTCCAGAGCCGGACGCGTGATCGTAACGTCCGCATTCGCCGCGCGCACCGACAACAGTCCCGCCGCACGGCGCGCGACATCGGCAAGGTCAATCGGTTCAGGCCCAAGCATGAAATCGGGCCGCTCGACAGCCTGTAGATCGACGAGATCGTCGACCAGTTCAAGCAAATGCCGGCCCGCGCTGGCGATATCAGCGGCGTAGTCCGCGTAGTCGCCCTGGACAGGACCGTCCGCCTGCGCATTGATACTGTCGGCGTTCGCCACGATACGCGCGAGCGGCACACGCAATGCCTTGTCGAGACCACGCGTAAAGGTCGGCGACAGCGCTTCGGTAGAAACCGCTGTGTGCGGCGCGTCTTCGACCACCATCCGCGCGGCACCGACGAACCCGGCAAAGTCGCCCGCGGCATCGTGTCGAACATTGGCAGTGAGAGTCACCGCTCGCCCCGAACTACGCAGGCGCGCAGGTTGCGCCGTCATCGGACGTCGCCGGGCCAGCGAATCGAGAATCGGTAAGGCCCCATCAACGCCGGTATCCAGCGAGAACATCGCCGTCAGCGGCTGACCGAGCAACGCGAACGCATCGAACCCGTGCCTCGGCCCCGCGTCGAGCGTGACGAAGGTCAGTCGCAACGCCGAGTCCGTCTCCCACCGCCAATCCGTATCGCTGCCGTGAAAATCGTCCTGTGTGCCAGGCGAAGGTCGCTCCGGCCGCCATGCTGCGATCTCACGCCAGCCGCTGACGGTCAGCCGTACGTTCTCACCGTCAGGCTGAGCCCGAACCCAGAGGTCGACATCGGTCTCGTCGTCCGCAACGATGACCCCGCGCGACACGACGATCCCCAGCCGTTGCGCCAGCCGCGCTATCGTCGCTAGCTGAGGCACCGCCAGCGGCGCATCGCGCATCCCACCCGCACGCTGGTTAAGCGCCACCAGCGCGGGATCCGCGAATGACAGCGAACCGTCCGGCGCGACGATGGCGTGCGCGATCGGACTCTCGATGGAAGGGCCGAACCCGCTCATCGCCGATCCGTACGCGCCAGCGCGCGCAACGCCATCCGAAAATCGCGGCTCAGCGCCAACGGCACGAGCGTCGCGCGCGCATCCTCTACTCCCACCGACACAATCGCATCGAGCGCATCGGCGAACGCCTCGATATCCCGCCGCGGATCGGCCTCAGACAGCGCAAATCCGATCCGTGCGATGGTCGGCCGATCGAGATCCATCGCCCTCAACGCAAGCCAAAGGCGGTCGCCCTCGGGATCCAGCGTGATAGCCCGCGCTTGATCGAACGCTATGCCGACCGCATGCGCCAACACAGCTACGAACAACGACAGACGCCGGTCGCCGATCGATTCCACCAGCACCGCGGGAAGCTCGTTCGGTCGCGCATCCAGCGCCGCAGCAAGCCGCATCGCGACTGCATCGGGCCGCTCGCCTTCGTCATGCGCCGCCAGACTGCGTTGCGCCGCATCTGTGATCGCTCGGTCACTCTCATGTGTCACGGACTGCAAGCCGTCGCGCACAGCCGCAGCCACCCACCAGACTAATCGGTGATGCAGCTCAGCCGGCAACTCACTGCCCCCCACGGACCCCTGTTCATTCGACATGCGCCGTCGGCTCTCCGCAGCCAGCAACGCAGACGCCGCCGACGCCACGACGCTGTCAGGCACCCCCGCTAGCCTCACCAGCAAACTCGCTTCGTCGGGCTCGGCGACCTCGACTGGGAGGGAAGCGGCGATCAGGTCGTGCCGCACCCGCGCGATCAGTTCGTCCATCAGTTCTTCGTCGCGGAGCAGTCCGGCACGCGTAAGCCGATCGAGAACGCTCTCCGCCCCGGCCCTCAGCATCGCCTCGCCAGCCTGTGTCGCATCACCCGCTGATAGCAGACGCGCGGCATGTCGGCGGATGTCCCATTCGATCGCGCCGACGATCGCGCCGAGCACTTGCGCGAGCAGCAACCGCGTACGGTCGTCGAGCCTTGCATTCGCATCGAGAGAAAAATCCGCGATCGTCGCCGTCAGTCGGGTTTCCGCGCGCAGGCGTGCATCCTCCGCTCGCGCAACGGGATCATAGGGTGACATCACGTCACGCACTGGGCCTGGACCGACCGACATGATCCTGTGCTTAGCCACCGGACGTTAAGGTCCGCCTAAGGCGTGCGGCGAAGTCGTTCGATCACGACCGCCAGGGTCGCGGTCGCGTACACCGCAGTCACGCCGAGCCCAAAGACCGGAAACCCCAAGATCGCAAACAGCGCGACGATCAACAGATAGGCTGTTGGGCTTCCCCACCAAAGCTGCCGTTCGCGTTCGAGAATGGCACGTTCGGCCAGCGTGCCGATCGCGACGAGCGCGGTACCGATCGCCAATGCGGTGTTGTTCCCTGCATCGCCGCTAACAAAAAAGGCAAAGACCAGGATCGATGCCGCCGCCACGCCGCCGATGCCCAAGGTCTGCCAACGCGCCATCGGCGCATCGTCGCGAAGTCCGCTGAGCACCGATCCCAGTGCGAAGGCTATGCATCCAACCAGCGACAACATCAGGCCGATCGACGGAAGCCCGACGCCGATCGTGACCAATCCGGCGACGCCCAGCGCGGCACCGGCCGCCCCGACCGTCGTGCCGCCCGCACCGCGATCGACCAACAGTGGCAACGCCAGTCGTGCGATCGGCGCCAGCACAAACCGGTCGAACCAACCTCGCCGTCCCGACACGATCGTCATCAGCACGGCGCGCCCGCGTTCCTCCAGCGTCCTCGCCTGCCGCTCTATCCCATGCCCGCCGCGCACCGCATCGGTCGGCAACAACACGTGTGCTGCGCGCGACTGCACCGCGAACCGCAGCAGGGACGACTGGAGATCATAATCCTGCGGCAGGCCTGCGACTTCCGCGATCCGGCTCGAACTCAGCCGTGCGACACCGGCCCATGCCATCTGTCCGCCGACACGTTCGAACCCCGGCCCCGCATCGCTTTCGGGTACGACGAGCAGGCAATCGCCGTCTTCGACCGCCATCGCCTTGACGATCGCGTCGGTGGTAACGAGCCCATCGCCGAGCATCAGGACCGGCGCCAGCGGGTGAAGTTTCTCGCCTGCCTCCATCGCAGACCGTACCGTATCTACGCTGACGCCACGGCGCCCGATCCGGTTGATCGCACCGAGCAATTCCGGCGTCATCCGCGCGACGACGATGATGATCTGCGAAACACCCGCGGCGATTAGCAACCGCGCCTGGTATTCGATCAACGTCACCCCGCTAAAGGGCAAGGTCGCAGCAAGACGATCGGGGCGATCGTCGGCGTCATGAATCGCAAATAATAGGCCGGCAAGCATCGCAGGCTGTTAGGCGGTACGCGCCGTCCTGCAAAGCCCGCGTTCGGCCGAACCGCCCTACGCGAAGGCTGGGTTCGGCGTTACAGGGACAAAACCGGCCGCCAAAGGCTGAGGGTCCTCTCGCGTTCCCTCAATTGACGGTCCCTACGCTATAGTCATCAAATCGCACGCTGTGCCGCCCTCCTTACCGGACGGAAGAACGTGCGAGGATCGCATCATCCGTTTTGTCCGGCTGCAATCCATGATACTTCGACAGTTCATGAACGGGGGTTCGTCAATGATCGGGTTTCGCGCGTCGGCAGCCAATGCCCATCCCATTCGCGCGGATATCGTGATCGATCCGGTGATAGAAGACATGTCCGACACCGTCTCAGACCGCAGTTTCGACGAGGCGTATCAGGCGCCTGCTCCTGAACGCGGACGTCTCTACGCCGGTATCGCAGTGGCGATCATAGTCCTCTGGCTCGGCACCATGCTTTGGCTCGCGCGGGGATCGCTCGCGACGATCGAGCCGATCGCGCTGGCCCAGTTCATCGCCGCGCTTTGCATCGTGCCCGCGCTGGTCGGCATCGTCTGGCTGCTCGCGATGCGTACCAGTCGTAGCGAAGCGCACCGTTTCGGCATCACCGCACAGGCGATGCGCGACGAGGCTGCCAGTTTGGAGCGCACAGTCGCCGCGCTGTCGAACACGATCGACGCCAACCGCCAGCAATTGGCCGAGCAACTGAATACGCTGATGGCGATGGGCGGTAGCGCAACCGAGCAATTGGCGGCGATCGGCCGCGGCATGGCGTCCGAGATCGATCAAGCCGCCGCCCACGCGCGCAACCTCGCCACTTCGACCGCCGGTGCACAGACCAGCCTCGGCGTCCTGATCGCCACCCTTCCCCGTGCTCAGGCCGATATCGATGACGTCGCGAAGCGCCTCGAGCGCACGGGCCTGTCCGCAAGCGAGCATGCCGCCGCCCTCGATGCACAGATCGGCGCCCTTGCCGAACGCGGGCGCGATGCCGACGCGATGGCGAGCGGCGCGGCGCAACGCCTCGCCGCGCATATCGTCCGTATGGAAGCGACCAGCCAGACTGCAGGCTCGCATCTCGAATCAGTCACCAACGGTATGTCCGCCGCCGTCGACGCGCTGCTCAATCGCACTGCCGATGCGGTCGATCACTCGAGCCGGCGCATCGCTTCACAAGGTGAGGCGATGCTGGCGATGGTCGGCACGAACCAAGTCGCGCTCGACAGCGCCGCTCGCGACAGCGCCGAAGTGCTCGCTCGTCGCATCGCCACCGTCGAGGATGCGATCGAACGCGTCGCGATCCGTCTCGACCTGCAACGCAGTGCCGGCGACCGGATCGTCGACGACCTCCACACCGGGCTTGGCGAGGTGGAAGCGCGGATCGAACTGCTGCACCGCCACGGTACCGAGCGCACGCAGGACCTCGCCGCATCGATCGGCGAGCTCGGCGGGTCTGCCAACGCGATGACCGAAGCGCTGCGGGCTGGCGACGATATGGCGCACCGGACGATCACGACGACCGAAACGCTGCTGGTCGCGCTCGACGCCGCCGCCCGCGAGATCGACGAGACGATGCCCCATGCGCTCAGCCGCCTCGATGCGCAGGTCCTGGCCAGCAAGAACATCGTCGTCTCGGCACGCCCCGAACTGCTGTCGCTGGTCACTGCTGCGGACAGCACCCACGGCGCGATCGAGGCGATTGCGGGCGTCATCGGCGAACAACGACATGTGCTCGACACGCTCTCTACCGACCTGCTGAACACGCTTAACACCGGTCGCGAGAAGGCCGATGCACTGGGCCAGATGGTCGACGAAGCGATCGGCCGCACGCAGCATTTCGCCGAAGACGCCGCCCCGCAGTTGATCGAAGCGCTCCACCGCGTCCGCGAAACCGCCGCGGTCGCAGCCGACAAGGCCCGCGAGACGCTATCGAAGGTCATCCCGGAGGCCGCTGCCGCGCTTGAAGCCGCCAGTGCCGACGCCATGCGCCGCGCCACCAACGATACCGTCGAACGCCAGGTCAAGGCGCTCACCGACGCGACCGGAGCCGCTGTCGACGCTGCCACCGGCGCGACCGAACGCCTTGCGCGTGAAGTTCAGGCGATCGTCGACCAGACCGCGATCGTCGAAACGCGGATCCAGGAGGCTCGCACCGAACGCGAGGATGCCGACCAGGACACCTTCGCCCGCCGCGTCTCGCTCCTGATCGAATCGCTCAACTCCGCTTCGATCGACATCACCAAGGCCATCGCGCCGGAAATTTCCGACAGCGCGTGGGGCGCGTATCTTAAGGGCGACCGCGGGGTCTTCACGCGGCGTGCGGTGCGGATACTCGATGCCAGCGAAGTCCGCGAGATCGCCGGCCTCTATGACGACGACGAAGCGTTCCGCGAGATGGTCAACCGCTACATCCACGACTTCGAGGCGATGCTCCGCGCGATCCTGACCCAGCGCGACGGGTCGCCGCTCGGGGTGACGTTGCTGTCGTCGGACATGGGCAAACTGTATGTCGCGCTGGCGCAGGCGATCGAGCGCCTGCGCTGAGCTAGGCCAATAGGAGTTCTCGAGATGATCCAGCGGCACCGCTGACGCGACCCTCGCCTGCGGAGCAATCCGCCGACCGGACTCGAAATTCGAGGCTTGGATGCCAAGACTGAATACGAAGACATGCGTCGTTACCGGCGCAGCGCGGGGCATCGGCCGCGCGATCGCCGAGCGCTTCCATGACGAGGGCGCCATCGTCATCCTCACCGATACCGACGAAACCATTGGCGCCGAAACTGCGGCGGCGATCGGCTGCCGGTTCGAAAAGCTGGACGTCCGCGAAGAGGCGGACTGGCGACGACTGGCGGAGATCGTTCCGGTCGCCGACGTCGTCGTCAACAATGCCGGCGTGACGGGGTTCGAGCACGGCATGGTCGCGCATGATCCCGAACATGCGAGCTTGGCGGACTGGCGCGCGGTCCATGCGGTCAATCTGGACGGCACGTTCCTTGGCTGCCGCTATGCGATCGGCGCAATGAAGGCGGCGGGGACCGGCTCGATCATCAACATCTCGTCCCGGTCTGGGCTGGTCGGTATTCCCCTCGCCGCTGCCTATGCGTCGTCGAAGGCGGCGATCCGCAATCACAGCAAGACGGTGGCGCTGTATTGCGCGCAACAGGGGTGGAAGATCCGCTGCAACTCGGTGCATCCCGCGGCCATCCTGACGCCGATCTGGGAGCCTATGCTTGGGGATGGGCCGGACCGCGAGGCGCGGATGAGAGCGCTGGTGGCGGATACGCCGTTGAAACGGTTCGGAATGCCGGACGAGGTCGCCGCGGTCGCGGTTCTGCTGGCGTCGGACGAGGCGACATATATAACGGGGACCGAAATCAACATCGATGGCGGCTTGCTGGCGGGGTCCGCGGCCTCGCCGGGGTAACTACCCTCTTACGATCTTCCCCCGCCAGGGGAGGTGGCTGGCACTTGCCAGACGGAGGGGGAGGTAAGCGCAAACCGCTGTTGCGTGGTCCTCCCCCTTCGTCACCTTCGGTGCCACCTCCCCCTGGCGGGGGAGGATCGTGGGGTCGCCCCTCAGCGCGTGACCATGTTCCCGCGGTCGAACAGGTCGACGCTTTGCGGCGAAATCCAGCCATAGTGATAGTTCAGCTGGAACAGCACGAACAACACCGTCGCCACCACCGTTACCCGCCAAGCAGTCCGCCCCGACCGAAACTCGTGCGGCGCGCTTTCGGCCTGGCCGGGGACGTGTTCGCCCCCGACTTCACGCGTCGTCTTCACGCCGAACGGCAGGACCAGGAACACCGAGAACGCCCAGAACAGGACGTAGATCGCGAGTGCCGAGGTCCAGCGCATCCGATCAGCCCTCGATCAGTAGGACGTCGACGATCGGCTGCTTGCCGGTCCAGCGCTTGGCGACCTTGCGCACCGCAAGACGGATCTGCTCGCGCATCTTCTCGCTCTCGCGCTTGCCGCCGCGCACCGTGTCGGCCGCTGCCTGGACCGCGTCGGCGATGAATGCCGCCCGGTCTTCCTCAACCGGCACACCCTGCACGCGGACCTGCGGCTGGCCGACCATCCGGCCGTCCTTGCCGAGCGCGACACCGACCGAAATCTGGCCGTTGATCGCAAGCTTGCGCCGTTCGCTCAGCGTCGCGCCGTCCGCCGGCAGGATCACGTCGCCGTCGAGCACCAGGCGCCCGACCGTCGCATTGCCGATCTTCGCCGGGCCCTTGGGCGCCAAACGGATGATATCGCCATTGCTCTGCACGATCGCGCGTGGAATGCCCTGCTCGAGGCCGAAGCGCGCATGTTCCATCATGTGGCGCATCTCGCCGTGCGTCGGCACCAGCACATCGGGCCGCAGCCAGTCGTACATCTGCGCAAGCTCAGGCTGCCCTGGATGGCCCGACACGTGGACGTGCGCCTGACGCTCGGTGATCATGCGGATGCCCTTGGCCGCCAGCGTGTTCTGAATGCGCCCGATCTGGACCTCGTTGCCCGGGATCTGCTTCGACGAGAAGATCACCGTGTCGTCGGCGTCGAGCGTGATGGTGTGGCTGCCATTCGCGACGCGCGCGAGCGCCGCGCGCTCCTCGCCCTGACCGCCGGTAGCGATGATCAGCACCTTGTTCTTGGGCAGGCGCATCGCCTCGTCGGGGCTGATCGTGTCGGGGAAATCCTTCAGATAGCCCGTCGCGCGCGCCACCTTGATGATCCGGTCGAGCGAACGCCCGGTCACGCACAGCTTGCGCGCGGTTTCCTTCGCGACTTCGCCGAACGTGTGAAGCCGTGCGGCGTTCGACGCGAAGCTGGTGATCATCACGCGGCCCTTGGCCTTGCTGACTTCCTCGAACAGACCTTTCCGCACGGTGCTCTCGCTGCCCGACGCGGTCGTGTTGAAGATGTTGGTCGAATCGCAGACGAGGACGTCGACGCCTTTGTCGCCGATCGCCATGAAGCCCTCGGGCTTCGTCGGATTACCGATCACCGGGTTCGCGTCGAGCTTCCAATCGCCGGTGTGGAACACGCGACCATAAGGCGTATCGATCAGCAGCGCGTTGGCTTCTGGAATCGAATGCGACATCTCGACGAAGGTGAAGCCGAACGGCCCGAGCTGGAAATTGCCGCCCATCGGGGTCATCTTGAGCTTCACGCGGTTGGCGATGCCCTCTTCCTCGAGCTTGCCGCGAATCAGGCCCATCGTGAACGGCGTCGCGTAGATCGGCACGCCAAGGTCTTCGGCGAGGTACGGCAACGAGCCGATATGATCTTCGTGGCCATGCGTGATAACGATGCCGAGCAGGTCGTCGATCCGGTCCTCGATAAAGGACAGGTCGGGCAGGATCACGTCGACGCCGGGATATTGCGGATCGGCGAAGGTGATGCCGAGATCGACCATCACCCACTTGCCCTGGCAGCCGTACAGGTTGACGTTCATGCCGATTTCGCCGGAGCCGCCAAGGCCACAGAAAAGGAGTTCGTTCTTCGGAGTCATTGATTACTTTCAGGATTATACAGGAATATGGCCCGCAGGCCGGTCGGCGCGAGCCCAATGGCCCTAGATATGGTGACGATCCCACATCATCGCCAGCCCCTGGATCGTCAGGTCGGCTTCGATGACGTCGAACACGTCGGTCTGTTTCTCGAATAACTTAGCGAGGCCGCCGGTGGCGACGACCTTCACGGGACGGCCGATCTCGCGCTTCATCCGCGCGACCAGCCCCTCGATCATTGCGACATAGCCCCAATAGATGCCGATGTGCATCTGCGAGACGGTGTTGAGCCCGATGACGCTGGTGTCCGTCGGCGCCTCGATCGCGATCCGCGGGAGTTTCGCAGCCGCAGTGACAAGCGCGTCGAGCGAAAGGTTGATCCCCGGCGCGATGATCCCGCCCTTGTAGGCGCCGCTATAGTCGACGACGTCGAACGTGGTCGCGGTGCCGAAATCGATCACGATCAGGTCGCCGGGATGCAATGCATGCGCGGCGATCGTGTTGACCGCACGGTCGGCACCGAGCGAGGCAGGCTCGTCGACGTCGATCGCGATACCCCATTCGACCGGCGCATGGCCGGCGATCAGCGCGTCAGTGTTGAAGTATTTCGACGCGAGCACCTGGAGGTTGTGCAGCGCGCGCGGGACGACGGTGGCGACGATCACGCCCTGAACCGCAGTGCGATCATGCCCGCCAAGCTGCATCAACTGGCTCAGCCACACCGCATATTCGTCCGCCGTGCGCCGGGGATCGGTCGCGATCCGCCAACGCGCGACGATCTCGCCGGCATCCACCAGCGCGAACACGACATTGGTATTGCCGGCATCGATCGCGAGCAGCATCAGCGGGGCCTCAAAGCAGGAAGACGTCGGCAGCGTGAATGACACGCCGCTCGCCAGACGCCAAGCGGAGGATCAGCGCGCCGTCGGTGTCGAGCCCGACGAACAGGCCGTCGATCCCGCTGCCATCCGGGAGCCGCGCGGTCAGCGCGGTACCGGCTGGGTGCGCACAATCGACCCAACGCTCGCGGACGGGGGCGATCCCTTCGGTGCGCCAACGACCGATCCAGCGCGCGAAACTGTCGGCGAGAATGTCGAGGAACATCGCCGGCTCGACCAACACGCCGTGCGATGCGAGATCGGTCGTCGCGCGACCGGGCAGATCGGGATGATGCGCGATGTTGACGCCGTAACCGACGATCACCGCATCATCCGCGCGTTCGAGCAGGATGCCGGATAGCTTGGCGTCCGCGAGCAGCAGGTCGTTCGGCCATTTCAGGACGAGCGTCTCGCTCGCGTCGGTCGTGCCCTGACAGATTCCGGCGACGAGAAACGTCGACACGGTTTCCTGCAAGGCGACCGCGGCTACCAGCGCGAGGCTGGCCGCCGGCGAATCGGTCGGCCGCAGACGAACGAGCGTGCTAGCGTAGAGGTTACCCTCGGGCGACGACCAGTCCCGGCCTAGCCGCCCCCGCCCCGCCGTCTGCCTGACCGCACGCAGCCAAAGACCGTCTTCGGCACCGCCGCGTGCAAGCTCCAGCAGGTCGGCGTTGGTCGATCCTGTTTCCGCGACGGTGCGGATGATGCTCAGAACAGCGCCCGTGCGGCCGCCATCGTCCACGCGCCGAGCACGGGGATGAGGAGGTAGCCGGCTGGCGACACGAACACCGCGGCGATGGCAATCAGGCCACCCTCGACCTTGCTCTCCATCGGCGCGAACGCCGGTGCCGGATCGTCGAAGTACATCGTCTTGACGACGCGCAGGTAGTAATAGGCACCGATCACCGAAGCGGCGATACCGACCACCGCCAGCGGGAACAGCCCGGCGTCGACCGCCGCGCTGAACACCGCGAACTTCGCGTAGAAGCCGAACAGCGGCGGGATGCCGGCGAGGCTGAACATGAAGATCGCGAGGGCCGCGGCCAGTGCAGGCCGCGTCCGCGACATGCCGGCGAGGCTGTCGATCGTCTCAACCGGCTGGCCGTCGTCACCGCGCATCTGCAAGACGACCAGGAACGAGCCCAGCGTCATCGCGACGTAGATCGTCAGGTACATCAGCACGCCCGACACGCCTTCCGTCGTCCCAGCGGCAAGACCGATCAACGCGAAGCCGACATTGTTGATCGACGAATAGGCGAGCAGGCGCTTGATGTTGGTCTGGCCGATCGCGGCAACCGCACCGAGGATGATCGAGGCAAGCGCCGCGAAGATCACGATCTGGCGCCACTGGTCGGTCGCCGGACCCATCGCATCGACCGCCACGCGGACGCTGAGCGCAAGCGCCGCGACCTTGGGGGCAGACGCGAAGAACGCGGTGACCGGGGTCGGTGCGCCCTCGTACACGTCGGGCGTCCACATGTGGAACGGCACGGCGCTGATCTTGAACGCGAGGCCGGCGAAGACGAACACGAGGCCGAACAGCAGCCCGAGCGACTTGGAGCCGGCATAGGCTTCCGAGATGCCCGAGAACAACGTCGTGCCGCTGAACCCGTAGACCAGCGAGATGCCGTACAGCAGGATGCCGCTGGCGAGCGCGCCGAGCACGAAATACTTCAGGCCGGCTTCCGCCGAACGCCCGTCGCGCCGCATGAAGCTGGCGAGAACGTAGGCCGCAAGGCTCTGGAGCTCGAGACCGACATACAGCGTCAGCATGTCGGTAGCCGAGACCATGATCCCCATGCCGCAGGCCGACAGCAGGATCAGTACCGGATATTCCGGACGCAGATCGTCGCCGTGGCTACGTGCGAAGAAGCTAGGCGCCATGACGATGGCGACCGCCGAGGCGATGTAGATCAGCACCTTGGCGAACGCACCGAACGCGTCTGCGCGGTACAGGCCGTCGAACGCATAGCCACCCGACGAAGCCGGACCGACCAATGCGATCCCTGCGCCGACTAGCACGAACACGGCGGCGATCGAGACGGCGCGCGTCGATTTGTCCCCGCCCCAGGCCGAGACGAGCATCAGGGCAATCGCACCCAACGCCAGCACCAGTTCGGGCAGCGTCATGGCGATGTTAGCGGCGTAATCCATCAGTGTGCCTCCCCGTGCGCGGCACTATGGACGGTTGCGGCGGGCTTCCCCGCGGTTGGGTTGGAATCGTTGGCAGGCTTGGCGCGATCGACACGGTCGAGAAGCACGGCCACGTCCTTACGCATCGGTGCCAGGAAGCTCTCTGGATACACGCCCATCCACAGCACGACGGCTGCGATCGGTGCGAGCAGCCACATCTCGCGGCCCGACAGATCGACCATCGCACGGACGTCGTCCGCCTTGATCTCGCCGAACACGACCCGACGGTAGAGGAACAGCATGTACGCGGCACCCAGGATGATGCTCGTCGTGCAGAGCAAGGCGGTCCAGGTCGAGACCTGATACGTGCCCATCAGCGACAGGAACTCGGCGACGAAGCCGCTGGTCCCCGGCAGGCCGATCGACGCCATCGTGAAGAACAGGAACAGGATCGCGTATTTCGGCATGTTGATCGCCAGGCCGCCATAGCGCGAGATCTCGCGGGTATGGAGCTGGTCGTAGATCACGCCGACGCACAGGAACAACGCCCCCGATACCAGGCCGTGGCTCAGCATCATGATCATTGCGCCCTCGATGCCCTGCCGGTTGAACGCGAACAGGCCGATCGTGACGATCGCCATGTGCGCCACCGACGAATAGGCGATCAGCTTCTTCATGTCCGACTGCACGAGTGCGACCAACGACGTGTAGATCACCGCGACCGCCGACAGGCCGAAGATCAGCCAGGTCAGCTGGCCCGAAGCTTCGGGGAACATCGGCAGCAGGAAGCGCAGGAAGCCGTAGCCGCCAAGTTTCAGGAGCACGCCCGCCAGGATCACCGAGCCTGCGGTCGGTGCTTGCACGTGCGCGTCGGGCAACCAGGTGTGGACCGGCCACATCGGCATCTTGACCGCGAACGATGCGAAGAACGCCAGCCACAGCCAGGTCTGGACGTGCGCGGGGAAGTCGTAATTCATCAGTGCCGGGATGCTGGTCGTGCCCGCGGTCTTCGCCATGTAGAGCATCGCGATGAACATCAGGACCGAGCCGAGCAGCGTGTACAGGAAGAATTTGTACGACGCGTAGATCCGGTTCGCCCCGCCCCAGATACCGATGATCAGGTACATCGGGATCAGGCCGGCTTCGAAGAACACGTAGAACAGGAACAGGTCCTGCGCCGCGAACGTGCCGATCATCAGCACTTCGGTGAACAGGAACGCCGCCATGTATTCGGGCACGCGCGTCGTGATCGAGCGCCAGCTGGCGCCGATGCAGATCGGCATCAGGAACACGCTGAGCATGATCAGCATCAGCGCAAAGCCGTCGATGCCGAGCGACCAGCCGAACGGACCGAAGATGCCCGGCGCATGCTCGACGAACTGCCACTGCGCACCGCCGATGTCGTAATTCGCCCACAGCATGATGCCGAGCAAGAAGTCGATCAAAGTCGCTGCCAGCGCCAGCCAACGGGCCGTGTTCGCCGAGACGAACAGGCACGCGACAGCCGCGATCATCGGGACCGCGATCAGGACGGAAAGGATAGGAAAGCCGGTCATTACAGTCCGATCGCCCAGGTTACGGCTGCGGTCAGCCCGATCAGCATGACGAAGGCATAGGTGTAGAGGTATCCCGTCTGGAAGCGGTTGGCGACGCGGCTACCGATCTGGACGACCCAGGTCGCGCCGTCTGGCCCGAACCGGTTGATCGTCTTCTCGTCGCCGCGGTGCCACAGGAAGCGGCCGATCGCGAACGCCGGGCGGACGAAGATCAGGTCGTACAGCTCGTCGAAATACCACTTATGCAGCAGGAAGTCGTAGAGCACGCCAAACTGTTCGACGACCTTCGCCGGGAACGTCGGTGCCTTGATATAGGCGTACCAGGCGGTCAGCAGGCCGAGCAGCATCGCGATCGTCGCCGACAGTTTGATCAGCAGCGGCACGCCGTGCATCTCGTGCATCAGATGTTCGCGGAACGCGAGTGCGCCCTTCCAGAACTCTTCGCCTGCGGTCGGCTCGATGAAGAAGCCGTGGAATACGAAGCCCGCGAGAACCGCACCGACCGACAACACGATCAGCGGGATCAGCATCGGCAGCGGGCTCTCGTGCGGGTGATACCCACCATCGCCCTCGGCCGGTGCATGCGTTGCGTCGTGATGACCGTGCGGCGCGTGCCCTGCGTCCTCGGCCTGAGCCGGGTTCGCATGGTGATCGTCGACATGATGCGCGTCGTGTGCGTGGCCGTCATGGCCATCCGCGTCATGGAGCGCGTGCTGGATATGCTCCGATGCGGCCCAGCGCGGCTTGCCCCAGAAGGTGAGGAACATCACGCGCCAAGAATAGAAGCTGGTCAGCAACGCGACGAGCACACCGACGAACCACACGCCCGGCTGGCCCGCAGCCCAGCTCGCCTCGATGATCGCATCCTTCGAATGGAAGCCTGCGAACCCGATCGCAGTGTTGCCGAAGATACCGGGGATGCCGACGCCGGTGATCGCGAGCGTGCCCGCCATCATCGCCCAGAACGTCACCGGGATCTTCTTACGCAGCCCGCCATAATAGCGCATGTCCTGCTCGTGGTGCATCGCATGGATGACCGAGCCGGCGCCGAGGAACAGCAGCGCCTTGAAGAACGCGTGCGTGAAGAGGTGGAACATCGCCGCGCCGTACGCGCCGACACCCGCCGCAAAGAACATGTAGCCGAGCTGCGAGCAGGTCGAATACGCGATCACGCGCTTGATGTCGGTCTGCACGAGGCCGCAGGTCGCCGCAAACAGGCAGGTCGCGGCACCGATCGAGGTGACCACGGTCAGCGCGACCGGGCTCATCTCGAACATCGGCGACAGGCGGCAGACCATGAATACGCCGGCGGTAACCATCGTCGCCGCGTGGATCAGCGCCGACACCGGGGTCGGGCCTTCCATCGCGTCCGGCAACCAGGTGTGCAGGCCGAGCTGCGCCGACTTGCCCATCGCACCGACGAACAGCAGCAGACAGAGTACCGTCATTGTGTCGAAGCGGTAGCCGAGGAAACCGAGCGTCGAGCCCGCCATCCCGGGGGCGGCAGCGAGGATCTCGGGGATAGAGACCGTGCCGAACACCAGGAACGTGCCGAAGATACCGAGCATGAAGCCGAGATCGCCGACGCGGTTGACGACGAACGCCTTGATCGCAGCGGCGCTGGCCGAAGGCTTGCGGAACCAGAACCCGATCAAGAGGTAAGATGCGAGGCCTACGCCTTCCCAGCCGAAGAACATCTGGACGAGGTTGTTCGCGGTCACAAGCATCAGCATCGCGAAGGTGAACAGCGACAGATACGCGAAGAAGCGCGGCTGATCGGGATCCTCGTCCATATAGCCCCAGCTATACAGGTGAACGAGCGCCGAGACCGACGTGACGACCACGAGCATCACCGCGGTCAGCGCATCGACGCGCAGCGACCACGCGACGTTCATGTCGCCGGAGTGGATGAAGTCGAGCAGCGGCGCGACGGTGGCCGTGCTGGTGCCCGACAGGAAACCGATGAAGATCGGCCAGGACAACAGGCACGATGCGAACAGCGCAGCCGTGGTGACGAGTTTCGCCGGCACGTTGCCGATCGCGCGATTGCCGAACCCGGCAACGATCGCGGCCAGTAACGGCAGGAAGACGATAAGCTGGATCAACCGTATTACCCCTTCATCCGGTTGACGTCGTCGACCGCGATGGTGCCGCGACCGCGGAAATAGATCACGAGAATGGCGAGGCCGATCGCGGCCTCGCCCGCGGCGACCGTCAGCACGAACATCGCGAACACCTGTCCGACGAGATCGTGGAGGAACGCCGAGAACGCGACGAGATTGATGTTCACCGCCAGCAGGATCAGCTCGATCGCCATCAGGATGACGATGAGGTTCTTGCGGTTCAGGAAGATGCCGAGCACCCCCATCGTGAACAGGATCGCCGCGACGACCAGATAATGGACGAGACCGATCGTCACAGTTCGACTCCCTGCCCGACGACCGGGCTCGTGTTGCGCGTGGCATCCTGCGGACGACGCGCGTTCTGGCGGCTGATGTTCTGCGCCTTGACGCCGCCACGCTGGCGGTGGGTCAGCACGATCGCCCCGATCATCGCAACCAGCAGCACTAGGCCGGCGCCCTCGAACACGAACAGATAGCGCGTGTAGAGCAGGTTACCGATTGCCTGGATGTTTGGCACGGTGTCGTCGATCGGTGCGGCACGACGCGCGAGCTGGATCGGACCGGTGCTCCAGGCACCGATCGCGATCATCACTTCGGCGGCGAGTGCGACGGCGAGTGCGAGACCGATCCCGAAATACCGTGCAACGCCTGCGCGCAACTCGGTGAAGTCGATATCGAGCATCATGACCACGAACAGGAACAGAACCGCGACTGCCCCCACATAGACGATGACGAGCAGCATCGCGATGAACTCGGCACCGACCAGGATCATGAGGCCGGCCGCGTTGAAGAACGCGAGGATCAGCCACATCACAGAATGGACCGGGTTGCGCGACGCGATCGTCAGCGCGCCCGACAGGACGACGACGAAGGCGAAGAGATAGAAGGCCAAGGCCTGGATCACGATTGCAGCCCCTTAGACGCCCACGAGAAGAATGAGCGCGCCATTAACGGTACGGCGCATCGGCGGCAAGGTTCGCCGCGATAGCGCTTTCCCAGCGGTCGCCATTATCGAGCAGTTTCGACTTGTCGTAGATCAGCTCTTCGCGCGTCTCGGTCGAAAATTCGTAGTTCGGCCCCTCGACGATCGCGTCGACCGGGCATGCCTCCGCACACAGGCCGCAATAGATGCACTTGGTCATGTCGATGTCGTAGCGCGTGGTACGGCGCGAACCGTCGTCACGTGGCTCGGCCTCGATCGTGATAGCCTGTGCAGGGCAAACAGCCTCGCAAAGCTTGCACGCGATGCAGCGCTCTTCGCCGTTCGGATAGCGACGCAGTGCATGCTCGCCACGGAACCGCGGCGACACCGGGTTCCGCTCGTACGGATAGTTGATCGTCGCCTTTTCCTTGAAGAAATAGCGAAGCGTCAACGCGTGCGCCTTCACGAATTCCCACAGAGTAAACGACTTGATGATCTGAGCGACGCTCATGAACCCACTCCAACGCGCGTCAGCATGAGATAGCCCGACACGAGGAAAACCCAGAACAGCGAGACGGGGAGGAAGACCTTCCAGCCAAGCCGCATCAGCTGATCGTAGCGATAGCGCGGCACCGTCGCCTTCACCCAGCTGAACAGGAAGAAGAAGAACAGGATCTTGGCGAACAGCCAGATGATCCCCGGCACGTAATACAGCGGAGCCCAGTCGACCGGGGGCAGCCACCCGCCCCAGAACAGCGTCGCGTTCAGCGCGCACATCAGCAGGACGTTCGCATACTCGCCGAGCCAGAACAGCGCGAACGACATCGACGAATATTCGGTCTGGTAGCCGGCGACGAGCTCGCTCTCTGCCTCGGTCAAATCGAACGGCGCGCGCTGCGTCTCGGCAAGCGACGAGATGAAGAACATCACCGCCATCGGGAACATCAGCGGGTTCAGGATGTAGCCGTTGATAAACCAGACGTGCGACTTCTGCGCCATCACGATCGCCGACAGGTTGAAGCTGCCGGTCCATAGCACGACCGAAATCAGGATGAAGCCAATCGCGACCTCATACGACACCATCTGCGCGGCCGCACGAAGCGCGGAGTAGAACGGGTATTTCGAGTTCGACGCCCAGCCCGACAGGATGATCCCGTACACGCCCAGCGACGAGGCCGCGAGCACGTAAAGCAACCCGACGTTGATGTCTGCGAGCACGACGCCGACCCCGAACGGTACGACCGCCCAGACGATCAGCGCGACCGTAAAGGTAATGATCGGTGCCAGCAGGAACAGCGTCCGGTTGGCGGCTGCGGGGACGATCGTCTCCTGCAGGAACACTTTCAGACCGTCGGCGAAGCTCTGCAGCAGGCCGAACGGACCGACGACGTTAGGACCACGGCGTAGCGCCATCGCCGCCCAGATCTTACGATCGGCATAGATGATCATCGCGACCGCCAGCATCAGCGGCAGCGCGATCACGAGGATGTCGATGATCGTCGCGAGGAAGAACGCCCAGTCGTAACCGAGCGAGGATTCGAACCAGGAGATCATTCGGCTGCCTCCGCGTAATCTTCCCCGTGGAGAAGTTCGGCCGAGCAGCGCTGCATCGTCGGCGATGCGCGGCAGATCGCGTTGGTCAGGTAGAAGTCCTTGATCGGATAGCCGGCAAGAACGCCCTGCCCTTCGCCGCTAATCGAAGGCGGGTTCCACTCGAACGTCGCGAGCGCCTGATGACGCAGCGCAGGCACGTTCGCGTACATCTCCTCGCGGAGACCCTCGAAGCTGTCGAACGGCAACGTGTGGCCGAGCGTGTCCGACAGCGCGCGGAAGATCGACCAGTCGTCACGCGCGTCGCCCGGTGCGAACACTGCCCGCTCGCCGCGCTGGACACGCCCTTCGAGATTGACCCACGTCCCCGACTTCTCGGCATAGGTGACGCCCGGCAGGATGACGTCGGCAGCCGCCGCGCCCTTGTCGCCGTGATGACCCACGAACACCTTGAAGCCAGCGAACTTCGAATAATCGACCTCGTCCGCACCGAGGAAGAAGCCGAGCTTCGCCCCCATCACGTCGGCGATGCCGCCCTTCTGCGCATAGCCAAGCATCAGCCCGCCCATCCGCGACGCCGCCATGTGCACGACGTTGAAGCCGTTCCAGTCATCCTTCACGAGACCCAGCGTGTCGACGAGCTTCAGCGCAGCCGCATGGCCACCCTTCAGCGCACCGCCACCGACGATCACCATCGGGCGTTCTGCTTTCGCGAAAGCCTCGGTCACGGCCTCGGGCAGAGTGCCGAGCAGCGCCAGATCGTCGCCGAGCCACTCGACCTTGTACGTCAGGTCCGTCTCCGGCCCGATCGCGAAGACCTTCGCACCCTTCTTGATCGCCTTGCGCACCCGCGTGTTCACCAGCGGCGCTTCCCAGCGCAGGTTGGTACCCACCAGCAGGATTGCATCCGCACGCTCGGTGCCGGCGATCGTCGTGTTGAAATTCACTGCGGCGATGCTCGTCGCGTCGTAATCCATGCCGGTCTGACGGCCTTCGAGCAGGGTCGACCCCATCTTCGCGAGCAGTGCCTTGGCGGCGTACATCGTTTCGCAATCGACGAGATCGCCGGCGACCGCGGCAACACTCGACCCGGCGTTGACCGCCTTGATCGCCGCAAACGCCTCGTCCCACGTCGCAGGCTGGAGCTTACCATTCACGCGGACATAGGGCTTATCGAGACGACGACGGACGAGACCGTCGATCGCGTGGCGCGTCTTGTCGGTCGCCCACTCCTCGTTCACGTCCTCGTTGATCCGCGGAACGCAGCGCAGCACCTGGCGACCACGGCTGTCGAGCCGGATGTTGGTGCCGACCGCGTCCATCACGTCGATCGTCAGCGTCTTGCGAAGTTCCCACGGACGCGCCTCGAACGCGTACGGCTTCGACGTCAGCGCACCGACCGGGCACAGATCGACGACGTTGCCACTCAGCTCGCTCTTGACCGCGTTTTCGAGATACGAGGTGATCTGCATGTCCTCGCCGCGGAAGATCGCCCCGATCTCCTCGACGCCGGACACTTCCTCGGCGAACCGGATGCAGCGCGTGCACTGGATGCAGCGGGTCATGACCGTCTTGACGATCGGCCCCATATACTTCTCGGTGACCGCGCGCTTGTTCTCGTCGTAGCGCGAATGACCACGGCCATAGGCGACCGACTGGTCCTGAAGATCGCACTCACCGCCCTGATCGCAGATCGGGCAATCGAGCGGATGGTTGATCAGCAGGAATTCCATGATGCCCTCGCGGGCATTCTTGACCATCGGCGAGTTGGTGAAGATCTCCTGCTTGTCCGCCGCCGGCAGCGCGCACGACGCCTGCGGCTTGGGCGGACCAGGCTTCACCTCGACCAGGCACATCCGGCAATTGCCGGCGATGCTCAGGCGCTCATGATAACAAAAACGCGGGATCTCCTTGCCGGCAAGCTCGCACGCCTGCAGCACGGTGGCGCCCTGCGGCACCTCGATCTCTACGCCATCGACTTTGACTAAGGGCATATCAGTGTTCCGTGTCGGTCAGGCCGAGGCGACGCTCGATGCGATCAACCCGGTCCTTCAGATGCGCGACGTCGACCTCGACGCCGTGAATGGACGTAACGACGCCCATCAACGACGTGATCATGCCACGCTGATGATCTTCCATCGCCAACAATCGCGTGCTCTGCGACGTCTGCTCGCGACGCCCCAGGGAGACGTCCGATTGGATCTTCTTCAGTATTTCCAGCATGAAGTCGGCACGGTCATCGGTCATTCCGCAGCCTCCATCATGGGGTTCAGATCGCCACCACGTTCGCGGATACGGCGTTCCATTTCTGGGCGGAAATGCCTGATCAGGCCCTGGATCGGCCATGCGGCTGCGTCACCGAGCGCGCAGATCGAGTGACCCTCAACCTGCTTGGTGACCTGCTGGAGCATGTCGATTTCGGACAGTTCGGCGTCGCCGGTGCGCATCCGCTCCATCACGCGCCACATCCAGCCGGTGCCTTCGCGGCACGGCGTGCACTGGCCACAGCTCTCATGCTTGTAGAAGTACGAGATGCGGCTGATCGCGCGGACGATGTCGGTTGACTTGTCCATGACGATGATCGCCGCGGTGCCGAGGCCTGAGCCAACCGCCTTCAGGCCATCGAAGTCCATCGCGCAGTCCATAATCTGCGCGGCGGGCACCAGCGGCACGGACGAACCGCCCGGGATCACGGCAAGCAGGTTGTCCCAGCCGCCACGAATGCCACCGCAATGCGTTTCGATCAGGTCGCGGAACGAGATGCTCATCTCTTCCTCAACGACGCACGGCTTGTTCACATGGCCGCTGATCTGGAACAGCTTCGTACCGCGGTTATTCTCCGCGCCGAAGCTGGAGAACCACGCCGCGCCACGCCGCAAAATCGTCGGCGCAACCGCGATCGACTCGACGTTGTTGACCGTCGTCGGGCAGCCATAGAGGCCAGCGCCCGCCGGGAACGGAGGCTTCAGCCGCGGCTGGCCTTTCTTGCCCTCGAGGCTCTCCAACATCGCGGTCTCTTCGCCGCAGATGTAAGCGCCAGCGCCACGGTGCACGAACACGTCGAAGTCGTAGCCCGACCCGCATGCGTTCTTGCCGATGAAGCCGCGATCATACGCCTCGGCGACCGCCGCGAACAACGTCTCGGCCTCGCGGATATATTCGCCACGGATGTAGATGTACGCGGCGCGCGCGCGCATCGCGAACCCGGCGATCAGCGCGCCTTCGATCAGCTTGTGCGGATCATGGCGGATGATCTCGCGGTCCTTGCAACTGCCCGGCTCGGATTCATCAGCGTTGATGACGAGGAAGTTCGGCCGGTCGGGCTTCGGCTCCTTCGGCATGAACGACCATTTGGTCCCGGTCGGGAAGCCCGCACCGCCACGGCCGCGCAGACCCGACGCCTTCATCACGTCGATGATCGCGTCCTGGCCGAGCGCCATCAGATCCTTGGTCTTGTCCCAATCGCCGCGCATGATAGCGGCGTCGATATTCCACGGCTGGAAACCGTAGACGTTGGTAAAGATGCGGTCCTTATCGGCGAGCATCAGGCCCACTCCCCCCGGTAATCGTGGTTCGCGTCGACCATCGCCTTCAGCGAGGTCGGCCCGCCCTCTGGGCAGCTTGCGCGACGGCCGAACTGCGGCCCTGGCGTTGGGGTGCCGCCATTGGCCAGCGCTTCGAGGATCTCGGTCGTCTTGTCGTAATCGAGGTCTTCGAAGTTATCGTCGTTGATCTGTACCATTGGCGCATTCGCGCACGTGCCAAGGCACTCGACCTCAGTCAGCGTGAACATGCCGTCGGGGGTAGTACCGCCCTTGACCAAGCCGCGGTTCTTGCACGCGGCAAGCACGTCATCCGACCCGCGCAGCATGCACGGCGTCGTGCCGCAGACCTGCACGTGGAAGCGACCGACCGGCGCCAGATTGAACATCGTGTAGAAGGTCACGACCTCGTAAACGCGCATGTACGGCACGCCAATCTGGCGCGCGACGAACTCGATCACCGGCACCGGCAACCAGCCCTGCGTCTGCGTTTCGGCACCGACCTGCCGCTGCGCCAGATCGAGCAACGGGATCGACGCCGACTGCTCGCGACCCTTGGGATAGCGCCCGAGGATCTCGTTCGCCTTCACCTGGTTCTCGTCCGTCCACGCGAACGAACCCCAGCGAGCGCGGGTTTCGGCCTCGTCGGGAATTTTTGGAGCTTCAGCCATTAGCGGTCACATTCACCAAAAACGATATCCATCGCGCCGAGGATCGCGGTCGTATCCGCCAGCATGTGGCCCTTAGCCATGAAGTCCATGGCTTGCAGATGCGAGAACGCGGTCGGGCGGATCTTGCAGCGATACGGCTTGTTCGAGCCATCGGCGACCAGATACACGCCGAATTCGCCCTTGGGGCTTTCGGTCGCGACATAGACGTCACCGGCGGGCACGTGGAAGCCCTCGGTATAGAGCTTGAAGTGATGGATCAGCGCTTCCATCGACTGCTTCATCTCGGCGCGCTTGGGCGGCACGACCTTGCGGTCGAGCGACGCGATCGGCCCCTCGGGCATCTCGGCCAGGCACTGCTTCATGATCCGGGCGGACTGACGCACTTCCTCTACGCGCACCATGAACCGGTCATAGCAATCGCCGCGCGTGCCGACCGGCACGTCGAAGTCCATCTTGGCGTACACGTCATAAGGTTGCGACTTGCGCAGATCCCAGGCGATGCCCGAGCCACGGATCATCGGGCCCGAAAAACCCCACTTGATCGCGTCGTCGCGGCTGACCACGGCGATGTCGACGTTGCGCTGCTTGAAGATACGATTGTCCGCGACGAGCGAGATCGCATCCTCGAACAGACGCGGCAGGCGCGTGTCGAGCCAGTCGCCGATGTCGGCGAGCAGCTTCAGCGGTGCGTCCTGATGTACGCCACCCGGACGGAAATAGTTCGAATGCATGCGGGCGCCGGACACGCGCTCGAAGAAGTTCATGCAGTCTTCGCGAATTTCGAACAGCCACAGGTTCGGCGTCATCGCGCCGACGTCCATGACGTGCGACCCGAGGTTGAGCATGTGGTTCGAGATGCGCGTCAGCTCGGCGAAGAACACGCGGAGATACTGCGCACGCTCGGGCACTTCGAGATCGAGGAGCTTCTCGACCGCCAGCACCCAGCTATGCTCCATGCACAACGGCGAGCAGTAATCGAGCCGATCGAAATACGGCAGCGCCTGCGTGTAGGTCTTGTACTCGATCAGCTTCTCAGTGCCGCGGTGGAGCAGGCCGACATGCGGATCGACGCGTTCGACGATCTCGCCGTCGAGCTCCATGACGAGACGCAACACGCCGTGCGCCGCGGGATGCTGCGGACCGAAATTAATCGTGTAGTTCTGGATCGTGACGTCGCCGGTCGTAGGATCGGCTGCGTCGGCTTCACCCAGAAGCTCTTCGACATACAGACTCACTGGTTCTGTCCTCCGCCCTTGGTCGGGATGACATCCGACTCCACGGGCTTGTCCTGCTTTTGGTTGCCAGCATTGGCGTCACCCGAACCGGTTTGCGCCGTCCCTCGCGCGTCCTTCTTGGCATAGGACTCGCTCGGTGCGTCCGGCGCCTTGGTCGCGCTCTGGGTCGCATCGGCCTTGACGATCGCATCAGCCTTGAGAGGCGTAGGTGCGCCCTTGGCCTCGGGCAGCGCGCCCTTCTCGTCGCCGGGCAGCACGTATTCGGCACCTTCCCACGGGCTCATGAAATCGAACGTCCGGAAATCCTGCGCGAGCTGCACCGGCTCGTACACGACGCGCTTCGACTCTTCCGAATAGCGCAGCTCGACATACCCGGTCAGCGGGAAGTCCTTACGCTGCGGATGACCGCGGAAGCCGTAATCGGTTAGGATGCGCCGCAGGTCCGGGTTGCCGCTGAACAGCACGCCGTACATGTCATATACTTCGCGCTCCAGCCAGCCGGCGACCGGCCAGATGTCCGTCACCGACGGCACCGGCTTTTCCTCGTCGGTCGCGACATGCACGCGCAAGCGGTGGTTCCGCGTCAGCGACAGCATGCAATAGACGACCTCGAACCGCTCGGGGCGATCCGGATAGTCGACGCCGGCGATCTCCATGAGCTGCTGGTAGGCAAGCCCCGGCGTGTCGCGCAACGCGATCATCGCGTCATACAGGTCTTCGCGACGAACGTGTAGCGCGACTTCGCCGACATGGTCGACCGCATCGAGCAGCATTCCACCAAGCGCGGCGCGCGCCGTGTCGATCACGCCGTCGTTCGACGCATAAGCGGGTGCGGGAGCCCTCAACGCTCGATGCTCCCGGACCGCCGGATCTTCCGCTGCAACTGCATGATGCCGTACAGCAGCGCCTCAGCCGTCGGCGGGCACCCGGGGACGTAGATGTCCACCGGCACGATCCGGTCGCAACCACGGACGACGCTGTAGCTGTAATGATAATAGCCGCCGCCGTTCGCGCACGATCCCATCGAGATCACGTACTTCGGCTCCGACATCTGGTCGTAGACCTTGCGCAGCGCAGGCGCCATCTTGTTGCAGAGCGTGCCGGCGACGATCATCACGTCCGACTGACGCGGAGATGCGCGCGGCGCGGCGCCGAAGCGCTCCAGGTCGTAGCGCGGCATGTTGACGTGGATCATCTCGACCGCACAGCATGCGAGCCCGAACGTCATCCACCACAGCGAGCCGGTGCGGGCCCACTGGAACAAGTCTTCGGTCGACGTGACCAGGAAACCCTTGTCGGTCAGTTCGCCGTTGAGGCTATCGAAAAAGCCCTGGTCGGGCGGCACCAGCGAACTGCCGGCACCGGGCGACGGCTGAAGCTCTACTCCCAATCGAGTGCTCCCTTCTTCCATGCGTAGACGAGGCCAAGAGCCAATTCGCCGATAAAGATCATCATCGAAATCCACGCCGTCCAGCCGAGCGTGAAGACCGAGACGGCCCAGGGATACAGGAACGCGGCCTCAAGATCGAAGATGATGAAGAGGATGGCGATCAGGTAGAAGCGAACGTCGAACTGGCTGCGCGGATCTTCGAATGCGGGGAAGCCGCACTCGTATTCGCTAAGCTTCTCGGGCGTAGGCTTGTGCGATCCGGTGAGGCGCGAGACAGCCATCGGCAGGAACACGAACGTGCTCGACAATGCGATGGCGACCCCGAGGAACAGGAGGATCGGAAGATAGTGCGACAGGTCGACCAAATTGCTTCTCGCAAGTGCGAACGGAACGGGGCCGCTTTAGGCCGATGGGGGGTTCGGGGCAAGGCTAGGAGGGTGTGAGAATCACTCGCAACACGAGAGACGGGGTGGCAGGAAACATGCGTTACTTGATGCGCGTGCGCATGCCGCGGTCGGCGATGACGGCTTCGTCCCTGATCTTGATCCGTCGCCTCGGACGTTTCGGCGTGCACCCCTAAAGGAACGATGAGACCGCCTCCGAACGACAACCCTCTCTTCCTTGTTCTCCCGCGAAGGCAAGAGCCCAGTCTGGATCCCCGCCTTCGCGGGGAATGCTACCGCTCCAAGCGGATTGGCGCCCCCACTGCCCGTCATGCTGACGAACGTCAGGATCCAGGGCCACGAAAGTTGCCGTTTGGAACCCTGGATCCTGACTTTCGTCAGCATGACGGACGAAGAAGCCAACCCGCCTTGAAACCGTCGTTACGGTCCGTCGGCCTTAGCGCAGCGCGCCGGCCACCAGCTTATGCAGTCGCGAATGCAGCGCATCGTTAGCCGCAAGAAACTCATTACGCTCCATCGCACGATCGCCGCCACGGAAGTCGGTAACGAAACCGCCGGCTTCCTTCACCAGCAGCATGCCGGCCGCGACGTCCCAAGGCTTCAGGTTCGATTCCCAGAAGCCGTCGAACCGGCCGGCCGCGAGCCATGCCAGATCGAGGGCCGCAGCACCGAGGCGACGGATACCGGCGACCTCAGGTGCGACCGCGCCGAAGATCCGGCTCCACTGTGCGAAGTCGCCATGGCCGAGGAACGGGATCCCGGTGGCGATCAGCGATTCGGACAGATCGCGCCGCGACGACACGCGCAGGCGCTGGTCGGTCAGCCAAGCGCCCCGGCCCTTCTCGGCCCAGAAGCTCTCGTCGGTCAGCGGCTGGTATACCAGAGCGGTCGTAACCTCGCGCTTGCCGTTCGGCATCGGCTCTTCGACCGCGATCGAGATGCAGAAATGCGGGATGCCGTGGAGGAAGTTCGACGTGCCATCGAGCGGATCGACGATGAAGCGCGGTTTGTTCGGATCACCCTCGACCTCCCCGCGCTCCTCCATGAGCATGCCCCAATCGGGACGGGCGTGGCTGAGCTCTTCGAAGATCGTCTGCTCGGCGCGCTGATCGGCCTGGCTGACGAAGTCGGCCGGACCCTTCCGGCTCACCTGAAGCTGCTGGACCTCGTTGAAATCGCGGCGCAGGCGCGGTGCAGCCTTGCGGGCGGCGCGCTCGATGACGGTCATGATGCCGGAATGGCTGGGCATTTTAATTTAACTCCCCCCTCCCGCATGCGGGAGGGGCCGGGGGTGGGCTCGCGCTATCATCGTCGCGCAACGTAGAAGTCGTTCGCGCCATATAGGTTGCGCGACGTGGAGGGCGGGCGCCCACCCCCCGGCCCCCTCCCGCTTGCGGGAGGGGAAGCAGATTTTAGTCTGCGCGCCTTACATAAGTCTGCTCGTACACATCGACGACGATCCGCGTTCCGGCGCCGATGTGCGGCGGCACCATCACGCGTACGCCGTTCTCCAGCACCGCGGGCTTGTAGCTCGACGATGCGGTCTGGCCCTTCACGACGGCATCCGCCTCGACGATCAACGCCTCGATCGTGTCGGGAAGCTGGACCGATATCGGTCGCTCTTCCCAGAGCTCCATCACCACGTCCATGCCGTCCTGCAGGAACGCCGCGGCGTCGCCCAGGATGTCCGCGTCGAGCGAAATCTGCTCGTAATTGATCTTGTCCATGAAGGTGAGCATGTCGCCTTCGCGGAACAGGAACTGGAAGTCGACGGTCTCGAGCCGCACCTTCTCGACGCTCTCGGCGGAGCGGAAGCGGGTGTTGTTCTTGCGGCCGTCGATGAGGTTCTTCATCTCGACCTGCATATAAGCACCGCCCTTGCCTGGCTGAGTGTGCTGAATCTTGACGGCGCGCCAGATGCCGCCCTCATATTCGAGGATGTTGCCGGGACGAATCTCGACCGCGTTGATCTTCATGACCGATTCCTGCTGGAAAGAGCTAGGGGCCGTCCGCGAAGCCTGGCCTTGAGGCCTGGCTCTGCGAAAACCCGAAGCGGCGGGCTTTAGCGGGCGCGCTCGCGTCCGGCAAGCAGCGGGTACGGGTTCACGTTCTCGCCCTGGTACCAGCGCTCGCCCTGCTGCATCCTCGTCAGCCCGAAATGCAGGTGGTAGTTGCCCGCTCCCGCATCGCCGGTATCGCCGACATAGCCGAGTGTGTCGCCCGCCTTTACCGCGAGGCCTTCGCGAATGCCGTCCGCGTACCCGGCAAGGTGCGCGTAGTAATAGGTCCAGCGCCGATCGGGCGAACGTACGTAGAGCGTAATCCCGCCCAGGCCGCTCTGGAACAGCTTCTCAATCCGGCCCGGCGCGGCGGCGACGACCGGCGTGCCGCCCGCCGCCATGATGTCCGTCCCATGATGGCCGCGGAGGCCGCCGCCCCGCGCGTCGTTCCAGCTATCCGCGATCGCCTTCCGCGGAACACCGGCGACCGGAACGGCCAGAGCCCCGGGCGTCACGGAAACGGCGGCGACCTTGACAGGTGGCGCAGGCTTGCGCCACGGCACCCTCCGCTCGACGCCGCTACCGCTGCTGCCGAACGACACCATCGACGCAAATCCGCCCGCGACGACAACGATCAACCCTAGAATGATCCAGAACGTCCGCGTCATCGCCTTATGCCTGGAAGACCGCCTTGGTCCCCGGCTTGATCATCATCGACAGTCGCGCCGCATCCCAGTTGGTCAGGCGGATACAGCCATGGCTCTCCGCGCGCCCGATCGTCTCCGGGTTCGGCGTGCCGTGAATGCCGTAATGATCCTTCGCCAGGTCCATCCAGACAACCCCGACCGGACCGTTCGGACCCGGCGGCAGCATTTCCTTCTGCTGCCCCTTCTTGGCATCCCAGAACAGCGCAGGGTTGAAATGGAACTTCGGATTGTAGTCGGAGCCCTTTATCGTCCACCTCCCGAGCGGCAGCGGATCATGGCTCGACCCCATAGTCGCGGAAAACTGCGCGATCAGCTTGTCGTTCGCGTCGAGCACGCGGAGCACGCCGTCGGACTTGTCGACGACGACATGATCCGCTTGCGGTTGCTTCGCATCGACGTTCAGCATGTTGAGGGTCGCGACCCAATCGGGCCGGTACTTGGCGTCGTAAGCGCGCGATGTCGGCAAGGCGTTCGGGAACACGACCTTTGTGCCGGGCGTCAGCATCGTCGTCGGCGAGTTCAGCGCCAGGATGACCGCGGGCGTGGTGTGGAACATCTCACCCAGCTTCTCCATGACCGAGCGATAGCCGATCGTCGGCAGTTCGGCCTGCTTTGCCGGATCCTTCGGCAGCGGATTGATGTACGGGCCGGCAAGCATCTGCGGCGTCAACGCGACCGTCACCGTCGGCCGAGCGGCGCGATACGGGTACAGCGCCTGCAGCGTCCGGGCATCGGACTTGCCGGTGATCGGCAGGCCCTTAGCCTCTTGGAACCCCTTCAACGCCGCGACCAGCGATTGCCCGCCACGCCCGTCGAGCACGCCCGGTCCGAAGCCGAGATGATCGAGGATCACCTGCACGTGGAGAATGTTGCGGTCGATCGGTACGGACTTTGCCGGGGACGTCTGCGCAAGCGCTGGTGACGCCATGCCGAACAGACCCGCTACAAGAACCGAAGCCTTCACAAATGCCGTCATGCCCGTCATCCCAAACCGTTACGCTTCTGCATCAAACGGTCGGGACGACGGTTGTTTCCGTTCCGCCGGCCCCCTTGTCGTCCCACTCCCGTCATCCTGACGAAAGTCAGGATCCAGAGCCACGAAAGGGCGACATTTGGTACTCTGGATCCTGACTTTCGTCAGGATGACGGCGGGGTGTTTCGTTCCTTGGGTTCGCGCTTGGCGAGAAGCTCGCCGAACGCCTTCATCGTTGCGACCTCGTCGCCACCCCAAACGGCGCCCGACACGGCGATGAAATCCGCCCCGGCCGCGATGAGCGGCGCGGCGTTCTCCGGCGTGATGCCACCGATCGCGACGCAGGGCATCTCGAACAGAGTCGACCACCAGGACAGGATAACCGGCTCGGCGGTATGCGTCGCGACCTTCGTCGTGGTTGGATAGAAGGCGCCGAACGCGACGTAGTCGGCCCCCGCCTCGCCCGCTTCCATCGCGAGATGGCGGCTGCCGTGGCAGCTCACGCCGATCTGCGCATTGGGCCCGAGCTGCGCGCGCGCCTCGCGCGGATCGCCATCGTCCTGCCCGAGATGCACGCCGTCCGCGTCGAGCCGCTTGGCGAGACCGATATCGTCGTTGACGATGAACGCGACATCGCGCTCGGCGCAGATCGCGCGCAACAGCTCGCCAAGCGCGGCCGCGGCATGCTGGTCGATATCCTTCACGCGGAACTGGAACGCGGCAACCGGGCCCGCATCTAGCGCCCGTGCGAGACGCTCGGGAAAGTCGCCCCCGACATCCAACGGCGACACCAGATACAACTGGCACGGCGGCCGACGCATGTCGCGGCGAAAATTCTCGGCGAAATTGGGATCGAGCGGGCCCAGCGGATCTTCGAATTCGGTCATGTCCGCCCCCTAGCCTGCCATGCCGCGCTCGTCACCCCGGCGCGTAGCGGGGTGACGAGCGTGCAGGATGCCGCTTATTCTTCGTTCTTGTAGATGCGGATGATCCGGTCGAGCATCGCCAGTGCCTCGTCGCGGGGGCGCTGGAAGGTGTTGCGGCCGATGATCGAGCCGTTGCCGCCGCCGTCACGGATGTCGCGCGCATCCTGGAAGATCGCGTCCTCGCCCTTCGACGCGCCACCCGAAAAGACGTTGATGCGACGCCCGGCGAAGCTCGACTGGACGACGTGCTTCACGCGGTCCGACTGCTTCGACCAGTCGGTGCTCGCGTAGAGCGGCTTGGCTTCCTTCTGCTCGATATGCGCGGTCGGGAGCTTGGTCTTGATGACGTGTGCGCCCAGCAGCGCGGCCATGTGCGCGGCATAGGCGCCCACGTCGAGCGCGAGTTCGCCGTCCTTGGTCAGCTCGCCGCCGCGCGGATAGGACCAGATCACCGTCGCGATGCCGACCGACTTGGCCTCTTCGCTGAGCTCACGGATCTCCTCGACGAGGTCGAAGAACTGGTCCGCACCCGGATAGATCGTGAAGCCGATCGCCGCCGACCCCAGCCGTACCGCGTCCGACACGGTCGCGGTCACCGCCTGGTCGATTGAAGTCGCCCAGCTGTTCGAGCTGTTGCACTTCAGGATCGTCGGGATCTGGCCCGCAAACGTATCGGCGCCCGCTTCGAGCATGCCGAGCGGCGCCGCATAGGCGCTTAGCCCCGCATCGATCGCGAGCTGGTAGTGGTAATGCGGGTCGTACGCGGGCGGGTTCACCGAAAAGCTGCGCGCCGGGCCATGCTCGAAGCCCTGATCGACCGGCAGGATGACGAGCTTGCCGGTGCCGCCGAGCTTGCCCTGCATCAGGATGCGTGCGAGGTTCGCCTTCACCGCCGAGCTGGTGGCCTCGTATTTGTCGAGGATGGTTTTGACTTGCGGAGTGATTGTTGAGGTCATTTTGAATCCTGTCTTAGAGTTCAAGCCAACGGCGCAGCGCGTCGTCGACCCGGGTCATGGTGGTGATGGGTATCGTACCGATAGTTTTTACAATCGCGTTGCGGTCGAGCGTATCGAGCTTGTCGACCTGAATCTCGCTGTCGCGAGCGAGGCCGGTCTCTGGCGATGCCCCGAGCGACACGCGGAAGAGGTTTGTGCCGCTAATGACGCTCGTCAGTGGACACAGAGAGACCGTCGCATGATCCGCGAACACGTCTGACTGGACGACGATAAATGGTCGCGGCGTCCGGGAGGAGTCCCCCTTTCCGGTTCCCACCACGACCATGCCCCGCGTGAGTTTCATGCGGGGAACGCCGCGATCATCACGTCCCAGTCTTCGTCGATCGCGCGTCGATCCTGCGCGGCAGCGGCTAGCGACTGACGCCGTGCCTCCGCCAGGAATGCCTCGTCGTGGCGCTCGACATACCGACGCACGGCTTCGCGCGCGATATCGCTCTTGCTGCGCCCTTGGGTGCGCGCAACCGCCGCGAGGCGTTCTTCGAGTTCGCTATCGAGCCTGACGCCGAGCATCCGAGTCTCCGTTTAACATGTTAAACATAGCTCGGATGCCCGCGCATTTCAACCGTGGAGCGCGGCGACCCCGGGGAGCGTCTTGCCTTCCATCCATTCCAGGAACGCGCCACCTGCGGTCGAGACGAACGTGAACGCGTCCGCGACGCCGGCGTGGTTGAGCGCCGCAACCGTATCGCCGCCGCCGGCGACCGAGACGAGCGAACCGCCCTCGGTGAGGGCCGCTGCGGTCTTGGCGAGGGCGACGGTTGCCTTGTCGAACGGCACCGTCTCGAATGCGCCGAGCGGCCCGTTCCAGACCAGCGTGCGGCAATTCTTGAGCACGTCGCCGAGCGACTCGACCGCGGCGGGGCCGACGTCGAGGATCATCTCGTCGGCAGCGACTTCGTGGACGTTGACGGTGCGGGTGGCGGGGTTCGGCTTGAATTCCTTGGCGACCACCACATCGTACGGCAGGTGGACCGTGCAGTTCGCCTTGTCCGCAGCTTCCATGATCTGTTCGCAAACGCTCGCAAGCTCATGCTCACACAGGCTTTTACCGACATCGACGCCGCGCGCGGCGAGGAAGGTGTTGGCCATGCCGCCACCGATGATCAGGTGATCCACCTTGGTGACAAGGTGACGCAGCACGTCGAGCTTCGACGACACCTTGGCGCCGCCAACGACAGCCGCGACCGGATGCTCGGGCTCGCCAAGTGCCTTCTGGAGCGCGTCGAGTTCGGCTTCCATCGCGCGACCCGCATAGGCCGGGAGAACATGGGCGAGCCCCTCGGTCGAGGCGTGTGCGCGGTGTGCGGCAGAGAACGCATCGTTGACATACAGGTCGCCGAGGCGAGCGAAACGCTGGACCACCGCCGGGTCGTTCTTCTCTTCGCCGCCGAAGAACCGCGTATTCTCCAGTACCGCTATGTCGCCGGGCTCGACCGTCGCGACCGCGTCCTCGGCGCCCTCCCAGTCGACGTAGCGAACTTCGCGGCCGAGCACTTCGCTGTACGGCTTCACGACCTGCGACAGCGAGAACTCCGGGCTCGGCACGCCCTTCGGACGGCCGAAATGCGCGAGGACGAGGACGATCGCGCCCTTGTCGGCCAGCTCGCCGACCGTCGCGATCGTCGCGCGCAGGCGGGTGTCGTCGGTCACGTGTCCCTCGGCCATCGGCACGTTCAGGTCTTCGCGGACGAGCACCCGCTTGCCGCGAACGTCGCCCATATCATCCAGCGTCTTGAATGGCTTGCTCATGGTTCTTCGATCCTGATCTCATCACCGACGGCGATACTGCCGCCCATCAAAACTCGGGTACACGCCCCGCCGCGCCAGTCGGGCGTCAGCGCGGCGAACAATCCTGGCGCCAGTGCCTCCATGCGTTCGCACGGATCGGTGTGGCGCGTCACCTCCAGCACGACGTCCGCACCGATGCGAAGACGGGTGCCGGGTATCTGGGGCAGGTCGAAGCCGTCGACCAGCAGGTTCGCGCGGCGTTGGTACCACGGAATATCGTGACCCACCTCGGCCATCGCCGCCGCCCAGTCGCCGCGTTCGAGCAGCGTGACCTGACGCCGTCCCTTGCCGCCGGGCTTCACGTAGCCGCGGAAGTCGCCGTGCAGACCAGCCTCGATGGTGATCTCGACATGGTCGATGACCTCCATCGGCGCCTTCGCGCGGGGGTGACGGGCGATCCCGGCGATTGTGCCCACCATCTCGCAGGCCTGAGCGTCCGCCCCCTCCCCGTTCGTATCGAGCGCAGTCGAAACACCAGCGGTCACGGGCGACGACTTCTCGACTGCTCTCGAAGTGAACGGAAGAGGGAGCGCATGAATCGTAGGCTTAGATGAACTTTGCCATCGCCGTGGCCGTATCGACCATGCGGTTAGAGAAGCCCCATTCGTTGTCGTACCAGCTGACGACACGGACCAGCTTGCCGTCGATCACCGCGGTCTCCAGGCTATCGATCGTCGACGAGGCCGGCGTATGCTGGAGATCGATCGAGACGAGCGGCTCGTCCGACCAGTCGAGCACGCCGACCAACGGGCCGCTCTCGGAGGCCGCCTTCAGCACCGCATTCACCTCTTCACGCGTCGTATCGCGCGACGGCGTGAAGGTCAGGTCGATCAGTGAAACATCCGGCACCGGCACGCGGATCGCCGAACCGTCGAGCTTGCCCTTGAGCTCCGGCAACACTTCGGCGACGGCGCGTGCTGCCCCCGTGGTGGTCGGAATCATCGACATCGCCGCAGCACGCGCGCGCCGCAGGTCGGGGTGGATCTGGTCAAGGATCTTCTGGTCGTTGGTGTAGGCGTGGATCGTCGTCATCAGCCCCCGCTCGATACCGATCGCATCGTTCAGCACCTTGGCGACCGGGGCGAGACAGTTGGTCGTGCACGACGCGTTAGAGACGATCGTGTGCTCGGCGGTCAGCTTGTCGTGGTTGACGCCGTAGACGACGGTCAGGTCGACGTTCTTGCCCGGTGCCGAGATCAGCACCTTCTTCGCGCCGGCATCGAGATGCTTCTGGCAGCTCGCCTTGTCGGTGAAGAAGCCGGTGCATTCGAGGACGATGTCGACGCCCAGTTCCTTGTGCGGCAGGTTGGCCGGGTCACGCTCGGCGGTGACGCGGATGCGCTTGCCGTCGACGACCAGCTCATTGCCCTCGGCCGACACGTCGCCCGGATATTTGCCGTGGACGCTGTCGCGCTTGAACAGCCAGGCGTTCGACTTGGCGTCGCCGAGATCGTTGATCGCGACGAGTTCGAGTGCGCCATTCGACTGTTCGAGTACCGCGCGGGCGACGAGACGGCCGATGCGCCCGAAACCGTTGATCGCAACCTTGACCGTCATTGCCGTATCTCCGCTAACGCCCGCGAGTCCGTTCCGGGCGCGCAGCCTTTGCGGGGCGGTGGGGCGCCCTGTCAACACCGTGGATCGCGGACCCGAGGGGCGAAACCGGCTTGTCGCGTGTTCCGGCCATGCTATCTCGACCATCATGCCAGATACTCCAGACACGACTTCCGAGACGACCCCGGACAATGCGGCGGTGAACCGGATCGACGCAGCGATCGCGCGGATCGAAGCCGCGATCACCGCTCGTGCGCGCAGCAGCGATTCCCTCGCCAAACGCCACGCCGCGCTGAAAGCACGGATGGCCGAAGCCGTCGCGGCGCTCGACGATGTGATCACCCGCGGGAGTCCCAACTGATGGCACAGGTCATGCTCGATATCGGCGGCCGACCGCACGCCGTCGCCTGCCGCGACGGCGAAGAGTCGCGCGTCCGCCTGCTGGGCGCGATGCTCGCCGAGCGCTGGCCGACCGCGGACCGTGCCGCAGGCGGTCTCAGCGCCGAACGCGCGATGCTGTTCGTGGCGCTGATGCTCGCCGACGACCTCGACGAAGCCGCTCATCGCCCGCCCGAGGGCTCAGCCGTCAGCGAGATCGCGCTCACCCGGATCGCGGATCGTCTCGAAGGACTCGCGGAAGCCCTTGAGCTGAGCCCGCCGAGCGCCTAGATTGGGCTTGGCGGGTTCTGCCCGGTACGAGCCTTTATTATCCCTGAGGCTATTCATCATCCATAGGGGGCTGTCCCTGTTAGGATCCTGGTCCGAAGCATATGGTCCCCACCTGACGTACCGTGCGTCAGTGGATAACCCGGCACACGGCCATGGTGGGCCCGCCACACCACCTTCACCCCATTGCGAGGTTTCCTGCGCATGACCGGCAAGAGCGCGCTGAGAGCCTCGTTGCGCGCCGCCCGCGAAGCGCGCCCGCCCGTCGAAATTCCCGTGCCGTCCGCGTTTCTGGCTCGGTTGAAACCCGGACTGACGGTCGCATCCTATGTCCCGTTCGGCGGCGAGGCCGATCCGTCACCGTTCGCACGCGCCGCCGTCGACGCCGGCTGCGTAATCGCCCTGCCCCATGTCGTCCGCCGGTCGCTGCCGATGCGCTTCCTGTCGTGGGCGACCGAGGCGGCGCTGATAGCCGGACCGTTCGGTCTTCACCAGCCCGCGTCGGACGCCGCCGAACTCGAACCCGACATCATCCTGACGCCGCTCGTCGGCTTCGATAACCGCGGCAACCGAATCGGCCAGGGCGCCGGCTATTACGACCGCGCCTTCCTCGCGCACCCGAACGCCTGGCGCGTCGGCATTGCACTGTCGGTGCAGCAGGTCGATAGCCTCACCCCAGATCCGTGGGACGTCCCGCTCCACGCCATTGCCACCGAACTCGAATGGATCACGCCATGACGCCAACCTGGCGCAAACCCGTAGGAATGCTCGGCATCCTGCTCCTGATCCTGGTGTGGTGCGTGGCGATCGTCAGTTTGTCGAACATCGTCGGCAGCTGGCACTGGCTAGCGCAACTCGTGTTCTACGTGTTCACCGGCCTGATCTGGATCGCACCGTTGAAGCCGGTGCTGCGCTGGATGGAACTCGGGCGGTAACCCAGCCCGCATGTCGGCTCCATGAGCCGATACGCTCCGCTTGCCCCCTAAACTTCTACCGTTCGTCGTGAGTAGCCGTCGAGTAGTCGCGCAGCGGCGTATCGAGAGGGCGTATCGAAGGGCAGGTTGGCGCGCGGAACCGATGCTTCGATACGAGCCCTCGATACGCGTCTTGCGAAGCTACCCGGTCTCTACTCAGCACGAACCGAATGGGTAAATGGTTCCGAATTATCTACGGAACGGAATGCTCGCAGCACTCGATAATTCATGAAGGGTCTCGGCCACCCGATCGGGGTGGCGCGAGTGACGGGACTCGAACCCGCGACCTCCGGCGTGACAGGCCGGCGCTCTAACCAACTGAGCTACACCCGCATTCCCATTGACGAACCCTAGCGTCCCGAAGGACGCAGCGGAAGGCTCGTCAAAACCTTAACACAATCTCGAACCATCTACCCAGTCAGGGCAAACGATGGCGCGAGTGACGGGACTCGAACCCGCGACCTCCGGCGTGACAGGCCGGCGCTCTAACCAACTGAGCTACACCCGCTGAAACAGCGTGGAGGCGGCAACTAGGCGAGGGTTCGGATACCGTCAACCCAAATTATCCGCCAGTTTCACGTTGTGCCTCGGGCGGATCGCCGCGACGGCGATTTCGCCCGGCTTTGGGCTGCACTAGCGTCCCGTGTTCGAACAGGAACCCGGCGATATCGGGCTTGCCAGCGGCCTTCACGACCGTCTGGATGATGATCAGCAGCGGCACCGCCAACAATGCGCCGGACGTGCCCCACACCCACCCCCAGAAGCTCAGCGAGATCAGGATCAGCAGCGGGCTGATCGTCAGCCGGTGCCCGACGACGAACGGCGTGATCGCGTTCGCCTCGACCAGATGCAACCCGTACATCAGCGCCGGCGGCAGCATCGCCATCCAGATGTCGGAAAACGTCATCAACCCGCCCAGCGCGAGCAGGAAGGCGCCGATCACCGGGCCGAAATACGGGATGTAATTGAGCAGCGCGACGATCCCGCCCCACATCGCCGGATAGGGCATGCCGATGAACCACAGCGCCACCCCGGTGACGATCCCGAGCACGATGTTGATGAGCGTGATCGTGCCGAGATACGCCGACACGTCGTCGACGATGTCCTGAATTACGCGGGCCGTCGCCATCGCGCCATCGAAGCTGGTCCGCCCGGTGATCGTCTGCCGCCGCATCCGCGTCCAGCCGGACAGGAAGAAGAACACGATCAGCACCCCGAACAGGAACTGCACGATCACCGCCGGCGCCGAAGTCGCGGCGAGTTCGAGGATCGATCCCGGCGCGGCGACGCCTGCGGTCGCGGGCTGCTTGATCGGCGTCGATGCGACCTGCCGCAGCGTCTTGTTCACGTATTTCTCGAGGCTCGAATAGAGATCGAGCAACGGCGCGAGGTTGCTCTGAATTCGGTCCAACCGCGTCGGCAACAACCGGAAGAAATCGGTCGCCGGCACGAGAATCGCGGCGATCGCGATGTTCGCGGCAATCAGGAACACGAGGATGCACAGGATCGCGGCGAGCGGCGACGGCACATGGCGCCGCTCGAGCCACTCCAGCACCGGCACGAGCGCAACCGAGATCACGAGCGCGATGGTGAGCGGCAGGAAGAACTCGGCGCCGGATTTCAGCGCGAACGGGATGGCGAGGATCAGCCCGACCCCGGCGGTCAGCGTCAGCGCCGCCAGCAACCGGTCGCGACGCTGCGCGATCCGCATCGCATCCTCGACCCCGACCGCAATCGGCAGCCCGAACGCACTCTCGGCCGGCGGACCTTCCGCAACGGCGCCGCCCTCGCCCTGTGGCTGGTGCGGTTCCTGGCGAAGTCCCTCGCCCGTCATGGCGTCCGTCATGGCAATTCCTTTGCCACCCCCATCCCGTAATCGCGGTCGGCATTCAAGCGGCGCGCGGTGCCAGTGCGATGGAATTCCTCGGAAAGACCGCGTTATGTCTGATCATGCCTTGATTCCGAGACCCCGCCCTTCGTCATCCTGACGAAAGTCAGGACCCAGAGCCAAAATCGCTGCCCTCCGTTACCCTGGGTCCTGACTTTCGTCAGGATGACGGAGCGGTATCCGGTATGGCCTCCTACGCCGTCACCCCGACCCAATCATCGAACAGCACCTGCAGATCCCTCTTCAGGATCTTCCCGTTCGCATTCCGCGGCAACGTCTCGTGCACGAAGCGCACCGCGACCGGCGTCTTGAACGCCGCCAGATGCTGCCGGACCCAGCCCTGCAACTCTGCCTCGGTCGTCACCGCGCCCGGCGCGAGGTGCACCACCGCCGCCGGCTCCTCGCCGAGGATCCGGTGCGGGATGCCGATCAGCGCCGCGTCGGTCACCGCAGGGTGCGCGTAGAGGACGTTCTCGACCTCGCTCGAATAGATGTTCTCGCCGCCGCGGATGATCATGTCCTTGGCGCGGTCGACGATGTAGCAGAACCCCTCCTCGTCGAGCCGTGCGAGGTCGCCTGTCCGCACCCAGCCGTCGACGAACGTCGCCGCGGTCGCGTCCGGCTTGTTCCAATATCCCTTCACGATCATCGGCCCGCGCGCCCAGAGTTCGCCGACCTCCCCAAGAGGCATTTCGGTCACGCCGTCGTCCGCCATGATCTTCAGGTCGGCGGCGGCGACCGGTGGCCCCGCGCTGGTTGGGCGGTTTAGGTAATCCTCAGCCCCGTGATGCGTGACGGTCGCCATCGTCTCGGTCATGCCCCAGCCATTGCCGGGCATCGCGCCGAACTCGGCATGGATGCGCTTCACCAGTTCGGGCGCTGCGGGCGCGCCGCCATAGGCGATCGATTCGAGCGACGAGAGGTCGTATTTCGCGCGATCGGGATGCTCCAGCAGCTGCCAGGCGATCGTCGGCACGCCGCCGGTGACGTTGACCTTCTCGCGCTCGATGATCTCCATCGCCCGGATCGTGTCCCATTTGCGCATGAAGATCATCGTGCTGCCGGTCGCGATCACGCCCATCATGCCCGCCGAGCAGGCGGTGACATGGAACAGCGGGATCACCGTCAGCGTCACCCGCGGCGTCGGCTCAGGTGGTGCCTCGCCGCGGCGCAGGAACGACCGCGCCGACGAATAGCCGCCCGACAGGATGTTCGACATCATGTTGCGATGCGTGCCGAGCGCCCCCTTAGGCGCGCCGGTAGTGCCGCTGGTGTAGAAGATCGTCGCATCGTCGTCGGGCGCGATCGTCGCCTCTGGCAGACCGACATCGGGTAGCGTAGCCCAGTCGTGCGGCGTGCCGATCACATCCTCCAGCCGCGTGACGATCCCCGTCAGCGGCTCCGCGGCGCGCGCGACGAACACGTGTTCCAGCGCAGGCAGCGTCGCATAGGCCGCCTCCAGCCGGTGGTGACGTTCGTCGTCGGTGATCAGCACGCGCGCGCCCGAATCGGCGAGGCCGTATTCCATCTCCGCGCCGGTCCACCACGCGTTGAGCGGCACCATGATCGCGCCGATGCTCGCGCCGGCGAAGAACGCGACCGGCCATTCGGGCAGGTTGCGCATCGCCAGCGCGACGCGGTCGCCGGGACCGATCCCCATCTCGCGCAACCGATGAGCCAGCACCGCGATCGCGCGGAAGTTCGCCTCGTAAGTGACTCGCTCGTCCTCATACGCGGTGAACACCCGCTCGCCATGCGCGCGCGCCGCCTCGGCCAGCCAGCGCAACGACGGCGGTGCGTTCTTCCAGATGCGCGTCGCGATGCCGTCGATCGTGATCGTTTCCATCTCGAACTTCGCGCGGGGCGCGGTCAGCATTCGCTCGGCATCGGCGAGCGACATCGCCGGCCAAGAGGGATCGAGTGCGATGATCGGTTCGCTTGCCAAGACCGGTTGACTCCAGAGTTGAATTTCGGGTTTGGCTTATCGCCTGTTCGAAGACAGGTTATAGTTGATTCCTGCCGCACTCAAGGCAATAGAGGCAACAAGTTCGAACTAGGGGTATGGAGCGGGTGATGGCGGGAACGGTCGAATCATGAAAATCGCCAAGCCCGCGACGCATGGCTTCGACGCAAGCCGGTTGGCGGCGATCGATACGCTGCTGCAGTCACGCTATGTCGATTCGGGCAAGCTCCCGAACGCGCAACTGTTGATCGCGCGCGACGGCGAGATCGTCCACTTCTCGAACGCGGGCGCCGCGCGTGAGGGCGGAAAGGCGATCGACGAGGGATCGCTGTTCCGGATCGCATCGATGACCAAGCCGATCACCTCGGTCGCGTTCATGATGCTGGTCGAACAGGGCCTCGTCGCGGTCGATACGCCGGTCCACCACGTGCTGCCCGAGTTCAAGGATATCGCGGTTTATAGTGGCGGTGGCGGCGGCGTTCCGTTCGTGACCAAGCCGACCGCCGAGCCGATGCGGATGGTCGACCTTCTCCGTCACACGTCGGGGCTCACCTACAGCTTCCAGAACCGCTCGAACGTCGACGCCGCCTACCGCGAGGGGAAGATCGAGAGCTGGCATGGCGGCCACGACCTCGACGGGTTCATCGGCGCGCTGGCGAAGATCCCGCTCGAATTCTCGCCCGGCACCGCGTGGAACTACTCGGTCGCGACCGACGTGCTCGGCGCAGTCGTTCAGCGGGTGTCGGGCCTGCCGCTCGACCAGTTCTTCCGGACGCGCATCTTCGCGCCGCTGAAGATGGACGACACCTTCTTCCAGGTTCCCGCCGACAAGCTCGACCGCCTCACCGACTGCTACACCCTCGTCGCCGGTAAAGGCCGCGTGATGTATGATCGCGGTGCCGAGAGCGCCTGGAGCCGCGCGCCGAAGCTTCTATCCGGCGGCGGCGGGCTCGTCTCGACCGCGCTCGATTACCATCGGTTCAATACGATGCTGCTGAACGGCGGCGAACTCGACGGCGCGCGCATCCTCGGGCGGAAAACGCTCGACCTGATGACGCAGAACCACCTGCCCGGAAAATCCGATCTCGCGACGATGTCGAAGTCGTTGTTCAGCGAGGCGTCGAACGCGGGCACCGGCTTCGGGCTCGGGCTTGCGATTACCGACGACGTCGCCAAGACGATGGTGCCGGGGTCGAAGGGCGAATTCTACTGGGGCGGGATGTTCTCGACCGCGTTCTTCGTCGATCCGGTCGAGCGCGTCTCGATGGTGTTCATGACGCAGCTTTCGCCGAGCAGTTTCTATCCCATCCGCCGCGAACTGAAGACGATGATCTACGCCGCGATGACCTGATTCCCATACGGCCGTCATCCCGGCGAACGCCGGGACCCAGGCCGCACGCACACCGATTTTGGCTCTGGGTCCCGGCGTTCGCCGGGATGACGGAGTCGGCACCAGGAGATTATGATGACCAGCCCGATCCGCACCGAACGCCATGACGACGTGCTCGTCATCATCTCGAACAATCCGCCCGTTAACGCGCTCGGTGCCGCGGTCCGTCAGGGCCTCGAAGCGGCGGTCAAGGACGGCGTAAAGGACGACAGCATCACCGCGATGGTGATCCGCTGCGACGGCCGCACGTTCTTTGCGGGCGCCGACATCACCGAGTTCGGCAAGGAAATGGTCGAACCCGGCCTGCCCACCGTCGTCGACATGATCGAGGCCTCGTCGAAGCCCGTCGTCGCGGCGATCCACGGCACCGCGCTCGGCGGCGGCTGCGAAGTCACGCTCGGCTGCCATTACCGCGTCGCGGTCCCCTCGGCGAAGATCGGCACGCCCGAGGTGAAGCTCGGCCTGCTCCCCGGCGCGGGTGGCACGCAGCGTATTCCGCGCATCGCCGGCGTGAAGCTCGCGCTGGAGATGACCGCGAAGGGCGATCCGATCTCGGCCAAGAAGGCGCTCGACGCCGGGCTGATCGACAAGATCGTCGGCGAGGATTCGCTCGAAGCCGACGCCGTCGCATTCGCGCGCGGGATCGCGACCAAGCGCCCCCTTCCCCGCGCGTCCGAGAAGACCGCGCAGGCCGATCCCGACGCGGTCGCCGCATTCAAGAAGGAGAATGCGCGCCGTTTCCGTAACTTCGACGCGCCGGCCGCCAACATCGCCTGCGTCGAGAAGGCCGCGGATGGCTCCAGTTTCGAGGAGGGCATCGCGTTCGAACGCCAGGAATTCATGAAGCACATGATGGGCGTGCAGTCGGCCGCGCAACGCCACATCTTCTTCGCAGAGCGCCAGGCTGCCAAGATCGACGACGTCCCCGCCGACACCAAGCTGCGCGAGATCAAGCGTGTCGGCGTGATCGGCGCGGGCACGATGGGCGGCGGCATCTCGATGAACTTCCTGTCCGCGGGCATCCCTGTCACGATCGTCGAGATGCAGCAGCAGGCGCTCGACCGCGGGACCGGCGTCGTGCGGAAGAATTACGAGGCGACCGCCGCCAAGGGCCGGATCAAGCCGGAGCAGGTCGAACAGGCGATGGGCGCGCTGAAGCCGACGCTCGACTTCGCCGATCTCGCCGAATGCGACCTGATCATCGAGGCGGTGTACGAGACGATGGAGGTGAAGAAGGAGATCTTCACCAAGCTCGACGCGATCGCCAAGCCGGGCGCGATCCTCGCGTCGAACACCTCGTATCTGAACATCGACGAGATCGCGGCCTGCACGAAGCGGCCCGAGGATGTCGTGGGGATGCACTTCTTCTCGCCCGCCAACGTGATGAAATTGCTGGAGGTCGTACGCGGCGACAAGACCGCCGACGACGTGCTGGCGACGGTCATGGCGCTGGCGAAGAAGATCAAGAAGGTCGCCGTCGTCGCGGGCGTCACCTACGGGTTCATCGGCAACCGCATGCTGATGCCGCGGCAGGTCGAGGCGACCAAGCTGCTGCTCGAAGGCGCGAGCCCCGAGCAGATCGACAAGGTCCATGTCGCGTTCGGGATGCCGATGGGGCCGTTCCAGATGAGCGATCTGGCGGGCGTCGACATCGGCTGGCACCGCGACCCGAGCCGGATCGAGAACATCCGCGATGCGCTGGCGGCGGAAAACCGCTGGGGTCAGAAGACCAAGGCGGGCTTCTACGATTACGACGAGAAGCGCACGCCCTCGAACTCGCCGCGCGTGGCCGAGATCATCGATGATTTCCGCAAGAAGTCGGGCGTTACGCCGCGCGAGATCAGCGACGAGGAGATCGTCGTGCGGACGCTGTACACGATGGTCAACGAAGGCGCGCTGATCCTCGAAGAGGGCAAGGCGCAGCGTGCGTCGGACGTCGATGTGGTGTGGATCTACGGCTATGGCTGGCCGGTATACCGCGGCGGACCGATGTTCTGGGCGCAGTCCGAGGGGTTGCCGAAGGTCGTCGCCGGGCTGGAAAAGTACGGGTTCACCGTTGCCAAGTCGTTGAAGGATGCAGCCGCAACCGGCGGTAAGATCAAGTAACTTCTGCCCCCTCTCCCCTCCGGGGAGAGGGCTGGGGTGAGGGGCGCCGCTAACGCTACCCTCTCTTACAGCCCCTCACCCCGCCCCTCTCCCGCAGGGGAGAGGGAGAAAGGACCGATATGACCGACCTCGACACCTTCCGTACCGAAACCCGCGCGTGGCTTGCGGAGAACTGCCCGCCCGAGATGCGCAAGCCGGTGCGCTCGGAGGACGACGTCTGCTGGGGCGGACGTCAGTTCAAGCCTTCGTCTCCTGCGCAGAAGGAGTGGCTCGACAAGATGGCCGCCAAAGGCTGGACCGTGCCGGACTGGCCCAAGGCGTATGGCGGCGGCGGTCTCTCGCCCGCCGAAACCAAGATTTTACGCGAAGAGATGGCGGCAATAAAGGCGCGCAACCCGCTCAATTCGTTCGGGATCTCGATGCTCGGGCCGGCATTGCTCAAATACGGCACCGAGGAGCAGAAGCTCGATCACCTGACCAAGATCGCGCGCGGCGAAATCCGCTGGTGCCAGGGGTATTCCGAGCCGAATGCGGGCTCCGACCTTGCCGGGCTTGCGACCTCTGCGGAAGACAAGGGCGACCATTACCTCGTCAACGGGCAGAAGGTGTGGACGTCCTATGCCGACAAGGCCGACTGGATCTTCTGCCTCGTGCGCACCGACAAGACGTCGAAGCAGGGCGGGATCAGCTTCGTGCTGTTCGACATGGCCTCGCCCGGCGTGTCGACCAAGCCGATCCTGCTGATCAGCGGCAATTCGCCGTTCTGCGAGACGTTCTTCGACAATGTGAAGGTGCCGAAGGTCAACCGCGTCTACGAAGAGAACAAGGGCTGGGACGTCGCGAAATATCTGCTCGGGCATGAGCGCGAGATGATCTCGGGCATGGGGCTGGCGTCGAGCGGCGGCAATCCCTTGATCGATGGCGCGATTGCGACGGTCGGGCTCGGGCATGACGGCCGGCTCGCCGATCCGTTGCTGCGCGCGTCGATCGCGATGTTCGAGGTGCGCGCGAAGGCGTTCGGGGCGATGTCCGAGCGGTTCATCGATGAGCTGAAGGCGGGCAAGGCGCATCCGGCGCAGCCGAGCATGATGAAATATTACGGGACCGAGCTGAACAAGGGCCGATACGAATTGATGATGGCGGCGGGCGGATCGGATGCGCTCGAATGGGACAGCGAGCGCTCGCGTGGCGGGGCGATCCCGCGGTCGTGGCTGCGGACCAAGGCGAACTCGATCGAGGGCGGGACGAGCGAGATCCAGCTCAACATCATCGCCAAGCGGATCCTGGAACTGCCGGCTTGAACCTATCCCTCGCCCTTTCGGGGAGAGGCTGCCGCAGCGAAGCTAAGGCGGGAGAGGGGCAGTGAGGGTCGGACGATCCGCCCCACAGCCCCTCACCCCGACCCTCTCCCCGAAGGGGCGAGGGAGCAGAAGGAATTGAAATGCCACTGTATCTAGACGACGACCAGACCGTCCTTCAGGACACGATCCGCGATTTCGTCGCCGAACACGCGCCGGTCAGCCACATGCGCGCGCTGCGTGACGCCGACGACAAGACCGGCTTCTCCCGCGGCCTGTGGAAGCAGTTCGCGGAGATGGGCTTTACCGGCATCCTGATCGGCGAGGACCAGGGCGGGCTTGGCCTCGGCCATGTCGAGGCGGGTGTGGTGCTGGAGGAGATCGGCCGCAATCTGTCGCCCTCCCCGTTCCTCTCCACCGCGGTCGCGGCGGTCGAGGCGCTCGAGGGGACGGGGCAGGCCGAGCGCTGGTTCCCGGGGATCATCGCGGGTGAGACCGTCGCGGCTCTGGCGATCGACGAGGGCGCCAAGCACCGCGACACCGTCGCAATGAAGGCCGAACGCTCGGGCAACGGGTTCAAGCTGACCGGCGTCAAGCGGTTCGTCACGCACGGCCACACCGCCGACCTGATCATCGTCGCCGCGCGCACCGCAGGGTCGGACAACGACGCGGACGGTATCACGCTGTTCGCGGTGCCGAAGGATGCCGCAGGGCTGACGGCAAACGCCGAACGTCTCGCGGATTCGAGCTTGGCCGCGCGGCTCGAGTTCCAGGGCGTCGAGGTCGATGCGGATGCGGTGATCGGCGAAGTCGATGCGGGTCGTACGCCGCTCGATCGGCTCCTGCGCGCAGGGCGGACGGGGGCGTCTGCGGAGCTGCTCGGCGTCGGCGGCGGGGCGATGGACATGACGATCGGCTATATGAAGGAGCGGAAGCAGTTCGGGACGCTGATCGGCAGCTTCCAGGCGCTCCAGCATCGTGCCGCGCATCTGTACTCGGAGATGGAGGTGGCGCGGGCCGCTGTGTTGAAGGCGCAGCAGCTGCTCGACCAGAGCAGCGAGCGGGCGGACGAGGCCGTGTCGGTGGCCAAGGCGATGACCGCGCTGGCGACGACGCTCAGTGTCCAGGAAGGTATCCAAATGCACGGCGGGATCGGCATGACCGACGAATACGACATCGGCTTCTACATGAAGCGCGCGCGTGTGCTCGCCGAGATGTTCGGGGATGCGAACTTTCACGCGGACAAGCTGGCAGTAGCGGCGGGGTATTGACCTTACCGTTCCCCGGCGGAGGCCGGGGTCCAGTTGGGGGGACCTTGCGGTGTGGCGCCGTGCTCCGTTACTGCGGCCTTCCCAACTGGGCCCCGGCCTCCGCCGGGGAACAAGGTAACTATGTATGACTTCAAATACTGCCGATACCTCGCCCGAAGCGCTCGCCCAAGGTCTTGTCGACCTGCTTGAGATCGAGGAGGTCGACACCGATCTTTATGTCGGCAAGCGCCAGCCCGGCGGGGTCGGTCGCGTGTTCGGCGGGCAGGTGATCGCGCAAGCGCTGCAAGCCGCGCAACGATCGACCGAAGCACCCAAAGCGGCGCATTCGCTGCACGCGTATTTCATGCGGCCGGGAAACGAGGACTATCCGATCGTCTACCGCGTAGTGCGCGATTTCGAGGGGCGTAGCTTCGCAACGCGGCGCGTGATCGCGATGCAGAAGGGGCAGCCGATCCTCAACATGGCGGCGTCGTTCCAGATGCCGGAGGAAGGCCTGCACCATCAGGACGCGATGCCCGACGTGCCGGCGCCCGAAACGCTCCGCTCGGACCGCGACCTGCGGCTGGAGAACATCGACGGCATCCCCGAGAAATTCCGCGCGCACATGCTGCGCTGGCGGCCGATCGAGGTGCGTCCGGTCAATCCCCGCAGCTGGATCGAGCCCGCACCGCAGGCGCCCAACTACGCCAACTGGTTCCGCCTAGTCGCGCCGATCGGCGACGATCCGGCGATGCACCGCGCGATCCTCTCCTATGCCTCGGACATGGCGCTGCTCGGCACGGCCCTTCTGCCGCATGGCAAGAACTGGATCACGCCCGGCTTGCAGACTGCCAGCCTCGACCATTCGCTCTGGCTACACGAGGATTTCCGTGCCGACGACTGGCTGCTCTACGCGTGCGACAGCCCTTGGTCGGGCCATGCTCGCGGCTTCAACCGCGGGCGCATTTTCTCGCGCGACGGCCGACTGGTCGCTAGCGTCGCGCAGGAGGGGCTGATCCGGATGCGCCAGTAACCCCCGTAAGTCGTTGGGGTTACTTGCGCGTCCAGACCTTCTCCCCGCCGATCCACGTCTCGTCGACCTTGGTCGCGCGCAGGTCGGTCGGTGAGGCCATCGTCGGGTCGCGGTCGACGACGATGAAGTCCGCGCGCTGCCCGGGTGCGAGCGCACCGAACTGCTTCTCCGCAAACCCGGCATAGGCCGCAGCACCGGTCATCGCCCACCACGCCTGTTCGCGCGTGACGAGTTCCTGTGGCTGCCACCCGCCCTGCGGTTGCCCGTCGGCATCCTGCCGCGTGAATGCCGCCGCCCAGGTCGCGAACGGATCGGACTTCTCGACCGGGAAGTCGGTCCCGAATGCGAGCTTGGCGCCATTGGCCAGCATCGATTTCCACGCATAGGCACCCGTCAGCCGGTTAGGCCCAAGCCTCGCCTCGGCCATCGTCCGGTCGCTGGTTTCATGCGTGGGCTGCATAGACGCGATCGTGCCGAACTTGCCGAAGCGCGGGAGGTCGGTTGGATCGATGACCTGAGCATGCTCGATCCGCCAGCGACGGTCGCCGGTATATGTCTCGCTCTCGACCTGGATCGCGTCCAGCACCATCTGGTTGGCCTTGTCGCCGATCGCATGGACCGCGACCTGGAACCCGTCCATCGCCGCGCGGCTCATCTGGTTCTGCAGCTGATCATCGGTAAGGAAGCCGATCCCCGACTGGCCGGGCGCATCGGCATAGGGCTTCAACAACCACGCGCCGCGCGAGCCCAGCGCACCGTCGGCATAGAGCTTCACGCCGCCCATCCGCAGGCGATCGTTATACAGCCACGGCGTCGGTCCCTTGCCGCCGATCCGGCTCGCGGTCTCGACACCCATCGCATAGCTCATGATCCGGACGCGCAACCCGCCGATATCCGCCATCCGCCGATAGGTCAGCCAGTCGTCGAGCGTCGTGCCCATGTCCGCCACCGCAGTAACGCCGTAGCCGAGCAGGATTCGTTGCGCGGTGAGGAATGCGGCATCGCGCTCCTTGGGGAGCGGCTGCGGCACGACCTTCTCGATCAACGCCTGTGCGCCGTCGACGAACACGCCAGCAGGCGCCCCGCCCGTCTTCTCGATCCGTCCGCCCGCCGGCGACACGGTCGAGCCGGTAACGCCCGCCTCGCGCATGGCCTCGCGGTTCGCCCAGCTTGCATGGCCATCCGCTCGCGACAGCCAGATCGGATGCCCGCCGGACACGGATTCGAGATCGGCAGCGGTCGGGAAACGGCCGAGGCCCCAGGCCTCCTGGTTCCAGCCGCGGCCCAGAACCCACTTTCGATCGGGATTACCCGCGATGTACGCGGCGATGCGCGATTTCGCCTCTTCGAGCGACTTTGTCATCGAGAGGTCGAGCGACAGCGCCCCGAAGCCCATCTCGAGGACATGACCGTGCGCGTCGACGAAGCCGGGCAGAATCGTCTTGCCGCGCATGTCGACTCGCCAGTCGTAGAGCGGCTTGCCGGCGTTCTTTTTGAGTTCCTTGCGACTGAGTTTGGGCGGCTCTTCGCCGGGCGGTACGAGCCGCGTCACGCGCCCGTCCTTGTCGATCAGGATCGCCTTGAAGTGAATGACACGGCCGCCATCGGCGATGGTCACACCGTTGACGTTGTCGACGATCCCGTCGGCGAGCGCAGGGGTCGGGAGGAGCATCGCCGACAGCGCCAACATCGCCCCCCTCCCTTTCAGCGAGGGGGGCGATGTCGACATCTTGGGAGGGGTCACTTCGGCAATCTCCGTACCAGCGCGCTCGTGTCCTGCCGAGCGCCACCCATAGCCTGCACATCCGCGTAGAACTGATCGACCAGTGCCGCGACCGGCAGCACCGCGCCGTTGCGCCGCGCCTCGTCGAGGGCGAGCCCAAGATCCTTGCGCATCCAATCGACCGCGAAGCCGAAGTCGAACTCGTCCTTCGCCATCGTCGACCAGCGATTGACCATCTGCCAGCTTTGCGCCGCGCCGCCCGAGATCGCCTCGAACACCTTGTCGAGATCGAGTCCGGAGTTTTGCGCGAACCGCAGCGACTCGGCGACGCCCTGGATGACGCCGGCGATGGCGATCTGGTTGCACATCTTGGTGGTCTGACCCGCGCCCGCCTCGCCGACATGAACGATCCGCGCGGCATAGGCGTGCATGAAGGGTTCGGCCTTAGCCATCGCCTCGGCCGAACCGCCGCACATGATCGAGAGCTTGCCGTTCTCCGCGCCGGCCTGACCGCCCGATACGGGCGCGTCGACTACCAGCGCACGCTCGCCGGCCAGCCGCCGTGCGATCGAGGCGGAGACGGTGGTGTGATCGACGAACACCGCGTCGTCGCGCATCGTCGCGAACACGCCATCGTCGCCTAACGTGACAGCGGCGAGATCGTCGTCGTTACCGACGCAGGCGAACACCGCGTCAGCGTCCTTCGCAACGGCGGCCGGCGTGTCGGCGACCGTGCCGCCATATTTATCGGCCCATGCCAACGCCTTGGGCTGAGTCCGATTATAGACGGTGACGTCGTGCCCTGCCGCGGCGAGGTGTCCCGCCATCGGCGCGCCCATGACGCCGGTTCCGATGAATGCCAGTTTTGCCATAGCCTCCGCGCATAAGCGGTGTTTCCCATGCGCGCCAGATGGTCTAGCGGGTCGGGCATGGCTACCCACGCTGCCGTAGCGGCACCCACCCTCCCCGTCTCGATCGACGACGTCCGCGTCGCGCACGACCGGATCCGCGACTCGATCGTCCGCACGCCGACGCTGATCAGCAAGACGCTGAGCAAGATGACCGGCGCGACGGTGTATCTGAAGTTCGAGAACCTCCAGTTCACGGCGGCGTACAAGGAGCGCGGCGCACTCAACACGCTGTTGCAGCTGTCGGCCGAAGCGCGCGCCAAGGGCGTCATCGCGGCGTCAGCGGGCAATCATGCGCAGGGCCTCGCCTATCACGCCAACCGGCTTGGTATCCCGACGACGATCGTGATGCCGACCAACACGCCCACCGTGAAGGTCATGCAGACCGAAGGCCATGGCGCCAACGTCGTGCTGCACGGCGAGACGTTCGACGCGGCTTATGCGCATGCCCGCATCCTGGAGGGCGAGTGCGGCTTTACCTTCGTCCACCCGTTCGACGACCGCCGCGTCATTGCAGGCCAAGGCACCGTCGCGATCGAGATGCTGGAGGACGTCCCGCAACTTGATACGCTGGTCATTCCGATCGGCGGCGGCGGGCTGATCTCGGGCATGTCGACGGTCGCGCGGGCTTTGAGCGAAGCGCCAGGTGGTCACCCGATCGAGGTCGTCGGCGTGCAGGCCGAGCTGTTCCCGTCGATGTACAACCGGATCAACGGCACCGACATGGCCTGCGCTGGAGATACGCTGGCCGAGGGCATCGCGGTCAAGGAACCGGGCGCGATCACCTCGAAGATCGTCGCCGAACTGGTCGACGAGATCGTCCTCGTCAGCGAGCGGAGCCTTGAGGAATCTGTCAGCCTGCTGCTCCAGATCGAGAAGACCGTGGTCGAGGGCGCGGGGGCTGCGGGCCTTGCTGCTCTGCTATCGCATCCCGAACGGTTTGCCGGGAAGACCGTTGGTATCGTACTGTGCGGCGGCAATATCGACACGCGGTTGCTCGCCAACGTGCTGTTGCGCGATCTGGCGCGTTCGGGACGCCTCGCGCGGTTGCGCATCCGGTTGCAGGACAAGCCGGGCGCACTATTCCACGTCGCGCGGATCTTCGATCAGGAACGCGTCAACATCATCGAGATCTATCACCAGCGCGTGTTCACGACGTTGCCGGCGAAGGGCCTGATCACCGACATCGAATGCGAACTTCGCGATCGTGCGCATCTCGACCGGCTGGTGGGAGCATTGCGCGCTGGCGGGTATGAGACATCGACCGTCGAGCTGGCATAATCCCATTCTGATACGGTGATTTACTGCGTTCACCGACATTCGTGGTAAACCGATTGAACGTTTGCGCGGGGCAGCCATATACGAGGCGACGCGGCTGATCGCGCCTGCCTGAAGGACTTTCCGCTCGGTGACCGCGCCCTTCCGTTTCCCGCGCTTCTTCGTCACCAGTCCTGCGCCGTGCCCGTATCTGCCGGACCGTCAGGAGCGGAAGGTGTTCACCGAGCTGACCGGTCCGCATGCGAACGAGTTGAACGATGCGCTGGGACGGATCGGCTTTCGTCGCAGTCAGGGCGTGGCGTATCGCCCGTCCTGCGCGGGATGCACGGCGTGCGTATCGGTGCGCGTGATGACCGATGAGTTCGTGCCCAACGCGACGCAACGCAAATTGCTGAAGCGACTCGGCGATATCGAGGTGACCGCGTGCAGGGCATGGGCAACCGACGAGCAGTTCCAGTTGCTCCGCCGCTATCTGTGCACGCGCCATCCGGGCGGCGGCATGGCGGGCATGGACGAGGACGACTATGCCGACATGATCGAGCATTCGCCGGTCAATTCGGTGATCGTCGAGTACCGCCAACCGAGCGTAGACGGCGTACCGGGCGCGTTGATCGGTGCCTGCCTGACCGATCGGCAGGCGGACGGGCTATCGATGGTCTACAGCTTCTTTGCCGCCGACGACGCGCGTTGGCCGGGGTTCGGCAACTTCATCATCATGGACCACATCCTGCGCGCGAGAGATGCGGGGCTGCCGTATGTGTATCTCGGCTATTGGGTGAAGGGATCGCCGCGGATGGAATACAAGACGCGGTACCGGCCGCTGGAGGTCTTAGGGCCGGCGGGGTGGCGGCGGCTGGAGGATGCGGACGTGGTACCGGCGCCTGCGCGGGTTGCGGCTTTGGTTTAGATCTTGACCGCGGTGGAATAGGTACGCTGGTTCCTGAAGGGCACCTCCCCGGCGCAGGCCAGGGCCCAGTTGGGAAACGTGAATAACTAAGGCAACGCGTAGTTACTTGCACCTTTCCAACTGGACCCCGGCCTGCGCCGGGGAGGTGATTTACTAGCTCGACGATCGAAACCCCTGCTCCTTGTTCTCCCGCGAAGGCAGAAGCCCAGTCTGGGTCCTCGCCTTCGCGGGGAAACAGACTTAGTCCTCGCGCTGCACAACCACATCGACGTCGAGCTCCTCGCCGCCCTCACCCAATCGCGAACCCGCTACCGGCGCAGCCCCAGCCGCGTCGAGCGCCATCGCCACGCGGACGTAATGCTCTTCCGGCGACATGCCGGTGCACGGATCGAACCCAACCCAGCCGAGCCCGTCGACGAACGCTTCGGCCCAGCCGTGCGGGGTCGGCAGATGCACGACTTCGTGATCGTTATGGTGATAGCCCGACACATACCGCGCCGGCGCGCCGAGCGACCGCGCGGCGACGGCGAACATGTGTGCCATGTCGCGAGGCGTGGCGCTCTCCATGCGGAAAGCCGCGGCGGCGGTCCGGCCCGGCTCGGGACGCCCGGCGTCGAAGACGAACTGCTTGTGAAACGCACGGTTCAAGCGGTGTAGCGCGCCGATCCGATCGCGGGCGCCTTCGGCAGCATTGACCGCGAACTTGGCAATCGCCGTGTCTGGATAAGTCGCCTCGGTGGACCGGAGGAACAGCGCGGGCGGAAGAGCCTCGTGCACCCCGTGCAGGACGCCATCCGAATGGCTGGTCAGCACCTCGCCCTTCACCGTAATCTCGATCCCCTCGACGGGCCCTTCGGCGTACAACATCGTCACAGCATTGCCGAAACCGTCCCGCCCCGGCCGCAACCGCGCATCGCAATCCACGTCGATCCGCCACGACGCAACCGTCTGGTCGTGCGTGTTCTCGGGCGTGAGCCGGAGCATCTGCACAAGCCGGCCCTGCGGCTGCGCGAAGCGGTAGATCGTGTGATGATCGATCGAAAGTCGCATCAGAGGAACTTGAACTGACGGCCGATCGCGCCGTGCAGCAGCGCGTTCTCGGCGATGAACGCCTGCAGATACTGGTGCAGCCCGGAGGCGATGACCTCGCCCGATCGCGTCTTTGCCATTCGCGACGCGCGCATCCGCGCCATGCGGTCGGCCTCGCCGTGATTGCCCGTTCGCTTGGCAAGCAGGTTGAGCACGTCGACCGTTTCCTCGACCGATGCAGCAAGACTGCGCGGCAGTTCGGACCGTGCCAGTAGCAGGTCGATGACGTCGGCAGGACGAAGCCCGTCATTATAGAGCCAGCGATAGGCGGTGACGGCGGACACTGTCTGGAGGATAGTCGTCCACTGGTCACGATCGATCGCGCCGCCAAGTCGCTCGCCCTCGGGCAGCAGGATGTGATATTTGACATCGAGCAACCGCGCGGTGTTGTCCGCGCGCTCGACCGCTTGGCCGAGACGAATGAACCACGTCGTCTGGTTGCGGAGCATGCGGTGGACTGCGCCCTCGAACCCGCGCGTCTCGTTCTTGACCGCTTCGACGAGGTTCAGCTGCGAGGTCGTGCTGCCCGGCGTCGCGCGGTTCTCGAACAGCAGCCACGCGCGATTTATCGCGGTCCAAGCCTCTCGGGTCAGCGCGGTACGGACCGCCTTGGCGTTGTTACGCGCCATGTCGAGACACCGGACAATCGATCCCGGATGGCTCGAATCGAGCGTCAGGAACCGAACGACGTCGCGCTGGCCGATTGCGACGCCAGTCGCCGCAAACGCCTCGTCGGTCTCGGTGACGGCCAAGGCTGAGGCCCAGGCTGCGTCGCCCGAGGGTTGCGAGGAGAGCACGTCGAGACGAACGGTGGCCTCGACCAGCCGGGCGATGAAATCAGCACGCTCGAAATATCGGCCGAGCCAATAGAGCGAGGACGCCGTGCGCGACAGCATCAGGAATTCCCCCCGGAGGTCTGCGCGCCCAAGGTCTGCGTCATCCCGCCCATCGTCTGCGACATACCGCCAGCGTTCATCCGCTGCGATTGGTCCGCCATCAGGACAAAACTGTCCTTAGTACCACCGCCCTGGCTCGAATTGACCACCAACGATCCTTCCTTGAGCGCGACGCGGGTAAGGCCGCCGGGGACGACCTGTACGCCCTTCGAGCCGCTCAGTACGAACGGGCGAAAGTCGACGTGACGTGGGCTGAGGCCGCCTTTCGCCATAGTCGGGACGGTCGACAAAGCGAGCGTCGGCTGCGCGATGTAGCGATGCGGCTCTGCGATCAGCGCGGCGCGGAAGTCCTCGATCTCCTGCTTCGACGCGGTCGGGCCAACGAGCATGCCGTAACCGCCCGATCCGTCTACAAGTTTAACGACAACTTCGGAGAGGTTGTCGAGGACGTACTTCAGCGCCTGGGGTTCGCGGCAGCGCCAAGTTTCGACGTTGCGCAGCTTGCACTCGCCGCCCGAGTAGAATTTCACGATGTCGGGCATGTAGCTGTAGATCGCCTTGTCGTCGGCGATCCCGTTGCCCGGCGCATTCATGATCGCGACGTTGCCGGCGGCATAGGCAGCGATAAGCCCGGGCACGCCGAGCGCGGAATCGGGGCGAAAAACGAGCGGATCGAGATAATCGTCGTCGATCCGGCGATAGATCACGTCGACCTTCACACGGCCCGCGATCGTCCGCATCCAGACGACGTCGTCGTCGACCACCAGATCGGCCGCTTCGACGAGTTCGATGCCCATCGAGTCCGCGAGGAAGCTGTGTTCGTAATAGGCGGAATTGTAGTGGCCGGGGGTCAGCAATACGCACGTCGGGTTCGAGCCCGTGCCATGCGGCGCGACCGACTTCATCGTCTCGAGCAGCAGATCTGGATAGCTGTCGACCGCCGCGACGCGGAATTCGCGGAAGAGTTCAGGACACAGCCGGAGCATAGCCTCGCGGTTTTCGAGCATGTAGCTGACGCCCGAGGGCGTGCGCGCATTGTCCTCGAGCACGAAGAAATCGTCGGGGCCGGTGCGGACCAGATCGATCCCGCAGATATGCGCCCAGACGCCGTGCGGGGGGCGAATACCCGCAATCTCCGGCCGGAACTGCGCATTGCCGAGCACGAGATCCTCGGGAAGGATGCCCTCCTTCAGAATACGCCGTTCACCGTAGATATCGTCGAGGAACGCGTTGATCGCCTCGACCCGCTGCACGAGCCCGTCGGACAGCCGCGTCCATTCGTCGTGGAGAAATACGCGTGGGACGATGTCGAACGGGATGATCCGCTCAGCCGCTTCGTTTTCGCCGTAGACTGCGAAGGTAATGCCAAGCTGACGGAACGTCGTCTCGGCGGCTTCCTGACGGCGTCGCAGCTCGGCGTCGGGCGTATCCTCGATCCACTTGCCGAGAGCCGCCAGTTCGGGCCGGGCGGTCGTATCGCCCGGTGTCCCCATGATCTCGTCGAACGCTTGTTTCCCCATCGGAACGGTCAATTCCCCATCAAGCGTTGCGGTTCCATGCTGCAACGCTTCGCTGCGCTGCACAAGTCAAGAATATGACTAACTGACTTGCTCCCCTCCCTGGAAGGGAGGGGCTGGGGGTGGCAGGCTTGAGGCTGGTGCTGCTTCAGCCAATTGGCCGACCCACCCCTAACCTCTCCCTTCCAGGGAGGGGAATCCGATTAAGCCCCGAGGCTTTCGAGCAACCCCGGCGTAAGGACCTGCGGGAGGACGGTGGGTTCGGCAGCGCCCGGCGCGTAATACAGGTACAGTGGCACGCCGGCACGGTTGTGGGCCTGAATAAAGCGGCCCATCACCGGGTCGCCGTCGGTCCAGTCGCCGATCAAGGCCGCGACCTTATGCTGGGCGAACGCATCACGGACACCGGTCGTGTCGATTGCAGCCTTCTCGTTGACCTTGCACGTCAGGCACCAATCGGCGGTGAAGTACACGAACACCGGGCGCTTCTCGGCGCGCAGCGAGGCAAGCTTGGCCTCGGTGAACGCTTCGTCGCCGGTAGTGGCACTCTTGGCGGCGACCGGCGGCGCGCGTGAGATCAGCACTGCGCTGCCGACGAACACGAAGAGCAACAGGACCTGCGCGACCACGCCGAACGACTTGCCCTTGCGCTGGCGCGTGCCGCCGATCCAGAGCACTGCGCCGACCGTCAGTACCGCGACCAAAGCAAGCGTCAGCGTGTCCACGCCGGTTTGACGCCCGAGCACCCAGCCAAGCGCTATCGCGGTGAGGAACATCGGCACCGAAAGGATGTGGCGGAACGTCTCCATCCAGACGCCAGGCTTTGGCAGCCATCGCCGCCACGCAGGGATGAACCCGATCGCGAGAAACGGAAGCGACAAGCCGAGCCCGAGCCCGCCGAACACGGCGAGCGCCGCCGGCCAAGGGAGCACGAGCGCCGCGCCGAGCGCCGCGCCCATGAACGGCCCGGTGCACGGCGTCGCGATGAACGCCGCCAGTGCGCCGGTCGCGAACGCCCCACTCGCGCCGCTCTCGCCGGCAAAGCGCGGCGTCGGCACCTCGAACAGACCGGCGAGGTTGAACGCGATCGCAGTACTTAGCAGCAGCAATGCGACGATCGCGCCAGGGTGCTGCAACTGGAACGCCCAGCCGACGGCCGAGCCACCTGCGCGCAGGGCAAGGATCGCCGCGCCGAGGCCGAGGCAGACCAGCACGACGCCCGCGGTATACGCCAAGGCCTCGCCGCGCGCGTCCTTCTCGCTGGCGCCACCGCGCGCGAGGCTGAGCGCCTTGAGACTAAGGATCGGGAACACGCACGGCATGATGTTGAGGATCAGGCCGCCGAGCACTGCGCCGGCAAAGGCGATCAGCGCCGTCAGCCAAATGCTTTCGCCGCTCGCGCTGGTCGAGCCGCTGCCGGCCGCATCGCCGACCGCGCCTGGCGTCGCCTTGACGCCGAGCCCCTGCCCGTCCCCGATCCGCAACACGCCTTCGATGGGGCCGCCGGTCTTGGCATTCGCCGCGATTTTGGTGCTGATCGTCAGCCGGTCGCCGTCGCGCGTGACAGTCTGCGCCGCACCGTTCTCGATCACACCGGTCGTGACGGGGAAGAAATATGCCTTGTCGGCCTTCGCGCCCGCGGGGAACGGGATAGCGATCCGCATCGTCCCGTTGATCGCCGCATAGGTCGCGCCCGCGTCGAGTGGCTTGGGGATAGCCTGCCGCCAGCCCGCGAACGCCCCCGACTTCAATGGCGCCTGCGACGGTGCACCGTCACCGATCGTGAGGTCGAGCGACAACGCCTTCTCCTCGGGCACGCAGATCGTCGCGGAGCAGACGAGGTAGCTCGTCTTCAGGCGGATCGGGAATTTCGTCCCTGCCGCGAGCCCCGCCGGGACCTGGATCGTCACGAGCGGCGCATAGGGCGCCTCATAGACGTAGTTCATCAGGCCCGCGATCAGCAGCGTCGTCGGCACCGGCCATTCGGGCTCGCCCGCCTTCGCGCCCGCAGGCAGCGTCCAGTCGAACGTCGCCGGAAAGCCGGCATCGCCGGGGTTCTGCCAATAGCCATGCCAGCCGGTCTCCGGCGTCGTCGCCAGCGCGATCGTCAGCGGAGCGCCGGCCCTGGGGTGATCGCTTTCGGCAACCAGCTTCATCATCAGATGCTGGCTGGAACCGTTCAGCGATTCCGCTAGCGCAGGGCCGCTCGCCAGCCCGCAGACGGCCAGCAAGACCGTCATCAGGACGCAACGTAATCTGCGCATGGCCATCCTTGTTTCGTTCATCGCACAAAGCCATAGCGGTGACCTTGTCGTATTGCACTTCAAAGCGACGGCCTCGCTCGATGGTTGTCGCTGGCTAAAGGACTGTTCGTGAAAGCACTTATTGCCGCGCTCCTGCTGACTTCGGCCGCTTCGGTCTCCGCCCAGACCTCACCGATACCCGCGCCGCCAACGCCGGCGGCGACTCCCGCCACCCCGCCGAAACTGATCGTCGCGATCTCGGTAGACCAGTTCGCCGCCGACCTGTTCCAGCAATATCGCAACCATTATACCGGCGGCTTCACCCGGCTGCTCAACGGCGCGGTGTTTCCGAGCGGGTATCAGAGCCATGCCGCGACCGAGACGTGCCCTGGTCACTCGACGATCCTCACCGGCATGCGGCCCGCGCATACCGGGATCATCGCCAACAACTGGGTCGACCAGCGCGCCGGGCGCCCCGACAAGATCGTCTATTGCTCGGAGGACGAGCGCGTCACCGGCAGCACGCACGACAGCTACACCGTGTCGGACATGCATCTGAAGGTGCCGACGCTCGGCGAGATGATGAAGGCGCGCGATCCGCGGACGCGCTCGGTCTCGGTCGCGGGCAAGGATCGCGCGGCGGTGATGATGGGCGGCCACAAGGTCGACGAGCTCTGGTGGTGGGACGGCAAGACGTACGTCTCCTACGCCGGCCGCGCGGTGCCGCCGGCCGTGCAGCGCACCCGCGACGCCGTCGCCGCGCTGATCGCCAAGCCGCAGGCGGCGCTGCCGCTGCCCGGCTATTGCGCGGGCGTGAACCATCCGATCGTGATCGCGGGCAAGACCTACGGTCAGGGACGCTTCGAGCGTGAGGCCGGCGACGCGAAGGGCTTCCGCGTGTCGCCGGCGTCGGATGCCGCGGTGTTCGCGATGGCGGCGGCGCTGGTGCAGGACATGAAGCTCGGCAAGGGGCCGCAGACCGACATCATCGATATCGGCGCGTCGGCGACCGATTATATCGGCCATACCTACGGCACGCAGGGCACCGAGATGTGCATTCAGATGGCACAGCTCGACAAGACGCTGGGCGATTTCCTTGACGTGATGGACGAGACCGGGGTCGATTACGAGGTCGTGCTGACCGCCGATCACGGCGCGCACGACGCGACCGAGCGGCAACAGCAGCGGGCGATGCCGATGGAAGCGCACATGGACGAGAACGTGCTGGCCAAGCAGGTCGGCACGGCGATCGCCAAGGACCTGGGGCTGTCGAGGAGCGTGCTGCTCGGCACCGAGGGCGACGTCTATATCGACGATTCGCTGCCGGAGAAAACGCGGGCGAAGGTACTCGTAGAAGCGCTTCGCCGGTATCGCGCGCTGCCGCAGATCGCGGGGGCGTACTCCGCCGCCGAGATCATGGCGACGCCGATGGCCAAGTCTCCGCCCGAGACCTGGACGCTGATCGAGCGGGCCCGTGCGTCGTTCGATCCTGAGCGCTCGGGGCAGTTGGTGGTGCTTCTCAAGCCGCGCGTGACGACGATCGTGTCGCCGGCGAGCGGCTATGTCGAGACGCATGGCTCACCATGGGATTACGATCGCCGGGTGCCGATCCTGTTCTGGCGCAAGGGTATGACGGGGTTCGAGCAGCCTCTGTCGGTGGAGACGGTGGATATCGTACCGACCTTGGCGGCGACGATCGGTTTGCCGGTGAGCGGGCTGGACGGCCGGTGCCTCGATCTCGATCCGGGTGCAGTGAGCACCTGCCCGAGCTGAGCAAGGTCTTGCTCGCCTAGGCATGTTCTCCCGCGAAGGTTAGAGTCCAGTCTGGGCTCCCGCCTTCGCGGGAGAACATACTTTTGAGGCTGGTATGGGGCGCCTTCCCCCTCATCCGTATCCGGCCCCCTCCCGTCATCCTGACGAAAGTCAGGACCCAGAGCCGCAATGGGCAGCGCTCGTTACCCTGGATCCTGACTTTCGTCAGGATGACGGAGAGGGGTCGGCGAAGTCCGACCGCTTACCGCGTCTCGAACGGCCGCAACCCCGCACCTAGGCGGTTCGCCCCCAGTGCCAGCTTGTCATGGCTATAATCCGCCAGGAAAGCCGGGCTGCTGCTATCCCCAGTAGACAACTGCGCATCGTTCCCCTCGACCCGCAACCCGGTAGAACGGTACGTCTTCGCCTCCGCTGCGGCCACGATGAGCCCGGTGTGGTTCTCCTTGTTCCGCCCCTGCACGAACGTGTTGCGCGCAATTAAGCCGGTCGCGCCTTCGGGAAGGTTGATCATGTAGTTCGTCCTGCGCCCGGCGGTATCGTCGAAGCTGTTGTCGGTGATCGACACGGTCGGCACGCGCAGCTTGACGTAGTGCCCGCCCGTCCCGCGCTCGAACCGCGAATTGGTGATCGTCACGCTGCCCTTGTTCGCGAGGTAGATCGCGTGCGCGCAGCCGGGGGACTCGTCGCACTGGCCGAGCCCCGCGAACGTGGAATGATCGATCGTGATCTTCTGCGCGGTCGGTTCTCCGCCGAGAATGCCCTCCTGACTATCGAGGAACATCGCGTTCGTGACGGTCAGGTCGCCCATCTCGGTGCGAATCCCTGCGCCGTTGCCATCCGACACGCGGTAGCCGCGGAAGACCAGGCCATCCACCACCGAGCCCTGCCCCCGCAAGACCAGCGCGGCCCTTGCGCGACCGCGGGAGCGGCGAACAGCGCGAGCGCCAGCAACGATCGTTTCATCCGAAACCCTCCTTACGCGACGATGGCTCGCTAGCGACGTTCGTTGCGTGATCGCACGGAACGGCGCGCTTCGGCCAGTCGGTCCCCCCCACCCATTTCGACGCCTGTCCCGATATGACGCAGCGGACAGAATGAACCGGGATGGGCCGATTGGGACATCGACAGGTTGCCGCGCTCGCTTCCCCCGAATACTGTCACACCCGTAACGAAGCCGGCGGGGGGAACCGATCGGCGCCGGGGGATCCAGATGCACGCCATGACGCCGACGGAGGTTTTCCTCCTCGCGATACTCATCATTTTCACCGCGCCGTATCTGGTATGGCGACTGGGGCGAACCGATTACTGGGCGCCGCTGGTGGTGGTGCAGATCTTCGGCGGCATCCTGCTCGGGCCGGGTGTGCTCGGCGCGGCGTATCCCGATTATTACGCGACGATCTTTACGCCCGCGACGATGGGATCGCTGAACGGCATCGCGTGGTGGGCGGTGATGATGTTCGTGTGGGTCGCCGGCATCGAACTCGATATCGGCGAGGCGTGGAAGCGGCGGGGCGAGACCGGCGTCACCGCAGGGCTCGCGCTTGCGGTGCCGCTGATCACCGGCAGCATCGCCGCGGCGCTGATGCTGCGTTACCCCGGCTGGCGTGGGCCGGACGGCGCGACGTGGCAGGTGGTGCTCGGCATCGGCATGGCCTGCGCCGTCACCGCGCTGCCGATCCTGGTGCTGTTCCTCGAAAAGCTCGATGTGCTGCGCCAGCCGATCGGCCAGCGGATCCTCCGCTATGCCAGCCTCGACGACATCGCGATCTGGGGCGTACTAGCGCTGATCCTGCTCGATTGGGAGCGGGTCGGCCGGCAGGGCGGCTTCCTCGTGGGGTTCGCGATCGCGACGATGCTCGTGCGCAAGCTGATGGGGATGATCGAGGAGCGCGACCGCTGGTATGTCAGCCTGATCTGGCTTGCGGGTTGCGGGTTCGCGGCGGACTGGGCGGGGCTGCACTTCATGGTCGGAGCATTCCTGTCGGGCGCGGTGCTCGACGCCAAGTGGTTCACGACCGCGAAGATGGACCAGTTCCGTCACTTCGTGCTGCTCGCCGTGATGCCGGTGTTCTTCCTTTCGACGGGCCTGAAGACGCAGTGGGCGGTCGGCGGCTATGCGGTATTCGGCGCGGCGGCGTTGCTGCTGGTCGCGTCGGTCGGCGGCAAGCTGGCGGGGGTTCACGCCGCCGGGCGGATCCTGAAATGGCGCCCGGGCGAGGCCTCGGCGATCGGCTGGCTGCTCCAGACCAAGGCGCTGATCATGATCATCTTCGTCAACATCCTGCTGGATAAGAAGATAATCACCAACGAGACGTTCACCGCGCTGCTGCTGATGGCGCTGGCGAGCACGATGCTGACCGTGCCGATGGTCGCGCCGAAGTTGAAGAAGCTCGCGGGGCTGGTGGGGAAGAGCGCCTGACGCTGAACGGCAGCACACCTTCTTCCCCCCTCCCTGGAAGGGAGGGATTGGGGGTGGGTCGGCCAGCTTGTGACGGGACGTTTCACGATACGGAAGCCTACTTACCCCCGGCCCCTCCCTTCCAGGGAGGGGGGAAGAAGTCGCGGTATCAGCCCCCGGCGTTGAGCAGGTCGTGGCGTTTCAGGGCGTGGCGGAGTTGGTCGTAGCTTAGCCCTAGCGCTTCGGCGGTAGCGCGCTGGTTGAAGCGGTGTTCCGCCAGAGCGCGGGACAACAGGTCGCGTTCGAAGCGGGACACGCGGGACTTGAAGTCCGATGGTCCTTCCTCGCAGGCGACGACCGGGTCTTCGCCGTCCTCCGATTCGGCCGGTTGCGGGGTTACGGCTGCGGACTTCGGCGCGGTCGAGGCACCCGGCCGATGCGGAGACTGAAAGGGGTCGATCTCGATCGCGTCGATCGGCCCGGCCTGTTCCCAGCGATACACCGCGCGCTCGACGACGTTGCGCAACTCACGCACGTTCCCCGGCCAGCGATACGCGATCAGCGCGTCCATCGCCGCCGGGCCGAACCCTTCCCAGCGTTCGCGCCCCAGTTCGGACGCCATCCGCCGCCCGAAATGCTCGGCAAGGACGACCACGTCGCCGGTCCGTGCGCGCAGCGGCGGCAACGTCACGACCTCGAACGACAACCGGTCGAGAAGATCGGCGCGAAATTCGTGCCGGTCGACCTTGTCGGGCAGATGCTCGTTGGTCGCCGCGACGATGCGGACGTCGACGCGCATCGGTCGCGATGAGCCGATCCGGGTGATCTCGCCGTACTCGACCGCGCGCAACAGGCGGTCCTGCGCCGCCATCGACAGCGTCCCCAACTCGTCGAGAAACAACGTCCCCCCATCGGCCTCCTCGAACCGCCCTACCCGCGCCTTGGTCGCGCCGGTGAACGCGCCCGCCTCATGCCCGAACAATTCCGCCTCGATCAGCGTCTCTGGCAACGCCGCGCAGTTCATGATGACCAAAGGCTGGTCCCACCGCGGCGACAGGCGATGCAGGCGCTCGGCAACCAGCTCCTTGCCCGTGCCACGTTCGCCGATCACCAGCACAGGCCGGTCCAAAGCCGCCGCCCGCGACGCGCGTTCGAGCGCCGCCATGAACGTGCCGGACTCGCCGATGACCTGTGTCGTTCGCTCCATGACGAAGATGTGGCGCGAATTCCCAACTCTTGGCAAGCTTACGCCAACGCCCAAACACCTAGAATCGCGCAAACCCCTGCAATTCGGCCATTTTCGAAACTGGCACGACAGATGCAATGCTTGAGGCAACCCGCCGAATAGCGGAACCAACCATCCTTAAAGGGGACCCACCATGTTCAACACCAACATCGCCCGCACCGCCGTCGCCACCCTCTGCACCATCGTCGTCAGCGCGACCTGCGTGCTCGGCGCGGTCGGTCCCGCCATCGCAACCAACGCAACGCCTATCGCAGTACATACCTCGATCGTGGCATAAGACCTCGACGGCTCCCCGAGAGCCTCGGGCCGACCCCTGGAGTAGGATTTACATGGGCATCTTTTCCCGCACCCGCGACATTGTCGCCGCCAACTTCGCCGATCTCATCGAGAAGGCCGAAGACCCGTCGAAGATGATCCGCATGATCATCCTCGAGATGGAGGAGACGCTGGTCGAGGTTCGCGCCTCCGCCGCGCGCACCATCGCCGACCAGAAGGAGATGCGCCGCCATATCTCGAAGCTGGAGCAGCTCCAGGACAATTGGACCGAGAAGGCCGAACTGGCGCTGAGCAAGGACCGCGAGGACCTCGCCAAGGCCGCGCTCGTGGAACGCCAGAAGGCGTTCGACATGGCCGAGCAGCTGAAGGCCGAGGTCGGCGTGCTCGACGATGCGCTGCGCGCGTCGGAAGAGGACATCGCCAAGCTCCAGACCAAGCTCCGCGAGGCGCGCACCAAGCAGAACGCGGTGCAGACCCGGCTCGAGAGCGCGAACAACCGGACGCGACTTCGGGAAATGTACAACGGCCCGAAGACGCACGAGGCGTTCAGCCGCTTCGAGATCCTCGATCGCCGCGTCGACGAGGCCGAGGGCCGCGCGGATGCGATGGGGCTCGGCGTCGTCAAGACGCTCGAAGAGGAAATTGCCGAACTGCGCAGCGACGACAAGGTCAACGCCCAGCTCGCCGCGCTCAAGGCGCGCATGAAGAAGGACGATTGAGATGGATGACCTGACCCCCGTTCTCGTCTGCGCGGTACTGTTCATCGGGCTCCCGTGGGTGATCCTGCACTACATCACCAAGTGGAAGCAGGCGCCGCGGATGACCGAGGAAGACGAGAAGCTGCTCGACGAGATGCAGATGCTCGCCCGCCGCCTCGAAGACCGCGTGATGACCGTCGAACGGATCATCGCCGCCGACAATCCGGACTGGAAGCCGGGCCTCGGCACCACGCAATCGCCGTATCTGTCGGACCAGCAATCCGACCGCACTTCTGATCGGAGGAACTGAAATGTCCGGCAGCCGCACCCAGTTTTACCTCGATAAACAGAACGCCAAGTGGAAGGGCGTCTGCGCCGGGATCTCCGATTATACCGGGATCGACGTGCTCTTCGTCCGCGTCGCAATGGTCGTGCTCACGCTCGCCGGCGGCTTTCCCTGGACGCTGCTCGCCTATTGGCTGGTCGCCTGGATGGGGCATGCCAAGCCAATCGGGCTGTACGAAACGCCCGACGACGCGAAGTTCTGGCAGGGCGTCCGCTCGAACCCGAAGCGCTCGACCGCCGAGGTCCGGAGCAAGTTCCGCGACATCGACCGCCGCCTCGCCGACATCGAGACGCACTATACCAGCCGCTCCAGCAACAGCCTCGCGGCAGAGATCGACAGCCTGCGCTGAGACGCGGCGTCAACAGGGAGAATGACGATGAATTGGGCTGGACCCGGGTTCATAATCGCGATCATCGCGATCACGACCATCGGCTGGATCGCGAACAACTGGATCCGTACCAAGCACGGCTATCCGCCGAGCGACGACTGGGGCAACTCGATGAACTGGGGAGGTGCGCACAAGCAGGATCCTGCCGCCGAGCGGAAGGTCGAACTGCTCAGCAGCGAGAACGAGCGCCTCACCGGCCAGGTCTCTCGCCTCGAGGAGCGGATCGCGGTCCTCGAACGCATCGCCACCGATCCCGCCGAGCGCACCGCTCGTGAAATCGAAGCGCTTCGCGGCCGCTAAGGACATTCGACTATGGACGGATTTACGGTTTTCATGCTCGCCATCGTCTGTGTCGGCGCCCCCGTCACGCTCGGGATTGGCAGCGAGATGTTCAAGAGCTGGTTGCGGCACAAGGAAACGATGGCCACCGCGCTTAATGCGCAGACCGCGGAGAAGGCGGCACAATATGCGGCCCACACCGAACGTCTCGAACAGCGCGTCCGCGTGCTGGAACGGATCGCTACCGATCGCGGCGCCGGCGTCGCCGACGAGATCGAACGGCTCCGTACCGAGCCAACGCCATCCAACGCGATTTTGCCACCGACATCACCATCGATCGTGCTGACGGCCCGGAACCCGAGCCTCGTTGAAGGAGAGATACGATGAACCCCTTTTCGATGGTCGTCTGCATCGTACTGATCGTGATGGCCGCTAAGGTGCTGACCGCACGCTACCGCGCGATGGGCGACGACCCTGCCAAACCGACCGACAGCATCGATGCGCTGCGGCTGCGCGACGAAGAGAGGTGGTTCTAGGAATCTGAACAGCGGGGATAAGTGGATTGCCGATCTGACAGCGGCCATGCTGGCCGCGAAGAGGAAGCAAGATGAGCAAGCGACCCCGCCGGAACCACAGTCC